>CAWKOD010000046.1:0-157497 GCA_963850885.1 uncultured Alphaproteobacteria bacterium | reverse complement strand
CCTGCACCGTCGCAACGCCATGCTTGTCGAACAGCTCGGTGAACTTCGTTATGCCGTAGGTGTTGGTGTTCACCTGGGCGCGGATATCGCCCCAGGTCACCTCCGGCGTCCGCGTGTTGGCGCAGATCATATTTTGCACGTCGACATTCATCTTGCCGCGACGAAGATCTTGGTCGGCGGAATCAACAGCCCTTCCTGGAACAGGTCGGTGGCGTCGCCGCTGTTGGTTCCGGGCACCTTGCCGCCAAGGTCGGGCTTGTGCGCGATGTTGCCGATGTAGGCCACGATCCTGCCGCGCACGAACACCGGCGAGATCACGGTGACGTCGGTCGCGTGGTTCTGGCAGGCCTGATAGGGATGATTGACGATGAAGCCATCGCCCGGCTCGGTGTCATCGCGGAAGCGCCGACGGATCTCGTTCACCTGCGCGTTCAGCGGCCCGATATGCAGCGGCTGCGGAATGCCTTGCGCAACCATCCGGCCCTGGACATCGAAGATCGCAAAGGTGAAATCCTGGCTTTCCTTGATGATGGTCGAATAGCCGGTCCGCAGCATGTTGAGCGTAAGCTCGCGAGCGATTTGCAGGGTCGACTGATAGATGACTTCAAGGTCAATGGCGTTCAACGGGAGAGCCTTCCGCGCTATTGGATGGGATAGGTCTTTTCGAGCTGCGCGAAAAAGCCATCCTGCTTGAGCTTCTGGATGATGCTCAAATCGAGATAGTCATCGACATTCTTGCTGCCGACCTCGATGCCGATCGCCTCCAGTTGCGCAATCACGTTCTTGGCGCCGTCCGGCGAAGGCGCGGCATCGAGCGGCATCATCCGCTTGAAATCGGCGTAGGTGGCGTCGATGACCTTGGGATCGCTGGTCTTGAACTTCTGCGCGATCACTTCCTTGGCCTTCTTTTCATCGGACAGCGCCAGATAGGCGCCGGCGATATAGCCGCGCACAAAGCGCGTCAGCGTGTCGCGCTGGCCCTTGAGATAGCTGTTGGTCACGACCACGGAATCGAAAATCCACGGCGTCTTGGCGGCGGCGAGATCGACTAGCGGATTGAAGCCCTTCTCCTTGGCCATAGTGATGCCGGGCTCCAGCAGCGGGGCGGCATCGATCCGCCCGGCGCTCAGCGACGCAAACCGCTGCGAGCTGCCGCCGATCTGCGAGATGGTGACGTCGCTTCGGCCGAGGCCGGCATTCTTCAGCGCAATGCTGATCGCGATATCGGTTTCCGAGCCGAACGTGCTGATGCCGATGGTCTTGCCCTTGAGCTCGGGCATGCTCTTGATCGCCGCCGTGCCGAAGATGGTGATCGGGATGGTGTTGCCGGTTGATGTCACCAGGCGAAGATCGGCGCCCTGCTTGTTGGCCTGCACCACGGGCGCCAGCCCCACATGCATCGCCTGGATCTCACCCGACATCAGCACCTGGACACCGCGGGTGCCGCCTTCCATCGTGACGACCTCGACCTTCAGGCCTTCCTTGCCGAAGAAGCCGCCGGCCTCGCCCATCCAGACCGGGAAGATCGTCACCACCGGCGCCGAGATGCCGATGCGGAACGGCGTCGGGTCCGCCGCTTGCGCAGACGGCGCGGACAGGGCCGTCGCCAACGCCAGACCGAGCCAACCGCGCGGCATTCTCATGGACCCCTCCCGGGCAAGTTTCGTTTATTCGTTTTCCGGCAGACTGCCGGCCGCGACCACCCGGCCCTTCACGTCATCTTCGATCAGAGTCCAGATCCGGTCTTCGATCGCGTGAAACCGCGCCTCGCGTTTCAAACGCAGTTTCCGCGGACGCTCGATCTCGACCGGAATGATCTCCTTGACTTGGCCCGGACGGCCCGAGAATACGACAACGCGATCCGAAAGATAGATCGCCTCGTCGATCTGGTGGGTGATGAACAGAACAGTCTTCTTGGCTTGCGCCCAGATCGCCAGCAGCTCCTCCTGCATCAACTCGCGCGTCTGTGCATCGAGCGCGGCGAACGGCTCGTCCATCAGGAGAATCTGCGGATCCATGACCAGCGCACGCGCCAGGTTGACGCGCTGCTGCATGCCGCCGGAAAGCTCGTAGGGGTAGTGCTGCTCGAAGCCGCGCAACCCGACCATGGCGATGAAGCGCCCGGCGCGCTCGTTCGCCTCGGCTTTGGCGAGACCAATGCATTCGAGGCCGTAGAGCACGTTGTGAAGCACCGTCCGCCATGGCAGCAGCGACGCATCCTGAAATACCACGGCGCGGTCCGGCCCGGGCCGCGTCACCGCCTTGCCGTCGACCAGGATGCGCCCGCTCGTGGCGGAGATCAGGCCGTCGACGACCGAGAGGAATGTGGTCTTGCCGCAACCCGAGGGGCCGACGATCGAGACGAACTCGCCGTCCATGATCTTCAGGTTGATGCCGTCAAGCGCCGTCAACCGGCTGTTGGTGCGCGGTTGCTGATACTCCAGCCGGATGTCCTGGGCTTCAAGCTTGACGCTCATGGACGCCAGACCTCCACGCGCCGCTCGATCCAGCGCAGGACCTCGACCAGAACGATACCGGCCACCACGATGGTCAGCACGCCGACAAACACCCGGTCGGTCTGAAACCGAGACCCGGCCTGGCTGATCATCATGCCAACACCACCGGCCGAGCCGTAGACCTCGGCGACGACGATGCCGATCATGCCGCGGCCGATCGCCAGCCGCAGACCCGCGAGCAGGAACGGAACTGCGCTCGGCAGGATGATGCTGCGAAAGAACAGCCATTCGCCGGCGCCGAAACACTGAGAAACCTTGATCAGACGCGCGTCCGTGGTCCGCACCGCGGCCTGGGCGTTGATGGCAATCGGCAGCACGGCCAGCAGGAAGATGATCAAAACCTTGGTGGCGAATCCGGTCCCGACCCAGATGATGATGAGCGGCAGGAACGCTACCTGCGGCGTCGCGTTGAGCGCGGAGAGGAATGGCGCCACCGCATAGGACAAAAACCGATACCAGCCGGCGGCAAGCCCAAATGGAATCCCGATAACGACGGCCAGCGCGATGCCGACGACGAATTCGAGGCCGCTCATGCCGACGTCACGCCAGATTTCTCCCGTGACGAAGAACAGCCGGTAAGCCGCCTGCACGATCAGCGTCGGCGAAGAGATGAAGATCGGCCTGATCCGCCAGCGTTCGGCAGCGCCGCCGATGAGCGGCTGCAGCAGGTCCGGACCACCATCCGCGTTCGAGGCCTTCCCAGAAAACAAGAAACAGCGAGACCGCGAAAAATCCGAGGATGGCGCGTTCGTGCCGCAGGTAAAACTTCTGGAGCGAACTCATGCGGCCGCGCCGACCTTGACCCGCCAGTTCTCAAACCGCCGCTCGAACCGATCCAGGATAGCGACCGTCACCAGGCCGCTGGCGGTGAAAACCAGCACCCCGAAAAACACCGCGTCGGTCTGGAAGGTGTTGCCCGCGTCAGCGATCAAGTGGCCGACACCGGCTGTGGCCGCATAGAGCTCGCCGACGACCACGCCAAGCAGCGCACGCCCGGCACCGTACTTCAATCCGGTGAAGATGAACGGCACCGCGCCGGGCAGAATGATGCTGACGAACACCTTCAGCTCCGACGCACCGAAACTCCGCGCCACCTTCACGAACCTTGCTTCGTTCGTCTTAACGCCGGATTGGGTGTTGATGATAATCGGAATGACGGCGCCGAGAAAAGCCACCACCACCTTCGACCAGATGCCAATGCCGAACCAGATGATGATCAGCGGCAGCAACGTGACGCGCGGCACCGCGTTCAACGTGTCGACGAACGGGCCGAGAAGGTATTGCGCCCGGCGCGACCAGCCCATGACAAGTCCGATGACAATGCCAACAATGGCCGCGCCGACATAGCCAAGCAGAAACTCGACGGCGCTGACCCGGAGGTCGCCCCATATCTCACCAGACGCCAGCAGCTCGGAGCCAGCGCGCATCACCCGGACGGGTGACGAAATGAACAGCGGATCGACGAGCCCGCTTCGCGACACCGCTTCCCAGAGTGCAAGAAACAGCAGCAGCGATCCGCCGCCGATAATCTGCCGTTCCCTGACGCGAAAGAAGGCCTTCAATCCGGGCCATCGCATCAGAGCATCTTCGCCGACATGGCCCGCCCCGCTGCTAATTCCTAGTGCTCCGCAGTCGGTACCGCCCAAGGCCGCGCGGCGCGGTCGTTCTCCTTGAACGCGGCAATGCGGTCGCGATAGCTCTCGGTCAGCGCGATGTCGTCAAAACCGTTCAGCAGCCGCGTGCGGCGCACCGGATCAATCGTGAAATTTGTAGGTTCGGTTGCCGCACAGGATCGTCTGTTCCTCGAGATCGACCGTCACCGGCAGTTCTGGCGTCCGGTTCAGCGCCGCCATGATCTCCGCGGCCTCCTCGTCGGTGACGATGGCCGTCAGCAATCCGTTCTGAATGGCGTTGCCGGAGAAGATGTCGCCATAAGACGGCGCGATCACGCAACGGACGCCGTAATCGTAAAGCGCATAGACCGCGGCCTCGCGCGAGGAGCCGCAACCGAAGTTCCGCGCGCCGATCACGATCTTGGCGTTGCGCCACGGCGGCCGGTTGATCGGGAAATCCGGCCGTTCCTTGCCCTCGGCGTCGAAGCGAAGGTCCTGGAACAGCACCTTTCCGATGCCCATGGCGCGCGTCCATTTGAGGTAGCGCGCCGGAAGAATTTGATCGGTGTTGAGATTGGGCTGATCGATCGGACACGCGGCGTCGGTGAGCTTGATGAATTTGTCCATGGCTCTAGACCTTCCGCCCGGCCAGCAGCGGCCGCACGTCGGCAAGATGGCCGGTGACGGCCGCAGCCGCCACCATCGCCGGCGACATCAAATGCGTGCGCGCGCCAGGGCCCTGCCGGCCGCGAAAATTGCGATTCGTCGTCGAGGCGCAGCGTTCGCCCGGGCGCGACCAGATCGCCGTTGATACCGACGCACATCGAGCAGCCGGATTCGCCCCATTCGAGTCCGGCGTCGCGGAAGATGCGGTCGAGCCCCTCCTCCTCCGCCTGGATCTTGATCAGGGTCGAGCCGGCGGAAACCAACCCAGGCACCTTGCTCTTGCGGCCCGCGAGCACCGCCGCCGCCGCGCGCAAATCCTCGATGCGCGAGTTGGTGCAGGAACCGATGAACACCCGATCGACCGCGATTTCGGTCAGCCGCTTGCCCGGCGCGATCCCCATATACTCAAGTGCACCCCGCAGATAGCTGGCGCGGGCGTCGTCCGGCTCGCGCGCCGGGTCGGGCACGCTGGCGTCAATGGGCAGCGCATCTTCCGGGCTGGTGCCCCAGGTGACGATCGGGGCGATGTTTTTCGCATCGAGCGTCACGTCCTTGTCGAATTCTGCGCCCGCATCCGTCGTCAGCGACGACCATTCCGCGACCGCACTGTCAAACGCCGCGCCTTTCGGTGCATAGGGCCGCCCCTTGAGATAGGCGAAGGTTGTCTCGTCAGGCGCAACCATGCCGCACCGCGCGCCGGCCTCGATCGACATGTTGCATAGAGTGAGCCGCCCTTCGACCGATAGTGCCCGGATCGCCGAGCCTGCGAATTCGATGGCGTGCCGTGTCGCGCCGTCGGCGCCCACATGCGCGATGATCGCGAGCACGATGTCCTTGGCGGCGATGCCCGGCGCTGCACGGCCATCGACAGTGATACGCATGCGCGGCGGCTTTTTCTGCCAGATCGTCTGCGTCATCAGCACATGTGCGACTTCTGAGGCGCCGATTCCAAAAGCGTAAGCGCCAAGCGCGCCGTGGGTCGAAGTGTGGCTGTCGCCGCAGACGACCAGCAGGCCGGGCAACGTCAGCCCTTGCTCGGGGCCGACCACATGCACGATGCCCTGCCGGGGATCGTCCAGTCCGAACAGCTTGACGCCATGCTGTGCCGTATTTTCCTCGACCTGGCGCACCATCCGGGCGAGCTCGGGATTGGCGATATCCCGCCGCGACCCGCGGGTCGGTACATAATGGTCCGCTACGCCGAAGGTCAGGCCCGGTTCGGCGACTTTGACGCCACGCTCCGCCAGCTTGCCGAAGGCGTGGAAAGAACCCCTCATGAACGTAGTGACGGTCGACCCAGAGCAGCGACTGGCCGTCCTCCCGGCAGACGATTTCGTGGGTGGCCCAGAGCTTGTCGATGATGGTTTGGGGCGGGTTCATGCCTGGAAATAATGCCGCGTAAGGCCCAAGAGCAAGGATAATATAGAAGAGCATCCGGACCAATGTTAGTCTCGGCTCCAGCAGCAGAGGGGAAACCAATGTCTCGTCAAACCTTAAGCGTAAGCCGCCGCCGATTTTTGCAGTCCACGGCGCTTGGCGCCGCCGCAGCCGCCGGCGTTCTGCAGGCCCCGTCCGTGCTGCGCGCGCAAGGCGCCGCCGTCAAGGTCGGCATATTGCACCCGGTCTCCGGCGCGCTGTCGTACTCCGGCCAGCAGGGCCGGATCGGCGCGACGCTCGCAATCGAGGAGATCAACGCCGCTGGCGGCATCAAGGCGCTCCGCGGGGCCAAGATCGAAGCGGTGCTGGGCGACGCGCAATCGACGCCGGAAGGCGGCAACGCCGAGGTCGAGAAGATGAATGGCGCCGGTGTCGCCGCGATCGTCGGCGGCTACGCCAGCGGCATCTGCCTTGCCGCCAGCCAGACCGCAGCGCGCTACGACCTGCCTTATATCGTCGACGTCGGCGTGGTCGACAGCATCGTGAGCCGCGGCCTGAAGAACACGTTCCGGTTCGGACCGGGCTTCGGCGTCATCGCCAAGACCGCGATCGACAACCTCGTCACCATCAACGATCAGGCCAACAAGGCCGCCAAGACCGTGATGATCGTGCACGAGGACTCGGCGTTTGGCGCCGGCCTCGCCAAGCTCCTGAACACGCAATTGCCCGAGCGCGGATTCCAGGTCCTGGAAACCATTCCGCATCCGACGCCGACCCGCGATTTCAACAATGTCGTGCTCAAGATCAAGGCGCAAAACCCCGATCTCGTCATTCCGGCCAACTACTACAATGAGTACGTGCTGCTGGCGCGCACCATGCAGCAGCAGAAGGTGCGGCCGAAGGGCATCTACTCGGTGCTCGGCGGAGCGGCCTCCTCATACAAGTTCGTCAAGGAATTCCCCGAGGCCGCGCAATTCATCATGGACTGCAATCACTGGTTCGATCCGAAGAACGCCAAGGCGCTGGAGCTGAAGAAAAAGGTCGAAGCGAAGGGCGATTTCTACACCTACGAAGTCTACATGAACTACTCGTGCGTGCTGCTGCTGGCCGACGCGCTCGAGCGCGCCGCAAGCGCCGACCGCGCCAAGATCATCAACGCGCTGGAGAGCTCGACCTTCACCGGTCACGTGATGCCCTACGGCCCGACCAAGTTCGTCAACGGTCAGAACCAGGGCGCGGCGCCCGTGAACACCCAGGTGGTCGGCAACGACATCCAGGTGATCTTCCCGGCGGCCTTCGCATCGGCCAAGCCGGTGTTCCCGATGCCGCCGGCCTGACAACGCCGGCCAGCGGGCGGCACGCGATGGTGCCGCCCCCGCCTGCAGCCCGCCATGTTGTCACCAGTCATCCTCGTTCCGGCGGTGCTCAACGGTTTGATGACTGGCGCCATCTACGCGCTGATCGCGCTCGGTCTCACGCTGATCTACGGCGTGCTGCACATCATCAACTTCGCCCATGGCGCGCTGCTGACCGCCGCGATGTTCGCGGCCTTCTTCGCCTACCATTGGCTCGGCCTCGATCCCTATATCGCCGCCATCGGTCTGACCCCGATATTTTTCCTGCTCGGCTACGTGCTGCAGCGCTTCATCATCGGCCCGGCCGCGCACGGCGAGGACCGCAACATCCTTCTGGTCACGCTCGGTCTCGCCGTCGTCATCGAGAACGCCCTGCTCTACGGTTTTCGCGCCGACACCCGCACCATCAACCTGCCCTACGCCTTCAACGTCATTGAGGTCGGCTCGGCCTTTCTCGCCGTGCCGCGCGTCATCGCCTTCGCCGTCGTCATTGTCGTCGCGCTCGCGCTGTGGCTCGTCATGCGATGGACCGACACCGGCAAGGCGATCCGGGCGGTTGCCAAGGAGAAGCTCGGCGCCGAGCTGTCCGGCATCGATGTCGCGCACATCTATGCCGTCACGTTTGGCCTCGGCACCGCCTGCCTCGCGATCGCGGCCTGCCTGCTGATCCCGACCTATTACGTCAATCCGACCGCCGGAAATGCCTTCGTTCTGATCGCCTTCACGATCGTCGTGCTCGGCGGCATGGGTTCGGTAACCGGCGCGCTGCTGGGCGGCCTGTTCGTCGGCGTCGTGGAGAGCCTGTCCGGTCTCTATCTCGGGGAATCGCTCGGCCAGATCGGCATCTTCGTGATGTTCATCCTGGTCCTGCTGTTCCGGCCGAGCGGGTTGTTCGGAGAGCGGGCGTGAAGGGTTACGCGCCGATCCTGATCGCCGTGGCGCTGCTTGCCACCGTGCCGCTGATCTCATCGTCGAACGTCGTGCTCAATTTCCTGGTGATGGCGCTGCTGATCGCGCTCGCCGGGCAAGGCTGGAATCTCCTCGGCGGCTATGGCGGCCAGTATTCGTTCGGCCATGCGGCGTTCTTCGGCACCGGCGCCTATGTCACCGCCATTGTCCAAATGCGCTACGGCGTCAACGCGTGGCTCGGATTCGTCATCGGCATTGCCGCGGGCGCGCTGGTCGGCGCCGTGATCGGCGCACTGAGCTTCCGCTCGGGACTGAAGGGCTCGTACTTCGCGCTCGTGACGCTCGCCTTCGCCGAGGTGCTGCGCATCGTCGCCAGCGTCACTCCCATCACCGGCGCCGGTGTCGGCACGCTGATCAAGCTTGATCTGCGGCCCGAGGCCTTTCAGTTCCAGAGCCGCGCGCCGTTCTACTGGATCGTTCTGGGCATGGTCGGCGTATCGCTGATCCTCGCCCGAATGATCGAACACAGCCGCTTCGGCGCTTATCTCGTCGCCGTGCGTGAGAACGAGGATGCCGCCAAGGCGCTCGGCGTCGACGCGACCATGGTGAAGCTCGGCGCCATGACGATCTCCGCCGCGTTCACCGCGGCGGCCGGCTGCTTCTATGCGCAGTATTACCTGTTCATCGACGCCGGCATCGCCTATGGCCCGTGGATCTCGATCGAGGCGCTGCTCGCGCCGATCATCGGCGGCATCGGGACGGTGTTCGGTCCGCTGCTCGGCGCACTGGTGGTCAAGACGCTCGGCGAACTGGCCAAGCTCGTGACCGGCGGCGCGCCGGGTCTCGATCTCGTCATCTATGGCGGCGTGTTGATCCTCGTCGTCGCCTTCGCGCCTCAAGGCATCGCCGGCATCTTCACCGGCCTGCATCGCCGTTTCGTTCAAAAGACCGCAGCCGGCGGAGCGCGACCGTGGCTGAAGCCTTGCTCCAGGTCGAGAACGTCTCCAAGCGCTTCGGCGGTCTGCTCGCCGTGAACAAGGCTTCGTTCGCCGCTTTCCCGGGACGCATCACCGCGCTGATCGGTCCGAACGGCGCCGGCAAGACCACCCTGTTCTCGATCATCTCCGGCTTCCTGCCGCCGAGCGACGGCCGCATCGTCTATGCCGGCGACGACATCACAGGCACGCCGCCGGACCGCCTCGCCCGGCGCGGCATCGCCCGCACCTTCCAGATCGTGCAGCCATTCGCCGGCCTGACGGTGCGGGAGAACATTGCCGTCGGCTCGCATCTGTCGCGACCGCGACGCGCCGACGCACTAGCCGCTGCAGGCGACGTGGCGCGCGCCGTCGGACTTGGCCATGCGCTGGACCAATCTGCCGCAGGCCTGACGGTGGCCGGCCGCAAGCGGCTCGAGCTCGCCCGGGCGCTGGCGATCGAACCGCGGCTGCTGCTGCTCGACGAAGTCCTGGCGGGTCTCAATCCCTCCGAGATCCGCGACATGGTTCCGGTGATCCGCGCCGTCGTCGATCGCGGCATCACCATCGTCATGATCGAGCATGTCATGCAGGCGGTGATGAGCCTCGCCGAAAACGTGTTTGTTCTCTCCGAGGGACGCATCATCGCGGAAGGCTCGCCGCGCGCGATTGCCGGCGATCCGCGTGTCGTCGAGGCCTATCTCGGCAAGGGCGCGGCCGGCCGGATGATGGCGGAAGGGGGCGCACCACATGCCTGAGTCCCTGCTTGCGATCAGCGGGCTGCGGGCCGGCTACGGCGCGACCGAAATCCTGCGTGGCGTCGATCTCACCGTCGGCGAAGGCGAGATCGTCGCGGTGCTGGGCTCGAACGGAACCGGGAAGTCGACCCTCAACCGCACCATCTCGGGCGTCATGCGCGCCACCCACGGCACCATCCGCTTCCTGGACGCGGCCATCGAGCAGGAGCCGCCCAAGGCGATCGTCGCGCGCGGCCTGATCCACGTGCCGGAAGGACGCCGCATCTTTCCCAATCTCACCGTCAGCGAAAATCTTGATCTCGGCGCCTATCGCCGCGCCCGCGCGCGGCGCGAAACCAACCGGAGCCGGGTGTTCTCGATTTTCCCGCGGCTCGCCGAGCGGCAGGGCCAGCGCGCCGGAACCCTGTCCGGCGGCGAACAGCAGATGCTCGCCATCGGGCGCGGATTGATGGCCGAGCCCAGGCTCCTGATCCTCGACGAGCCGTCGCTCGGCCTGTCCCCGCTCCTGGTCGAAGAGCTGTTCGCGCTGATCAAGACCATCAACGCCGAAGGCATCGCCGTCCTTCTGGTTGAACAAAACGTGGTGCAAAGCCTTGAGGTGGCGCAGCGCGCCTATATCCTCGACAATGGCCGGTTCGTGCTACAGGGACGCGCAGCCGACATCCGGAACGACCCCAATCTCAAACGCGCCTATCTCGGGATGTGACCATGACTGAAGCGGAAACCCTGCGCTCCCGCCTGAGCCGGAAACCCATCGTGGTCGCGCCCGGCGTCTACGACCCGTTCACCGCGCTGATCGCCTCCCGGGCCGGGTTCACGGCGCTCTATGTTTCCGGCGCGGCGATCGCCTACACCAAGCTCGGACGCCCCGACATCGGTCTTGTCACCATGACCGAGGTCACGGATACGCTGGCGCTGATCCGCGACCGCGTCGGCTCGCATCTGATCGTCGATGCCGACACCGGCTACGGCAACGCGCTCAACGTCGTTCGCACCGTCCGCGAGTTCGAGCGCGCCGGCGCCAACGCGATCCAGCTCGAGGACCAGGACTTTCCCAAGCGCTGCGGACACCTCGACGGCAAAGCGCTGATCCCGGCCCCGGAGATGTGCGGCAAAATCCGCGCCGCGGTCGATACGCGACACTCGCGCGAGACGCTGATCGTCGCAAGAACCGATGCGGTCGCCGTCGAGGGCTTCGAACGCGCCATCGAGCGCGCCGCAATGTATCGCGAAGCCGGCGCCGACATGCTGTTCGTCGAGGCGCCACGGTCGAGCGGCGATCTCGCCCGCATGGTCTCGGCGCTCGGCTCAAGCGTGCCGCTGATGGCGAACATGGTCGAAGGCGGCAAGACGCCGACGCTTCCGGCGTCCGAACTGGAAGTCGATCGGCTTTGCGCTGGTGATCTTCCCCGGCGCCATCGTGCGCGCATTCGGCTTCATGGCGAGCGAGTTCTACACTTCGCTCGCGACCCACGGCTCCAACGAGCCGTACCGCAACCGCATGCTCGACTTCACCGGCATCAACGAGCTGGTCGGCACGCCCGAGATGATCGCGCTCGGTCAGCAGTACGAGACCCCGGCGGCACCGGCAGACAAGAAGACGAGCGTTCGCCGGTGACCACGCTCGATCCGGTTACGCTTGCAGTGCTCAACGGCCGCCTCGTCCAGATCGCCGACGAGATGGACGCGACGCTGTACCGCTCGGCGTTCAATCCGATCATTGCCGAGGCGCACGACGCCTGCCACGGGCTCTATCACGCCGAAACCGGCGCGACGCTGGTGCAGGGAACATCCGGCCTGCCGATCTTCGTCGGCGCCATGGCCTTCGCGGTCAAGGCCGTGATCGACAAGGTCGGGCGCGACGGCGGTCTCGACCCCGGCGACACCTATCTCTTCAACGACCCCTACGACGGCGGCACGCACCTCAACGATTTCCGCCTGGTGCGTCCCCTGATGCGCGGCGGGCGCGTCTTCGCCTGGATCGCCTCGGTCGGGCATTGGCTCGACATCGGCGGCAATGTCCCAGGGAATTACAATCCAAAGGCGACGGAGAGCTTTCAGGAGGGCGTCCGCATCCCGCCCGTGAAGCTCATCCGCGCCGGTGTCATCCAGCAGGACATCATCGACATCCTTGCCGCGAACTCCCGCGTGCCGCAGTCGAACTGGGGCGATCTCAACGGCCAGATCAACGCGCTCGACCTCGGTGAGCGCCGCCTGCACGCACTCCTCGACGAATACGGCGACGAGACCATCACGGCCGCGCTCGCGGTGCTCTCATCGCGCGCCGAAGCGTTGATGCGCGCCAACATCGCCGCGCTGCCGGATGGCACCTATTCCTACGATGACTTCCTCGACAACGACGGCGTCACCGATACGCCGCTCCGCATCGCGCTCGACCTCACCATCGCGGGCGACCGCATGACGCTCGACTTCTCCCGCTCGGCGCCGCCCTGCGATGGCCCGCTCAACATCGCGCGTTCGACCGCGATCGCGTGCTGCTATGTCGCGCTCAAGCATATTTTCATCGATGTGCCGGCCAACGCCGGCTGCCTCGTGCCGATCGAATTCAACATTCCCGACACGACCCTGCTCGCCGTCTCGGCGCCCCGCCCGGTTGCCGGCTACACCGAGACCATTCTCCGCGTCATCGACGTCATTTTCGGCGCCTTCGCCAAAGCCGCGCCCGAGCGCGCGCAGGGCAGCCCGTTCGCCACCATCAACGCGCTCTCGCTCGCCGGCTGGCGAGAACAGCGGCGGCGCTGGATCATGTTCTGCTTCTTCGGCGGCGGCCTCGGCGGCAACCCGGAGAGCGACGGCCTCAATCACAGCAACAACCCGATCTCGACCGCCACCATCCCGCCGGTGGAAATCCTGGAGTCGCTCTATCCGGTGATGTTCACGCAATGGGCGCTGCGGCCGGATTCCGGCGGACCGGGCCGAAACCGCGGCGGGCTCGGCGCGATCTACGAGGTCGAAGCCCTGGCCGAAGCCGGCGCCGACGTCTTCCTGATCGGAGAGCGCGGCAAGTATCCGCCGTTCGGCGTCAACGGCGGCGGGCCCGCGGCGCTGAACCGCTTCATCTACGAGACCGACCAAGGCGAGATGACACCGCCGATGGTCTCGAAGGTCACGGACATCAGGATTCGCCGCGGCCAGAAGGTGCGGCTGGAGACGCCGGGTGGCGGCGGCTTCGGCGATCCGGCGACGCGCGAGCCCGCGCGCGTGGCTCGCGACGTCGAGCTCGGTTACATCTCGCGGGAATCCGCGCGCCGCGACTACCGGGTCGTGCTGCGCGACGACGGCACCCTCGACGCCGACGCCACCGTGAAGGCCCGCGCCGGAACACCGGCATGAGCAATCCCAAAGTCATCGTCGGGGTCGACGTCGGCGGCACGTTCACCGACCTGTTCCTGCTCGACGCCGCGAACGGCCGCTTCCGCACCGCGAAGGTACCGTCGCGGCGCGGCGACGAATCGCAAGGCTTCATGAACGGCCTCAATGCGCTCGGCGGCGCCGGCACGCTGCACTCGATCGTGCACGGCACCACCGTCGGCACCAACACCCTGCTCGAACGCCGCGGGCCCAAGATCGGCGTCATCACGACGCGCGGCTTTCGCGACGTGCTCGAAATGCGCCGGCGCGATCGTCGCCGCACCTGGGGCCTGTGGGGCGACTTCCTCCCCATCGCCGACCGCGACATGCGCGTCGAGGTGAACGAACGCACGCTGGCCGACGGCAGCATCCGGACGCCGGTCGATCCGGCCGAGGTACGGGCGGCCGCGAAATATCTTTTGGACAAGGGCGCGGCGAGCGTCGCCATCGCATTCATCAACTCTTACGCCAATGCCGCCAACGAGCGTGGCGCCATGGCAGCCGTGCGCGAGGTCTGGCCCAACGACTTCGTCACGGCTTCGCACGAAGTGCTGTCCGAAATCCGCGAGTTCGAACGCTCCTCGACGACGGCCATCAACGCCTATCTGCAACCCGTCGTGGCCTCCTACATCGGCAAGCTGGAATCGGAGCTCAAGGCGCAAGGTTTTCCCGGCCAACTCCACATCGTCCAGTCGAACGGCGGCATCATGTCGACCGCGACCGCGCGGAAGCTCCCCGCCCGCACCGCCTTGTCGGGTCCGGCCGCCGGCGTGGTGGCGGGCGCGGCCATCGCCAAAGCCTCGGGCTTTGACAATCTCATCACCTGCGACCTCGGCGGCACGTCATTCGACGTCTCGGTGATCGCGGGCGGCAAGGTTTCGGTCGCGGCGCAGACCACCATCGACTTCGGTCTGGTCATCCGCACGCCGATGATCGAGATCACGACGATCGGAGCCGGCGGCGGCTCGATCGCCTCGGTCGATCGCGGCGGCCTCCTTCAGGTCGGCCCGGAAAGCGCGGGCTCGGTGCCCGGGCCGGTGTGCTACGGCCAGGGCAATACGCGGCCGACGCTGACCGATGCCCAGGTGGTGCTCGGCCGCATCAACGCGGCGCGACCGCTCGGCAGCGGGCTGAAATCGCTCGATGTCGAAGCGGCCAAACGCGCCATCGCGGAGCATGTCGGCACGCCGCTCGGTCTCGACGCCACGGCGGCGGCCGCGGCGATCGTGCAGGTCGCCGACGCCCGCATGGCCGGTGCGATCCGGCTCGTCTCCATCGAGCGCGGTCACGATCCGGCCCGTTTCGTCGCGATGCCATTCGGCGGCGGCGGCGCGCTGCACGTCAGCGCGCTGATCCGCCAGATCGGTCTGAAGTCCGCTCTGGTGCCGCGCTTTCCGGGCATCACATCCGCCCTCGGCTGCGTGCTTGCCGATCTGCGGCACGACATGGTGCAGACGCTGAATGTCATGCTCAATGGCCTCGACGCCGCAGCGCTCGAACAGCGGATGCGCGCCGCCGGCCAGGAGGCCAGCGCGGTCATCGCCGCCTCGGGGATCGCGGTCGAGCGGATCGACGTTCAGTACGAACTGGACATGCATTATCTCGGACAGACCCACACCGTGACCGTGCCGTTGCCCGTGATCACTTCAAGGAAACAGCCTGGGCGTGTCCGAAAGCATGGTCCAATCCGCCTTTGAAGCCGCATACCTGGCCTCGTTCAGCCGCCTTCTCCCCGGCATCGCGATGCGAATTGTATCGTTGCGCGTGGCGGCGATCGGCCGCCGTCCGCCGTTCGACTTCGCGGTGTTCGCGCCCGAGCCGTCCGCGTCGGTCGAGAAGGCGCGGCTCGGATCGCGGCCGGTCTGGTTCGATGGCGGATGGCGCGACACCGCGGTGTGGGCGCGCCTCGAACTTCCCGTCGATGCAAAAATCGCCGGGCCGGCCATTCTGGAGCAGCCGGACGCAACCACCGTGATCGAACCGGGCCTCGCCGGCCGGATCGACCAACTCGGCAATCTGATCGTGGAGCCGGCCTGATGCACGTCGCAACCAGCGCACTTATTCTCGGCGATCTGCAAAACGATTTCCTGCATCGCGACGGCGCCTATGGCCGCGCCGGACAGACCAGTCCCGCCATCGCCGCGCTGCCGGACCGGCTTGCACCGCTTGGTCCGCGCGGCGCGCCAGCGCGGCTGCTGATCGCGGCGACGCTGTTCACGCTGGTGCCCGGCCGCTCGGGCGAGCCGATCATTTCGCCGCATCTGAAATCCTTGCGGCCATTCCTGAAGAAAGGCGACTTCGCGCCGGGCGCCTGGGGTCAGCAGCTCGTCGACGAGCTTGCGCCGGCCGATGTCGCCGTGGAGAAGATCGCCTACTCGGCCTTTCACATGTCCCGGCTGGAGTGGGTGCTGCGCAAATGCGGCGTGGAGCACCTCTATTTCTCCGGCATCGTGACCAACGGCGGCGTTGCATCCACCGTGCGCGACGCGCACGTTCGCGAGTTCGGCTGCACCGTGATCGAGGATGGCTGCGCGGCCTTCTCCGATGACGTTCATCGCGCCGCTATCGACGGCTTGAGGCCGGTGGCAGAAATTCTGACAATCGCCGACATGCTGCGGCTGCTGGCGGCGAAATGAACGGAGGTTTGGATGACGCTTCGCATTCCAAGGCTCGCAACCTTCGCGCTTCTGATCGCGGCTCTGCTTCCGGCTTCACTCCCGGCTTGGGCCGACGACTATCCATCGAAGCCCATCAAGCTTCTGGTCGGGGCCTCGCCGGGCGGCACCACCGACACCATGGCACGCGCGATCGCGCAGCCGCTCTCGGTCTCGCTCGGAAAGCCGGTGCTGGTCGAGAACCGCCCCGGCGCGGGCGGCAATCTCGCGGCGGATGCCGTCGCCAAATCGGCGCCGGACGGCTACACGCTCCTGGTCAGCTTCACCAGCCACACCATCAACGCGACGCTCTATCCCAAGCTGCCGTTCGATCCGGTCACCGATTTCACCCCGATCAGCATGATCTCGACGGTGCCGAGCCTCCTGGTCGGCAATCCCAAACTTCCCGCCCAGAACCTCAAAGAGCTGATTGCGAACGCGAAAGCCAAGCCGGACACGCTTGACCATCGCGATCGGCGGCATCGGCTCGTCGCTGCATCTCGCCGGCGATCAGTTCAAGATGATGGCGGACGTCCGCATCCTCAACGTGCCCTACAAGGGAACGGCGCCGGCGCTCACCGATGTGCTCGGCGGCCAGGTCGACATGATGTTCATCAGCCTGGTCACCGGGACGGCCCAGGTCCGCGCCGGCAAGCTGAGAGCCTATGGGGTCACGACCGCGCAGCGGCAACCGTCGTTTCCCGACCTGCCCGCGATCGGCGAGGTCGTGAAAGGCTTCGAGTCGACCGCATGGTTCGGCGTGTTCGGCCCGGCCCAATTGCCGGCAGACATCACCGACAAGCTCAATGCCGCCATTGTCGCCGCGCTCAAGGATCCGAGGATGCGCACGCAACTCGAGAACGAGGGCGCGGCTCCAGCGCCGAGCAGCGCCGCCGATTTTGCAGCCTTCGTGCGCGACGACGTCCAACGCTGGGCGCCGATCGTCAAGCAGTCGGGTGCGAGGCCCGATTAGATCGCCGATTGGAACGGATTATCTGCCCAGGCGAACCATCGACCGAACGCAATGCTATAGGAGGGAAGATTTCACGGAGACCCCTCAAGCCCGAGAAAGGTCCTGGCATTGCGCCACAGGATTTTCTGCTTTTCGTCTTCCGAGAAGAGACTAGACTCCCAAATCCAACGCACGGCGCCGCCCAGAATATCTCCCCCCGCCGGAAAATCAGTGCCCACCATGATCCGGTCGACGCCAGCCCGCTTGGCAAGCAGCGCTAGCGCATCCTCATCGTGCACGAGACAATCGTAGTACATGTGCCGCAGATATTCGGCCGGAGGCTTGGCCATTGGACGAGCATCCGGGCGGGTCTGATACCGCAGGTCCAGCCGACCCACACCGAAGTGAATCCAGCCGCCGCCCTGCGTAAACATGATGCGCAGATTGGGATGACGGTCCAGCAGCCCGCTGTAAACGAGCGACATGGCCGCAACGCTCAACTCCAGCGGCGCACCGAAGGAATTCCAGAAGCTGTAGCGCGGCAGGCGCGCATCGGCGGCCTTGTCCCAGATCGTCGGATGAACGCAGATGGCGAGCCCCATCTTGGCGGCCTCTTCGATCGCCGGAAGGACTGCCGGCTCGTCGAGGTTCAGATTGCGGACATTGCTGGCGAGGGCGACCGTGCGCAGGTTGAGCTTGCCGGCCGCATACTGCAGCTCATCGATCGCGGCCTTCTGGTGCTGCAGCGGGATCAGCGCCATGCCGCAGAAGCGGTCGGGATATGCTTTTTGCACCTCCGCAACCTCCTCGTTCACCTCACGGCAAAATCGAATGGCGACCGCTTCAGGCAAATGGTAGTTCCAGAACAGGCCGGTGAGCATCAACGCTTCGAAATCGATCCCCTCGTCCGCCTGACGTTTCGCGGCACGGGCCATGGGGTCATCCAGGGTGCCGTGAGAAGCAGAAAACGGCAGCATGCGCTGGCCGAGCGAAGCGTATTCGCGGCCGGCCCCGTCATGCAGGACCCGCCAGCCGAACCAATCCCGCCCGGCCTTCGACTCGCTCATGAGGCGCCGCGGCACCCAATGGGCGTGCATATCAATTGCCATTTCGGTCTCTACTCTATGTCGGTCTCCGCTAATGGCACGAAAGCTCGCGCCACCGCGGCACATATTCGGGATACCAAGTGTAGCCTTTGATGCATTTCGGCATCGGCTGATTGTATCCGGGGTAAAGGATATAGAGCCAGGAGACCTGCTCGGAGTGGATTTTCTGGGCCTGCTTTGCAAGCTCGAGGCGCTTCGCCGGATCGCCCTCGCGTAGCCCCTGACTCAGGATCGTGGTGAACTCCGCATTGTTGAACCCGTTGCGGTTCGAAGCGCCGTCCGGATGCGCGTCGATATACAGCTTGTAGAACGGGTCCAGCACGAACGGGGAGTCACGGAACGGAAAGAACACGATGTCGCGGCGTCCGATGGCCGTGCCGGCGCGCAACTCGGCGTTGGTCTTCTTCTCCAGCGTAAGCCGGACGTTGGCTTTGGCGAAGGACTGCCGAAGCTGGATGGCCAGCGCCTCCTCGAACCAAAGTTCGTCGCCATAGGTGATCGTGATATCGATGCCGTTCGGATAGCCGGCCTCTCCCAGAAGCTGCTTCGCCTTGTCGAAGTCCGTTTCGAATTTGTAATAGGACGGATCGTTTCCCGGCACCGGCGGCGGCAGCAGTGATCGCACCCGCTGACCTTGGCCGGCAAACACCGCTCGGTTGATTGCATCATAGTCCGTCGCATAGGCCAGAGCCTGCCGGACCCGAATGTCGTCGAACGGTTTGACGTTGGCGTTCATACGAACATTCGCCATCACGGTTCCGATGTCCTGAACCACATTGAAATTTCGGTCCTTCATCAGATCGAGAATTTGTTGCTGCGTCAGGTCTTCCGCCCAGCGGATCTGACGCGCCTTGATCAACTGCAGACGTGCCGCGGGAGATGGAATTTCCCGATAGATCACGCGCGTGAAGAATGGCTTGTCGCCAAAATAATTCTGATTGGCGACAAAGACGGCCTGCTGCCCTTGGACCAAGCTCTCCAGATGATACGCGCCATAGCCAGCCGCGTGCGTTTCCATCCATTTCAACGCCCAGGGATCCGAAGGCGTGGCGTGTGTCTTCACCTCTTTCGAATCGTAAATGCTCGGCACATACGTTGCGAGCGCGCGAAGGAATATCTCGCTGGGTGCGCTCAGCGTAAACCGAACCTCATACTTCGAAACAACCTCGACGGACTGAACGTTGGAGACTTCGGCAATAAAACTACCGGTTCGTTTTTGCGCAATCGACTTCTGCCAACCCCACACCACATCGTCCGACGTCAGCTCGTTGCCGTAGGGGCTCTTCACCCCCTCGCGGAGCCTGAACACATACTCGGTACCGTTCGGTGAGACGGTCCAGCGCTCGGCGAGATGCGGCTCAACCTTCGACGTATCGAGGACGAACGAGTATTCATTTTTTACGGTGCGCGGGTACCGGGTCAGCCCCTCGTAGATCTGCGGCACCACCTCGCGTGTGGCCGGCCGCAAGGCATCGCCATCGAATCCACCCGGCGTGCGCACGGCGCCGACAACCAGCGTGTTCTGCGCAGCCGCCGGCATTACTGCCCCGGCGATCGCACATCCAACGGCGATCGCCCGCACGACGTTTGGAATGTGCCGACCACACGACATGCCGGACCCTTCTCGTTATTGCGTCTCTGTCATAGCCCGATGCGGCAACCGGATACACGCCGCTTTTTGCGGCGTGGCTACTCCGCCGTCGTCCATGACACGCAGCAGGCTGGGGCTCTTCGCGGAACATTGAGGAATGACCCTCGGGCAGCGGGTCGCAAACGCACAGCCCGGCGGCAAAGCGATCGGACTTGGCGTGTCCCCGTCCAGCCGTTCCGGATGAACGACAACCGTGGGATCGGCCGGCAAATGAGCCGACATCAGTGCCTTCGTATAGGGATGCTGCGGATGATCGAAAACATCGCCGGTCGCTCCCTCCTCAACGATCGAACCTGCATAAAGCACGATCACCCGATCGCTGATGAATCGGACGGTCGCAAGATCATGCGAAATGAAGACCATGGCCATGCCGGATTCGTTCTGCAGCTCCTTCAACAGATCGAGAATGCTCGCCCGCACCGACAGGTCAAGCGCACTGGTCGGCTCGTCGAGAACGAGCAGCTTGGGATCGGTCGCAAGAGCCCGTGCGATGCAGACGCGCTGTAGTTGCCCGCCGGACAATTGCCCGGAATAGTGGTCGAGCAGGTCGGTGCTTAAGTGAACACGGCGTGCAAGCGCGTCGGCCCTGTCTCGCCGTTCCGCCTTCGAGAGCGTGGTGTGGATCAGGAGCGGCTCTTCGATGAGCGATCGGATCGACAGCCGCGGGTTGAGCGAGCTCCATGGATCCTGAAACACGATCTGCAAGTCTGCGCGCATGGCGCGCGCGGCACGTTCGGACAAGGTTGAAATGTCGCGGCCGCCGAACGCAATGGCGCCGGATGTCGGACGCAGCAGACGCATCAACATCCGGCCGATGGTGGTCTTGCCCGAACCGCTTTCGCCGACCATCCCGACCGTCTCGCCCGGCTGCACAGCGAACGACACACCATTGACGGCGTGGACCACCGGACTGAACGGCCCGCCACGGAAATCCTTGATGAGACCAGCGACCTCAAGGATTGGCCGCACATCGTCGGCCGCGCTCATCGCGCGTCTCCCGCGACCGCAACTGCAACGTGGACGCACGCCGCTCCATGGCCCGGCCCGGCGCGACGTAACGCCGGGCGAACGCCGCAATCCGATTGCACCAGTTCGCAACGATTGCTGTACAGACAACCCACTGGAAGATTGTACAAATTGGGTGGCGCGCCGCCGAAGCCAAGACGACCATCACCAGCCCGATCGCCGGATGCCGCCGCAAGCAACGCGCGCGTGTACGGGTGAGCGGGACGCGCGAAGACATCCCGAACAGACCCGATCTCGACGATTGTTCCCGAAAACATCACCGCCATGCGGTCGCAGTAGTGCGCCACGACACCGAGGTCGTGGGTGATCAGAACCATGGCCATGTTCCGGGCACGAACCATATCCCGCAACAGATCGAGGATTTGCACCTGCACCGTGACGTCAAGCCCGGTGGTTGGTTCGTCGGCCAGCAGAAGCTTCGGCTCATTGATCAGCGCCGCCGCAATCATGACGCGCTGAGCCATTCCGCCCGAGAGCTCATGCGGCCAGGCGTTGAAGCGACGCTCGTGATCAGGGATGGCGACCGCCTGCATCATCTCCAGCGCGCGCTGGCGAGCAATCGATCGGCCCGCTCCGCCGTGGGCCTGATGAACGCGCATCAGCTGCGGGCCGACACGCGCCAACGGATCGAGAGAGGCCTTGGCGTTCTGCAGAACCATCGACATCGCCGCACCGCGCAGCTTGCGTACCTCATCGTCCGACGTCTCAGCGAGATTGCGCCCTTCGAAGCAGATGCTCCCGCCAACAATCAGCGCCGGAGCCTTTAGAAGCCGCATGATCGCAAAGGCCGTCAGGCTTTTCCCCGCCCCGGTTTCGCCCACCAGCGCCAGAATTTGCCCGCTGTCGCAGTTGAAGGTGACGTCGTTCAGGGCATTCGCGGTCCTGATCCGGTTGTCGAGATCGCGCGAAACGAAATCCACGCGGAGGCGTTCGACGTCGAGAAGCATCAATCGCCCCTCGATGCGCGGCGCGGATCCAGCAGCTCTTGCAGCCCGTCGCTGACCGTATTCAGTCCGAACACCATCAGGATCAACGCGAGGCCGGGAAACACGCCGATCCACCACTGTCCGGTCACCATGTATTCGGCGCCCTGCCGGATCATGGCGCCCCATTCGGCGGCGGGCGGCTGGATGCCGATCCCGAGAAACGCGAGCGTTGCGCTTATCCTTACGGCCCACGCGGCGCGGACGGCCGTCTGCGCAATGGCGCCGTTCATTGCATTGGGCAAAAGGTGAATGAGCAGGATACGCCACGTCGGATTTCCCACGGCGATGGCTGCCTCCACATAATTATTCGAACGAAGCGCGAGCACCTCGGATCGCACGAGACGGACGAACACAGGCGCGTCGAGTATTCCCATCACGACCACGATGTTCAGAAGCGAAGGCCCAGCAGCGGCGACCATAGCCATAACGAGAATGATCGAGGGGAACACCCGAAGCCCGTCGACGAGGCGCATGACGATCTCGTCGAGAAAGCCGCCGGCATAGCCGGTCATGAGCCCGACCGGCACGCCGACGATCAGCGAGATGATGATGACCGGGATGGCGATACCGAATGCGTAGATCGATCCGAATATCACGCGCGACAGCACATCCATCCCGTTGTTGTCGGTGCCGAACCAATGTTCGACGCCGGGCGGCAGCAACGTCGCGTTTGGAATGGCGTGGAGCGGGTCGAACGGCATGATCCAGCGATGACAGAGCGCGAGGATCAGAATGAAAGTCAGGATCACTCCTCCGACGACCAGGGTCGGACTTCGCCTCGAAATTCCGGCGGCGCGCTGCCATACCCGGCTTCCGCGCGTACGCGACGGTGCAGCGACGCTCGGCGATTGCAGGTTCATACCTCGTTCGCGCCCGGATCGATGATCAGGATCAGCAGATCGGCAAGGAACAGCAGCACGACCGAGAACACGGTCAGCGCCAGGACGTAGCCCTGCACCGCCGCGAAGTCGCCGGAGATGATGGCGCCGAGGCCGTATTGACCGAGCCCGCCCCATGCGAACACGTATTCGATCAGGGCAGTCGTCCCGACGATGCTGGTGATCTCGGTCGCGGTGAATGTGATCAAAGGCGTCGCGCAGTTTCGGAGCAGCACCCTCTGCTCCATCCGCGGCGACAGGCCGCTGGCGCGGACGTAACGAAGCGCATCAGAGCTCATCACCTCCATCGCGATCGCACGCACCTGCTTGATGATCGGCGCGGATGCAACAATCGCAATGCAGAGCACCGGGAGGACCAGTTGCGCGAACGCAGACTGTGCCGCTGCCAGATCGCCGGCAAACAATGCGTCGATCAGATAACTTCCCGTGATCCTGGGCGGCGGAGTGATAATCATGCTGATCCGCCCCATGCCTGGGGGCGCCCAACCCAACAGATAGAAAAAGATGAACATCATCATCAACCCGAGCCAGTAAGTCGGAATCGAGAAGCCGAACAGCGAAGCGAAGCGGACGGTCTGGTCGAATGCGCCGTTGGGCCGCGTCGCTGCGCGCAGACCAACAGCAATGCCAATCACCGTACCCAGGCCGACCCCCCAGACGATCAATTCGATCGTCGCCGGCGCGCGTAGAATAAGGTCCTGCAGCACTGGGCTCCCAGTGAGCCAAGAATTGCCGAGGTCGCCGTGCAACAGTTGCACCACGAACAAATAGAACTGCTCGAACAATGGACGGTCCAAGCCGAGTTGCACCCGCACAAGCTCAATTTCGGCCTGCGTCGCAGTCGGACCCACCAGCATATGCACCGGGTCGCGATCGCCGATCCGCACCAGCATGAAAGTCAAAAACAATATGATGAGAAGTAGAGGAGCGATGAGTAACAGGCGGCGGCTCAAGAAACGGATGATCTTCATGAGCTCAACAGTCCGTTTCGTTCGGTCTACCCCACCACACTGATAAGGTTTCTGCCAATTCCTTATCAGTCGAGCTGGATAGGTTTCGCCGCTCTGTTGCGCCCGCGCCGTATCATACCATTGCCGCCCGCTCATTGATCCTTGCCGATTCATGCCATGGGATCACCAGCCGCCGCAGTACGCCGATCAGCACATAGAGCAGAAAGCCGATCACCGTCAGCAACAGGATCACGGCGAACAACATGCCGACCTTGTAGTTGTTCATCGAGGCAACCAGCAGATAGCCGAGCCCGGTTGCGCCGCCGAGATATTCACCGACCACCGCACCGATAATCGCAAGCACGATGCCGACCTCCATGCCAGCCAACACCGCCGGCAGCGAGCTTGGCAGCTCCAGCGACACGAAGTTCTGCCAGCGGTTTGCGTTCAGCACCGTCATGACATCGCGGTGACCATAATCGACGGACTTAATGCCGAGCACGGTGTTGGTCAAAATCGGGAAGAAGGCCAGCACTGCGGCCACAACGATCTTCGATTCGGGGCCGAAGCCGAACCACAGGATGAACAGCGGCACCAGCGCCACCTTGGGAATGACTTGCGTGGCGACGATAAATGGATTGGCCGCACGCTCGAGCCACGGTGTTTTGCCGAGTGCGGTGCCGAGCGCGACGCCGATGATGCTGGCGAACAGGAAACCCAGCAGCGTTTCGTAGAGCGTCGCCCAGGTGTGGCGAAGCGTGCTGGGTGTCGTCAGCAATTCGACCAGAGCGTCCCACACCTCCAGCGGCGGCGGAACGATGAACTTCGAGACGTTGAACCAAGTCACATAGAAGTGCCAGATCAACACGAAGCCGATGAGAAGCGCAGGCGTGATGAGCCGCGTGCGGTCGAATTTCCAGCTCATGTGATCGCCTCCAACCGCTCACGCAGCCGCTGCACGATGGCCTGGAATTCCGGAAGCATCTGGATTGACGCCGGGCGTGGCCGCGGGAACGGCACCACGATCTCGGTGTCGATGCGGCCCGGCCGCGGCGACAAGAGCAAAATCCGGTCGCCGAGGAAAGCTGCTTCGGCGATCGAGTGAGTGACAAAGACTATGGTGCAGCCCTGCTTCAGCCAGATGCGCTGTAGCTCAAGATTGAGCTGGTCGCGTGTGATGGCGTCAAGCGCACCGAACGGTTCATCCATCAGCAAAATATGAGGATCGTAGGAAAGCGAGCGCGCGATCGCGGCACGTTGCCGCATACCGCCGGAAAGCTGACGCGGCCAGGCCGCTTCAAAACCGCCAATACCGACGAGCTGACAAAGCTCGCGCGCCTTTGCGAAGTCGTTCTTTCTTGTCGACGCCACGCAGCTTCAGCGGCAAAGCGATATTCTTCTCGATCGAGAACCACGGGAAACAGATTCGCGTCCTGAAACACGACGCCAAGCTCTTGAGTCACCGTGGAATTCCGCTCGGTTCCCCGCCATAGATCGTGCGGACCGATGTAGATCGTGCCCGCACTCGGACGAATGAGACCAGCGATCATGCGCAACATTGTGGTCTTGCCGCAACCGGACGGACCAAGCAATACGAGAAACTCTCCCGCGCGGATCGAAAGATCCGTTCGATCGACAGCAAGAACCGTTCGCTCGTCGGTGATGAAACGTTTTGCAACGCCCGCGAGTCTGATGTCAGGTACTGTTGAAGATGTCATGGCATCATAACTTGCTCGCATGTTGCGTCGTGTCGACTGCGTGATAACGTGATGGCATGCTCAACACGGAGTGCTGACCATGTCCACCATCTCTCGACGTCATCTGCTTGCCACGGGAAGCGCGATCATTGGCGCCGGGATGCTTCCCTCCGCAGTGCGCGCCCAACAACTGCGTCAGATTAATTTCATCACGCCGCTGAACTATCTGATCGGCTATGCGCCGTCTCTCAACGCCCAGGCCGGCGGACATTTCAAGAAGGAAGGACTCGACGTCACCATCCTCCCCGGCAAGGGCTCCGCGGTCGCTGTGCAGCAGGTGATCGCAGGGCGCGCCCTCTACGGCCGCGGCGATCCGCTCGCGATGGCAAAGGCCATCGGCCAGGGCGCACCGATCATCGCCTTCGCGACGATTTCGCATCGCTCGCCGATCATGGTCTACAGCTCGCCGAAGAAGCCGGTCCGCAACGTCAACGACATGGTCGGCAAGGTCATCGGCATCGGCGACTACGGCAGCGCCTCCGACAACATCCTCGACATGATGCTTGCGATGAACGGGCTCAAGCCCGACGCCATACGGCGCGAAGCGATCGGCAACAGCCCGGGCGGATGGGGTCTGATTCAACAGGGGCGCGTCGACGCGCACATCGTCAGCGTCGGCACCACCACCGTGCTCAAAGAGCAAGGCGAGGACATCATCGCCTGGCCGACCAACGATCAGCTTCCCATGCCCGGCCAGGCCTACTTCACGCAGCGCGAAACCCTGGCGAAGGAGCCCGATCTGCTCCTGAAGATTCTCCGCGCCGAAAAGGCTTCGGTGATCGAGGTCAAGCATGCCGACGGCGCGGAGATCGTCAGACGCGTCGCCAAGCTGTGGGAGGTCGAGGGCGCCAGCCAGGTCGACTTCACTGCGAAGGCCATGCGTGTCGAAGAGCAGCTCTGGTGGCAGGACGATACCAGCAAGCTCCTCAAGAATGACCCGGTGAGCTGGAAGACGATGATTGACGCGATGATCCGCGCCGGCTTCCTCAAGTCTGGAAAGCCGGAGGACTTCTACACCGATGCCATCGTGTCCAAGCTGTAGGCGCTTGCGCGTCTCAGCTCCGGCTGCGCCGTTGCAGACTGGTCCCAACGTCGCCCCCGTCGGAGTGAGAATTTGACCCACGGGTCAAACGTTAATAGGGTTTGACCCAGCGGTCAAACGACCCATTGCCACAGCAGCGCCAATTTTGGAGGCGCAATTTGAAAGCTTCGATGTCGGCTCCTGAAGGCGAGTTGCGCTGGGATATGCGCGCCAGCGTCGACGAGCGCAGAGACCAGATTTTGCGCAGCCTGGCGTCCTTCGTGCGCGACCGGCGGCTTGCCTCGCTGACAATGCGCGATATCGCCGACCGGCTCGGGTTGGTGAAAGGCAATCTCTACTATTACTTCAAGAACAAGCAGGACATTCTTTATCACTGCCACGTCAAATGCATCGCGATCAGCCTCGCTGCGCTCGATGAGGTCAGCGCGATGGACCTGCCGGCGGCGGAGGCTCTGCGCGAGCTGCTGGTCAGGCATATCCGCAATATCACCGAGGATGCCTACGGCGGCGTACTGCTGACAGACCTTGAGAGTCTGACGCCGGCTCAGCGGAAGCGCTATGTCGCCATGCGCGATCGTTTCGAGGATGGCGTTCGCAAGTTGATCCGTGGCGGCATCGCGGACGGCGCCTTTGCAACAGAGAATGTCGATCTGGCCGGCATAACGGTCCTCGGCGCGATCAACTGGATTCCGAAGTGGTATCGGCCCGATGGGCCGATGTCCTCGGTCGAGATCGCCGACAAAATCGCCGGTCAACTGATCCGGTCGCTGCGACCATGAGCCCCATTCCATGAGTCCCACACCGTTGAAAGTCGGCGAAACATTCGAGGGGCCGTCCAAGACCCTCACCGATGCGCATTTCCTTTTGTTCTCCGGTCTGACCGGCGACGTTCATCCGATCCACTACGACGTCGAATATGCCCGGCAGACCCGCTTCGGCAAACCTCTGGCGCATGGTCTGCTTATGGCCAGCATGACCGCGCTTGGCGCGTCCAACGCCCGCGAGCGCATTGAAGGCTTCGTGTTCGTCGAACAGGGCTGCAACTTTCTCAAGCCGGCCGTCGTCGGCGATACAATTCATCCGCAATTCACCGTCGAGAAAATCTGGCATGAGGGCAAGCGCCACTTCTGCCGGATCAAGACGGCAATCATCAACCAGCGCGGCGAGACCCTGCTCGAAGGATTCCATTTGTATCGCGTGCTGCGGCACGAAGCGCCGAAGGAGAAGAGCTGATGCCTCAAATCCGTGAGCCCGTCACCGGCGGCAAGGCATGGTCGGAGCGTTACACCTACGTGCCCGCGCTCCGCGTCGGCAACATGGTATGGCTCGCCGGCACGACTGGCACCGACGACGACGGGAAGATCACCGCGCCGGGCGACATCGTTGAGCAGACCCGGCAGATCT
The DNA here is from genome assembly GCA_963850885.1 of uncultured Alphaproteobacteria bacterium. GTDB lineage: Bacteria > Pseudomonadota > Alphaproteobacteria > Rhizobiales > Xanthobacteraceae > Z2-YC6860. The sequence continues at coordinate 129,530 of CAWKOD010000046.1, read as the reverse complement.
TTCGGAAATTCGAGAAACTGTTGAATTCGATCGGCGGGTCCTGTGACGACATCGTCGAGACACACGACTTCTTTACGACGGCCGAGAACTACAAGGGGACCGCGGCGGTCCGCCGCGAGTTCTTCAAGACGTCATATCCGACCGCGACGGGCGTGCTTGTTTCCGGATTGCTGCGGAAGGATGCTCTCATAGAGATTTCGGCCACGGCCGTCCTCCGCGAAAGCCAGGCCATGAGCGCCACGACATCGGGCTACTGGGAAGACTTTGAGGTCGGCCGGCGCTATCCCACAACGTCGCGGACGATCACGGAAGAAGACCATCTCAAATTCTGCAAGCTCGTCGGCTACGACGTGCCTTTGTTTCTCGACGAGGACTACGCGAAGACCACGCCTTACGGCGGGCGCATTTGCCCGAGCCACCTGACAATGTCGTTCTCGACGGCCATGACCGGGCGGCTGTTCGCCGGTACGGTGCTCGGGCTGCTTGCAGTCGAGCACGGCAAGTTTCTGAAACCGGTGCGGCCAGGCGACACCATCCGCACCGAGGTTGAGGTGGTCGAGAAAAAAGCGTCGAACGATCCCAGCCGCGGCATTGTGGTGTTCCGCGACCACGTCATCAATCAGCACGACGAAATCGTTTTCCAGATGGACAAGGTCACGCTGCTGAAGCGAAGGCCCGTCTGAGCGGAGCGCCATGAGCGATCTCACACGACAATCGCTGGAGACGATCGAGCAGCAGCAAAGCGCGAAGCTGCGCACGATGCTCGATCTCTGCGCGCGCGGCCATCCCTATTATCGTCAGCAATGGGCCGCGGCGAAGATCGATGTGCGCGACATTCGAACTCTTGCCGACCTCGAACGACTGCCGTTGACCTACAAGAGCGAGCTGATGGCGGATCCCGAGCGCTTCCGCCTTTCGCTGCCGAACCTGCCGCTGCCGGAGCGAGCCTTGTGGGAAATCATCTACACGACCGGCAGCACCGCCGATCCGACGCCGATCTACAACACCACACACGACTATAACGCCTACCTGTTCCAGTCCCGCCGGGTCGCGGATATCTCGGATATTCGCGAGACCGACGTCATCGCCAACCTGTTTCCCCTGACCCCCGCCCCTATGGGTGCCTTCGTTCGCTCGGCGACCAACGCCTATGCTGCCGGCGCCGCGATTTTTGCGGCGCTGCCGGGTGCGAGCTATGGACCGTTCGATGTCCGGCGATCGGTGGACGATGCCGTTCGGATGGTCGACATGCATCGGGCCACGGTGCTGTGGGGAGTGCCCAGCTTCGTGCGCCGCTTGCTGCTGCGCGCCGTCGAGCTTCGTGCCGATTTCAAGAGCGTCCGCATGTGTGCCATCACCGGCGAGGCGTCGTCGCCGGCGATGCGCGAGGACCTGCGCAGATGCCTTCGCGAACTCGGCGCGGCCGGAACGACCGTGTTTGACCGCTACGGTTCGACCGAACTTGGCGCATTCGCGCAATGCCGCGAGGATGGCGACTGGCACAATCCGACGCCGGAACTTCAATATCACGAGATCGTCGACGCGGAGACCGGGCGGCGGCTCCCCAACGGCGAACGAGGTGCTCTGGCCGTCACGCATCTCGACCGGCGCGGCACCGTGCTGATCCGCTTCATCGTCGGCGACGTGGTGTCGATCGACCGTCGTCCCTGCCCCGTTTGCGGTCGCACCAGCGAGCGCGTTGTCGGTCCCGTCGTCCGCGCCAAGGACCTGGTGAAGGTCAAGGGCATGCTGATCAACCCTGCCGTCCTTCTCGAAACGCTCCAGTCGATTCCGGGCATTGATGAATTTCAGGTGGTGGTGAGGCGCGAGAACAAGTCAGACCCATTGTCGATGGACGAACTGGTGGTGCGCGTGGCTGGCGCCAACCGGGCTGCGCTCGCCGATATGGTGATCGCGCGCGCTCGCGACGCCATCCGCGTCCGGCCATTGGTCGAGTTCGTCGAGGCGAAAGACATCTATGATGCGGGACGCCAGGCTAAGGCCGCGCGCTTCGTCGATCAGAGAGGCTAGCGGAGATGGACAGAGAAAAGCAGGCTCCCGGTGCGGAGGGCATTCTCAAATTCTACGACAGGCGCGGCTACCGCAACGTTGTTGGGACCGGCCAGAAACCCGCCATCGTCGTCATCGACTTCAGCAATGCCTTCACGCGCGGCGTCTCGGAGTTTCCTGGGGGCGACTTCGCATCAGAGACAGCACAGACCCGGCGTCTGCTCGATGTTGCCCGCGAGCGCGATCTGCCGGTTTTCTACACCACCATCGCTTATGCCGATCCCGAGAAAGAATCAGGCTTCTGGGGCAAGAAGGTGCCCTGGCTAAACTGCTGCAAGCTCGGCAGCGTCGCAGTTGCGATCGACACCGTGCTCGATCCGCGCCCCAACGAGCCGGTCATCGTCAAGAAGTTTCCCTCGGCGTTTTTCGAGACCGAGCTTCAGGATCGGCTTCATGCGCTCGGCATCGATACGATCGTGCTCGCGGGTTGCACGACCAGCGTCTGCGTTCGAGCGACCGCGGTCGATTCGATGCAGCGCAATTTTCACACTCTCGTTGCGGCCGAAGCGGTGGGCGATCTCGATGCCGCGCTGCATGCCGTGCATCTGCGTGACCTCGATGCGCGCTATGCCGATGTCATGTCGGTGGACGATCTCCTCGCCTATTTCCGCTCACTCCCACTGCCGAGCAAAACAACTAATCGCGACGCAACAAGGTAGCCCCCATGGATCTGAAACTTCGCGGCCGAAGCGCCTTGATTACCGGAGCGTCAAAGGGCATCGGCCGCGCGATCGCGACGGTGCTAGCGGATGAAGGCTGCAACCTGGTCCTGGTGTCGCGCACCGCTGCCGATCTCGATGCGGCGAAGGACAAGCTCCGCAACACCGGTGTGTCCGTGGTGATCCACGCCCTGGACGTCTCGTCCACCGCCTCGATCGATAAACTCGCCGCCGAGCATCCCGGCATCGACATCCTGGTCAACAATGCGGGCGCCATTCCGGCCGGCCGACTTAACGAGATCGATGATAAACGCTGGCGGCAGGCGTGGGACCTGAAGGTGTTCGGCTACATCAACATGACGCGCGCATTCTATGCCGCCATGAAGGCGCGCGGCGGCGGAGTAATCGTCAATATCCTCGGCGTGGCCGGCGAACGGCTCGAACCAAACTACATCGCCGGCTCGGTCGGCAACGCCGGCCTGATGGCCTTCACCAAGGCGATGGGCGCGGCGTCGCCGGCCGACAACATCCGTGTCGTCGGCATCAACCCGGGCCCGATTGCGACCGAGCGGCTCGAGACGATCATGCAGAAGCGGGCGCAGGACCTGTTGGGCGACGCCGGCAAATGGCGCGAGATGTACAAGCCGCTGCCGTTCGGTCGCGCCGGCCACCCCGAGGAGATCGCCAACATGGTCGCATTTCTGGCGTCGGATCTGTCGGCCTACACGACCGGCACGGTCATTACCATCGACGCCGGCGCCGCCAGCAAGGGCAACGCCATTTGATCAGCCGCATTAAATCCGCTGCAGGGTCCACACATGGCTGATCCGAGTATCAGTCTCCACAGTGTGGTGAAAAACTACGACGCGCCGGGAAATTCGGTGCCCGCACTTGCCGCGACATCGCTCGACGTTGATGACGGTGTCAGAATTCGACGCAATGCAGCGCAAAGACATCCAGGAGCGGACAGAACTGGTTCGGATTTCGGGCCTAAAGCCACAGTAGCTGCTTCTGTGTGCAATGACGCCGGCCGATCAAAAACATTCCGTAACCTGTCACTCCGCGACCAACGCGCGAGTCGGCGATTTGCGCCCACCTGGGTGTTCTTGTTGGCTAGCTCAAAGCCGCTGCGATTTTGCGGCCGTCGGGGGACACGTTCACCGCCTGGAGGTACTGGTCGGTCGTCATCACGTCCGCGTACTTCTCCGACATGTCGAACAGGTTGACGGAGTGCGAGACTTGGCTGCGGTCGTAGACCGCGTCGCTGCAGACACACGACACGGAAGTTATACGCGAAGGCGTCGACCACGGACCCGCGCACGCATCCGCTAGTCGTGCAGCCGGTCACGACGATCGAAGTCGATGCCCTTGTCGATCAGATAGCTGACCAGCGGCGTGCCGAAAAACGCGCTAGGGTGCTTCTTCGGCACCAGCGTGTCACTTGCAACGCGGCGCGACCTCGGCCACAAACTCGTAGCCCTTGGCGGCGACACCCATCAGGGCAGGAACCTTGTCGGCCAGCCGGCCGGTGTCGAACTGCTCCTTCGGTGCCACGTAAGGATAAAGCACTGGCCATCCGTTCGCGCGGAAAGTCTGGAGCAGCCGCTCGATATTCGCGACCGCTTTCCAGCCCACCTCGCCGCAGGAGGTCGGAAATTCCTTGATCGCCTCCCAGAACGGCATCGGCTTGGTGCCGACGGTGCGGTACTGCACGTCGATGATCAGCAAGCCGGGCCGCTGGCCCAGTCCGGTTGGCTTGCCGAACCCCGCCGCGCGGTAGGCGGCCTGCTCTTCCTCGGGAATGATCCCGTCCCACGGTTTCATACGATGGTCCTCACATCACGGGTGCAATTTATCAGGGTGCTCGGTCCGCTGTCGGCAACAGATTGCCGGGATTGATCACACCCTTGGGGTCAACCAGGCTCTTGAATTGCTCGACCAGCCGACGCGTCTCCGGCTCGCGAGTCTCGAAATAGGGATATTTCTTGCCGATCTGCAGGTGGACACCGCCGATTTCGGACCAGCAACGAATGATATCTTTAGTGATGCCTGCGACGGACTCGCGCGCCTCGGGATCGGCGGGCCGGGCCTTGTAGGGACCAGTTGCCTTCATAAAAAAATCGATGGATCGGCAGCGGCGCGTCCGACCACTTGATCAGCGTCTCGATGCCGACTCCGCTCGGACCGTTGGTAGTGAGGAAATAGCCGTAGTTGATCTTGAGGCGGTTCATCGTGTCCTGGTGGCGGCGATACACTCGCTTCAGTGGCGTTGAAGCACTCCGCGCCACGCGAGTTCGGGACCACGGTGTGCACCCAGTTGATGCGACGGCCGGTAGGGGTCAGCAGCCCCGACACCTCCGGGAACGGAGTGGCACGCAGCACCCGGGGAATCGAAGATACGGTTTCCTCGCCGCCCTGCTCGCGTGCGATGTCCCTTACGCGTTGCAAGCGCTCCAGCGCCTCCGCCCTGTTCCGGCCCTCAGTGACGCAGTTGAGCAGGTAGCCCGACCCGCGTGCAAAGCCGCGGCCGCCGATCGCGATGGCGGCCACATCGCGCAGCCCCTGGAACCTGGACGGCGCCGCGGTGAGAACCGACTTGAGCGTCTGCAGGTCCTTTGCGGTGCTGCTGCCGGCCAGCCGATCGCGGACCGAGTTGGGGTCGAGCGCAAAGCACTCGGACGCCAGCGCTTCGGCCCCGACCATGCCGAGGCACCGCATCAGCGCATCGGTGTCGGCAAAGGTGAACGACGCCACCTCGATCGCTTGCGCCGCCGGAACGAGCTGCAAGGTCGCCTCGACCTTGATGCCGAACGCACCAGAATCGGACAGGAACATGCCGGTCAGATCCGGGCCGTAGTTGCGATGGAACGGCGATGGTCGGTGAATGCCGGCAGCCGATCCGGTCGTCACCAGATTACCCTCGCCGGTCACGACCTTCAGTCCGATCACCGACTCCGCGGACGTGCCGCGCGAGGCCGAACCGTAGAATTTCGCGCCCTGCGACAATGACGCGCCAACCGTGGCATGCCGTCCGGAGAATGTACCCCAGAACGGCGAGGTTAGACCGCTGCGCTTCAAGGCTTCGTGCAGCGAGGCCCAGGTCATGCCCGCTTCCACCGTCACGTAGCGATCCTGAACATTAAGCTCGACGATGCGGTTCATGCCGCAAGTGTCGACTATCAGGGTGCGATCATTGGTCGGGATGTAACCGCCGCTGTACGAAAGGCCGGCGCCGCGAGTCGACAGCGATAGGCCAAGCTCCAGCGCAACCTTGACGATCCGCTGGACCTCCGCGGCATTGCGCGGCGACACCACGGCGATCGGAGCAAAGCCGGATTCATAGAACAGGTCGGTCTGAAACAGATCGAGGCCTGTGGTCGAGACCGGGATGCCGGACAGCAGATCGCGGAGCCGGTCCGCCGTCGCATCGGTGCTGACTTCCGTGAGCGCAACCATCCCAACTCACCTAGGCCTGGGCTGAAGCTGGCGATGCAGATATCGTCCGTGGCCGATGGCGGCGTCGACCAGTTCGCCGTCCATCAGCACTGCTCGGCCGCGGACAATGGTGTGAACGACCTTTCCCTTCAACTCCCAGCCGTCATAGATCGAATAGCCCGCGCTGGAAACAACGTCGGCGTTGGACACGGCTGTCGTTGCGTCAAGATCGACAATAGCGAAATCGGCGTCGTAGCCCGGCGCAATCATGCCCTTGCGGGTGCCGAGCCCCATGATCCGGGCCGGATTTTCGCAGAGTATCTCGACCAGGCGTCGGATCGAAATCCGCCGCCTGTGGAAGCCTTCCGACAGCATGATCGGCAGCAAGGTTTCCAGTCCAGGGCATCCCGGTGACGCGGCCCAGATGCCGCCTTCTTTGGCGGAGAGATCGCGATGCACATGGTCGGTTGCGACCGTATCGATCAGGCCTGACGCGATCCCATTCCAAAGCGCGGCGCGGTCGGCCGCTTCGCGAAGCGGCGGATTGATCTTGCCAATCTCGCGACCCGACCACTCGATGTCATGGGTCAGATAGTGCGGACAGGTTTCGATATAGATCCGAGTGCCGTGCTCGCGTGCCACCCGCGCGGCGTCGAGAGCCTGGGCCGAAGAGGTATGAACGATATAGAGCGGCGATCCGGTGTTGCGCGCGAACAGCCCGGCCCGTTGCACCGCATCGGCTTCGACAAAGGGCGGCCGCGTCGCGTTCCAACTCGCAAGGCCACCGCTGCCCTTCGGATCCGCCTCCATCACTTCCTTGCGAAGCTGCCAGGCCACCTCGATGTTCTCGGGATGCGGGCAGACCATGCCTCCATTGCGGGCGGAGAGCTGACACAGGCGGAACAGGAAGCCGTCGTCGATGTCCGGCAGGCCGAGGCGTTTGCCCTCGCCGCCGCGGTTGTTCATGAAGATTTTGAACGACGGTGCGCCGTAGTCCGACGCATAGGCCGGCACGCCGGCGAGCTGCGCTTCGGTCGAGATGATGAAGTGGTAGCCGAAATCGATCCGCGCCCCGGATTCGGTCACGTTGCGCACATCGTCGAAGATCTGCTCGAACGGCTCGGTCGCCATCAGATATGGGATGAAGGTGGTCACCCCACCGACCGCAGCGGCCGCGGTTTCCAACGATGCGTCCCGCGCCTCGCGCGGACGCGCGATGTCCTTGCCGTGGCCGAGATGAAGGTGAACATCCAACACGCCGGGGAGCACCAGCAGTCCGGATGCGTCGAGCGTGCGCTTTGCCTCGACCTTGTCGCCAGACTGAACGATGGCTGCGATCTTGCCGCCGGTGACCGCAATCGTTGCTGGTCCCGGATCGCGGTCCGGAAGCGCGACATCCCCACCGACAATGGCCAGATCGAAGGTCATGACGCCCCGTCAGCGATAGCGCGTTTCGAGCGCATCGAACTTATCCTTGGCGACCGCATGCTGCCGGTCCTCGAAGCTCGCCAGCCGGTCGGACACATTGTGCAGCGAGCCATGATCGCGGAGGCTGCCCAGCACCTCAATGACGGCGAGCAGCGCGCCCTGCAGCGCCGCGTTGGCGTAGAGCGCCGCCGCAAAGCCCATCTGCGCAAACTCGGGCCGTGACAGCGGCGGTGTCTTGCCGCCATGAACGACGTTGATGATCTGCGGAACGGGAAGTTCGGAGGCGATCCGTCTCATCTGCTCGGTATCGAGCGGCGCCTCGACGAAGGTCACATCTGCGCCGGCCTCGATGAAGGCGTGCGCGCGATCGAGCGCGGCGGCGAAACCTTCGACCGCGATGGCGTCGGTGCGCGCCACAATCTGGAAATTGTTGTCGAGCCGGGCATCCACCGCGGCCCGGATCTTGTGAACCATCTCGTCGAGCGGAATTACGCCCTTACCGGAAAAGTGGCCGCACTTCTTGGGAAAGATCTGGTCCTCCAGTTGCAGCCCGGCGGCGCCGGCACGCTCGATCATCCGCATCGTGCGGGCGGTGTTGATTGGATTGCCAAAGCCGGTGTCACCGTCAACGAGGAGCGGAACGGTCACCGCATCCGCCATGGCGCGGACGTGATCGGCTAGCTCGCTGAGCGTGACCAGACCGATGTCGGGCACGCCAAGATGCATATTGGCGATCCCTGCGCCCGTCACATAGACGCACTCATAGCCGAGGTCTTCGGCAACGCGGGCGAACAGCGCGTTCGGCGCACCGGGAATGATGGTGGCGTCGCGTCGCGCGAAGATGGCCTTCAGCCGATGGGAAGTGGTCTTCACGCCGAAACGACCTCCAGTTCGAATTCAAACGCAATGCGAGGAGTTAAACGCCATGTTGTCAACTGTCAACAGTTGCCCGCGGGGACGGCGGACGGCCTTTGTGCGGGTGTTGCATCGAGCCACGTTGACAGCATGGCGGCGAGGCGGGCCAGCTCCGCGTCGCTCGCTGCGCCCATCTTGACCTGTTGCGGATGCGGCCGCGCGATCGCCCCGGGGATCAGCTTGGCGACGTATTCGATGTCGCCAAACGGACCGTCCTTGGGCGCACAGGTGCAAAGGGTCGGACACGCGAGCTTAGGCAGGCGCTGCTCGGACGGATAGAGCACGGCTAGGCGATATGGGATGTGCGACGCAGCAATGCCCTTGAATACCTCGAGCGCGTAGTCATGCAGCGCGTGGGCCTCCGGCAGCGGCACCCCGATAAAGTGCGCAGCGTCCTGCCGGTATGGCGGAAAAAAGAAGAACGAGTCGCGGAGCTTGCTCCAGGCCTTCTGAAACTGCGTGCCGTCGTGGTCGATATAACGGCTGAGGTCGAGCGAGTCGGCATATTCCTGCCAGAACTCGTTTGGCCCGCGCCGCATGCCGTCCAGGATGACCCTGCCGCTTCGCTCCGGGAATGCAATGGCGAACTCCGCGGCGATGCGCGCCCCGGTGTGCGTACCGAACAGATCGACGCACTCGAACTCCGGCCCGAGGAAGGTCAGCGCTTCGGCGTAGAGACGCGCGAAATCCTCGAAGGTGATGTCTCCCGACGGCGGCGGGCACGAATCACCCTGCCCCATCGTGTCGAATGCAATGACCGTGCGGGTCTCGCCGAGATGCATCATCAGCCACACCAGCGACAGTGACGACGACGGCGAGCCGTGGAACATGACCAGCGGGCGCGTCGCCGCAGCAAAGGGCTGCCGCGTCATCCGGTAATGCACCTGTCCGGCCGCGGTGTCCGCAAAGCCTCGCTTTATGGTTGCCGGCATAGCTCGTCCACCTTCTCGTTCGCGGCCGCCAGCGCTCCGGGCGATGATGCATAGTGGCAGGCGCTGCGATGTCCGGGGCCGGTACGATCAGTCAACTCGGGCTCGACCTGCGCGCAATATTCGGTTGCCTTGAAGCAGCGGGTCCGGAACGCACAGCCCGACGGCGGCGACAGCGGATTCGGGATGTCTCCCGACAACACGATCCGTCCGGCACTGCGGGCCTTGTCGGGATCGGGGACGGGAATCGCCGACAGCAGCGCCTGCGTGTAAGGATGCGCGGGCGCATTGAACACCTGATCGCGGCTACCGAACTCCACCAGCTTGCCGAGATACATGACCGCAACGTCGTCGGAGATGTGGTGCACCACCGACAGGTCGTGGGAAATGAAGAGATAGGACAGCCCGAGCCTGCTCTGCAGATCTTTCAGCAGATTGATCACCTGCGCCTGGATCGAGACGTCGAGCGCCGACACCGCCTCGTCCAGGATCATGACGTCGGGGCCGAGCGCTAGCGCGCGCGCAATCGCGATCCGCTGGCGCTGGCCGCCTGAAAATTCGGATGGACGCCGCTGCGCGACCTCGCCCGACAGGCCGACGGCAGAGAGCAACTCTGCGATCCGCGCCGGATCATAGCGGCCGTTGATGCGAAGGGGCTCGGCGATCACGTCATGGATGGTCATGCGCGGATCGAGCGAGGCGTAAGGATCCTGGAATACCACCTGCAACTCGCGGCGCTTCGGCCGCAACCGCGCCGGCTTCAATGTAGTGATGTCATCACCTTTCAGCCGGATGACGCCACCGCTCGAATCGATCAGACGCAGGATCAGCCGGCCCAGCGTGGACTTGCCGCAGCCGGATTCGCCGACCAGTCCAAGCGTGCGCCCCTGGGTGAGCGTGAACGAGACCTCGCGCACGGCCCGGAGCTTGTCGTGACCCCAGCCCTTGCGCCGACGGATGTCGAAGCTCTTGCTCAGCGTCTCGACCTGCAACGCCGCCGGTCCGGCCGGGGCCTTGGACGACACAGGCCGCTCCGCCTCACCATGCGATGGCGTTGGCGCGATCGCCCGCGCCCACTGCACCGTCTCCTCGGCGAAATGACAGGCCGCGCGGTGGGCCGGTCCGATCTCGCGGAATTCCGGAATGCTCTCGCGGCAGCTGGCGCGTCCCTTGGACAGCCCGCATCGCGGATGGAACACGCATCCGGACGGGCGCTTTGCCAGATCGGGGACCCGGCCGGGGATGGAATACAGCTCAGCCACGCTGCGATCGAGGCGCGGCAGGCTGGAGATCAGCCCAACCGTGTAGGGATGGCGCGGCTCGGAGAACGTCGCGCCGACATCGGCGCGCTCCATCATGCGGCCGCCATACATCACCGCGACGCGGTCGGCGGATTCCGCCACCAGCCCGAGGTCGTGGGTGATCAGCACCATCGCCGCGCCGGTCCGGGCGCGGATGTTGGCCAGTACCTTCAGCACCTGGGCCTGAATGGTGACGTCAAGCGCGGTGGTGGGTTCGTCGGCGATCAATAGGTCCGGGTCGTTCGCCATGGCGATGGCAATCATCGCCCGTTGTCGCATGCCGCCGGAGAACTCGTTGGGAAACTGGTCGAACCGCCGCTCCGGATCGGGTATGTCGACAAGGTTGAGAAGCTCGACGACGCGGGCGCGGACCTGCGCCTTCGACAGCGCACGGTTGTGGAGGCGAACGGCTTCGGCGATCTGGGCGCCGATTCGGAGCACCGGATTGAGCGATGTCATCGGATCCTGAAAGATCATCGACATCGACTTTCCGCGCACCTTGCGCATCTCCTCGAAGGAGAGCCCGGTGAGCGGCTGGCCACGCAGCATCACCTTACCCGACGCCATCCGCACCGGATCTGGCAGCAATCCCATCACCGCGAGCATGGTCATGCTCTTGCCGGAGCCGGATTCGCCGACGATGCCGAACACTTCATGGGGAAAGACATCAAAGGAGGCGCCGTCGACGAGGCGGATCATGCCGTCTTTACCGGGCACCTCGATGACGAGGTCGCGCACCGACAGGATTGGCTCCGACCCGTTCGCAGACCCCGGACTGGATGGGTTGTGCGCCATCACGGAGCCTTCACCATCTCAGCCGACATGTCGTTCTCAGCGGTGAACGACTGCGAGTAGATCTGCACGCCGGCGACCAGCATGAACAGCGCGATGCTCGGCAGCACCGACAGCCAGGGATCGAGCTCCAGATAAGTCTGGCCCTCGCTCACCATCAAACCCCAGCTCGGCAGCGGCGGCTGCACGCCGAGCCCGAGATAACTCAGCGCGGCCTCCAGCACGATGATCTGGCCAAGCTCATAGGAGCCGACGATCAGCATCTGCGGCAGCACGTTGGGCAGGAGATGCTTGCGGATATTCCAGGCCGCCGTGGCGCCCTGGGTTGTCGCCGACAGCACGAATTCGCGCTCGCGCAGGCTGAGCGCCATGGCGCGGGCGACGCGGCCGTAGACCACCCAGCTCGTGACCCCGAGCAGAATGGCTAACTTGAGCACGCCGGTACCGAGGATCGCCGCAACCGCGATCAGCAGCAGCACGCGCGGGATAGACAATTGCAGGTCGGCGATCCCCATGATCACGTTCTCGACCCAGCCGCGGAAAAAACCCGCGATCAGGCCGAGGAACACTCCGATCACCATGCTGAGCACGACCGCTGAAATGCCGATGAACAACGAGATGCGACCGGCCAGTGACAGGCGGCTCAACACGTCGCGCCCGAGCGTGTCGCTGCCCAGGAGATACGTCCGGCCCTCGAGAGACTGCTCTCCCGGGGTGAGGAGGCTGGAGGCCAAGTCTTGGCTGTACGGGTCGTAGCCCGGCAGGAAGGGTACGACCACCACCAGCAGGAACACTCCGAACAGCAGCAGAAGCGCAATGCCGGTCGAAACCGAGAGCTTGCCCCTCATGCGACCCTCACCCGCGGGTCGAGGAATCCGTAGATAACGTCGACGATGAGGTTCACCACGACGAAGATCAGCGAAATGATGAAGACGCCAGCGATGATGACGGGATAGTCGCGCTGGCTGACCGATTGCACGATCAGCCGGCCGACGCCAGGCCAACTGAACACCGTCTCGGTCACCACCGTTCCGCCGAGCAGAAGGCCGAGATTGATGCCGGCCACGGTGACGAGCGGCAACAGCGCATTCGGCAGCATGTGAAAGAGGATGACCTTGGTGCGCCCCTGCCCCTTACTATAGGCGGTGCGCACATAGTCCTGGCGCTGCTCGCCCGCGAGCGATGCGTTGAATAGCCGCAGATACAGCGCGAGCTCATACGTCGCGAGCGTCAGCGCGGGCAACACAAGATGCTCGATGCCGCCGCGGCCGAGCGACGGCAGCCAGCGCAACCACACGGAAAAGATCAGGATCAAGATCAGGCCGAACGAGAACACCGGGATGGCCTGCCGCGCGAGTGCGATCCACATGACGATGGTACGGAGCCTGGCGCTCCCCGACAGCCGCATCGCAAGTCCGATCCCGAACGCTAGCACCATGCCGAGCACGAAGGACGACAGCGCGAGCTCGAGCGTCGCCGGCACGCGCTCCAGCACGAGATCGAGCGCCGACGTCCGTTGCCGCAGCGAGACCCCGAAATCGCCAGTCAGCGCGTTGGCGAGAAATTTCAGGTACTGCACGATCCAGGCCTGGTCGAGGCCGAGCGCGGCGCGAAGCCGCGCGATGTCCTCATCGCTGGCTTCGACCGGAAGCAGCAGCAGTGCCGGGTCACCGGCGAGCCGGACCAGGAAGAACGTGACGGTGACCACCCCAAGCACTGTGAGAACCGACTGAAGGGTCCGCCGCAAGACAAAAAAGATCATCGTGGTGCTCGGAGCACGGTTCGCGAGATATCGAACTCAGCAGCAGCCGGGACGGCCCACTTGGTCCCTCCTCGACGACGCAGCCACCACTGTGGTCCAGCCGGCGCAAACTGTCAACAGTTTACATCTACCGCGAATCCGGCTATCAAATGCACCTGAGCCAAGGTCGCAGAGCGCTCTCATTTTGATAGCACCTGTGCGGATGCCGGAGATCGGCAGCGAGTTTCGGTTTGCACTTGCGTCCGGTGGCTACGTTGGGTGCGGCACCAGCGAAGGCAGGATAAGGATCGAACCATGTCCATGTTGAAACCGATTGCGTCCGCATCGCTAGCGGAGATCGCATTCTCCAATCTCGTCGAGGCAATTTCCGCCGGGGAGTTCGAGCCAGGACAGCGCCTCTCTGAGGCCGAACTGGCGCGGCGGTTCGGGATCAGTCGCGGTCCGCTGCGCGAGGCGCTGCAGCGGCTGGAGGGTCGCCTGGTTACGCGACGGGCCAGGGTCGGCGTCCACGTCATCGAGTTGTCCGCCGACGCGATCCGCGAGCTGTTCATTATCCGCGAGGCACTCGAAGGCCTAGCGGCGCGACAGGCGACTGAAAACGCCCGTAAAGTCGATATTGCCGCGCTCCGCAACCTGCTGTCGCGACATGCCAAGGACCCGGCTCTGAAGTCCGGCGCCGCCTACCGGCAAGGCTCGTTCGACACCGACTTCCACGCCAGCATCCTGCAACTCGCCGGCAATCAACGGCTCGAGGATCTGCTGCTCGACAATCTCTACTACCAACTTCGGCTCTATCGATACCGCTCGAGCGCTCGATCCGGCCGCGCGCTGAAGGCATTCGACGAGCATGTCGCTATTGTCGACGCGATCGAGGGTGGCAGGCCTGACACCGCCGAACGGGCGATGCGCGAGCACATTCAGAACGCCTATCAGAGCCTAGTGCCGGACCGCGCGAGGGACACCAACGGACGGCAGAAGGCCGGCTAGGACGCGCCACCATCGAGCGCACAGCCCGGCGGCTTTACTGTCAGCGATTTGTTCACCCGGTTCACCACTTGCCGGTCGGCGAATGGTGCCTGACCACGAACCGTCGTCGATCAGCCATGCTCTGTCATCTGTTGACAGATGACAGAGCATGGTGAACATTCGCCCGAATAGGAGCACATGCAATGCCCAACCGGACGCTTACGCTCGCAGTCCTGGCAACCACATTGGCGATCGCCGGCACCCCTTCAACGGGCTCGACGCAACCGGCCAAGGACCGCGTGGTTGCCGCGATCAGCGCCGACGTCGCCACCCTTGATCCGACCATCTATCACGCCATCATCAGCTTCCACGCCCGGCTGAACATCTTCGACGCGCTGACCGACATCGGTCCCGACAATGCGGTTGTTCCTCACTTCGCCACCAAATGGGAAGAGAGCGACGACGCCAAAACATGGACCTTTACGATCCGGACGGGCGCCAAATTCCATAACGGCGATCCGGTTACCATCGACGACGTGATCTATTCCTACCAGAAGATCATGGATGACGAGCGCTCGCCCACGCGCATCCATGTCAACCACATCGCCACAATCGACCGGGTCTCCGATACCCAGCTTCGCTTCAATCTCAAGGCGCCGTTCGCACCATTCGACCGTACCGCCTCGCTGATCGCGATCGTCTCCAAGCGCGCGTTCAAGGAGATGGGCCCCGAAGCGTTCGGCCGCAAACCGGTCGGCTCCGGCCCCTATCGCGTCGTCAACTGGGTCAAGGACGACCGAATCGAGCTGCAGGCGTTCGAAGACTGGTGGGGCGGCGCTCCGGCCGTGAAGTCGGTGTATCTGCGCGTGGTGCCGAGCGAAGCCAGCCGTTCCGCGGCGCTGTTATCCGGCGAGGTCGATATCGTGCCGAACCTGCCGCCGGTGCTGGCGCAGACCCTGGGCAACCGCGCCAACATCAAGGTGAAGACCGGCGACGGCTACAAGGTCGTGTTTCTCGGCTTCAACCCGGCCGATCGCGCGGTGTCGGACGTCAAAATGCGACAGGCGATCGACATGGCGGTCGACCGCACCGCTATCACCCAGCAACTCCTGAGAGGCATGGGCGTTCCGAATGGACAGATCGTGGCCAAGGTCAGCTTTGGTTTCGATCCTACCTACGGCCCGACAAAGTTCGACCCCGAGCGCGCCAAGCAGCTCATTAAGGAGGCGGGCTATCAGGGCGAGCCGGTCACGATGCAGTATCCCAACGACTACATCGGGGCGGCGGACGCGGTCGCCAGCGCGATCGCCGGCTACCTCCGCAATGTCGGGATCAACGTCAAGCTCGAGGGCCAGGAGTACAATTCGTTCTACGCGCTGTGGTCCGGCCGCAAGCTCTCGGGGTTGCACCTGTTCGTGTTCGGCCCGAGCATCCTCGACAGCGACTTGCCGATCTTCAGCATCTTCGCGAAAAAGGGAAATCGCGGTTACATGTTCGACCCGAAGGTGGACGAACTCGCCGAGGCACAGCGGTCCGAGGGCGATCCGAAAAAGCGCGCCGAGCTGATCGCAAAGCTGTGGCGCACGGCGGATGCGTACCGGCCCTTCGCCTACCTCTACACCGAGAACCAGGTCTCGGCGATGCGCAGCGACATCCAATGGGAGCCGCAGCCAGATGGATTCATCCGCTTCTGGAAGGTTCGCCGGGCCAAGACGCAGTGATGCGAGCTTCGCTCAGGCCGGTGTGAGGAGAGCCGATGTACTACCAGCCGGACAAGGCCGATCACGGCCTCCCGCATGATCCGCTAAAGGCTCTGGTGGTGCCAAGGCCGATCGCCTGGATCTCCACCGTCGACGAACGCGGCCGCGTGAACCTCGCGCCCTACAGCTTCTTCAACCTGGTGGCGGGCGATCCGCCCTGTGTGATGTTCGGCAGCACCAGCCGTGCCGACGGCGCCAAGAAGGACAGCCACCGCAACGCCGAGACGTCCGGCGAGTTCGTCCTCAATATCGTCGGCGGCGAGCAGATCGACGCGATGATGACGACGTCGCTCGACTTTCCGGCGGGATACAACGAATTTGAGGAAGCAGGGCTGAGCACCCTCCCCTCGGTGCTGGTGCGGCCGCCGCGGGTCGCGGGCGCGCCGGCGCATCTGGAATGCCGCTACCTGAAGACGGTCGAGCTCCCCTCCAACGATTCTCACCACGTCAACGCGATGATCCTCGGCACTGTGGTCGCGGTCCACATCGACGATGCGATCATCGTCAATGGCCGCGTCAGTATCGAGCGCCTGCGTCCGGTCGGCCGGCTGGGCTACCGCGACTACACCGTGGTGCGCGACGGATTTCCTCAGGAAGCGGAGACCAAACCTGCACTCCGCACCAGCAGCCGCGGCTGAACGATCGAGATCCCGGATGCCCGGCTTTACCCGCCCGCACAGCTCCCGTTCGATCACGATCTCCGACGGGATCTTCGCCTCGGCGAGCCGCACACCGCGCAAGGTCGCCCTTCGCGAGGGCGAGCGGACGCTGACCTATGCGCAACTGGCGGAACGGATCGTGCGGCTCGCTAACGTTGTGCATAGAAATTTCGGGCTGGCCCATGGCGACCGTGCGGCGGTGTTCATGCCGAACCGCATCGAGTATCTGGAGATCGTCTGCGGGCTCTCCAGCGCCGGGGTGGCCGCGTGCACCATCGGGCCGACCGCATCAGCCACCGAAATCCGGTTCATCTGCGAGGACTCCGCCGCTCGCGTGCTGTTCGTCGCTCCGGCGCTGGCCGATGCCGCGCGGGCGGCCGTCGGCGACATCGTCCGCAATATAGTCAGCATCGATGAGGGCTACGAGGCACTGCTCTCCCGGGCACGCCCCGACACGCTACCGGTCGAGACGGATTGGGAGGATATTTTCTCGATCCCCTACACCTCTGGCTCCACCGGCCGCCCCAAGGGGGTTATGCTGTCGCACCGGGCGCGCGTGCTGTCGTCCTATGCGATGGCGTCCGAGCACGGCTGCTATGGTCCCGATGATCGCGCGGTCGCGACCACCCCGATGTTCCATGGCTCCGGCTTCCTGATGGCGCTGGCGCCAGTGTTCTTCGGAGGCTTCGTCGAGCTCCTGCCGTCGTTCAACATCGAGCAGTTGATGCGCAAGATCGAGGAGACCGCGGCGACCAGCGTCTACATGGTGCCGACCCATTTCAGCGCGCTGTTTGCGATGGGTGACGCCCGGAACGCCTTCAATCACAGCTCACTGAAATGCGTGATCGTCGGCACCGCGCCGCTGCCGCAAGCCATGAAGGCCCGGATCGTCGACTATATCGGCGAGGGCAAGCTGTTCGAGCGTTACGGGTCGACCGAGGCATCCATCGTGACCGCACTCCGGCCGAAGGATCAGCTCCGCAAGCAGCAGTGCGTCGGGCTGCCGCTTGCCGCTACCCAAATCCGCGTCCTTGATGCCGACGGAGAAGAGCGGCTTCCCGGCGAAGTCGGCGAGCTCTACAGCACCTCAAACTACATGTTCTCCGGCTACCTCAACATGCCCGACGCTATGGCCAAGTCCATGCGCGGCGAATGGTTCTCGGCCGGCGATCTCGGCCGGCTCGACGAGGAGGGCTACCTCTACTTGGTCGACCGCAAGCACGACATGATCATCTCGGGCGGCGAGAACGTCTATCCGCGCGAGGTGGAGGAGGTGCTGCTTGCCCACCCGGCGATCGACCAGGCGGCGGTCGTCGGCCTACCGCACGCGCATTGGGGCGAGCAGGTCGTCGCCTATGTCGTGGTCCGACCAGGGATGAACGTCAGCAACGACGAGCTCAAGGCGGCTTGCGGGGAGAGGTTGTCCCGTTACAAGATTCCCAAGGAGTTCCGTATGGTTGGCGATCTGCCGCGAAACCGGATGGGCAAGATCGACCGCCGCGAACTGCGCGAGCGGATCGCCAAGAGCTAGACGGCCAGCCGAACAACGGGGATGGCGCAAACACTGTCACGCACGGAGGACCTTCAATGTTTTCGATCCGCATGAAGCACCTAGGCGTTCGCGGGACCGCCCTGCTGGCCCTGCTCGCGCTCGGCACGCCGGCACCGGCCGCGGATCGCGCCACCACCGTGGTCGTCTCACAGGGTTCGGACGTGCTGACACTCGACCCGATGCTCGACACCTCGCCGATCAGCCTCAACGTGTTCCGCAACATCTTCGATGCGCTGACGCGGATCGCCGCCGACGGGTCGGTCTCACCGCTGCTCGCGGAGTCCTGGACCGCCGCCGAAGACACCAAAACCTGGGAGTTCACGATCCGGAGCAACGCCAAGTTCCACAACGGCCAGCCGATCACCGCCGAGGATGTGATGTGGAGCTATCAGCGGCTGGCCGGCGAAGCCAAGTCGCCGGTGCGGACCTACATCAACAAGGTCAAGTCCGTCGAGGTGGCCGGGCCAAACAAGGTGAAGTTCATGCTGAGCGAGCCGTTCGCGCCGTTCGATCGCCAGGTGTCGCTGATCTCCATCCTTCCCAAGCAGGCATTCGAGCAGATCGGCGCTGCCAAATTTGCGCTCGAACCTGTCGGCTCCGGCGCGTTCAAGGTGGTGCGCTGGGTGAAGGATGACCGCGTCGAGCTGGCCGCATTCGACGACTACTGGGCCGGCGCGCCAAAGATCAAGACGCTGATCTTCAAGCCGGTGCCCTCGGCCACCACCCGCGCCGCCGCGTTGTCGTCGGGCGAGCTTGACGTGGTGCCGATCCTGCCGCCGGCGCTGGTCGACTCGCTCTCCAACCGCAAGGGCCTGCGGGTCGAGAAGGTATCTAGCAACAAGGTGGTCTATCTCGGCCTAGACGTGAACAATCCGCTGCTCAGCGATGTCCGCATCCGGCAGGCGATCGATCTCGCCATTAACCGCGCCGTGCTGACCAGCCGCCTGCTGCGCGGGCTCGGCAAGCCGACCGGGCAACTTGTGGCGCCGGTCACATTCGGCTATTCGCCGGACATCAAGCCGACTGAGTTCAATCCCGCCCGCGCCAAGGAGCTGGTAGCCGCCTCCGGCTACAAGGGCGACAAGATCGTCCTGCAATACCCCAACAACAACTTGGCGTTCGGCGAAGAGGTCGCCCAGGCGATTGCCAACTATCTCGGCCAAGTCGGCATCAATGTCGAGCTGCAGGGGATGGAGTATTCGGCGTTCTTCCCACTGTGGGCCAACCGTAAGCTGAACGGCCTGCACCTGTTCGCCTATGGTCCATCGATTATGGACGCCGACCAGATCATCGGAAGCCTCTACGACAGCACCGGCCGCGTCTACTGGATCGATCCACGGGTGCAACTACTGGCGCAGCAGCAGCGGGGCGAGCGCGACAAGGACAAGCGTCGCGCGCTGATCGGCGAGATCCTGAAGCTCAGCAAGGACAACGTCCCGTATGCGCCGCTCTACGATGAGATGCACGCCTATGGAATCCAGGACCGCGTCAAATGGGAGCCGCGGCCGGACGAACGGCTGTTCTTCCAGAGCGCCGACATCGTGAAGAAGTAGCCCACCGCGGACGACCGGCACCGGCCCCGCAGCCCGGACCTTGAGGAACTTGCCATGCTTGCAGACGCATATCCATTCGATCCCGCCAAGGCGAAGTTCGGCTTCGGTTCGGTGGACATCGTCGTCAACATGTACACGCCAGAGATCATCGGCGAAGGGCGCGTGCCGACCGATGAGAACTTTCGCGACAAAGTCAGGGTCGCCCAGGACCACCGGCGCGGACTGACGCTCGAGCAATACATCGAGAAGATGGATCGCGCCGGCATCGAGCGCTCGTTCCTGATCGCGGTGCGCTGCGGCGATCTGCGCATCCGCGGTTCGATGGAAATCCCTTACGAGAAAGTTCACGTCGCTGTCCAACGCTATCCGCACCGGTTCTCGGGGCTTGCGGGCATCGATCCGACCCGAGGCATTGCCGGCCTCAAGGAGCTTGACCGCGCGGTCAAGGAGTTCGGCTTTGTCGGAGCACACCTTTATCCGCACTGGTTCGGACAGGCGCCGAATGCGGCGATTTATTATCCCTACTACGCACGATGCGCCGAGCTTGGAATTCCGATCATGATGCAGGTCGGCCACTGCCTCGTGTATCAAAAAGACCGGCGACTGCCTTCAGTGGGCCGGCCGATGGCGCTCGATCAAGTCGCGATCGACTTTCCTGAACTCACATTGATAGGGATTCATCTGGGATATCCTTGGACGGAGGAGATGATCAGCGTTTGCACGAAACATCCCAATGTCTACATGGCGGGAGATGCATACGCGCCGAAGCACTGGGGAACCGCCGCCGTGCATTACGCGAATACATTCGGACAGGACAAATTCATGTTCGGAACGGATTGGTGGGTCATCGATCCGGAGCGCGCGGTAGAGGAAATCGCCGACCTTAATTTCCGACCAGCGCCATTGCAAAAAATCATGCGCGACAATGCCCTCCGCGTATTCAATATCAAGGCGTGAATCGAGCCAATGATTGGTGACGAGCGACAGCCTTCCCCGTACTACCTTCAGGTCCCATTCCAGGCTGGCGGTGCGGTCGATCTTGCGGCGCGCGTAACCTGGTTCTGTGGCCCGACTTCGGTGTGCCAGAACGCAGCCAGTCTCGAGAACCGCATGCGCTTTTTATAAGCCTCGATGATCTTGCTCAGCGCTTCGCCGGCGATCGTCGATGGATGGTAATGGGTTCGAGCACGGGCGTGTATGGACCAGGTTGTCTTATTAACGGGAGGATCTTGTCGATCGGAGCATCTTGTTGATCAAGGAGTGTGTCGGTCAGGCCGTCTTGGTCCTAGCGTCCGCCGACTTGGCCCGCCGCTGGAGAATGTGGTCGTATATAACCCCAATGCTTTTGGTCATAAAAAGCTCCATCAGGTGATCGGGATAAGCCGGACTTTCCCCGGTGGCAATATGGATCCGATCCTCGTACGCAACCTCAGCCATGGCCGCGTCACGGGAAAGCCCACGGTCGATGCATTTCTCGACCTGATGAACGAGTTCTTCCATCTGCTGACGGAAGGTGCGCGCCTCGGCGATGGTGCAGACTTTGCCATGCCCCGGCATGATGTAGCGGATATCCATCAACTCGATGGTACGGACGGTCTCGATCCATTCGAACGTGTCAGCATCAATGAATGCGGGCAGGCCCGCCTCGCAGACCAAGTCCCCAGTAAAAGCGATCTTTTGCTGCGGGAGGTAGATCAGGGAGCTGTTCAGAGTGTGGCCCCGGAAATGGGTGAGCTGAAACTCCAGCCCTCCGAGTCTCAGCACCATACTCTTGGAATAGGTAATGGTTGGCAGCCTCTGGGTGTATTCATCGAGATACATCTTGCCAGCGGGATCGATCACATCCAGCAGTTCGTCGATGTATTGTCGGGAGGGCGGACTATTGAGGAGCTTGTCTCGGGTTCCTTCGTGGGAGACGATTTCGCCCGGCAGGAAGTTGTTGCACATCGTGTGATCGATGTGGTGGTCAGTGTTGATCAGATAGCGGATCGGTCCGTTACTTTCGGCAAGCCTCCGCCATTTGATGGCGTCCGAGGGACGGTGCGGCGCATCGATCAGCACCACGCCGTCGCGCGTGCACACGATCGCGTTGTTCGAGCCAAGATGCTCGGTCTCGATGATGATGTTCTTGTCGATCTCGATCATGGATACTCGCCTAGAAAATCTTGCCGAGGAATCCGATCAGGTTCTGGATACGCCCTGGCGAAAACGTTTCGAGAAACACCGCTTCGCCGGCGATACTGCGAAAGCAATGCGGCACGCCGGCCGGGATTACACAGACCTGATCGGGACCCAGGCGGATGGTATCTTTATCGATCACGACATCCATCTCGCCAGAGAGCATCAGCACAGTTTGCTCCTCTTCGGCGTGATGATGGACCGGTGTTTCGCTCGGATGAGACAGCCGGATCTTGTTGACACTTCCTTTTAACCCCGAGGCGGACCGTCTGAAGTTGCCCTTGAGAATTTCGACCTCGGGCAGATCGCTCCACTTCGCCACGTACGGCATCGTTGACCTTCCCCCACGCCCTGAGTTGGGTTCGATTTGACTAGCTTGCTTTTGCAGAGGCTGCGAACGCCCGTTGGTTGCGCGGCTAGGCACAATCTACGGCACGCCTGTCGTCTGTCAACAGTTGAACGGAGCCGCTCGCTTCTATAAACCCCACGAACATAGCTGGAGTCGAAATGTGATTGTTTCGCACACCGATTTGGAAAATTGGATCGAGCAGATATTGACCGCGTGCGGCGTATCGAAGACCGAAGCTCGAACCACAGCCAAGGTGCTTACCGCCACCAACCTGAGGGGTGTCGACACCCACGGCGTCGCGCGGATTCCTTCCTACGTAGACCTGCTCCAGCACGGCGCCGTGAACGCGACCCCGCAGATGACGTGCGAAAAGCGCGCCGGGGTGCTGCATTTCGACGGCGACCGCGGTCTTGGACAAGTGTGCGGCCTCAAGGCCGTGGAATACGGAATCGACGCCGCGCGGACGCAAGGGTGTGTCCCCGTCGTGATGCGTCACGTCGGACACTTGGGCGCGCTCGGTCATTTCACCCGAATAGCAGCCGAAGCGAACATGATCGCATTGATGATGCAGAACGGACCACCCATCATGGCGCTCGCAGGCGCCAAGCAGCCAGCGATTGGCAACAATCCGATGTCTTTCGCTGCTCCGAGGCCCGACGGCGCGCCGCTGGTGTTCGACATGGCGACAAGCGAAACGGCGTTCGGAAGAATCATCGCTGCCGTAAACGCAGGCACCGAACTTCCAGACGGCTGGGCTCTCGACCGCGAGGGCCGGCCAACCCGAAACGCGGCCGCCGCGCTGGACGGCATGCTGCTTCCATCGGGCGGCCACAAAGGCATGGGGCTTGCCATGTTCGTCGAGGTGCTCGCCGGAAGCCTGACGGGAAATCAGCCGGGCAAGCAGGGCAGCGGCAAAATGATGCCGCCGGAGTTTGGAGGATTTCTGCTGATCCTCAATCCCGAACTGATCGCGGGAGCAGAGTACGCACCACACATCGCTGACTGGATCGGTGTCTACTTGGCAGCGAGCGACGGAATGCGCTTGCCAGGGGCGCGCGCCGACCAATCCGAGCAGGAACGCACAAAGTCCGGGATCCCGATTGCGCCGGGAGTTCTCGCCGACTTGTCGCGTGTAGCAGACAAGCTCGGCGTCCCACGTCTGAACTCGTGACCATTCTACCGGCGCTGCGTTAAGGCGCGGCAGGTCGCGACCCGCACGGCTTCTTTCACGTGCCCGCCTTGCCATATCACGCCAGTCTAAGCTGAAGAAATGCGCATCACGGCGTAGCGCGCCGAGCGCCGCCGTCGACCGTGATGAGTTGCCCTGTGATGTAGCGAGCTTTCGGCGAGCTGAGAAACACAACCAGGACGGCGAGGTCTTCTGGCTCGCCGATGTAACCAACGGGAATGTTTGCGGCTACCCATCGCTGTCTGGCTTCTTCATCGGGCAACAGACGCGTGTCGATCTGCTCGGAACGGATGCGGCCTGGCGAAATGCAATTCACGGTAACACCATCGCCGCCGACCACGCGGGACAAGGCCTTCGCCCAAAGCTGCACAGCTCCGTTCGGCGGCACACCGGCGTTCAAGTGCGCCGGGGGCTCCGTGCTGCCCGTCAGATTGAAGATGCGTCCAAACTTGCGTTCGCGCATGCCGTCCAGAAACGCGTGAGTCAGTTCGCGGCCAGCATGGAAATTGAGGTCCATGCCCGCGTTCCATTCCTCGCGCGTGCCGTAACCCGTGAACGGGCGCGAGCCGCCGGCGTTGTTCACCAGGATATCGAGCCGGCCGAACTGACCGATCACCGCGGTTTTGATGTGCTCGGCAGCGCTGTCGTCGGTGATGTCATGAAGGAGAGCCAGAGGACGCTCGTGGCCGCGTGACACGATTTCGTCGGAGACCGCTTCCAGTGGCTCTTTCCTGCGCGCGACAATCGCAAGTTTGCAGCCTTCGTCCGCGAGCATCTTGGCGATGCCGCGACCGATTCCCATGCTCGCACCTGTCACGAGCGCGACCTTGCCGGCGAGTTGCAAGTCCATTGGCTTTCCCTAGATCTGCGAGGTGAAAGGTTGGCGGTGGAGGAGGTAGCGGCCTTGCCCGACCGCGTCGTCCAGCAGCGCGCCGTCGCGCAACACCCAGCGACCCGGCCACCGCGGTTTGAACGATTCGCCTTTGAATTTGCAGCCGTTGTAAATCGAGTATCCAGCACTGGACGCGGTATCGCTGCTGAGCGTCCACATCTTGTTCAGGTCGACAAACGCGAGAGCCGCGTCGAACCCCGGCTCGATCGCGCCCTTGTGATCGCCGAGCCCCATCAGTTGAGCGGGATTGCGCGCGATCGAGTACCGCCATCCTTCGAGCCGAGGTCGCGGTGAACGTGATCGGTCGCGACCGTGTCGATGTGACCGTCGAGCAGGCCTTTCCACAGCGCCTCCACGTCGGCCGCCTCAAGGAGTGGCGGATTACATGCCGATTCTTAATTTGCTTGTCGGACTGAACTATCCCTAGTGATCTGATAGTTTCTGTCAACTGTCGACAAGCAGTCCAGCTATGGTAATTGTGTACCCTGCCAACAAAATCCGCCGGTCGGAGATCGTCCATGGCTTTTGCTCCACGCGTCCCAGTGTTGATTTTGCTTTTTGTCATTTTGTTTCCGGCTTGGCAGGCATCCGCCCAAACCTACCCGTCCCGCACGGTGCGCATCATCGTGCCATTCGGCGCAGGCGGGCCGGCGGATACTGCGGCGCGCGTCCTCGCGCAGCATCTGAGCGAAACGCTCAAACAGTCTTTCGTCGTGGAGAACCGTCCGGGAGCCGGTTCGCTCATCGGCACGAGCGAGGCCGCAAAGGCGGCGCCCGACGGCTACACACTGCTGGTGATGTCGGATACCCACACCACCAACGAGTTGTTGCTGCCTAACAAGCCGTATCAGCTCATGCGCGATTTCGTGGCGGTCGCTCCAATAAACTATACCGACCTGATGCTGGTCGTAACACCTTCCTTAGCGGCCAAGGACCTGAGGGAGTTTGTTGCACTCGCCAAACAGAACTCGGGCAAGTTCAGCTACGCGTCGTCCGGACAGGGCACCGCTTACCACATGGCTGCAGAATTGTTCAAAGCCAAGAGCGGCACGGACATCGTGCACGTGCCGCATCGCGCGGCTGGAGAAATGCGCTCCAGCGTCATGGGCGGGCACGTGCAAATTATGTTCGACGCCATCTCGATTTCAGCGCCGAATGTGCTTGGCGGCAAGCTCACCGCGTTAGGCGTCACAGGCAGAGCGCGGTCGCCGATACTTCCGGATGTGCCCACGATGGGCGAAGGAGGACTCAGCGGGTTCGAGACCGCAGGCATCTGGGGCGGGATTGTGGCGCCGGCAGGAACGCCGAAGGAAATCGTGAACCTGCTCAATATCGAGATCAACAAGATCATCGCTAAGCCGGAGGTGAGGGAGGGGTGGGCAAAGCAGGGAGCAGTGCCAATGGTGATGACGGTATCAGAATTCGACGCAATGCTGCGCAAAGACATCCAAGAGCGGACAGAACTGGTCGGGATTTCGGGCCTAAAGCCACAGTAGCTGCGAGCCTTAGTATCAATGGCGAGATTGTTGTAATGGCTGGATCATGGTTGCCTTTGGAGCATCGCGGAGTCGCCTTTGGTGTCCACGACAATTGGCAAGGATAATGTGTGATTCCCGTAAGATTTCCGTTCAGCGGCTCGCCGAGTACATCGCCGCTTGCTCACTTTCCTCGCGGATGAGTGCCAGCACCTCGCGGCGCAGCGCGTTGAACTCCGGCGACGTTGTCACCTCGATGGCACGCGGCCGGGGGATCCGCACATCGATATTCTTCTTGATCCGGCCCGGACGAGCAGTCATGACGCAGACTCGATCGGCGAGCAGTAGCGCTTCCTCAATGTCGTGCGTGATGAACAGCACCGTTTGATGGTGCTGCTCCCAGACCCGAAGCAGCAGCTCCTGCATCAACATGCGGGTTTGCGCGTCGAGACTGCCGAACGGCTCGTCCATCAGCAGCACCTGTGGCTGCATGATGAGCACTCGCGCGATCCCGACACGCTGGCGCATACCGCCGGAGAGCTCCGCCGGGTAGCTGCCTTCGAAGCCGCGTAGCCCCACGTGCTCGAGGATCTGCGCTGCGCGCGGGCGGTAGTCGGCAGCCTTCTGCCCTTGCGTCTTCGGCCCGAACACCACGTTTTCCATGACCGAGAACCACGGAAAGAGGGCCGGCTCCTGGAACACGACACAGCGTCGCGGCGATGGGTCGACAACCTCTTCGCCATCCACGCTCACCGCACCGCGCGTCGGACGGTCGAACCCGGCGACCATGTTAAGCAGGGTCGACTTGCCGCAGCCGGAGGGGCCGAGGATCGCGACGAATTCCCGCTCGGCGACGTTGAGGCTGATGTCCTCAAGAGCCAGCACTCGGCGCTCGCCCTTGGCGAACTCCTTCCAGACGCCGTCGAGTTCGATCATGCGTGCGCCTCGAGCGTGCGCCAGCGCAGCACGAGCCGAGCGATCCCAACGATGACCCGATCGGAGATGAAACCGAGCAGCCCGACCGAGAACATCGTCGCGACGCAGATGTCCATCCGGCCGACATAGTAAGCATCCCACAGTACGTAGCCGAGGCCGGACTTCACTGCGATCATCTCGGCGACGATCACAGCCGTCCAGGCGACGCCGATGCCGAGCCGCAGCCCGGTGAAGATCGACGGCAGCGCCGACGGAAAAACAACCTTGGCGAGCACGGTGATGGGGCCGGCGCCGAGCATGCGGGCGGCGCGAAGGAGCAACAGATTGGTGTCGCGCACCCCGTGCGTGGTGTTCACCACGATCGGATAGAAGGCGCCGAGCCCGATCAGGAACAGCGCGCTCGCGTCATAGATGCCGAACACCGCGATGGCGAACGGCAGCCAGGCCGTGATCGGCACCGGGCGGAATAGCTGCACCGTCGGATCGATCAGCCGCGCCGCAAGCCGGCTCCAGCCGATCATCAGGCCGAGTGGAATCGCCACCACCGCGGCCAGCCCGAAGCCCTGCAGCACGCGCCGGCTCGAATAGGTGACGTTGTCGAGCCAGGTGCCGGAATAAGGCGAGAGCATCATCCCGCCGCTGCGGCCGAAGATCCAGGTGTGCCAGGAGCGCACCACCTGCTCGGGCGACGGGATGATACCCGCCGCCACCCACTGCCGAGCCACCGTGAAGTGCCACAGCGCGAGCAGCAGGAGCGGCAGGATGACAAACCAGGGCGCCGGGAACCGAAACTTCGCCACGCTACTGCTTCAGGCCGAGCTGATCCGGCGACTTGCCGGTCGCCTTCGCCAGGAAATCGTAATCGTAGTTGTCGGCGACCTCGCCAGACACGTCGCGCGTGATCACGCCGTTGTCGGAGAGGAACTTCGAGATGCGCTTGATGGTTTCGAGCGGCAGCGTGGCATCGAGCTGGGTGGTGCGGATCGCCTCCGCCGCGACGGGCTCCGGCAACCCCGCCTTCTCGGCATAGATGCGCGCCCAGCGCGCCGTGTCCTTGCGCGCCAGTTCGAGCGAGTCGATGTAGGAGACCACGAGACGCTGCACGGCGTCACGATTTCTCTCCATGAACGGGCGGTTCACGGCCAACACCGCGATCTGGCCGCCGACCGTCTTGGTGTGGTTGTGGTCGAGCGTGGCATAGGCGCCGTAGCCATCGACGATCGCCTGGGCGCAGAACGGCTGCCACACCACGGCCATGTCGATTTCCTTTCTTTGCAGGGCGGCGAGATAGTTGCCGCCGCCGCCGACGATGTTGACGATCTTCAAGGCGTTGTACTGCAGCGCGTTCTCCTGGACCCCGGCCGCGAATTTCAGCCACGAGATCGAGCCGGCGCCGATGCCGATGCGCTTGTCGGCCATGTCCTTCCAGTCCTTGACGTCCTCGCCTTTGCGCACGAGCAGGCAATCGTTGCCCTGGCCAAGGCCCGCGACGCCGACCAGGGATTTCGCTCCCTGCCCGAGCGCGAGCGAGATGTCCTGCGGCCCGAACGCGGTGAGCTGGAGGTCGCCCGAGACGAGCGCGGTGCGCGTGTCGGAGAAGCGCTGGAACATTACCATTTCGATCTGGATGTTGTACTTGGCCGCCTCCTCGGGCAGTAGCCAGAGCGGCGACAGCGCCGGCACGTTGAGCATGCCCAGTTTGACCTTGAGCGGTTGCGGCAACGGCGCGCGCAAGTCGGCTTGTGCCAAGGCGTCTCCAGCGGCAAGAGCCGCGACACACGCAAACATGAGGCTGCGTAGAACTTTCATGACAATCTCCCCCGATTGGCGCCTACCAGTTTCTGCAATAGCACGATGATAGTCACCGGCTATTTGCACCGCAACGGGCGTCATGGCTGCCAGGATGACCGTTGGCGCCAGCCATGCGGGCGGCACGCAGACATTGCTGCTGAAATCGGCTATTTCGGAATACCGAGCTTTCGCGATGCATAGTTTTGCATCACTCCCGGAGACTCAAATGCCCCATCTCACCACCGACGACGGCGTGAAGCTCTAATCAGGCCGCGACTTCGGAGAGCCGCTTCGCGATGCTCCGACGCATTTCAGCCGCTAAGCTGGGCAACCACCGGGATGGCGACACCTTCCCAATCTTGATCCTTCCATCGCGCGCGCACGTTCGCAAATAGAACCATCGTGCGCCGAACCTCAGTTCGTAGGTCGAAAAACCTCAATAGCGGCCCTCCGACGACGTTGAATAAACCCCAGCAAACCAAAGTAAATACTGCAACACCAACTTCACGCCACATCGTTTCAGCACCTCACCGTCAGATCAAACACAGCGCCCTTTTCGCTAGTGGATGAAAGTCTTTTGGTGCCTTCCCAGAACTCGCTCCATGAGGCGCAAGAGCCAATGAAACGATCTGGCCGAAGCATCCGATTTCCCTGAAAAAAGCTGTCCGCGCGACAATACGCTGCGGGAACAAGACTTTGGCTTGAAATCACAAGACCGGGCCGGTCCGGTGGTTTTAAATAGCAATCATAATAACAAAAAACTTTTTTGCTTTGCCACTGGCGGAGCCGTTGCCAAGCCACAACGGCGGCTCCGCAGCTTTCGGCTGAGAATAACCGCAATAACTGACGTTTCGACACCGCGCAATTCGCGCCAGCATCCGATGAGGCCATGCGATGAGAAAGCCAATTTTCACCGACGCCGTGCTGGCGTTGATACCGACGCTGGTGGCGCAGAACGTGCCGCCAGCCGAAATTGCCGAGCGTGTCGGTTGCACATTCGGAACCCTCAAGGTGCGGTGCTCGGAGTACAAGATCAGTCTGCGAACGCCGGATTGGAGGGATCGCCGGAAGCAGCGTGTTGCGGAGCCGAAGGCCACGACAGTCACGATGCTGCCGAAGCCGGTGTCCAGCCCGCAGCCACGCACCGTGCAATCGTCGCTCATGTTGAGCCGTGTTGCGATGTCCCGACTGCGCCAGCGGGCGGAAGCAACCGGCATGACCGAAGCACAACTCGCCAGCAAGCTGCTTGAGACAATCGGGCTGGATGATTTGTTTGATGCCGTACTGGACACGGAGCGGAAGGCCGCATGATTGTAATGGGCGCAGCTCAAAGGCAACTCCAAGAATTACGTCTGTCCGTTAAATCCATGAAGGCTCGGCAGTGTTCCAAAATCGCCGAACTGCGATGGGCTTTGGAGCAATCGGGGCATCATTCTCTCGACAAGCAAGCGAGCGCTCTCGGATTGGGCCGGAGCACGACCTGGGCAATTCTACAAGCCGGTCACAAAGGTTCGGGTGTCTCAGGCTCCGTGATCAAGAGAATGTTGCGATCGCCTACGTTGCCGCCAGCGGCAAAGAAATGGATAGCTGAATACGTGTCGGAAAAGCTGAGTGGCGCATACGGCCACAGCATAAAGCGACTGCGGATTTTTAGGGCACAAGTTGCGATAGAAATGAACGCGGTCGTAAAGAGCTCCGAGTTGGGGGCCAAACAGTGTTTCCTCGGGCTTCCCCGCAGACCATCCGTTGCAGACCGCGAGATGGCACAGTGGTTCGCAGCTAGGCGCGAACGCTTGGGCGGTTATCTTCACGCGCGTGGATTGTTGACCGGGGGACGCTCCATTACAGCGGTGAACGGAGTGATTGCTGTAAAGCGTCGTGGTGTAACAGACCACGAGCAATTCTCTATCGCGACAAATGTGTACATTCAAAAATGTCCAATATCGATTTGGCAGGAACGCAATCAAACTTGCTTGGATCCATCTGGTCGCGCCATTTTGCGGTGTCGTGACAATGATCCACTGCCTTACTGAGGGCAGCCGCATGACCGACGAGCTGATCGGTATGGCCCGCAAATGGGTCGAGCGGGAGGACCGGACGACACGATTTATGAAAGAGATAGATTGATGCGACTGATCATCACCGACGGAGGCCGTGCCGCTGCAGGCTTTAAAGGCACGTCAAACGGTGACCGTGTCGCCCGCGCCATCGCCATCGTCACCGGCCTGCCCTATCGCGAGGTGCACGACCGTCTCGCCGCCGAGACCGGCGCGCAGCGCGCAACGCCCCGCACTGCCAAGCGTGGGGCACAGCAAGCGAAGGCATCAACACTGGCCGCAAATGGTTCCGCGACTATATGCAGGAACTGGGATTTGTCTAAGCTACCATTAGTAAGGATTCCCGTGCCGCCGCTTCCGGCACCGGCATAGCTCAAAGCGGTTGCGGCATTTCCGGCCAACGCGCTTGCGGTCGCTGTCGATGTTGCGTTGCCACCATTACCGCCACCAGCCGGACCGGAGAAACCATCGGCACTGCCTCCGTTTCCGCCGGCCGCCCACCAAATGCGGTGCTGTAAGCGATGGCATTGCCGGCGCCCCCTGTCGCGCTTGAGCTCGATGTTGCGTTGCCACCGTTACCGCCAGGACCAGTAAGAAATTCCGACCCTACATTTGGGCCAGCACCGCCATAAGCCGTGCCGGACGCGTTGGCATTTCCGGCGCCCCCGATCACGGTTGTGGACGCAATCCCACTGCCGCCGGTCCCTCCGTTCCCAAGTTGGCAGGGTCCGCCTGTGCAACCGCCGCCGGCACCGCCAGTAGCCGTGCTTTGGCCCTCCACACTACCTACGCCAGTCACAACGGTGGTCGCGGTGGCTGTGCCGCCCACCTTCCCGACATTGTGTGTCCCGCCGCCCCGGCCACCAGTTGCAGAGGTGGAGACCAAAAGAGAACTGGCCGTTGCGTCATTGACAGTCAGAGTTGAGCTGGCATTGCCGGCGGCGCCGGCAGAGCCGCTTACAACACCCCTAAGTTTTCCGCTTTACCCCCGTTAGCGACACTTGAGCGGACATGCCGCTGGTTTTGGCCATGTCCGGTTCACCCTCGATTGTGTTGCAAAAGTCGTTTTGCACTGAGGATCAAAAATTCTGCCGGCTACAGGCGCGGCTTTCGTGTAAAGATGTGAGGAACCTCATCGCCTCGCGTAAAACTCACATGCGACTTCGGTAACGCGATTGAGGTTATACGAATTGGCGATTACTTCCCGTTTCGTGTTTTCGCGAAAAAATCGCGGCTCTGCAACTTTCGACTTTTGCAACACAATCGGCACTTAGCGGACATCGGACAGCCATCGTCGCGATGTCCGCTTTTGGCGGTGGGTTCAACTGGTCGACGCAACACCTTCTAATCTTGCCAGATGAGGAGGTATGCGTATGGAGGCACGGACTTGGTTCACGCCAAAGCAGAGGGCTGAGCTCTGGGAGCGCTGGAGGAGCGGCCAATGTGTGGCGGACATCGCCCGAGCGCTTGAGAGGCGGAACAAGAGCGGCGTCTATCGGATATTGGCTCTCAATGGCGGAATCGCTCCGACGCCACGCCGTAGAGCTCGGGTCGCGTTGAGGGGTGAAGAGCGCGAAGAGATATCGCGTAGCATCGCCGCCGGTCGATCGATGCGGCACATCGCACAGGGCCTCGGGCGATCGCCCTCGACGGTCAGCCGAGAGATAAGGCGTAACGGCGGCTGCAGCGCCTACCGCGCAAGCGAGGCTGAGACGCGTGCCTGGGAGCGGGCGTTGCGCCCAAAGCCTTGTCGCCTTGCGCGCCATGCGGAGTTACGATGGCGTGTGGCGCAGAAGCTCGCGCGGCAGTGGTCGCCGAAGCAGGTCTCTGGCTGGCTAAAGCAGCAATTCCCTGCCGACCAAGGCATGCAGATATCTCACGAAACGATCTATCGGAGTCTTTTTATTCAGACGCGAGGCGTGCTGAAGAAGGAGCTGATGGTGCACCTGCGTACAGCACGGCAAATGCGCCAAGCCAAGGGCGGCACGACGAAGAGCGGGCTAGGACAAATTGTTGACACCGTCTCGATCCGCGAGCGGCCGGCCGATGCCGATGACCGCGCCGTGCCAGGTCACTGGGAAGGTGACCTTCTCTGCGGTGCGAACAACACCCACATCGTGACGCTGGTCGAGCGCCAGACTCGCTTTGCGATGCTTCTCAAAGTGCCGAGCAAGGACACGGCGACTGTGGTAGCCGCGCTCGGTAAACACGTGAGCAAACTGCCTCAGCAGTTGCGCCGCTCCTTGACCTGGGATCGAGGCAAGGAGATGGCTGACCACAAGAAATTCACCATCGCAACCAACGTGCAGGTTTATTTCTGCGATCCACGCAGTCCTTGGCAGCGCGGCAGCAACGAGAACACCAACGGCTTGCTGCGACAGTATTTCCCGAAAGGAACAGACCTCTCGCGCTTCTCTCAGGCACACCTGAACAGGGTCGCCCTACGGCTCAATCAACGCCCGCGGAAGACCTTGGGCTTTGAAACCCCTGCCGATAGACTACGAGCCGTGTTGCACTGACCGATTGAACTCACCGGGGGTAGCGGACATTCTCCAGTACACTTTCGAGTGCGGGACGTGCCACCTGTTGTTCATGGCTCATGACCCTGAAAGCGTCCGGTGCGAACGTCCGGCGACTGGCGCGCTAACAGCTATTTTTCGAACACCAGTTCCAAGAGCTTTTGGTGGTATTCCAAGTTAGCTTGAGCTAGGGTCTGCTCAGCTTTTTTCACTACCTCCGCGGCATCAATGGCGTCATTGTCGGCCTTGACCTTCTTGGTCAACAGAGCGTTGATCTGGTCATCGAATCGCGCCTTCTGGGCTTGAGTGAGCCCGCTAACAGCGGCCTCAGCCATCTCTTTAACTTTCTGCACATACTTGCCGTCAGCGTCTGACTTAGCGCCGTCCGCTCTCACCTTAGCTCTCCAAGCGGCCTTTAATTTTGCCCATGCATCGTGAACCTTTCGAAGCACAGGCGTCAGCTCTGAAGGCACGGCGATCCCTCCCGATTGAACAAAAAGGCGCCTGTCCAGTTTAACATGATCGCAGGGTAGCTCCGAATAAAAAGGGTCGGACCCCGGTCCTCGCTCCGGGGCAATTTTTTGGGGCAAACGCTCTCGCTGCACCTGCTCGCCGTTTGTCCTAATGACGCGATGGGCCAGAAGCTGGCTCCAAGATCAAGAACCCGAAAGCCCCGGCTGCACTGCGGATCGAGGAAGGCTCGTTCTAGTCGCCCCTACACCGGGCGGAGGACGGCTACTGGCGCAGTGAACGCCGTTACCGAAGAAATTAGAGGGCACCATGCGATTCCTTTTTGAGCTGCGGCGAAAGTCGGCGGCGAGCGCGTTGCGATCAGGCCTCCGTGGAATTCCGATTCTGGGTGCTAGTCATCTGAATCTAAAGTTCGCTGCATAATGTCTGTTGGGTTTTCTGACAAAAGCGCTTAACCGACGCGCGAATTTCATCTGCGGATTTGGTCCATCGATACGGCTTGGGCTTTTCGTTATGGCGCTCGATGACGTCCGTTCATCCGAGCTCAGAACCAACGGCGCGATCGGGCGCCCCACTGCATTTGTCATGACCTCGCCCTCACGACGCAGGTGAAAGCGAGAATCTATAATGACATGAACTTCAGTTCCACATGACTAGTGCGTTCATGCCGCGAGACTGGCACGGCTCGCGGGTGGCCGATGAAGAGGCGTCACGGGTTATTTTTTTCAGAAGGCGATGCGGCTGGCGCTGTTGTACCCGGACCGGAAAAAGGGCGGACGAGGAAAGCAGGGGTTATTGCGTGCGGTGAACTCACCCGAATTAGCAACTTGCTGCGCTCGCATCACGTGCCTCTCCCTAACTAGGGAGAGGCAAATGTCGGCATTTTACTTCTTACTAGTAACCGGGTGCGCCCGACGTCTACTTGGTGCCCGGAACTTGGGCGGCGGGCATCTTCAGCACAACATTTACGCGGAGCTTGCCGCGCGTCAATATTCAAGATGATGGACACAAGCCGCCACAAGAGCGTGAACACCTTGCGCGGCTACGTTCGGGACGCGGAGCTGTTCCGCGATCATGCGGGCGCGGGGCTGCTGTAACCTTGAGGCGGATGGTTGCGGCGACTGTGTAGCGAGGGCGATGTCCGCTTTTGTCCGAAGTTGTGTGAAAACTCACACATTCGGAAAATGTAGAAAATGTAATTCTGCAAAATGGCATCCGGTCATTCGTTTGCAGAATCATCAATTCTCAAGATGCGCAATTTCGCTAGGCTCCGGACCCATAAAGATTCCCTTGGCTTGGAATTTGTGATTCACGGTCTCCAACAGGAGGTCTTTGATGAATCGCGATCAATTTTGGCTAACGGAAGATCAGTTTTCCCGGCTCGCGCCATTGTTGCCGACTGATACGCGAGGCAAGCCTCGGGTCGATGATAGGCGGGTTATCAGTGGCATCGTGCACGTCTTGAAGTCTGGCGGTCGCTGGGTCGATGCGCCGGATGTCTATGGCCCGTACAAAACGCTCTACAACCGGTTTGTCCGGTGGGCCGCGAAGGGCATATGGGTCGACATCTTTGATATTCTGGCATCGGCAGGAGGGCCGCCAGCGCAAGTCCTGATCGACAGTTCGGCAGTGAAGGCGCACCGCTGTGCATCCGGCGGCAAAGGGGGGAATGCAATCAGGCCATTGGCCGATCACGCGGTGGACGCACCACCAAAATCCACGCTCTGACAGACAGTGCGTGCCGTCCGATCGCCTTCATCCTGACTGGCGGTCAGATCGCGGACTGCACCGCCGGTGAACTCTTGCTTCGGCAAATGCCGCGCGCATCCGTGCTTCATGGCGACAAAGGCTATGACAGCAATGCGATCCGTCGTCAGGTCGAAGGTAAAGGCGCGATGCCAAACATCCCGCCAAAGGCAAATCGGCGATGGAAGAATTGCTTCTCGCCGAGCCTCTATCGCAACCGCAACGCCATCGAACGCATGTTCGGCCGCCTCAAGGACTTTCGACGCATCGCCACTCGATACGACCGCCTGGCCGACAACTTCCTCGCCGCCGTCTGTCTCGCGGCTGCAGTCAGCTACTGGTTATGAGTCCGGACCCTAAGAGTTTTCTATGCGTGAATCCGGCGTTGGAGTTTTTCCACGGCTAACGGGGTAAGACGGCCCACAAGGCTCCGGGGACCTACGGAATGTGCCGATTGAACCGAATTAACAGATTCGGGCTTCGTGGAGTTATGCGGCGCTTTCAACGCGCATATCGATTTCACTGCGGAGGGCCCCGAAATCGATCGGCTTTGTGAAAAGCGCCTCTGCACCGCCCTCCATTGCCTTGCGTTTTGTGTCGGGGTCGCCGTAGGCAGTGATCATAATGACGGGGACATCGGGTCGCGCCGCCTTGGCCTTGGGCAACAGTTCGAGGCCGCTCATCCCCGGCATGTTGATGTCGGACAGGATGAGGATCAGCGACACGCCTGCTGCATCGGTGATGCGTTAAGGGCGGCAAGTGCCGACTGGGCAAATTCCATGTTGAAGCGACCAGCGCGGAGATCGCGCCGGAACTGCTGCCGGAACAGCAGCTCAACATCGGGTTCGTCATCCACGACAAGAATAAGAAGGCTCACGCCCGTCCCCCAGATTTGGCAATGGTCGCGGCGGCGCGCGGAAGAATGATCTTGAACTCGGTGAATGTGCCGGGTTCGGTCTCAACCTCAATAAGACCGGCGTGTTGCTTGACGACAATGTCATAGCTCAGGGACAGGCCAAGCCCGGTCCCTTCGCCGGGCGGCTTCGTTGTGAAGAACGGGTTGAACATCTTCTCCTTCACCTCAGGCTGAATGCCGGTGCCGTTGTCGCGGATCCTGATCTCCACCCGGTCGCCTAGGCTTTTGGTTGAGGCCGTAAGGGCCGGTTCATAGCCATCGTTACCAGCCTGCGCCTTGCGCTTGGTCGCCGCGTAGAAGCCGTTGGAGATCAGATTGAGCAGAACCCGTGTGATCTCCTGGGGGAACACATCGACCTCACCGGCGGCTGGATCAAATGACCGTTCCAGCGTGATGTTGAAGTCCTGCTTCTCGGCCCGGGCTCCGTGGTAGGCAAGATTGAGGCTTTCCTCGACCACGGCATTGATATCGATTGGCCGATGTTCGCCTGAGCCTTCGCGGGAATGCAGCAGCATGTTCTTGACGATCGAGTCGGCACGCTTGCCGTGCTGCTCGATCTTGTCGAGATTGCTGCGCAGCGTATCGGTCAGTTCGTCGATCTCGGCACGAGCCTTCCCGTCGATTGGCAGGTTTAGCAGGGCTTCCCGAACCTCATCGAGCAGCTCGATGGAGAGCGACGAGAAGTTGTTGACGAAATTCAGCGGGTTCTTGATCTCGTGGGCAATACCAGCCGTCAGCTGACCGAGCGAAGCGAGCTTCTGCGTTTGCACCAGGCGATCCTGCGCCGTTTGCAGATCCTCCAGCGACTCGTGCCAGTTCACGTGTCCGGGCCTCAACGCTTTCAAACAAGCGCACGTTCTCGATCGCAATCGCGGCCTGGTCAGCGAAGGTCGTGACCAACTCAATCTGCTTATCTGTAAAGGGGCGCACTTCCGTGCGTGTCAATGTCAGTACGCCGACAGGAACGCCCTCGCGCAGCATCGGCACGCCAAGCATTGTGCGGAAGCCGCCGAGCTGCTGGGCCTGGGTCCAGGTGTATTCCGGGTCCACGGTTACGTCATGGATATGAATAACCTTCCCCTCAAGCAAGGCGCGCCCGGTTCCGGTATCGCGCCCGACCTCGACAGGAATATCCTTGGCATATTCCATAAAGGCTTGCGGATAGCCGTATGCCACTGAGCGATAGTAGACGTCACCCTTTCGTTGAGTGATCGTACCTTGCTCAGCGTCGCAAAGCCGAGCGGCGGAGTGCAATAGCGTGTCGAGCACCGTATGCAGGTCGAATGTCGAGCGGCTGATAACTTTGAGCACGTCGGCTGTCGCAGTCTGCTGCTGCAGCGATTCGGCTGAGGTCGTCGGTGCGTTTCTGCACCTCTTCAAACAACCGCACGTTTTCGATTGCGATCAGCCGCCTGATCGGCGAAGGTCTCGACCAGGGCGATCTGCTTGTCAGCGAACGGTCGCACCTC
Source organism: uncultured Alphaproteobacteria bacterium (assembly GCA_963850885.1). Lineage (GTDB taxonomy): Bacteria > Pseudomonadota > Alphaproteobacteria > Rhizobiales > Xanthobacteraceae > Z2-YC6860. Next base: position 91,761 of record CAWKOD010000046.1, on the reverse strand, counting down.
AAGGCGGTAGATCGTCATGCGCCCGAGCAGCTCTTCGCCCTTGAGCATCGGGACCGCCGAGCGTCGTCCGGATCGCCTCCACGTTGCTTGGCGCCGTAGGTATACTCAGGATCAGCCAGGACATCAGGGATTGAATGGTCCGCCGTTCGAGGGCAGCGCGAGCCGACACGCTGTGCCGCCCGGGCGGATCGGATAGTCCGATGACCCATTCCGTGATTCCCGCGGTGAGTTGTACGAGGACACCATTTGGAGCAACTCGCCGTCGAATCGGAAGATGTAACACTGTCGGCTTCGCACAGCCTGACGCAGCTTTCAGCCATGGTGTCGAAAACTGGCTGCAGATCGAAGTCCGAACGGCTGATGACCTTGAGCACGTCGGCAGTGGCGGTCTGCTGCTGGAGCGACTTCACGAATTCGTTGAGCAGCCGGGTGTTCTCGATGGCGATGACGGCCTGAGCGGCAAAGTTCTTCACCAGCTCGATCTGCTTGTCGGTGAACGGGCGCACCTCCTGGCGGTAGATAACGATGGCGCCGATCAGGTCGTTGTCCTTGAGCATCGGGACTCCGACTGCTGATCGTGCGCCCCCAAGCTTGGCGGTGGGCCCTGGCGACGGATCTGCCCGCTCGTCGGCCGTGCTGGCGACCGCTTTCATCTGAAACACTTGGCGGAGGATACTGCCTTCCGGCTTGAACGGGCCGCGGCGCTTCTGGAATTCAACAAGCTCAGGCGGGGTGCCGGTGCCTGCGGCGCGATGGAAAAACTCGCCGTCGTAGCGAAACAAGGTGCCGAATTTGGCGTCGCAGACCCGCGTGGCGTTCTCAAGCATAGCCTGAAATACCGGCTCCAGTTCGCCCGGCGAGCTGGAGATGACCTTCAGCACCTCCGAGGTCGCGGTCTGCTGCTCTAACGATTCGCTGAGATCGTCTGTACGCTGACGCAATTCATTGAGTAGGCGGGTGTTCTCAATGGCGATGACGGCCTGGGCGGCGAAGTTCTGGACCAGCTCGATCTGCTTGTCGGTGAACGGGCGCACCTCCTGGCGATAGATGACAATAGCGCCGACTAATTCATCATCCTTGAGCATCGGCACCGCCATGAACGTGCGCGCCTTTAGGATATCCGTGGTTGCCATGCGCAGCGGATCGCCCTGAGTGTGGGCCGGCTCGGCCGTGAGGTCGGCAATGTGAACGAGTTTTTTGGTGCTAATGACGCGGCCGACGCCGGTGTGCGGACCGGGACGGATCGGTCCTTTCTCGTACATGGCGACATAGGCTTGCGGTGCGTTCTTGTATGCCGCCAGCCGGACAGAATTCGCCGTCGAGCAGAAGCAAATTGCCGAATTCGGCTTCGCAAATGTCCGTCGCCTTTTCCAGCATGGCGTCGAAAACTGGTTTCAAATCCCCGGGCGAGCTGCTGATGACTTTCAGCACATCCGACGTCGCGGTCTGCTGCTCCAGCGACTCCGTCAGATCGTCGGTGCGCTGGCGCAGTTCGTTGAGCAGCCGCGTGTTCTCAATGGCGATGACTGCTTGCGCGGCAAAGTTCTTGACGAGATCGATCTGTTTGCCTGTGAAAGCTCTAACCTCGCGGCGCCCCAGACCAAGGGCGCCGATCAGTTCGCCATTCTTCAGCATGGGTACAGAAACGAACGTACGCCCGCCGGTAAGGTTGGCCTGGCTGACGAACAGTGGGTCGCCGTCGCGATAGGCCTGCTCCGCCTGGATATCCAGAATTTGCACCAGTCGTTTGGTCGCGGCGACGCGTCCGAGCGCCGTGCGGGGGCCGGGTCGGACCAGCGGGTTACGCCCGCGTTCATCACGCCATCGTTTCCATCCGCCATGTAGTGCCGCCGCGCGGAATGCGTCACCTTCGCGAAGCCAGAGCGTCCCTTGGTCGGCTTCGCAGATGTCGGCGGCCTTCGCCACCATGGCTTGGAACACTGGTTTGAGGTCGCCCGGTGAACTGGAAATCGCGGCAAGCACTTCGGAAGTTGCCGTCAACTGCTCCAAAGCCGCGTCGCGCTCGCGTGTGAGCAGCGCAATCTTCTCATCTTTACTACCAACAGACGAACGGCGCCCACGAGCAACCTTGGGCGCACTCCGGCGCTTTGGCTTTCCCGTTATGCGCTTTCGTTTTTTCATTGGCTCGCGTACCAATTTGCAAACGCGTCGCAGGCAAAGCTGACAGCCGCACCGGCAAGTCCGACAATTACACCCCGTCGCCTCATGTCCGCCCCAGGCTTAGAACGCGGCATCGTAACGGCTCAGCCGAGGACTTTGATAGGGGCTTAAATCGGGTTCGTTACTGCAACATCAGATGCTGGCCGATGTCCGTTCGGGGTCATTACGACACGGTCACGAACTACGATGCTGCTGCGGCGGTCGAGACGATCCCGATGAAACATTGTTCCGCGCGGCAAGGCGTGGCGCAATGCTCGCCCGAGTCATTTCGACCGCAGCTCACTCATCTACAAGTGAACGCTTTGCGGAAGCCCTCTGCTTGGGCCTCATCCTCAGAGCAAAACCAACGGTCTGGCGTTTTCGTACGCGCATAACTGCGGCAACCCTCCATGTGATAAATTCCACGGTGGCCTGTAATGTGCGCGCGGACAGCAAGTTTTCCTTTGATCGAGCAGCCAGGCGGCATGGCTGGGTTATCGGGAAATAGAATATCGCGTGCCTTCCAGTCGTCGCGTTCGGGGCAGCTTGGCCCCAATAACCTTGCCGTAATCCTGCTCCCCAGGCGTAGCGCCTGCGGTTCAATAAAGCACCCTTTCCAAAGCCCCTTGCGGTTTTTGCGCGCTTCGTCCTGGTCCGCTTTAAAGCGACCTTTTGCATAGGGCTCAAAGTTCAGTGCCCAGCCCTCCCGCACAAGCCATTGGTTCAGACTCACTGTCTCGCCCTCAACCCAGCAAATACTGATCCGCCTGTTGCGGTAGACGGTGTCGTACTTGTTACCGTCGCACCGAACGTCGCGCTTTCCGACGAATTTTTTTAGTTGGTCGCGGGCCTCAATTCCGCACGTCCATTGCGTACTTTTTTCGTCGAGGCACACTTGGTCGGTCTCAGGCGCGTCAATTCCATCAAGCTGATATGGAGTGCCATTCAATTTCAGTGTATCGCCATCCGTGATGGTTGCTTCGACTGCAAAGCTCGGAGATACCGCAATGAAAAAAAGAGACGCCGCGCCGCCGAGCAGCGTGATGAACTGGCGCCGCTTCATTCGATCACCTCGTCGGCGCGGGCCAGAAGCGTTGGCGGCACAGCGAGATCGAGCGCTTTGGCGGTTTTGAGGTTGATTGCCAGCTCGAACTTGGTCGGCATCTGGACCGGCAGATCGCCCGGCTTTTCGTCTTTGAGGATGCGGTCAACATAGCCAGCCGCGCGTTGGAATAGATCGGCACGGTCGAACCCGTAACCGATCAATCCGCCGCTTCGAACGAACATCGAGGTCGAATAGATAGCAGGGAGTTGCTGTTGGGCGACGAAATTCGCGATCATCTCACGACGGGACGCCAGAAAACTGTCCGGCAGAAACACCAAGCCGCCGGATGGCTCGCGTCCAGCCATCGCAATGGCGACTTCGAGCTCCTTTTCCGTGTGAACTAGCGATGTGGCCAGCGTGACAGAAAAACCCGAACGAACGCTTTCCATCGACGGCAGAAACATTTTTGCGAAAGGCGCCGAATCGGGATTAACGACGGCGGTGATATGCCGAACCTGGGGCGCAATCTCTTTGAGCAACTCGATCCACTTAGCACCCATCGAGGGTTCTTCGACCGCAAAGCCCGTGATGTTGCCGCCGGGACGCACCAAGCTTTCGACGAAACCCTGAGCAACCGGATCTGCAACTGCGGCCATGACAATGGGGATAGCGCCAGCGACCTGTCGCGTGGCGATCAGCGGCGCCGAAGAATTGATCACAAGGACGTCCGGACCCCCTGCGACCATCTCCTTCGCCAACGCCTGCAAAACCCCGACATTGCCAGACGTGAACCGATAATCGATCTCAATGTTGCGCCCCGGCACCCAGCCTCGTTGCTCAAGCCCTTGGCGGAACGCTGTGACGTAACCTTGCCCCTCGGGATCGCTTTCAGGACGGCTGATAAGCACGCCGATCAGCTTCTTGCGTTCGCCCGGCTGTGCCCGGACCGCGAGCGGCCACGCGACCGCCACACCAATCAGGGCACCGAGAAAACCTCGCCGCCTCATGCGCCGCTCCCAGGCTCAGCGGCGACATCGTAGCGTCGAAACGTAGGATGCTGGAAGGGGCCGCCGATGTCCGCTTCGGGTCATTTGCGACCGACCCGTTCAGCGCCCAGGGCGTCCCGATGTCCGCTGTTGCCCGAAAGCGACCAAATTTTGCGGCGCAACGCAACGACGCGATGTGCCAGGAACGGACATCGCGCCGCTTATTCGATGACCCGGTCGGCCCGCGCCAAGAGCCCATCAGGAATTGCGATGCCAAGTGCTTTTGCGGTCTGCAAGTTTATCGACAACTCGATCTGTGTGGGTTGCTCGACTGGCAGGTCAGCCGGTTTCGCCCCAGCTAATATCTTTTTCACATAATCGGCGGAGCGACGATACATTGCCCGCCTGGGCGGTCCGTAACTCATCAGGGCGCCAACGTCGGTAAACTCAGGAACGTAGGCGATCGTCGGAAGCCGGTGCCTGAGCGCCAACGCTGAAATACGTTCCCGCAGGTCGTAGAGAGCAGCGTCGGATACGACGACCAGCGCCTCGGGCCGTTGCCGCTCAAGTGCCATAAAAGTGGCTTCGAGTTCAGCGGCGCCTTTGAATTCGACCGGACGAATGGTTACGCCGATCGAACCGGCTTGAGCGGGAATCTCTTTGGACATTAATTCCCGATTTGCCGGGTTGGTGGGATTGAAAAGGATAGCAATAACTCTGATTGTCGGAAGGGCGGACCGCAGGATTTCCACCAGCTTGGGCATTACGTCTTGCGCCATGTTGGAGAGACCGGTTGTATTTCCTCCCGGTCGCGCAAGACTGGAGATGAGTCCAAGCCCGACCGGATCGATGAGGCCGGTCATCACAATCGGGATTGTCGCGGTGGCTCGTTGCGCCGCGCGGGCTGCACTAATGGTGGTCACGATAATCGCGGCGGGCTTACGCTGCACCGTTTCCGCAGCCAACGTTGGAAAGCGGCCATAATCGCCGTCCGCAAAACGCAGGTCGAGGACGTAGTCCCGATCCTCGACAAGCCCGTTGTCGCGCATTCCGTGCTTGAAAGCGTCCACAAAAATCGCAAAGGAATCTGCTGAGCCACTTACCAAGAATCCGATCACCGGCTTGGTGAACTGTTGCGCAGCCGCCGAGAGCGGCCAACACGCCGCCGTGCCGCTGAGCAGCGTGATGAACTCCCGTCGCTTCATGCTGCGCCCCAAAGCCCAGGATCGTAACGGCTCAGATTGGCATTTTGGAAGCGCCACAAGCAGCTTCTGACTGCTACAAATTGTCCGCTAAGGGTCATAAGCGCCCGACCCCACCCAGCGCCAGGGCCTCCCGATGTCCGCTATGCCTCCAATAGATGGGGTAATCGGCCGGCGGCTTGTGGATAGCTGAAGATTTTTGGTGCTGCGCTTCAGGCTGATGGTGAAACGAGGTCCGCGTTGAGCGGCCTCAAGCATCAGAAGGAGAAGCGCAGCATGGACCATTTTGTTGGAATGGACGTTTCGGTCAAGGACACAAGCATCTGCATTGTGGATGACACGGGCAGGATCGTTCGGGAAGTGAAAGCGGCGAGCGAACCCGAGGCTCTGCTGGCGGTGCTGACAAACCCCGCCTACCGCTTCAAGCGGATTGGATTGGAAGCTGGACCGCTGTCGCAATGGCTGTTCAGCGCTCTCGCCGAAGCGGGCTTGCCCGTAATCTGTGTCGAGACGCGGCACATGCGGGCGGTGTTGAAGGCGCAGATCAACAAGACCGACCGCAACGATGCCCGTGGCATCGCGCAGATGATGCGGGTTGGGCTTTACCGTCCAGTGCATGTGAAGACGCTGCGCAGTCAGAAACTGCGGATGCTGCTGACGCATCGCCAGTTGTTGCAATCCAAGGCCATCGCCGTTGAGAACGACCTGCGCGGCACGTTGCGCAACTTCGGCCTCAAGGTCGGCATGGTTGGGAAGGTAAAGTTCGAGGCCCGGATCAGGGAGCTTGTCGAGAACCTCCCCGACTTGGCCGTTCTGGTCGAACCGATGCTCATTGTCCGGCGGGTGCTGCGCGAACAGATCGTCATCCTGCATCGCCGCCTGTTGGCCATCGTCCGGGACGATGAGGTGTGCCAGCGCTTGATGACGACCCCTGGCGTTGGCCCCGTGGTGTCGCTGACCTATCGCGCCACCGTCGACATTCCGGCTCGCTTCCGCAAATCCAAGTCCGTCGGGGCGGTGTTTGGGCTGACGTGCGCCAAGTATCAATCGGGCGAGGTGGATTGGGACGGCAGAATATCGCGCTGTGGAGATGAGATGATGCGGACGATGCTCTACGAAGCAGCTCAGGCCATGATGCGCTCCAAGAAATGGTCTTGGCTCAAGGCCTGGGCGATGCAGATCGCCAGGCGCCGCGGGATGAAAAAGGCGACCGTGGCCTTGGCGCGACGGCTGGCTGTGATCATGCACCGCATTTGGGTTGATGGCACCGAGTTCCGGTGGACCCGAGAACCCGTTACAGCAGCCGCATGACAAGCCCGCAAAGCCAAACGCTATAGGAGGAAACTCGAGTTCCACCCTGCGGTGGAAAGATGTCCCTCGCGGGACGATGGATGAGGTGAGTTCGCTTGGTCGCTTGGATCCTGCCGTTCATTTGACGGCAAGGCCGCCCAATAGATTGTTCCGCCTCGTCCTCGAATCCCATGATGGAAGGGCCCTGGTGCCCATTCCGAAGAGAAGCGCGAGCCCGTGAGTGACATCGACACTGCAGTGGTGGATAGCCTGAAAGTGCTTGACCCCAACCGGCCGATTAGAGAAGCGACCAGAATATTGCCGCGCCGCGATCGGTCGCTAAGTGCCGATTTTGTTGCAGAAGTCGGTTGATGAATGCTGTGGCCGATGATTCGGTGTCTGCTGACGCGATTCGTTGCGGAGGCGCGCGATGATGGGGCGGCTCAATCACGACCAGAGGCAGCTTTTTTATTCGTTTTGCCTTGATGAGGTAGTACCGGACGATCACCTGGTTCGCGCGATAGCGTCGGTGCTTGATCTATCGTGGGTTCATAAGGAATTTGCCCCCTACTATCCCACGACGGGCCGACCTTCGATTGATCCGGTGCTGATGATCCGGATGCTGATCGTCGGCTATATCTTCGCAATCCGCTCAGAACGGGCGCTATGCCGTGACGTGCAGGTGAACCTGGCCTATCGCTGGTTTTGCGGTCTGTCGATTGAGGACAAGATCCCTGATCATTCGGCGTTCTCGCGGGCCCGCAACGAGCGGTTCCGCGATGGTGACCTCTTCCTTCGATGTGTTCGAGCGGGTCGTGGAGGAGTGCATTGCGGCCGGTCTGGTTGGCGGCGAAGGCTTTGCGGTCGATGCCAGCCTGATTGTAGCGGATGCCAACAAGCAGCGGTCGATCCCGGGCCAAGATTGGGACAAGAACCGCGCTCCGGAGAAGGCGAGCCGTGCTGTGAAGGAGTATCTCGCCACACTCGACGACGCGGCCTTCGGCGCAGCCAGCGATAAAGTGCCGAAGTTTATCTCACCTTCCGATCCGGCAGCGCAGTGGACTGGTGCGATGCGGGGACCGGCGTTCTTCGCCTACTCCGACAACTATCTGATCGATGTGAAGTGCGGCGTCATCCTCGGCGCCAAGGCTTCGCGGGCCATCCGACAGGCGGAGGTCGGCGCCTCCCAGACGATGGTCGAGCGAACCGAACAACGCTTTGGCCTAAAGCCCAAGTGGCTCGCCGGTGATACCGCCTACGGCTCAGGAACGAACCTCAATTGGCTCGTCAACGACAAAGACATCAAGCCGCACATCCCAGTCATCGACAAGTCGAAGCGCGAAGATGGCACCTTCAGTCGGGAAGACTTCACCTTCGACAAAGAGCGCAACGTCTATGTCTGCCCGGCAGGCAAGCTTCTGACGACGACCGGCACGGTGATCGATGGCGAGACGCTTCGTTATCTCGCCAGTACATCCGACTGTCGAGGCTGCCCGCTCAAGGTGCAATGCTGCCCAAAGGCGCCGTTCCGCACGATCCCGCGCAGCATCTACGAAGAGGCGCGCGACGTTGCCCGCGCCCTGGCCAAGACCAAAGCATTCGAACAATCGTGCCGCGAAAGAAAGCGGGTTGAGATGCTGTTCGCCCACCTCAAGCGTATCCTGAGGCTTGCTCGCCTTCGGCTACGCGGCCCGCATGGCGCCCAGTTCGAGTTCACGATGGCAGCCGTCGCTCAAAACCTTCGTCGGCTCGCCAAGCTCGTGGTTCGGCCACCACCAGCAGTCGCCGCGTGCGTCGCATAGTCGTTGTGGGTATCGGTGCCACCGCGTCAAAGCCGCCGCTCCAACGGAGCAGGCGCAAGCCAGCAGCTTCAAGAAATCGCTTCAGCCGCCCCAATTCCTTCAATCTCAGACTTCTGCAACAAAATCTGCCAGGAGGAGACATCGCACCCCCTTCCGCACAGACTGGCGGTCCGCATATTCTAAAGTTTGACTACCTACTAATTGGGGGCCGCCATGAAACTTCCCCACCGCAGGCGTTTTCTGCATCTGGTCGCGGGCGCCGTGCGCTGCCGGCCCTTGCGCGCAAGGCATGGGCGCAAGCCTATCCGTCGCGTCTGGTGCGCATCGTCGTCGGTATCGGGCCCGGTGGTTCGCCCGACATTCAGGCCCGGCTGATCGGGCAGTGGCTTTCCGAGCGGCTCGGCCAACCGTTTATCGTCGAGAATCGCCCCGGTGGCGGCACAAATATCGCGACCGAGTCGGTCGTTCGTGCGCCCGCCGACGGCTATACGTTACTGCTCGTCACCGCGATCAACACCTGGAACGCGTCACTCTACGAGAAGCTCAATTTCAATTTCATCCGCGACATCGCGCCCGTCGCAGGTCTCAACCGCCAGGCCTTTGTCATGGATGTGTCGCCATCGGTTCCGGCCAAGACCGTTCCTGAGTTCATCGCCTACGCCAAGGCCAACCCTGGAAAGATCAATATGGCGTCCGCCGGGAACGCGACCGCGGGGCATGTTGCGGGCGAACTTTTCAAGATGATGGCCGGTGTTGATATGCTCCATGTGCCTTATCGCGGAGCGCCTGCCGCGTTGACGTCGCTCATCACTGGAGAGTCTCAGGTTATGTTCGATCCGATTCCGAGCTCGATCGATCATATCAAAACGGGCAACCTCCGCGCGCTGGCGGTCACTTCGGTCACACGCGCGCAGGCGTTGCCGGACGTTCCGACCGTTGCTGATACCGTGCCTGGCTACGAAGCCAACGGCTGGCAGGGCATCGGAGTCCCGAAAAACACGCCCGCCGAAATCGTCGAAAAGCTCAACAAGGAGATCAACGCCGCCCTCGCCGATCCGGCCATGCAGGCGCGGATCGCAAACCTCGGAGCGACTGTGTTTTCAAGCACGCCGGCCGAGCTTGGCCAGCTCTTTGCCTCAGACACTGAGAAGTGGGCCAAGGTGGTCAAATTCGCCGGGTTCAAGGCGGAGTGATTTGCCATCGCGCGTTCCATAGTGTTCTCGCGAATGAGCTGGCCGATGTCGCAGTTGGGTCATTGACGGCCTCGCTGCCCGAGGCCGAGGCCCGTACTTGTCCGCTTTGGTCCAAAAGCTACCAAAATGATGCAGCGCGGCGAATGACGCGAAGTCCCAATCGCTGCCATCGCGCCCCCTTTCGCACGTGTCAGCGAACCGTTTCGTCAATCAGAGACGAAATCCAAGAGTTCCGGCGTGATAGGCGGCTTCGGAGAAAACGAAGTCATTGGCCAACGGCGAGCAGCTGAAGGCTTGCTACGCCTGCAGCGGCGCTCAACCCGGTTTGTCCCTGAACGCTGACTGGCTGTAGGGAAACCACGTTGTTTGATCCACCCCATAGCGCGTTTGCTCCGACGCCAACTCCGACCGTTGCACTGGCGGCACCGCCCGCATAGGTACCGGCGAGCTCGCCGCGGCGGAGTTGGGTTGGGGCGAATACCCCCCATGTGATCGCAACTTGCTGGTTGATGCCGATGTCGAGGCCCGCACGCTTCATCCTGGCCATGTATGATTTGGTCGGGCCGCCGGCGGACGGCACGAAAGTGCAGTTCAACTCAGTCACCGAGCCGACGACGAAGCTGGTGGTCGAGCCGCGGCACTGCAGCACCCCGGCCTCGACCCGTTCCTGTGCCAAACCCGGGTATGCCGGCATGATCAGCACGACCGTAAGCGCAATGGAAGAAAGACGAAGCATTTTGCGGGCATCTCCTCAAATTGAGCGCGAGTTTAGCTTAAGTCAGATCGCCCGAAATAGTTATCCGCGTTGGCCATATCGATCCGCGTCGGCTGCCACTCAACGTGGTGCTTATCGTTCGCACGGTAATTCGTATAGGCAGAGATGCGCTTCATTAAACACGTCGCCGCTTGGCATGTTCGCGTCACGTCCGCTTTGCCCCCGATAGCGACCGGAAAACAGACGCAGTTTTTTTGTCGGGTCCGTGCCAATCGCGTCACTTCGCACTGCGGAAATATAGCGCTATTCGATCACCTCGTCGGCACGGGCGAGCAATGTGGGCGGCACGGTGAGGCCGAAGGCCTTCGCGATCTTTAGATTTATCAAGAGGTCGAATGTGACCGGCTGCTGCACCGGCAGGTCACCCGGTTTAGCGCCTTTGAGGATTCTGTCCACATAGCTCGCAGAGCGGAAATACATATCTCCAATATTGGCGGCATAGGAGAGCAGACAGCCCTCAATCAGCTCGCGGATACCACAGACCAACGTGAGCCGCTTGCTCTTGGCCTGTGCAGCAATCGCCGCGCGCTGAGATATAAATACCGCGTCGTCGAGCACGACAACAGCATCCGCCGGCCACGACTTCATTTCTGCAAAATTGCTTTCCAATTGATCCGATCCGCGAACATCAAACGAGCGCAGCGTAAGTCCAAGCGGAACTGTGGCGAGTTCGGCACTCGTCATAATCGACAGGTGCGCCGGGTTGTCCGGGTTGCGCAGAACGCCGACCCGTGTGGTCTCAGGCAAGATTTCCTTGAGCAGCTCGAGTCGCTTGACTGTTAATTCGGCTGACATGAACGCGACGCCAGTTGTGTTGCCGCCCGGGCGCGCCAAGCTCTCGACCAACCCACTGGCAAGCGGGTCTGCAGCTGCGCTCATGACGATAGGAATGGTTCTGGTTATCCCCTGCGCCGACTGGATTGCAGCGCTCCCGCCAATCACAATGATTTCGACCTTCGCGTGCACAAGGTCGTTGATGATCCCCGACAGCGTCGCGTCGGCGTGATCGCCGTAGTAACGGAATTCATAAGCCACGTTGCGCCCTTCAAAATAACCGAGCTCACGCATCCCGCGCACGAATGATGTCCGATAAGGATCAATGTCGGCAGTGCCAGACCGCACATAGCCAATACGGCGGATGCTTCCGGCGCTCTGGGCCTGAGCATCGAACGACGCGGTCGATAGCGTCACCAGGGCGAGCAGATGGATCGCAACTGTTCTCAATCGATCACCTCGTCGGCTATAGAGCGCAGTCCGGACGCGGAAAATCCTCATCAGCCCTTCGATGTCCAATAAGTGCCAGGGTGGACATTCGTCTAGTCTACTATCTCGTCAGCCTTATGCCTTGTCGCCGGCGGCGAAGAAGTATCGGCCGGCAATTCCAACAAATGCAATCACGCCTGCCATCAACCAGACGGTGGCTCCCCGCTGTTGATGAAGCATTGATGTCAGCCAAAGCAAACCGCCTGCCTGCAGCAGACATACGATCAGGAAGACGTTTCCAAATGCCTTCATCGCTACAACCCCCGTTGTCAGAGTCTGCCGTAGCGCATTCGTTCACAAGCGGTACTTGGGGCACTGCGTCAACGGGTAGCACTGAGGCTAGCTTGTGGGCGGATGTTCGAGTTGGATCATAGCGGACGTCAGGCCTCTGTACCGCGATGTCCGCTCTTAGTCCGATAGCGACCGATGGGCGACGCCTACCCACCGTTTTGCATACCAAAGCGCAACGGCAATGCCCGCGGATACTGCGGCCGTCACTAGCGGTTCCGCCCATTGCGGCGGGAAGTGTGACGGATGTGCGAAGACATCACCGATGAGCGTAACGACCGCGCTGATTGTTGCTTGGCGTCCGACACTGTCAGTCGTCCGGTCCATTTGGACGAGGAGTGCAACGGTGGCCAATGCTCCTACGGTCCCGCAAACCGTCGCGAGAACCAAATGCTCGACGCTGAACGCGGCGAAAATATTGCCGCGAGCCATAACGAGAAGGCAAGCGAGCCACGCCCCACAAAACTTTTCAATGGCAGGACGGACAAGCCCACGCATGCGCAGATCATCGAATGTGCGTCCACCGAGGTTATGGGTCGTCATCTAATGGCCCTATATTGTTCGTTGTTATTCCAGCGCATATGCCGATGTGCAATACCGAGCAAGAAACGGCAATGATTTCAGCGCAGCGCAGCTATCAATTTTGGGTGACGGCCGGTTGATGCGATAGGCTGAGAACAGCAAACCATACCCGTCGCCTCAAACTAGCCTCGCTATTGCAACATGAAATGCCGGCGGATCTCGGCTATGCCCCCAATAGATGGGGTAATCGGCCGGCGGCTTGTGAATAGCTGAAGATTTGGGTGCTGCGCTTCAGGCTGATGGTGAAACGAGGTCCGCATTCGCGGCCTCAAGCATCAGAAGGAGAAGCGCAGCATGGATTATTTTGCCGGACTGGACGTTTCGGTCAAGGAGACCAGCGTCTGCATTGTGGATGACACGGGCAAGATCGTTCGGGAAGTGAGGGTGGCAAAATGGAATATCACCCAAACTCACTCCGCCTTGATGTTGGCCGCGCGGATCACCTTGGCCCACTTCTCAGTTTCTGCGCCACTCCGGCAAACATTCAAACCTAGACTAGTTGTTCGATCTGGCCAGCATGTTGTCAATAGCGCGGCCGGACTCTTCGGGTTCTTAATTTTTAGCCAGCTCTTCGCTCGCCCGACTCCCATTTGGCATAGCGCGGCCAAGTGGGCTCCCGGAAGGTGCTCGATCAGTTCATGCAGGGCGGCCATCAGCCGATGCGGTTCGGACTTCGCCAGGCACCGAACTGGCAGTAGCGGTGCAGCGCGTGGCGGCTTCCTTGATCTAGGTCGGGAGGTGGGCGAGCTCGATCATCATAGGTGATCCATCCTTGGGTGAGCGTTACGGGTAACGGTGGGTCGCGTTACGTGTAACGGTTACGCGCAACGTCACGTCCTCAACCCCACAATGCGGCTGACTGGGCGCCCTTCCAGGTCGAGCAGGTCATGCGGACCTTGCCGTCCTTCAGCGCCTCGAGGACAAGTTTCGGGTCGTCGGCCTTGACCAGGGCCCCGGTCGGCGCGGTGTCGATCAGGTATTCGTCGCCTTTCGGCATCGTTTCGTGGGCGGACTGCACGAATTCGTCGGCAGGGGTGGATAGCCTGAAAGTGCTTGACCCCAAACGGCCGATTAGAGAAGAGAAGCCAACATTTAATCGCAGCGCAGGGAAATCACGCTACGATAGCGTCAATTCGCGCCGAAGCTTCCGACGCGCTATCGCCGCTGCCGAGTTCCCGGCGACTGCGGGCTCATCCCGGTTGCTGAAGCCGACGCGGACATCGGGGTCGCGGCCTGACCACCCGAAGCAAGCACCACGACTTTGGCGCCAAGTGGCGTGCGATTGTAGAGATCGATGACGTCCTGATTGAGCATGCGGATGCAGCCGGACGACACGCTCCGGCCGATCGTCTCCGGCTCGTTGGTGCCATGGATCCGGAAAAGCGTGTCCTTGTTGCCCTGCCAGAGGTACAAGGCACGCGCGCCGAGTGGATTGCTCGGACCGCCGGGCACGCCGAGTCCGCTCTGCAGAGTGCTGACCTGGCGCATGAGCTCCGGCTTTCGCTCGATCATTTCTCTGGGCGGGTACCAGTCTGGCCATTCCCGCTTGTCGTGGACAGTCGCGACGCCGGACCAGGTGAAGCCTTGCCGGCCAACGCCGATGCCGTAGCGGATCGCGCGCCCGCTTCCCTCCACGGAATAAAGGAAGTGGTTTTGCACGTCGACGACGATGGTGCCCGGCCTCTCGGCAGATGCGTAGGACACCGCCCCGCGCGCGTAGCGGGGGTCTATGTCGGTCGAACGTGTGCCGGGAACGGCAAACGGCTGCCAGACGCCGGCAGGTTGCTGCTGCTCGACAGTCGCATCCCAGGCGCGAGGGTTCGGTCGCGGTTCATTGGTCACGGGCGGTTGCATGTACGGTTGAGCCGGGCGTTGGCAGAGCCAGAAAAACGGCCCGCAATCCTGTGCTGATGCGATGCCAGAGATCAGCATGAGGCATATCACAAACGCTGGTAAGCTCCGCATTGGGCAGCTCCACGCCTACTTCACACCTTCGCGCAAATCACAATGCACTGTATAATCGACACGCCGCCGATCAAGGGAGGCGCGCAGCGCGCCAGCGCAGGCTCGGCGTTGTCGCTCATGGGAGTTAATAACTCGACTTCTGCACTGGGCGGAGTCCAATAATTCAATCCTCAAGTGGCAGAGAGGCTGCAAAAATCGTAAATCAACAGCATTTTCAATCGGATAGAAGGATGCTTGACGGAACCTATAGCGGATATTCGCAAGCTTATTCCGCAGACTGAGGGACTGGTTGGAATTAGGTCCAACTTACACAGTCCTTCGCCCAGGCATGATGGAACCACTGGCACCACGAAGTAGTTGGAACCTAGCCGATTACGGCTGATGTCTTGGCACCGCCTCAGCGCGTAGAAAATCAAGCGGAGGGTAAATGTCGTCTAAAGTGCGAATGTACATTCTGGCAGCAGTCGCCACGGCTGGCATTGGACTTGGCGGAAGCTTCGGTGCCTCGGCAATGCCAATCAACGGAAAAGTAGGCGCAACTGCTCCCGCGCCTGAGCTACATAAGGTTTACTACTACAATAGATACGCGCGCCGACAGTACCGGCGAGCCTACCGCCGTGGCTACTACGGTGCCTACAACCCTGGCTACTACCGTGGCTACTACCCCGGCTACAATCCTGGGTACTACGGTGGCTACTACCGTCGTTATTAGCAATGTAGTGCTGGTAGCCTGACAGTTATCGCGTCGGGCGCTGCACAGGCGCGGCTCATTTGCCCGGCCGTGGCGGCGCTTTTTCTTTGCCCCGCGTACCACGCCGAACGAAATTGAGACCTGGATGACCGCGCCAGCCGCGGATGCGCTGAAGCTTCAAAGACAACTTGAGCCTAACGATGGCGACAGGACGCGATGTCTCTTGCGGGTCAATCATGTAACTTGCGCCGCAGCAAAACGGCGCGTTATTCGATCACCTCGTCGGCGCGGGCGAGGAGATCGGGGGGGACGGTGAGGCCGAGCAACCTGGCAATCTGTGCGTTGATAACCAACTCGAACTTGGTCGATTGAACGACCGGCAAGTCCGCTGGCTTCTCGCCCTTGAGGATGCGACCAACATAGACGCCGACCTGACGGTATGCACCTGCAATGTCGGCTCCGTAGCTCATCAGTCCGCCGGCTTCGACGTAGTCACGAAACGCATACGTTGCGGGAATCGCATGGTGCACCGCCCGGGTGGCAAGCTGCACACGCCGGGTACGGAAGAAAGGATCGCCGCCTACGAAGAGGGCGTCGGGCCGCTCGCGCGCAAAGCTCTCGAAGGCCGCATCGATTTCCTGGCTGGTATTGGCATTAAGGACTTGGATTTGCAGTCCCATGGAACGAGCCGCCGACTGCACGTCTCTCACGTTGGACTCTGCAGTTCCAGAGCTGTCCGGCTTGACGAGGAGAGCGACACGGGTAGCTCCAGGCACCAGCTCACGCAGGAGTCCTAACCGCTTCGCTGTCAACTCAGTCGCGAAAAAATTGATCCCTGTCGCATTGCCTCCCGGCCGGGCGAGGCTCGCAACAAGACCAAGTCCGACCGGGTCTTCGGGAACGGCGAAGACGATGGGGATCGCTGAGGTAGCGGCCTTGGCTGCCAACGCGGTATCAGTAATTCCGGTCGCAGCGATCACGGCGACCCGGCGCCGAACCAAGTCGGCCGCCAGCGCCGGCAATCGATCATTTTGATTCTCGGCCCAGCGATATTCGACCACTACATTCTCGCCCTCAATATAGCCGGTTTCCTTCAAGCCTTGGCGAAATGCGCGCTGTCGGTCGCCGGTCGTGACGTCAGACGAAGTTGAGTTAAGGAATCCGATTGCCGGCATCGCTTGCTGCGCACGCGCCATTAGCGGCCACACAGCCACTGCACCGCCAAGTCCCGCAACGAATTCCCGCCGCCTCATGCCCGCCTCCAGGCTCAGGGACAAGCATCGTATCGGCTCAAATGAGTGCTTTGATAGATGCTATGGGGGGCGCCGAGGATATTTTATCCATCGTCGCTGATGTGAACCGATGGAGCACCCCATGCAGAAGTTGAACGACCTGAGCCGATCCCTCGCCGTCCTCGAACCGGATGTCACGCTGATCGCGGTCATCGAAATGAGCTTGTCGAGTTGGCTCGTTGCCGGCATCGTGCCTGGCGTCGAGCGCCAGCCGTTGAAGAAGCTTGCGGTTGACGAGAGCGCATTGCTGAAGCTGTTGCATCGGTGGCGGGAGGAAGCGGAGAAAGCAGGTCGCCGAATTAAACGCATTGTAGTCGCCTTCGAGGCTGGCCGTGACGGCTTCTGGCTGGCGCGCTGGCTCAAGGCGTGTGGCATTGAGGCCTACGTCATCCATGCATCGAGCATAGCGGTATCGCGCGAACACCGGCGCGCCAAGACCGATCGTCTCGACACCGAGCTGCTCAAACGCGCTGTTCTCGGCTGGCTGCGCGGCGAGCGTGATCACTGCAAGATGGTCGCGATCCCGACAATAAAGGACGAGGATGCCAAGCGACCCAACCGCGAGCGTGACAGCCTGGTCGGAGAGCGAAGCCGTATCGTCAACCGAATGAAGGCCGCATTGGTTCGGCTCGGCATCCGCGGCTTCAATCCCAAGCTGAAAAGGGCCGCCGAGCGTCTTGACGGTTTGCGTACGCCTGAGGGCGAGCCGATCCCGCCCAACACAATGGCTGAGCTGCGTCGCGACATGGAACGCCGACGGCTCGTCAATAATCAGATCCGGCAGATCGAGGAAGCACGTCTGGAGCGTCTCGAGCAAACGCCCAGTGATAGTGATGGACCGCATGCCATGGTGCGTCTATTGGCGCGCGTGATCGGAGTCGGCATCGAGACGGCCGACATGCTGGTGCACGAGGTGTTGACGCGAAACATGCGTGACCGACGGGCCGTCGCGCGGTATGGCGGCCTCACTGGCTCGCCAGACGAGAGCGGGAGGAGGCGCCGGGAGAAAGGGCTAGCCCGTTCCGGCAACGCTCGAGTTCGGCGAGGCATGATCCAATTGGCGTGGCGGTTCCTTCTGCACCAGAAGAATAGCGCCCTGGCGCAGTGGTATCGAGCTCGCACCGAGAACGCTCGCGGTACTCGCAAGCCCATGATTGTGGCCTTGGCGCGCAAACTTCTGATCGCCCTGTGGCGGCTGGTGCGGCAGGGTGTTGTACCCGACGGCATCGTTTTGCGTCTGGCACAATAAACGGAGGATACTGACGGCACCCCGACAGTTTCGACCTTGTCCATATGCTTGTGACGGGGCTCCGATGACGGTTCGAGGTAGCGGAATCCCGATCAGCCCCTTGGCTCTCATACCGACTGATAGAATGGGTCCGCCGCTTCGGAGCTTCGCTGCCGATGCGCATGACTGCATCATGGTTCGGGTCCATGGACCTACCGGATACAAGGTTGTGGCGCGAGTGAATCGCGCCCGAAAGCGGGCTCCCCTCTGATCGTCGTCCCGATCGCACCAAGGTGTGCTCGGAACCGTCAAGGTATGGCCTGGCGAGGGCGGAGCATGCTGCAAGGTTGGTACGACGGCCAACTTTGAACGCTCCTGCGCGCGCCGGCGTGAGTGAAGCCCGGCTCGATAAGAAGCGACGGACTTTCAGATTGCATCCGGATTGTGAACAAAGAAACTGACGATCGAAAAACAATGCCCCACTCTGCTTAAACTTCTTGACTAAAAAGGCCCCATACAAGGGGCTGAAACCGGCTTCGCTACTGCAACATGAAAGGCTGGACCGATGTCCGCAATGGGTCATGTATGGACGACGCCCGCGGTGCAAGGGGAAAATCGGGCATTTCAGCGAAGGGTTCGGGTGCAGCCATGTATCCGGCCTTTAAATGCAGCCGTTATGGCCGCTGGCCCTGATGTAATCCGCTGATCGGGTCCCAATCAAAAGCACGCGCTCAAGTGTCGCGTGACCCATCACGGGTTTTCCCGATCGACGGTCTCGACCGTTTCGCATCAATGCCGTCATCACCCCTGCAGTTCTTGAACGCACGAACGCAACCTCATTATCCCATTGCCGGGCCTGTTCTCACGCTGCCGCGAGCTGAGGCGCCCGGTATGTCCCACCCTTGGCCAGCAGCGCCCAGGCGATCCGCGCCATCTTGTTGGCAAGGGCGACCGCGACGACCTTGAATGGTCGCCGGGCGAGAAGCTGTGTCAGCCAGGGATACTTCTCCGGCTGCTGGCGTGCGCGCCGCAAGACGGCACAGGCTCCAACGACAAGGATGCGGCGCAAGTAGCGATCACCCTGTTTCGAGATCGGCCCGAGCTTCTGCTTGCCGCCGGTCGAGTCTTCGCGCGGCACGATCCCGACCCATGCCGCGAAGTTACGGCCTGATCGGAAAACCTTCGGATCCGGAACGAGCGCTGCAATCGTGGTGGCCCCGATAATGCCGATGCCGGGGATCGTCTTCAGCCGCTTGCTCTCTTCGCTCGAGCGATGCTGCGCAACGATCCGTTTCTCGATCGATCCGATCATCGTCTGCACAGCCTGAAGCTGAGCCGCCAGCACCATCAGGCTGGCATGAGCATCGACCGGCAAGCGTGGAGCTCCATCTTGGGCGACGATCGCCAACAACTCCTTGACCCCTTCGCGTCCCTGCGCAGCCGCTATGCCGAGCTCCGCCAAATGCGCCCGCAAGGCATTGATCAACTGGGTTCGTTGCCGCATCAGAAGATCGCGTGCCCGATGCTGCATCAATCGAGCCTGCTGCTCGGCCGACTTGACCGGTACGAACCGCATGGTTGGGCGCCGCACCGCCTCGCAGATCGCCTCAGCATCGGCGGCATCGTTCTTGTTGCGCTTAACGTAGGCCTTTACATCCTTCGCCGGCATCAGCCGCACCTCATGACCCAGCTTGGTGAGTTCACGCGCCCAATAGTGCGCCGTCGCGCAGGCCTCCATACCGATAAGGCACGGTGCCAGATCTTTGAAAAACGCGATCACCTGGCCGCGGCGAAGTTGCTTCCTGACGACGACCTTCTCGGCCGCATCAATAGCGTGAACCTGGAACACGTTCTTGGCGATATCCAAACCGATCGTAGTAATTTGCATGTCGAGAGCTCCCTGATGTGATTTGTCGCAACGAGCACCCTAGGGCAGCTCGTTGCTGGGAGCGGGCGCCGTCCACCACATCAAAAGCTGCCGTAGCAGCCCGTTTGAGCCATGTCCGCTATGCCCCTGCCGGCTCAACCGGTCGACGCAACACCCGCGTAACACTTACCAAACTCTCGCCTAATCGCCTTCAAGATTCCCGGCTGCCAGCGATGCCAAAGCTCCGGTTTCTCGGCCGCAGTTAGCCCTTGACGACATTTTTCGCTCATCAGCACGTAATCTCTATCTCTTCTGTTCAAGATAGGTGTTGCGTCGACCGGTTGAGACCACCGCCAACAACAGACATAGGTGCGCCTAGGTCGGTCAGGCTGCCTATCGCAAAAAGACGCATTACACACGGGGTGCTAAAGTCAGGTGGGGCATACCGAACCAGAGGGAGGCGTCTATGTTTCGGCTCATGACCAGCGCTGCATTTGCGCTAGCAGCACTCTCCATCCCGGCATTCGCACAGGCAGATAAATGCTCAGGTGTAGGCGGGCCGGGGAAGCTTCGAAAGCAATGCGCCATCGAACTTGGAGGTTATTGCAACCCAGCGACAGGCCGCGTGATTTTAAGGGGGCCTTCTGCCGGTGTCATTAAAGGGGCAGCAAGAATGCAGGAATGCGTTGACCGAAAGCGAGCGGAATTGCGTGCCCGGAAGTCCTAGCGGAATTCAGCATTCGCTATTTAGAGCGCAGGCCAGCAGCAGCCTTCGCTTTTGTTTTGAGCCCGCCAACTGAGGCGGCCATGTCGTGCCACGGTTAGCTCGCTAATTTTTATGATCAAGCTTGAGGATAGGACGAGGCCGGCCTCTCTGGCCTGTCCCAGCTTGCAATCCCTTGAGCTGCCTTTCGAGTTCGACGATGACACCCGCGACCTCATCAAGACGGGCGCTAATTCCCTCGATCACTTGTCGGGTGGACTGATCCTCGTGCCATAACCATTCTAACTTCTCTTCAGTAGTCATATCGTTCCACGACTTCGCCATGTCCGCGTGTCCTTGTGCCTCTACCCACCGTTGCAGGACATAAGTTCCGCAGCGAAGATTTCAAACCAGTCGGATCGATTGAAAGGTCACCCCTTGCATCATGCAGTGAGCAGATCGCGGCAGCCTAGATCATCGACGGCCAAGAGGATGCGCTCAAGGTTGTTCCACCAGACCACCGGCGGGATGTTGTTTCCGGCCTGCCAGACGGGCGTCACGATCTGCCACAGCACAGACAAGCGGTAATCGTCTTCCAGCGACTGGCGGTCATAGGCAATGCCATGCGCCGCGAGCGTTGCATGGTAGAGATCGAGCAGCGGTCGTTCGACCCGTTTCCGGCAATCGGGATACCAGTGCATCGCCATCATGTAAGCGAGATCGTCGGAGCCGGTGTCGACGCGCCAGCTATCCCAATCGAAGAACAGGACATCATCCTTCGCGCTATCCTTGGGCAAAAAGCAATTCCAGACGTGGGCGTCGCCCTGAACGATCGTGACGTTGCGATGGGTTTGATAGCGCTGGATGAGACGAGGAGCAGCGGCGAGCAACCGATCATAAAGGTCGCGTCGCTCGCGCGGCAGACGATCGCCGACGCGATCGTTGAACCGCTCCAATTCGCCCGATAAGCGTTGCAAATACCGGTCCGTGGCATCGGCGTCGGACCAAGTTCCCACCGTGGTGCCGAGACGGGGGTCATCCCACCATGCAGCATGGAAGGTCGCCCGCGCGCGCACGATAGCCTGGCATTGCTCCAGGGTCGGGGGCAGCGGCCACGTCGTCGCTATGACGTGCGTATCGGTCAGGTCTTCGAGCAACAGGTGCCACCCGTTCTGTTCTGCGTTCCAGGAGGCTTCGAAGCAGCGTGGCACCAAACGGGCCTTCATTGCAGAGGCAGCCTGAGTGTAGAATGCGACCTCCTGGCGGCCTGCGTTCCATCCACTGCCGACGCGACCTGGAAGGCCGGTCTTGAAAATCACCGAACCCGGCGCCTCACTGACCGCTCCGTCATAGGTCAAACGTAGCCGGATGAAGCGCGAGAGTATGGTGTTGCGCGAACTCTCGACGGCGACGTCGCGAACGCGCCCCGCCTTGCCAAGTGCGCCCGATCGATGGAGCGCATCTGTCAAACGCTCGGCATTGGCGGCTTCGGGTAGCGCTTCGGTCATGGTTGGCCGACAAGGTAACAGAACCTACCGGGCTGGGCACAGTGGAAGCAGAACCTTTGGATGTCCGCTTCTCTAATCGGCCGGTCGGGGTCAAGCGCGCTGGACCCGGGAACAGGCCACAGCATGACAACCGTGCAGGATCAAATCCGATAGGAGGAAACTCGAGCTCCACCGAGCGGTGGAATGATGTCCCTCGCGGGACGATGGATGAGGTGAGATCGTATGTCCGCTTGGACCTGCCGTTCGTCTGACGGCAAGGCCGTCCATTAGATTGTTCCACCTCGTCCTCGGGTCCCATGATGGAAGGGCCTTGGTGCCGATTCCGAAGAGAAGCGCGAGCCCGCGGGCAACATCGACACTGTATTGGTGGGTAGCCTGAAAGTGCTTGACCCCAACCGGCCGATTGGAGAAGGCGACATGGGAGCTACTCGATCACCTCGTCGGCGCGGGCGAGAAGTTGCGGATGGAATTCGAGACCGAGCATCTTGGATGTCTTCAGATTGATCACGAACTCAAATTTGGTCGATTGCAGAACGGGCATGTCGGCAGGCTTCTCACCTTTCAGAATGCGGACGACAAAGTCGCTGGCCTGCCGATACGCTTCTGTAAGGCTGGTGCCGTAGCTCATCAGACCGCCTGCTTCTGCAAATTCCCGCCACTCGTAGATGGCGGGAAGCCGGAGTTGTGCAGCCGGAGCGATGACCAGAGAGCGCTGGCTGTTGAAATACGGATCGGCACCGACAAGCAGCGCCCCGGCCTGCTGTCGCGCGAAGGCCGCGAAGGCTTTGGCGATATCCGTCTCGCTGCTAGCACGTTCACGTGGGTTTTGAGACCGAGTGCGCGAGACGCTTCGCCCAACTCCCTCGATTGATTGTCGAAGAAGGGGTTGTTTGGGTTGAGCAGTACCGCGATCAGATCAACCTTGGCGACGACTTCGTGCAGCAGCCCCAATCGCTTCGGCTCCATCTGATTGGTAAAGAAGCTGACGCCGGTGAGATTGCCCCCGGGGCGGTTCAGGCTGGCCACTAGGCCCGTCTTGACCGGATCGGCTCCGATCAAGAACACGATGGGAATGGTCGCGGTCGCCGCCTTTAGGGCGAGCGCAGAGACGGTCGTGCCGGTAAAGATGGCCGTGACTTTGCGGCGGACGAGTTCGGCAGCCAGCGCCGGTAATCGACTAACATCGCGTTCTGCGAAAACGGTAGTCGATGGAGACATTGCGGCCTTCGTCAAATCCTGCTTCGCTCAGGCCCTTGCGGAATGGAGCGAGCAGGTAAGCATCGGCCTCGGCCGATGTCAGGCCGAGATACCCGACCACCGGCATTGCCGGCTGCTGCGCCCGCGCTGCAAGCGGCCACGCCGCCGCACCGCCAAGCAACGTGATGAACTGGCGTCGCTTCATTCGATCACCTCGTCGGCGCGCAGCAGGACTTGATCGGAAACAGTCACGCCTATCGCTTTCGCAGTCTTGAGGTTGATCACCAACTCGAATCGCTGCGGTATCTGCACGGGAATGTCGGCAGGCTTGATGCCCTGCAGGATCTTGTGCACGAAAAAGGCGCCCTGCCGGAACAGGTCTGGATAGATCGCACCATAGGACATCAGGCCGCCGGCCACAGCGTCATCCTTGGTCTGAAACATGCCGGGCAGCCGATTCTGCGACAGGAAGTCGACGATCCGCTGGATGTGGCTGTGGTGCAGCGGATCGCTGGTCAGCAGCACGGCATCGGGCCGCTCGCGCGCCAATACGGCGAACGCGCCGTCGAAGTCGTTCGTGCTGCGCGCCTCGACCGCCGTAAACGCGAGGCCAACGCCCGGCGCCGCGGTGCGCATCTGTTCGAGGATGACTACGTTGGAGACGTTGTCGGGATTCCAGAGCAGCGCGACGCGCGCAGCCGACGGGATGATCTCCTTGACGAGCTGAAGCCGTTTTGGGCCAAGGTCTGGCGAAATAATGGTGTTGCCGGTGACGTTGCCGCCGGGATGCGCAAGGCTCTGCACCAGTCCGGCCCGCACCGGATCGCCAACCAGGATCATGACGATTGGGATGGTCGATGTGGCGGCCTTGGCGGCGCGGCTCGCCGGCGTGCCGTAGGTCGCGATCACGTCCACCGGCAGACGCACCAGATCGGCCGCAGCCGCTGAAAGCCGCACGGCATCGCCGTCGCCGCGGCGATATTCGAAAGCGATGGTTTGTCCTTCGACATAGCCCGCATCGCGGAACGCCTGCCGGAACGGCTCCCAGATCGGCCCGTCGTCAATGATTCCGATGCGCGGGATTTTCTTTCCCCGCTGCTGCGCACGCGCCGCCAGCGGCCACACTGCCGCACCGCCCAGCACACCGAGAAATTCCCGCCGCCGCATGTCCGCCCCTGGGCTCAGGAAACACTATCGTAGCGACTTAAATGGATATGCTGGAAGGGGTCAAAGAGGGCTTCGCTGCTGCAACATGAGAAGCTGGCGAATGTCGCTCATGGGTCAGAAGCGGACATCCCTCAGCACAGTTAAAGGCACTCAGGGCCGGGAGCACGGCGACGTCGGGTTCCCCGTAACGAGAATGTACGAGATGTACTTTGCCGGCTGCCATTGTGAGCGAAAATAGATTTGCGTGATGCGATGGACAGATGACAGCTAGTCGCGGTCCACCGAGTGCGGCAATGAGTTGCGTGACCGACTCTTCGTGACCTACAACGAGAACGACTCCCCCTTTGTACTTTCTAACCGCTGCCTCCAGCTGCTTCAGATGGCTGTCGATCGCCGCTCTGGAAATTTGGATCACTTCGGGTGTCAACCCGAGAACAGAGGCAGTCGGCTGGGCCGTATCACGTGATCTACGAAACTGGCTGGTGATAATAGCCGTCACGCCGGCATTGCGAACCGCTACGGCTAGTGCTTTGGCTCGCGAAATACCCGCATCTGATAGCGCGCGATCGCCTGGCTCGGTAAGTGTGTCGGCGTGTCGAACTGCTATTAAAAGCGACGGAGTATCTGAAACAATTTGAGCGTTAACCGGGCTGCCGAGTATGAACAAGGCCAAGAGGGTCAATGCTGCAAACGTCGTCCGCATATAAATCTCCCATCCAAATCTACTTTGAGTTGGGCGCCAGCCCAGCACAAGGCATCGTAACGGCTCAAATGAGTACTTTGGTAGGGCTGAAATCGACTTCGCCATCGCAACATGAAATGCGGGCCGATGTCCGCTATGGGTCATGTATGGACGACGCCCGCGGTGCAAGGGGAAAATCGGGCATTTCAGCGAAGGGTTCGGGTGCAGCCATGTATCCGGCCTTTAAATGCAGCCGTTATGGCCGCTGGCCCTGATGTAATCCGCTGATCGGGTCCCAATCAAAAGCACGCGCTCAAGTGTCGCGTGACCCATCACGGGTTTTCCCGATCGACGGTCTCGACCGTTTCGCATCAATGCCGTCATCACCCCTGCAGTTCTTGAACGCACGAACGCAACCTCATTATCCCATTGCCGGGCCTGTTCTCACGCTGCCGCGAGCTGAGGCGCCCGGTATGTCCCACCCTTGGCCAGCAGCGCCCAGGCGATCCGCGCCATCTTGTTGGCAAGGGCGACCGCGACGACCTTGAATGGTCGCCGGGCGAGAAGCTGTGTCAGCCAGGGATACTTCTCCGGCTGCTGGCGTGCGCGCCGCAAGACGGCACAGGCTCCAACGACAAGGATGCGGCGCAAGTAGCGATCACCCTGTTTCGAGATCGGCCCGAGCTTCTGCTTGCCGCCGGTCGAGTCTTCGCGCGGCACGATCCCGACCCATGCCGCGAAGTTACGGCCTGATCGGAAAACCTTCGGATCCGGAACGAGCGCTGCAATCGTGGTGGCCCCGATAATGCCGATGCCGGGGATCGTCTTCAGCCGCTTGCTCTCTTCGCTCGAGCGATGCTGCGCAACGATCCGTTTCTCGATCGATCCGATCATCGTCTGCACAGCCTGAAGCTGAGCCGCCAGCACCATCAGGCTGGCATGAGCATCGACCGGCAAGCGTGGAGCTCCATCTTGGGCGACGATCGCCAACAACTCCTTGACCCCTTCGCGTCCCTGCGCAGCCGCTATGCCGAGCTCCGCCAAATGCGCCCGCAAGGCATTGATCAACTGGGTTCGTTGCCGCATCAGAAGATCGCGTGCCCGATGCTGCATCAATCGAGCCTGCTGCTCGGCCGACTTGACCGGTACGAACCGCATGGTTGGGCGCCGCACCGCCTCGCAGATCGCCTCAGCATCGGCGGCATCGTTCTTGTTGCGCTTAACGTAGGCCTTTACATCCTTCGCCGGCATCAGCCGCACCTCATGACCCAGCTTGGTGAGTTCACGCGCCCAATAGTGCGCCGTCGCGCAGGCCTCCATACCGATAAGGCACGGTGCCAGATCTTTGAAAAACGCGATCACCTGGCCGCGGCGAAGTTGCTTCCTGACGACGACCTTCTCGGCCGCATCAATAGCGTGAACCTGGAACACGTTCTTGGCGATATCCAAACCGATCGTAGTAATTTGCATGTCGAGAGCTCCCTGATGTGATTCGTCGCAACGAGCACCCTAGGGCAGCTCGTTGCTGGGAGCGGGCGCCGTCCACCACATCAAAAGCCGACATGCGGTCGGTTTTGGCCATGTCCGCTATGCCCCCAACAGCGGACAAACTCAGAGGCGGTCGGTTTGTCCGCTAAGTGCCATTAGGCGTCATGCATCCTGAGTTCATTCGACCAATTCGTCAGCCTGCGCGAGCAGCGTCGCCGGAATGTCGAGACCGAGGGCTCTTGCGGTTTGCCGATTGATGACGAACTCGAACTTGGTCGCGCGCATCACAGGAAGCTCGCCCGGCGCCTCGCCTTTGAGAATACGACCCGTATAAATGCCAACTTGCCGGTCTCGTTCCACGGCACTGGATCCGTAGCTCATCAGGCCACCGATTTCGACACTCTCGCGGAAGGGGTAGATCGTGGGCAGCCGTTGATGGGCCGCCAGCGTGATGAGTGTTACGCGACGGGTGTCTAACAATGGATCGGGACTAACCAGGAGTCCATCCGTCGGCTTTTGGAAAAGGCTAGCAAACGCGGCTTCGATCTCGCGAGCGGTACTCCTGTGAGAATTTCGATCTGCCGTCCGATCGCCAAGCCTGCTGTCTCCGTGTCTTTGGTCAAGGGGCCGGCATTGCGATTTGTTGGATTGACCAGCAAGCTAAAGCGCCTGGCGTTCGGTAGCAGCTCATGCAAAACCCCGAGCCGCTTGGCCCGCAAGCTCCGCGTTTACCGAGCTGATGCCAGTGATGTTGCCCCCCGGGCGATTGAAGCTCGTGACGAGACCGATTTCAACCGGATCCGGTCCGATGCCGAAGGCGATCGGAACTGTGGTGGTCGCGGCTTTCGCCGCAAGTGCAGAGGGTGTGCTGCCCGGGGTCGCGATCACGGCCACTCGGCGACGGACTAAGCCGGCCGCCAATTCTGGCAGTCGAGCGTTGTCATTGTACGCGAAGCGAAATTCAACCGCCACGTTGCGGCCCTCGACGAAACCGGTTTCGCTCAGGCCTTTGCGGAACGCCGCGACAATCCCTGTGCTTAGTTCGGGCACCCCGGAGTAGAGAAACCCGACCACCGGCATCCCCGGCTGCTGTGCCCGCGCCACCACAGGCCACGCAGCCGCTGCGCCACCTACCAGCGTGATGAACTCGCGGCGTTTCATTCGATCACCTCGTCGGCGCGCAGCAGGAATTCGCGGGTGATCGTTAGTCCAAGCGCCCTCGCCGTCTTCAGATTGATCACCAGTTCAAATCGGGACGGTTGCACGATCGGCAGATCGGCCGGCTTGGCGCCCTTCAGGATGCGCGCGACGTAGGCGCCGACCTGACGAAAAGCCTCCACCGAGCTAGCCCCATAGCTGACAAAACCGCCGGCGTCCGCAAACTCCCGCAGCGGATAGATCGCCGGGACCGCATGGCGGGCGGCGAGCGCGACGAGCTCGTTGCGGCGGGCGGTGAACAAGGGGTCGGAGATGGTCAGCAAGGCGTCGGCCTGCTGCTGCTTGAGGCTCGCAAACGCCGACTTCGAATTCCGCTTCGGAGGCGGCGTGTACGAGCACCGGTTGCTGCCCGGTGGCGCGTATGGCCTTCTCGGCGGCCGTCGCGCTGACTTCACTTTCGGCATTGGCGCTTTTTGGATTGACCAGCAGCGCAATCCGTCTTGCGCCCGTCACCAGTTCGCGCAGCAGCTCCAGCCGCTTGGCACCCAGTTCGATGGTGAAAAAGGTAACTCCGGTCAGATTGCCCCCGGGCCGACCCAGGCTCGACACCAGCCCGGTCTTGACGGGATCCTCGCCGTGGACGAACACGATCGGAATGGTCGCGGTCGCAGCCTTTGCGATACGTGCGGTCAGCCCGCCGCCCGCGGCGACAATCACCGACAGCCTACGCTGCACAAGGTCCGCCGCGAGCGCCGGCAGACGATCGAGCTGGCTGTTCGCATAGCGGTACTCGATTGATACGTTACGGCCCTCGGCGTAGCCGGCGTCTTCCAAGCCCTTTCGGAACGCAGCCACCAGATAGGCGATTGGGCCGGCAGACGGGCTGGCAAGAAAGCCGATGATCGGCAACTGCTGTGCGTCTGCCGCGAGCGACCACGAGGCTGCGGCACTCCCAAACAGGTAAAGAAATTCCCGCCGCCTCATTCGATCACCTCGTCGGCACGAGCAAGCATCGTTGGAGACACAGTCAAGCCGATCGCCTTGGCGGTGGTCAGATTAATGACCAACTCGAACCTTGTCGGCTGTTCGACCGGAAGATCGGCGGGCTTCGTGCCACGCAGGATCTTGTCGACATAGTCGCCGGCGCGCCGGAACATATTGACGTAGTTCACGCCGTACGACATCAGACCGCCAGCCTCGGCGTACTCTCGCGTCGCGTGGAGTGTTGGCATCCGTGCGCCGGCCGCAAGCGTGTTGATTCGAATCCGGTTGGTGAATACGAGCTGGTCACCACAGATATACAACGCATCCGCGCGGCCTCTGAATGCCTCGAAGGCGGGCGCAATATCGTCCGCTCGTCGGATTTCCGATGGAATGACCTCGAGGCCGAGGTTGGGGGCCACCGCCCGAACCTCGCTCGCCTCCTGCACTGCGCCGGGAAAGCCGGCATTTCCCATGACCGCCAACCGGCGGACATCCGGAAGCACCTCGCGCAGCAGTTCGAGGCGCTTGCCAACAAGATCCGTCGACTGGAGCGACAGCCCCGTGACGTTGCCGCCCGGCCGTGCAAGGCTCGCCACGAGCCCCCGGCCCGCCGGATCCGCGTCGATCGCAAACACAATGGGAATGGCGGATGTCACCTGTTTGAACGCAGGGACCGCGGTGCCAAACGTGACGATTACATCGACCTTGAGTCGGACGAACTCGGCCGCGACCTCATCG
The DNA here is from genome assembly GCA_963850885.1 of uncultured Alphaproteobacteria bacterium. Taxonomy (GTDB): domain Bacteria; phylum Pseudomonadota; class Alphaproteobacteria; order Rhizobiales; family Xanthobacteraceae; genus Z2-YC6860. The sequence goes on along the minus strand of CAWKOD010000046.1, from coordinate 62,507 downwards.
TAGCGATCAAAACGATTCTCCGCCCAGCGATACTCGATCGCGAGCGTTCGCCCTTCGATCCAGCCGAGTTCGCGCAGCCTTTGCAAAAGCGCGACGTCCCGCTGGCTCTCCCCCATCCGAGGCGCCGAGCCGACGTATCCGATGGTCGGCAGCTTGCCCGGCTGCTGTGCGCGGACGGAGAGCGGCCACGCGACGACCGCGCCTCCGACTAGAGCGATGAACTCCCGCCGCTTCATGCTCGCGCCCAAGCTCATGAGGCGGCATCGTATCGGCTCAAGCGATTGCTTTGATAGGGCTGAAGTTGGCCTCGCTACTGCAACATGGGATGCGGGCCAATTACCGCTACGGGTCAGAAGCGGACATTGCGGTCCGCTTTGGCCATGTCCGCTATACCCCCAAGAGCGGACAAACTCAGAGGCGGTCGGTTTGTCCGCTTTGTGCCAATAGATGGGGTAATCGGCCGGCGGCTTGTGGATAGCTGAAGATTTGGGTGCTGCGCTTCAGGCTGACATCACTCAATGACCTCGTCGGCGCGGGTGAGCAGCGATGGCGGCACCGCGATGCCTGTACACGCGGCTCGAGTAGACCGCCGGCCACCATCGCAGGCGGCCTAATCTCCTATGGGCCTGATTATATCGAACAGTTCCGGCAGGCCGCCGGTTATGTCGACCGCATCCTCAAGGGCGAAAAGCCTGCCGACCTGCGAGTGCCTTTGCTGTCCTGAGATTGATCACAAGCTCGTACTTTGTTGGAGCCTGGACAGGCACAATTTAATCATCGCGATGGCTGCCCAGCATCGGGTGACGTTGCGTCGAATCTCCCGGCTTATCGTCGATGGCGATCGTCCGAGACCCTGCGCGATCCGACGTATCGACCGACCGGCCGCAATCCCACGAGAAATCTCTTCGCGCTCCTCAAGCTTCAACGCCGCAACAGCTCTGCGACGTGGCGCCGGCGCCACACCTCCATGGAGAGCCACGATCCGCTGGACGCCGGTCTTGTTCCTCCTTTCCAGCCCCCGGGAGATGGCCAACACGCTTTGTCCGTTCTTCCACCGCTCCCACAGTTCGGCCTTCTGCTTCCAAGTGAACAATGTCCGTGACGTCAGCATGTGACACCTCCCCATCCAGAAGCATTAGAAGGTGTTGCGCTGATCCGTTGAATTCACCCCCCAAGAGCGGACAAACTCGGAGGCGGTCGGTTTGTCCGCTAAGTGCCAAAAGATGGGGTAATCGGCCGGCGGCTTGTGGATAGATGAAGATTTTGGATGCTGCGTTTCAGGCTGATGGTGAAACGAGGTCCGCGTTGAGCGGCCTCAAGCATCAGAAGGAGAAGCGCAGCATGGACCATTTTGTTGGAATGGACGTTTCGGTCAAGGACACAAGCATCTGCATTGTGGATGACACGGGCAGGATCGTTCGGGAAGTGAAAGCGGCGAGCGAGCCTGCAGCGTTGCTGGCGGTTTTGAAGAACCCCGCCTACCACTTCAAGCGGATTGGATTACCCGCGAAGGCGGACATCCGATCTGCTCAATTATAACTACACGCCTAACCTCCAGATTAAAGAGCGAGCCGTTTGACAAGGATGGGCGATGCTGTAGTTATGAACCTGCATCCTGAGAGGACCTGACGGTCCCGCCAACCAGCCTTAGACCGGCAACGGTGGCACGACGATGTGGCCCGCAAGGGCAACAGTAGGTCGCCAGCCCTCCAGATGCGCGTGAAATCTTGGAGGGTATTTTCATGTTGAAATCACGACGTGGGTTCTCTCGGCGTCACCGACGCAGGATGAAAAAGCCAAATGGGTTTGGCCTGTCGCGGCCTTACATCGTGATGACGGCGAGTGTCGCCGGTCCGCCCCACGGGAATTACCGCAAAATTGCCGTCATCGAGACGGACGGGACGACCTTGCCGTGCATGATCTCTAACCGCGCGAAGGGCGCGCGGCGCATCGTCCGCGGTTGGTGGCGTTGCCACGTTGGCACAACCGACCGATGCCAATATGCCCGTGCGATGCGCGCCGCGACCGGGCTCGCCGAGCACCTTAACTTGATGCATCAGGTGCGCCGTGGCCGCCGAAGCATCACGTTGCGCAACATCGACGAGCAGACCAATGCGGAACTGCAGCGCGAGCTGATTGATGCCTATGGCGGACTTGAACGCTATCTCGCCGACGCCGGGGCAGAAACCGCTCATGAGGACGAGACGGGCCGATTGGTGCGGCGCGCGGCCGGTGACGAGCCGATCGTCGCGGTGCAGGTCGTCTGTCCGACCACGGGCCGGCGGTACATGCTGCGCGTGCCGCCTGAAACCAAGACCGCGCGCGAGGGCGTAGCGTGGACCTTCGGGCTGCCGGCCGCACTCTATCAGCCAACCATCCAATCCTAAACAGGAGCACAAACATGATCCGTCAAGGAGACATACTGCTGCGTCCGTGCAACCCGCCGGACGACGCGCAGATCAGTGACGAGGCGGTGGAGCGCCTCGTGCTCGCCGAGGGCGAAGCCACCGGCCACGCCCACGTCATCGAAGGCTCGATCCTGACCGCTACGGCCGGCGGGCGGATGCTGCTGAAGGTGCTGGATGGGGCGATCACGCATCCCGATCACGATCCGGTTCCGCGGGCCATCGCGCCCGGCTGGTACGAGTTGATCCGTCAGCGGGTCTATAAACCGGCCTCTAAAACCTGGGACTGGGTAGCGGACTGAACGGCTGTCCGACCGGCTTCGATTTCGGGGAATGGCTCACAGGTTTGATGATCGTTGCACCACATCGCGCCGATGTCCCTATATTCACTTGGGCTCATTAACTAGCGCGCCGGCAACATATCGACCGCGCTCCGGTGTGGCCCGGGCGTGCCCCCGTCGCATTTTTAGACGGCGCATTCGCCAACTAAGTATTGGAGCGGGCGAAGGGATTCGAACCCTCGACCCCGACCTTGGCGAGATTGGTATGCCATCCCCATTAACAGAATTCGCGGGCGGCAACGGATCGTGCACGCTGAGGTTGGCGCCGCCACACGGCCGGGCGTTGACCGGCCGCGGGTAATTTCTCGGCGGAGAGGGTGGGATTCGAACCCACGGTGGACTTGCACCCACGGAGGTTTTCAAGACCTCTGCCTTAAACCACTCGGCCACCTCTCCAACCTCGCTGCCGTGACTTCGCTGTAACTTCCAACAGCTACGTGCAGAGGGTAACCAATTAAGACTACAAAAGATTGCCAAGATCCTTCGTTAGTTTTCAAGACCGGTGCCTTAAACCACTCGGCCACCCGTCCAAGGTCCTCAATGCGGGATCGCGGCGGCCAATGCAAGCCGCTCGCGGAACCCAAATTACGACATCCTGTATCATCTATGGACGACGAACGCCGGCGCGGCGCATCCTGACATTCATGGCACCATCGCTTGCAATCATCGGCGCCGGAATGGGCGGGCTCACGCTTGCGGCAGCGCTCCATCAGCGCGGCATCGCGGCGCAAATCTACGAGCAGGCGCCGCGCTTCGTTCGGCTTGGCGCCGGCATCCAGATGAGCCCGAACGCCATGCGCGTGCTGCGCGGCATCGGACTTGAGCCGCGCATCCGCGCGACCGCGTTCCAGCCGCGCTCCTGGACCAACCGCGACTGGGACACCGGTGCGCTGACGAACGAGTTGCCGCTCGGCGCCGACGCCGAGGCGAAATACGGCGCGCCTTATCTGCTGATGCATCGTGGCGATCTGCACGAGGCGCTGGCCTCGTGCGTGCCGAGCGAGCGCATCGCGCTCGACAAGAAGCTCGTCGAGCTCGACTGGCGGGGTGACGGCGTCGCGCTGCGCTTTGCCGACGGCACCAGCGCCCGCGCCGACGCCGTGGTCGCGGCCGACGGCATCCATTCGCGGGTGCGCGAGCTCTGGCTCGGCGCCGAGACGACCAACGCCACCGGCCGCGTCGCCTACCGCACCACGTTTCCGGCGGCGCTGCTCGAGGGCTTCGCCATCGACCAATGCTGCAAGTGGTGGGGACCGGACCGCCACATCGTCATCTATTACGTCACCTCGAACCGCGACGAGATCTATTTCGTCACCAGCGTGCCGGAGCCGGAGTTCACCGTGGAATCCTGGTCGGCGACCGGCGATCTCGACAAGCTCCGCGCCGCGTTCGCCGGCTTTCATGAGCAGGTCCGGCGCGTCGTCAACGCCTGCCCGCGCGTGCACAAATGGGCGATCGTCGATCGCGATCCCCTGCCCCGCTGGGGCGACGGCGCGATGGTGCTGCTCGGCGACGCCGCGCATCCGATGACGCAATACATGGCGCAGGGCGCGGCCTCGGCGATGGAAGACGCCGTCGTGCTCAGCCGCTGCATCGAGGCTGCGCCCGGCGACATGCCGGCGGCCTTTGCCCGCTACGCGACGGCCCGCCGCGAACGCACCGCGCGCATCCAGGGCACCTCGTCGCAGAACACCTTCATGCGGCAGCCGACCAATCCGGACTGGGTCTATGGCTATGACGCCTGGACCGCGCCGCTGCCGGAATACGCATAAATCCGGCAGCGATGCCGGGCTTAGGAAACTCATCCGCCCCTTCGCGCGTTAACGGGACCATGGATGCCGAAAAAATCATGGAAGGGCTCTCGCGCTTTGCCTTTGCGACCGCGAGCCTGGTGTTGATGGCGCTGTCGTTCGCGCTCGTCATCTATGGCGTCGTCGAGGTCGTCGAGCGTCGGCATCTCGTCCTGGAAGGATGCCGGCGGCACCGTTCTCGCCGCCATCGGCTATGTCGTCATCGCCATGGCGGTGTTCGACCTCGCCAAATATTTCATCGAGGAAGAGGTGATCCGCGGACGCGAATTGCGGGAGGCCGCGGAGGCTCGGAGAAGTCTCACCAAGTTTGTGTCCACCATCGCCATCGCGGTCTTCATCGAAGGCCTGGTGATCACGTTCCAGGCCAGCAAGGACGATCTGCCGACCATGCTCTATCCGACCGCGCTGCTGCTGACGGCGATCCTGATCGTCGTCGGGCTCGGAGTCTTCCAGCGGCTCAGCGCAGAGGTCGAAAGCAAGCTCGACAGCGTCGCCGAAGAAGAGCCGCTGATCGGCGTTACGGCTTGAGCGGCCGGAAATCCTGGTCGGGGAAGCTCGATCCGCTTGGCACCTTGATCACCACCATGCCGACGTTGGCGGCCTGGTGGCAGGCGTTGCAGCCTTCGGTGAGTTTTTCGTAGCCCGCATCGAACGCAACCTCGTCTTTGCCGTCGATGGCCTTGGCCAAGTTCGTCCATCGGACCTTTGGCAATGGCATCGATCATGCCGCCCAGCGGCAAGCCCTTGTACCTCGGCCAGACGCGCACGACGCGTTCGAACGCCTCCTGCAGTTCCTGCAGTTCGTATTTCGCATAGGGCCAGTTCTGCTCGTGGCCGGCCAGCAGGAGCTTGATGTGCCGCGGCTGCACCGTCATGGTCATCAGGTCGCCGAGACCGGGACGGTATGGTTCGGGCGCCGGCGGCGCGTTCTGCGCGGCAGCCGACAGCGGGACCAAGGCGGCGATCAGCACGACGGCAATCGAAATCATCGTTCATCGGTTTCACTCCTGCAGCGCCACCTCGCGCTTGGCCCGCAATGACGGCAGCGCGATCAACAGCATCATGCCGGCGGCCGCGATCAGGAACGCCGCCGAGAGCGGCCGGGTGAGAAAGATCGTGACGTCGCCGAAATTGATCATCATGGCGCGGCGCATCTGCTCCTCCATCATCGGGCCGAGGATGAAGCCGAGAATGAGCGGCGCCGGTTCGCAGTCGAGCTTGAGCAGCACATAGGCAACGGCGCTCAGCGCCGGCAAGCACGTAGATGTCGAAGATCTTGTTGTCGACGGTGAAAACGCCGATGCAGCAGAACACGAAGATCGCCGGAAACAGCAGCCGATACGGCACCGCGAGCAGCTTCACCCAAAGCCCGATCAGCGGCAGGTTGAGGACGAGCAGCATCAGGTTGCCGACCCACATGCTGGCGACGAGCCCCCAGAACAGCTCCGGCCGCTCGGTCATCACCTGCGGCCCCGGCGCGATGCCCTGGATCATCAGCGCGCCGATCATCAGCGCCATGGTCGGATTGGACGGGATGCCGAGCGTCAGCATCGGGATGAACGAGGTCTGCGCGCCGGCGTTGTTGGCGGATTCCGGCGCGGCCACGCCGCGGATATCGCCCTCGCCGAAATGGCGCGGCGGCTTGGCGATCTTCTTCTCGAACATGTAGGCGGCGAACGAGGCGAGCAGCGCGCCGCCGCCCGGCAGGATGCCGAGGATCGAGCCCAGCGCCGTGCCGCGCACGATCGACCAGAAGCAGACCCGAAAATCCTCCCACGACGGCAGCACGCTGCCGAGCCGCTCGCCATAGACGTCGGTCTTGTCGGTGTGCTTCGAGGTTCACCACCACGTCGGTGATGCCGAAGAACGCCATCGCCAGCGCGACGAAGCCGATGCCGTCGGTCAGCTCCGGCTGCCCGAAGGCGAAGCGGATCGTGCCGGAATTGACGTCGGTGCCGACGAGGCCGAGCAGGATGCCGAAGCAGACCATGGCGATCGCCTTGAGCACCGAGCCGCGCGCCAGCACCACCGCGGCGATCAGGCCGAACACCATCAGCGAGAAATACTCCGCCGGGCCGAATTTCAGCGCCAGCTCGGCAAGCGGCGGGGCGAAATAGGCCACCACCAGGGTGGCGATGCAGCCGGCGATGAACGAGCCGATCGCGGCGATGCCGAGCGCCGGCCCGGCGCGGCCCTTCCGCGCCATCTGGTGGCCGTCGAGCGTGGTGACGACCGACGACGATTCACCCGGGATGTTGACCAGGATCGCGGTGGTCGAGCCGCCGTACTGCGCGCCGTAATAGATGCCGGCCAGCATGATCAGCGCCGGCGCCGGACCGAGGTTGAAGGTGAACGGCAGCAGCATCGCCACCGTCGCCACCGGACCGATTCCCGGCAGCACGCCGACCAAGCGTGCCGAGGAAGCAGCCGATGAAACAGTAGATGATGTTCTGCCACGTCAGCGCGACGCCGAGACCGAAGGCCAGATTGCCGAGGGTTTCCACCGGCTCAGGCCTCCGGCCAGAGCGGGATCGGCAGACCCGAGCAGCCACACGAACACCGCCGCCGAAAACGCCATCAGCACCACGACGAGCCCGACGGTCTCCAGCGGACGGCTCTCGCGCGAAGCCAAGGCGCCGACCAGCACCAGCGCGGCGACGGCCGCGATCAGGCCGAGATGCGCCAGCGCCACGCCGAACAGCGCGATGGCGACGAGGCTGACGATGATGGGCCGCGCATGAAAGCGCGGCACCGGCGGGCCATCGATGGCGAAGGCGCGGAGCGCAATGATCAGTCCGAGGCCCGCGAGCAGCACGCCGACCAGCGTCGGAAACAGCGCCGGTCCCATGCGGTGCATGGTGCCCAGTGCCGTATTGATGCGACAGCCCGATGAAGCCTGCCGCAACCGCGATGAAGAACAGCCCGGACCAGAAATCCTTCGGCGAGCGAATGCGCATCGACCTGTCACCCTCGCGAAGGCGGAGCGTCAATCCGGCTTGATCTTCGCCTTCTCCACGATGACGAGCAACTGCTGCGCGGTCTTCTTGACCTTGGCGTCAAGCTCGGCCGCGGTCGACGGGATCGTTTCGACGCCGCCGCCGGCGAAGCGCTCCTTCACGTCGGGCATGGCGAGGATCTTCACCACTTCGGCCTGGAGCTTGTCGACGATCTCCTTCGGCGTGCCCTTGGGCGCCAGCAGCAGCGTCCAGTTCGAGGCATCGACCTCCTTGACGCCCTGCGACTGCAGCGTCGGCCATTCCGGGCTGAACTTCGAGGGCTGGGCGCCGGTCACCGCCAGCACGCGCAGCCGCCCGGCCTTGACCTGCGGCGCAACCGACGAGCTTGCCAGCACGCCGAACGGGATGTCGCCGCCGGCGAGCGCGGCCGCCGCCGGCGCGCCGCCCTTGTAGGGGATGTGCTGGAACTGGGTGCCGGTGTTGAGCGCCAGCCATTCGATGACGATCTGGTTGATGCTGCCGTTGCCGGGCGAGGCGACCGATAGGCGGCCGGGCTGCGCCTTGGCGGCCGCGAGCACGTCGGCGATGCTCTTGTACGGCGTGTTGGCGTTGGTCGCCCAGACCATCGGCGCGTCGCTGATCGTGCTGATCGGGGCGAAATCGTCCCACTTGTAGGGCATCTCCTTGAACAGCGCCGGATTGATCGCGACGTCGCCGACCGTCGCCATGGTCAGCGTGTAGCCGTCGGCCGGCGCCTTGGCGCCCGCGCTCATGGCGATGAAGCCGTTGCCGCCCGGCTTGTTCTCCACCACCACCTGCTGGCCCCAGGCTTCGGTCAGCTTGGCGCCGACGATGCGGGAGGCGATGTCGGCGATGCCGCCCGGCGCATAGGGCACCAGGATGTGGATCGGCTTGGATCGGATAGGTCTGCGAGACGGCCGGCTGCGCCAGCAGCACCAGGCTCGAGACGGCGACGGCCAGTACAAGGCGCATGGTCCTAACGCACATTGGGTTCCTCCATGAGGCTCTGCCCAGCCTGCATGAGAAACGGTGGTTTCTGCAATGCTGAAGATGCCTGGCTGCGCGTGGTTGCTGGTCGCGCCTTGATCTTGACTGCAATCGCCTATAGCTCATCGCCGTGCGATCCAAAAACATCACAAAATCTGCCGCTCCTTCGGTGAGCTTCGTCTCGCTCGGCTGCCCCAAGGCGCTGGTCGACAGCGAGCGCATCATCACGCGGCTGCGCGCCGAGGGCTATGCGCTGTCGCGCGAGCACAAGGGCGCCGACCTCGTCATCGTCAACACCTGCGGCTTCCTCGACAGCGCGCAGGCGGAATCGCTCGACGCCATCGGCGAGGCGATGGCCGAGAACGGCAAGGTCATCGTCACCGGCTGCATGGGCGCCGAGCCCGAGAAGATCACCGACAAATATCCCAACGTGCTGGCGATCACCGGCCCGCAGCAATACGAGAGCGTGCTCGACGCCGTGCATCGCGCGGCGCCGCCGCAGCACGATCCGTTCCTCGATCTGGTGCCGCCCGAGGGCATCAAGCTGACGCCGCGGCACTACGCCTATCTGAAGATTTCCGAGGGCTGCAACAACCGCTGCACCTTCTGCATCATCCCGAAGCTGCGCGGCGATCTCGTCTCGCGCCCGGCCGCCGACGTGCTGCGCGAGGCCGAGCGGCTGGTCGCGGCCGGCGTGAAGGAACTGCTGGTGATCTCGCAGGACACCTCGGCCTATGGCGTCGACATCAAATACGCCGCGAGCCGGTGGAAAGACCGCGAGGTGCGCGCCAAGTTCCTCGATCTCGCGCGCGAGCTCGGCACGCTCGGCGCCTGGGTCCGGCTGCACTACGTCTATCCCTACCCGCACGTCGACGACGTGATCCCGCTGATGGCCGATGGCGTCGTGCTGCCCTATCTCGACATTCCGTTCCAGCACGCCTCCCCCGAGGTGCTCAAACGCATGAAGCGGCCGGCGGCGCAGGAAAAGACGCTGCACCGCATCGCGCGCTGGCGCGAGATCTGTCCCGATCTGACGCTTGCGCTCGACCTTCATCGTCGGCTTCCCGGGCGAGACCGAAAAAGACTTCGAGATGCTGCTCGACTGGCTGGACGAGGCCGCGCTCGATCGCGTCGGCTGCTTCCGCTACGAGCCGGTGGACGGCGCCACGTCGAACGATCTCGCCGCGCCGGTGCCGAAAGAGGTCACCGAGGAGCGCTGGCACCGCTTCATGGCGCACCAGCAGGCGATCTCCAAGAAGCGCCTCAAACGCAAGGTCGGCACGCCGCCAGCAGATCATCATCGACGAGGTCGGGCCGACCGTCGCCAAGGGCCGCTCAAAGGGCGACGCGCCGGAGATCGACGGCGCGGTCTATGTGAAGAGCAAGCGGCCGCTGCGCGTCGGCGAATTCGCCACGGTGAAGATCGAGCGCGCCGACGAATACGACCTGCACGGCACCGCCGTCGGCTTCTGAAGCCCGCGCATCATTCCGGCTTAAATCCCAACTCTTCCATCAATTGCTTCTGCTCGGGGACGGTGCGCGCGCACGAAGGCGCGGTAGTCCTCGGTGTTCAGATAGAACGGCTCCTGGTCGATCTTGGCGATCGTCTCGACGTAGGACGGCTCCTCCATGCCCTTTTTGAAGGCGTCGTGAAGGATTTTCACGACCTTCGGGTCCATGCCCTTGGGTCCGGCCAGGCCGAACGGCGAGTTCGACACCATGGCGATGCCGGCTCCTTCAGCGTCGGCACGTTCGGCCAGCTCTTGCTGCGCTTGTCGGTCCAGATCACCAGCAGGCGCAACTGCCCGCTGTCGACCAGCGGCGCCCAGCCGCTGGCGTCGGCGACGGCACTGATGTGGCCGCCGAGCAGCGCGTTGGTCGATTCCGACGTGCCGCGAAACGGCACATGGGTCCATTTGATGCCGCGCTCCTTGGCCAGCTGCTCCATCGTCAGATGCAAGGTGGTGCCGGCGCCGGGCGTGCCGTAGCTGATCTTGCCGGGATTGGCCTTGGCGTCGGCGAGCAAGTCCTGGAACGTCGCCCAGGGCGCGTCCTTCTTCACCACGACGCCGAAGGTGTAGCCCGACAGGCTCATGATGTAGCTGAGATCGTTGATCGGATCGAACGTGGTCTTGCGGGTGAAGGGATAACGAAACACGGTGATCGGGATTTGCGCGATGGTGTAGCCGTCGGGCGCGCTGTTGGTGGCCATCTGCAGCGGTCCCAGCACGCCGCCGGCGCCGGTCCGGTTCTCGATCACGATCGACTGGCCGAGATGCTTCTCGGTCGCGGCGGCAAGCGCGCGAAGCCCGATGTCGGTCGTGCCGCCGGCGGCAAACGGCACGATCAGCGTGACCGGCCGTGCCGGGAAATCCTGCGCGTGGCCGAACCCAACCGAAACCAGCAGCGCCACCGCGCTCGCCAGCCGCGTGCCGGACCAACGACCAATTCATCCAGGGCCTCCTGCAATTCCTTCGCCCACAACCTTGACGATGGCACCCGTCAGCCGCGACAGCTCGTGCGACTCGATGGTGAAGGCCGGCGTCAGATAGATGATAGCGCCGAACGGGCGGATGAACACGCCCTCCTCCACGAACCGCGCGCGCAACGCATGGATGTCGGCGATCCGCTCGCATTTCGACCACGCCGATCGCGCCCTTGACCCGCACATCCTTCACGCCCGGCAAGTCGCGGCACGGCGCAAGCTCGCGCGTCATCTGCTCGAGATATGGCAGCCACCTGCGCCAGACGCGGCTCGCGTTCGAACAGATCGAGCGAGGCGTTGGCGGCGGCGCAGGCCAGCGCATTGCCCATGTAGGTCGGGCCGTGCATCAGCGCCTTTTGCGGATCGTCCGACCAGAACGCCTCGAACACGCTGCTTGCGCGCCACGGTCGCGGCAAGCGGCAGCGTGCCGCCGCTCAGCGCCTTCGACAGCGTGATGATGTCGGGCACGACGCCGGCCTGCTCGCAGGCGAACATCGTGCCGGTGCGGCCGAAGCCGGTGAAGATTTCGTCGAAAATCAGCAAGGCGCCGCAGCGATCCGCGACCGTCGCGCAGCCGCTGCAAGGTGGCGGCATCGTGGAAACGCATCCCGCCGGCGCCCTGCACCAGCGGCTCGACGATCAGGCCGGCGATGCTTTCGGCGTGCCGCGCCAGCACCAGTTCGAGCGCATCGCCGCTCGCCGCGTCCGCCGGCAGATCGACGATGACCTGCTCCGGCAGAAGGCCGCGGAACACATCGTGCATCCCGGCGTCCGGATCGCTCACCGCCATCGCGCCGATGGTGTCGCCGTGATAGCCGCCCTTGAACGCGACGAATTTCGTCTTCCGGGGCTCGCCGCGATTGATCCAGTATTGCTGCGCCATCTTCATCGCGATCTCGACCGCGACCGAGCCGGATTCCGAGAAGAACACCCGATCGAGATCGCCCGGCAGCAGCGCCGCGAGCCGCCGCGCCAGGGTCAAAGCCTGCTCGTGCACCAGCCCGCCGAACATCACATGCGGCATGGCGGCGAGCTGCCGCTCCACCGCCTGCCGGATGTGCGGATGGTTGTAGCCGTGGCAGGCGGTCCACCATGACGCGATGCCGTCGATCAGCTCGCGGCCGTCGGCGAGCACGATGCGGCAGCCCTCGGTGCGCGCCACCGCCAGCGGCGGCCGCGCCGCTTCATCTGCGTATAGGGCAGCCAGACGTGATCGAGGCCGGCCTCGTACCAGTGCTTCCGATCCATTGGGTGCTAGTATAGTGCAAACATGCCCTCCCTCGATGAATTCGCACGGCAGAAGCTTTCGACGCTGGAGCAGGCCCACCTGCGCCGCACGCTCGTGCCGACCGGCCGGTTCGGCGATCTCTGGGTGGAGCGCAACGGCCGGCGGCTGCTGTCGTTCTCCTGCAACGATTATCTCGGCCTGAGCCAGCATCCGGCGCTGAAAGCCGCGGCCATCGCGGCGATCGAGCGCCACGGCGTCGGCGCCGGCGCCTCGCGGCTCGTCACCGGCGACCATCCGCTCTATGCCGAGCTGGAGCAGCGGCTGGCGCGGCTCAAGGGCACCGAAGCCGCTTGCGTGTTCGGCTCGGGCTATCTCGCCAACGCCGGCATCGCGCCGGCGCTGGTCGGCCGCGGCGACCTGATCCTGATCGACGAGCTGGCGCATTCGAGCCTGTGGACCGGCGCGCGGCTGTCCCGCGCCGAGGTGCTGTCGTTCCGCCACAACGATGCCGGCCATGTCGCCGATCTGCTCAAGCAGCATCGAACACGGCCACCAGCGCGCGCTGATCGTCACCGAAGGCGTGTTCTCCATGGACGGCGACCGCGCGCCGCTCGATCGAACTGGCCGCGCTGGCGGACGGCGCGGACGCCTGGCTCATGGTCGATGACGCCCACGACCTCGATTTCGACGCCGCGCGCCTTGGCCGACGTGCCGCTGCGGATCGGCACGCTGTCCAAAGCCATCGGCGCCTATGGCGGATATCTCTGCGCCTCGCAGCCGGTGATCGACCTCATCCGCAACCGCGCCCGCACCCTGATCTATTCCACCGGCCTGCCGCCCGCGACGGTCGCCGCCGCCATCGCCGCGGTCGATCTGATCGAGCGCGATCCGGTCGCGGCTCGCGCTGCCGCTCGCCAAGGCGCAGGCCTTCACCCGCGCCGCCGGCTTGCCGCAGGCGCAAAGCGCGATCGTGCCGGTGGTGATCGGCGAAGCCGAAGCGGCGCTCGCCGCCTCGCAACTGCTCGAAGCCGAAGGCTATCTCGCGGTCGCGATCCGGCCGCCGACCGTGCCGGAAGGCACCGCGCGGCTGCGGCTCTCTTTCAGCGCGGCCCATCCCGACGCCGAGATCGCCCGCCTCGCCGACATCGTTCGCACCCGCATCCTGCGCAACGCATGAGCGCGATCTTCATCACCGCGACCGGCACCGACATCGGCAAGACCTTTGTGGCCGCGGGCCTGATCCGGCATTGGCGCGCCGCCGGCCGGACCGTCGAGGCGTTGAAGCCGGTGGTGACCGGCTTCGATCCCGCCGCCGCCGCAGCGAGCGATCCGGGCGTGCTGCTCGCCGCGCTCGGCCGCCCGGTCACGCCAGCCGAAATCGAGCGCATCGCGCCCTGGCGTTTCGCCGCGCCGCTGTCGCCCGACATGGCGGCGCGGCGCGAGAACCGCGCCATCGATTTCGACGCGCTGGTGGAATTCTCGCGCGGCGCCATCGCAAGCGCGAAAGGCATGCTGCTGATCGAAGGCATCGGCGGCGTCATGGTCCCGCTCGACGACAAGCACACCGTGCTCGACTGGATGGCGGCGCTGAATATCCCGGTCGTGCTGGTGACCGGCAGTTATCTCGGCAGCCTCAGCCACACGCTGACCAGTCTCGACGCCTTGCGCCGTCGCGACCTCGTCATCAAGGCGCTGGTGGTCAACGAAACGCCGGGCTCGACGGTGCCGATGGCGGACACGGTGACGACGCTCAAACGCTTTGCCGGATCGACCCCGATCGTGGCGCTGCCGCGCTCGCCGACCGCCGCCAACGCAAGCGTTCGCGGAAATCGCCGCGCTACTTTGAGGCCAGCACGTCGCGGAGCGTCGCCTCGATCACCCGCGTTGCGGCCTTCAAATCCGACAGCTTGATGTGCTCGTCGGCGCTGTGCGCGTTCGCCTCCAGGATCGAGCGCGGGCCCGCGCCGTAAAGCACCGTCGGAATGCCGGCCGCGCTGTAGTGCCGGGCGTCGGTGTAGAGCGGCACGCCCTTCACCGCGATCTTCGCTTTCAACTCGCGCTTGCCGTGGCGGGTCAGCGGCTCGACCAGCCGCTCGATGCCGGCGATGGGTTTCAGCGGCTCGGCCAGGATCACCCGCCGGCAGTCGACCGAGATGCCCTTGCCCTTCGCCGCGCGCTTGATCAGCGCGATCAGCGCCTTCTCGACCTTGGCGCCGTTCTCCTCCGGAATGAGCCGCCGGTCGAGCCGCATCACGATGCGGTCGGGCACCACGTTGGTGTTGATGCCGCCGGAAATCAGACCCGACGGTCAGTTTGGCCGAACCGATGCCGGGCTGCTTCGATTTGCGTTTCGCCAGGCGCTTGCCGTTCCGCATAGAGCGCGGTCAACACGCCGGTCGCGGCCTGCAGCGCGTCCGCGCCGCTCTCGGGCAGCGCGGCGTGCGCCTGCCGCCCCTTCACCGTGACTTCGAGATGCAGCACGCCGTTGTGCGCGGTCACGACCGCGTAGGAGAAGCCGGCGCTGATCGCGAGATCGGGCTTGCTGATGCCCTCATCCAGCAGCCACTCCGGGCCGAGGAAGCCGCCGCTCTCCTCGTCATAGGTCAGATGCAGTTCCACCGTGCCGTCGAGCCCGGCCGGATTGTCCTTCAGCGCCAGCAGCGCGAAGGCATAGCTCGCGAAATCCGACTTCGACACCGCGGCGCCGCGGCCGTAGATCGCGCCGCCCTTTTCCTCCGCGCCGTAGGGATCGTGGCTCCAGCCCTGCCCCGGCGGCACCACATCGCCATGGGCGTTGAGCGCGATCGTCGCGCCCTTGCCGCTGCCGAAGCGCTCGCGGATCACCAGATTGGTCACCGACACCATGCCGTGCTTCTTGACCAGCTCCGCCGGCACCGGATGGCGCTCGACCTTGAAGCCCAGGCCCTCGAAGCAGCTTGGCCGCGGCCTCGCCGTGCCGCGCGCAGTCGCCCGGCGGGTTGTCGGACGGCACGCGCACCAAGGCCTTCAGAAGCTCGACCTCGCGGGAGAAATTGCGCTCGATGAAATCGCTCATGGCTTGAACCGTTCGATGAATTTGGTGAGCGCCGCGATGGCGAGACCCATGTCGGCAACGCTGGCGAACTCGGCCGGGTTGTGGCTGATGCCGCCGCGGCAGCGCACGAACAGCATCGCCGATGGGCAGAGCCGCGCCATCACCTGGGCGTCGTGGCCGGCGCCGGACGGCAGCCGGATCGGCGTGTGACCGAGTTCGGTGACGCTCGCCGCCAATGCGTCCTGCAGCGCCGGCGCGCAATGCGCGGTCGCGATCTCGTGAAACGTTTCGATCGAGACCGTCAGCCCGCGCGCCTTGGCGATGCGCGCCGCCTCGGCCGCGAAACGTTCGGTCGCTGCCACGCGCAACGCGTCGGTGAGCGCCCGCAGGTCGACGGTGAACAGCACGCGGCCCGGAATGATATTGACCGCGCCCGGCACAGCCTCGATGCGGCCGACGGTGCCGACCATGCCGTCCTCGGGATGCTCGCGGGCGATCTTTTCCAGCGCCAGCGCCATCTCGGCCGCGCCGGCATAGGCGTCGTGCCGCAGCTTCATCGGCACCGTGCCGGCGTGCCCGGCCTCGCCGGTCACGGTGACGCGGAGCCTGACCTGGCCGACGATGCCGGTGACGATGCCGAGCGGCTCGCCCTTGCTCTCCAGCACCGGCCCCTGCTCGATATGCACCTCGACATAACCGGCTGCCTCGTCGCTTCGGTATGCGGCGGCGGCTATATCCTTCGGGTCTTTTCCGTAAGCCTTCAGCGCTTCGGCGACCGTCACGCCATTGGCATCGGCGCTCGCAAGTTCTTCGTTGTCGAACACGCCGGCGCAAGCCGAAGACGACGTCAGCGTTACGGGAAAGCGCGAGCCCTCCTCGTCGCCGAAGGCCAGCACATCGATGCCGAACGGAAGCTCCGCCTTGGCGCGCGCAAACTGCTCCGCCGCCAAAATGCCGGCGATGACGCCGAGCGGGCCGTCGTATTTGCCGGCGTCGACCACGGTATCGATGTGCGAGCCGATCAGCAGCCGCCGCTTCGCGTCGCCGAAGCGCCCGCGCACCGTGCCGAGCGCATCCTCGCTCACCGTCAGGCCCGCCGCCCGCATCCAGCCGGCGACCAGATCGGCGGCGCGGCGATGCTCCGGCGTGAGGAACAGCCGCACCAGCCGGCCGGGCTCGGCGGAAATCGCCGCAAGCTCCGCGATCATCGCCTCCGCGCGCGCGCCGAGCGCTTTGGGATCCGGCGCGATCACGACAGCAACTCCACCTTGATCGCGGTTTCGAGCATCGCTTCGAAGTTGATCAGCACATGCATGATGATGGTGAGCGTGGTCGAACCGCTGGCCCAGCGGAACCAGCCGAGGATGAGGCCCGCGGCGAAGATCTGCGCCATGCCGAGCCAGTCGTACTGGATGTGGAGCAAAGCCCAGGCCAGCGAAATGACGACGATGGCCAGCCGCTCATAGCCGGGACGCACAAGTCCCCGGTAGAGAAAGCCGCGGAACGCGATCTCCTCTCCGACCGGCGCAACCACGATGATGGCGAGCATCAGCCCGAGCAGCCAGCCGGCGTCCTTGGCGCTTTGATAGGCTTCGACCTGGAACGGCGGCACGAGGTCGCGCCCGCCGACAACCATCAGCGCGTCGAACACGATCATGAGCGCGATCGTGCACAGCACGGCAAAAACGATCTCGCTTCGCCGGGGCATATTGAGCGCGAGATAGTCGGCCGGCGTCCAGCGCCGCAGCCTCGCGGCGAACGCCAGCACCGCGATCTGCACCGGGACCGACGCCAACGCGCCGATCGTGATCATCACGCCGTCGTAGGTTGAGGGTACGCATGTTGGCGCGGTCGCCTTGCCACGCGGCGAAAACGGCGGTCGCCACCACGACGCTGGCGAGAAAGGCAAACAGCAGCCAGGCGATTGTGGCGGGGATGCCCCAAGGCTGTGCCGGCGTCGGATTATGGTCGGTGGTGAAACTCATGCGTCAGGCGATCCGTGCCGCATCCGGCGGCCTACTTTCGTCCGTTCACCCAGCGGCCGAGCGCGTCCCGCTCGTCTTCGGTCATGCCGGTCTGGTTGCCGAGCGGCATGGCGCGATTCTGCACGGTCTGCATATAGATTTGTTGGGCGAAGCGGCGCATTTCGGGAATGCTCTCGAGCGCCATGTTCTTCGGGGGCTCCTTGAATGCCGGATGCGACGGATTGCGCGCGTGACACATCAGGCAGTGCTTGCCGACGATCGCCTGCGCCTCCGCGTCGGTCACCGCGCCGCCTGTGGTGCTGCGGGTTGCCGGTGCGGTGACGTAGATCGCCGTGATCAGTCCCATGGCGGCCGCCGGCATCACCCAGGCGTAGCTGTCCCAGTCGTCGCCGGCGTCGAGCCGGTTCAGCATGTGGCGAACCAAAGCACCGATCACGATGATCAGCGCCACGATCAGCCACGACTGCGGATGGGTGAACAGGAACGGATAGTGCTGCGACACCATCATCAGCAGCACCGGCAGGGTCAGGTAGTTGTTGTGGGTCGAGCGCTGCTTGCCGATTTCGCCGTAGCGAGCGTCCGGCGTTTGCCCGGCGATCATCTGCGCGATCATCTTCTTCTGGTTCGGGACGATCACGCCGAACACATTGACCGCCATGATGGTGCCGACCAGCGCGCCGACATGGATGAAGGCGCCGCGGCCGGAAAACACCTTGGTGTAGAGCACCGCCGCGATCAGGATCAGCGCGAACACCGACAGCGCCAGCAGCGTGGTGTTCTCGCCCACCTTGGTGCGGCAGAGCCCGTCATAAATGAACCAGCCGGCGGCGAGCGAGGCGACCGAAATCGCGATCGCCTGCCACGGCTCGAGCGCCATCACGCCGGGATCGATCAGGAACGCGTCGGCGTGGAAGTAGTACTGCACGATCAGCAGGCCGAAGCCGGTGGCCCAGGTGAGATAGGCCTCCCATTTGAACCAGTGCAGCACGTCGGGCAGCGTCGCCGGCGCGACGGTGTATTTCTCCACGTGGTAGAAACCGCCGCCGTGAACCTGCCAGGCGGTGCCGAGCACGCCCGGGTTCATCCGCTCGCGCTTGGACAGCGAATAGTCGAGCGCCATGAAATAAAACGAGGTGCCGATCCAGCCGATCGACACCACCATATGGGCCCAGCGGATCAGCAGGTTCAGCCACTCGCCAAGAAAGACGTCCACGGTTCAGCTTCCCCGGTAGGTCGAATAGCCGAACGGCGAGACCAGCAGCGGCACGTGATAGTGCGCGTCTTCGGCGATTGAAAAGCGCAACGGAACGACGTCGAGGAACGGCGGGTCGGCGAGCGGGATGCCCTTGGCGCGGAAATAATCGCCGACGTGGAATGTCAGCTCATAGGAGCCCACTTGAAACGCCGCGCCTTCCAGCAGCGGCTTGTCGGTCCGGCCGTCGGCGTTGGTTCGCGTATCCGCCAGCACCTCGTCGTCGCGGCGGAGCACGACGCGCACGCCGGCGCCCGGCCGGCCGGCCGAAGTATCGAGAACATGCGTGCTTAAACGGCCCATCGACGGTCCTGCTGCGCCCTCTGTTGCACGCAAAAAGCATGCCCGGGTCGTACAAGATAGGCGAGCACCGCCGTCCTTCGCCGGGATGTGGCCCGGGCATGCCGAAAATCAGGCGGTTCCGACGTGTTACGGCACCAGGATGGTGGAGCCCGTGGTGTTGCGGCCTTCGAGGTCCTGGTGCGCCTTCACGGCGTCCTTGAGCTTGTATTTCTGGTTCACCGGGATCTTGACCTTGCCGCTGCCGACCACGTCGAACAGGTCCTTGGCGGTGGCGACGAGGTCCTCGCGCTTGGCGACGTAGTTGTTGAGCGTCGGGCGGGTCGCGAACAGCGAACCCTTGGTCTGCAGGATGTTGATGTTGAAAGCCTCAACCTGCCCCGAGGCGCTGCCGAAGCTCGCGAACATGCCGAGTGGGCGGATGCAGTCGAGCGAGGCCGGGAACGTGGTCTTGCCGATGCCGTCATAGACCACGTCGCAGAGCTTGCCGCCGGTGATCTCCTTCACCTTCGCGGCGAAGTCCTCCTTGCGGTAGTAGATGAGGTGGTCCGCGCCGTTCTCCTTGGCGATCTTGCCCTTGTCCTCGGAGCCGACGGTGCCGATCACGGTTGCGCCGAGCGCCTTGCCCCACTGGCAGAGGATGACGCCGACGCCGCCGGCCGCCGCATGCACCAGGATGGTGTCGCCCTTCTTCGACCGTGTAAGTGCGGCGCAGGAGATATTGCGCGGTCATGCCCTTGAGCATCATGCCGGCGGCCTGCTCGTAGCTGATGTTGTCGGGCAGCTTCACCGCGCGATCCGCCGGAATAAGCCGCTCCTCGGCATAGCCGCCCATCGCGACCACCGCCGCGACGCGGTCGCCGACCTTGAGATCGGTCACGCCGGAGCCGACGGCGATCACCTCGCCCGCGCCCTCGCTGCCGGAAATGAACGGCGAGCCGACCGGCGACGGATACATGCCCATGCGGAAATAAGTGTCGATGTAGTTCACGCCGGCGGCGTGCTGCTTGATCTTGATCTGGCCCGGACCGGGCGCAGCGAGGTCGATCTGCTCGTAGGTCAGGGCTTCGGGGCCGCCTGTCTTATGCACCCGGACTGCTGCAACCATGATTCACTCCCGTTTTGACGCGCACCGACAATCGCACGCTCGTCTTCGGGCGCGATCATAGGGGCGGATCGCAACGACGCAAGACACATGACAAGAGACGCGAAGGCGTGGGCTAGCGCCCGCCGGCGACGCGCAGCACCGTGCCGCTGATGTAGGAGGCGGCGTCGGAGAGAAGAAACAGCACCGCCTCGGCGCTCTCCTCGGGCTGGCCGACGCGGCCCATCGGGATCATCGGCGCGACGCGGGCGAGCTTGTCCGGCGTGCCGGCATCGGCATGGATGCGCGTCTCGCTCGCGCCGGGCGACACGCAATTGACCCGGATGCCGTCGCCCGCGAGCTCCTTGCTCAGGCCGTAGGTGATCGACTCGACCGCTCCCTTGGAGGCCGCGTACCAGACATATTCGTTGGGACCGCCGATGTCGGCTGCGACCGACGACAGCAGCACGATCGAGCCGCCCGCTCCGCCATGCTTCTTCGACATGCGGCGGATGGCATGCTGCATCGACCACAATGCGCCGAGCACGTTGACCTCGATCACCTCGCGCATCATGGCGGAGTCCGCGCTCTCCAGCCGTCCCGCCACGCCGGGGATGCCGGCGTTGTAGACGAAATGCGTGAGCCGCCCGAGCGCATCGGCCTCCTTGAACATCCGTTCGACGTCGGCCTCGCGTCCCATGTCGGCCGCGATCGCGACCGCGTTGCGGCCCTTGGCCTTCACCGCCGCGACCACATCGGCTGCCGATGTCGCGTCGCTCTTGTAGTTGACGGCGATATCGTAGCCGCGCCCCGCTGCAAGCTTGGCGGTGGCAGCGCCAATGCCGCGGCCCGCGCCGGTGATGAGAAGCACATGAGCCATCTACTTGCTCCGATCCGGCGGCGGCAGCAATCCGACACCAAGGAAATAGCAGCCAAGCGCACACAACCCGATCGTGATCCAAGGCTCCGGCGCCAGCCCCTGCTTCACCGCGGCGAGCGCCAGCGCAGCCCACAGCGTCAGCAGCGCCACGGTCACCGTGCGCAGCCGCCGCACCCGGAACGGATGGACGAAACGGATCGGCACGAAGGTCAGCACGGCGAACAGCGCGACCGTCCCGGCCGCGATGGCGGGCGCCGGCCGCAGCAGCAAAAGATAGAACGCGACCAGGTTCCACACCGCCGGAAAGCCGCGGAAGAAATTGTCGCTGGTCTTCATCTGGCGGTTGGCGAAATAGAGCGTGCCGGTGACGGCGATGGCCGCCGCCGACGGGATGGCGAGCGCGTCCGGCATCAGATGGCCGGCGGCGACCGCATAGGCCGGCACGAAAACATAGGTCGTGTAGTCGACCACCAGGTCGAGCGTTTCGCCCGACCAGTTCGGCAGAACCTCGGTGATATTGACCGCTCGCGCCAGCGGCCCGTCGATCGCATCGATCACCAGAGCGACGCCAAGCCAGAGAAACATCAGCGGCCAGTCGCCGTGGGTGGCGGCGAGCAGCGCGAACAGCGCCACCGCCGCGCCGGCGGCGGTCAGGACATGGACTGAAAAGGCAAAAATACGCTTGGAGGGTGTGGCGGGCATGGCCGCTGTTTTAGCGTTCCCGCGCGGAATGAGGAAGCGTCACCGCCCCTTTTGATTGCTCCAGTCGAGCTTGCAGATTTCCGCCGACTTGCCCTCGAAATTCCAGTTGCGGCCGAACAGACGGAAGCGCGACTTGTCGGCGCGCGACACGATGATGTCCGGCGAGATCCAGTATTCGCTGTTGCGGATGACGACGTTGCCCTGGTCCTTGCCGCGCACCGGGGTGATCGCGCCGTCGACGATCTTCTCGATCTTGATGATGCGCGTCTCGCCCCTGCGTCTCGTAGACGATCGGCACCTGCCGCGTGCCGAGGAAGCAGCCCGCGAGGATTTTCAGCAACCCGGTCGAGCCGCCGGCCCGCCCTGTCATGATCCAGGTCAGCGCCTTGCTGGCCTGCGCCGACGCCTTGTCGTCGACGAACAGCGCCACGGTCCAGTTGCCGCGGCCGAGCTTGCCCGGAATTTCCGCCATGAAGCCGAATTTCACGCCGGCAAGGTCGGTCTCGCCGAAATGGCCCTCGTCGACGCGCACGCAGGCCCAGGTCAGGCAATAGCCTTCGGTCGGCGCGCTCTGGCCGAGCGACAGCACGCAGGGGCAGAACACCTCGCAATTGCACGACAGCGTCAGCTCGCCTTTGAGCGACCAGGAATCGGTGACGCGAAGTTGCTCGTTCAAGTCCATTCGCTGTTCACCTACACCACCGACCACACGATCATGCCAAAGCCCGCCGCGACGAACACGAACCCGACGGCCTCGCTGAAGCGCGCCGTCGTTGAAAGCTTCTCGATCGTCATCAGCACGCCGAGGGCCGCCATCCACATCACGTTCATCGCACCGAGCGCGAACATCAGAGCCATCATCGCCCAGCAGCAGCCGAGACAAAGCATCCCTTGCCGCAGGCCGAGCCGCAGCACGCCGCTCCGCTCCGTGGTCCAGTTCGAGAAGAAAAATGGAAACGGCCGCTGGCACAGCGTGAGGCAGGCCTGCTTCAGCGCGGAGAATTGATAGAGGCCGGCGCCGAGAAAGATCGTGCCGCCCACCAGGCGCCCGACGCTGCCGCCGTCGAGTAGACCCCCTCGCGCCAGCACCCATTGCAGCGACGCCGCCGCAAGCGCAAAGCCGAGCCACACCGCGACATAGCCGGCGGTCAAAATGATCGGCGACACCACCGGTTCGCGCTTCCTTGCCGCGGTGTCGGCGATCTCGGCATAGGTCAGGATCATCGGGCCCGCGGTCGGCAGCATCATCGCGAGCGTCATCGCCATCCACATCGGCGCGGTCAGCGCCAGTTCGCCGAAGCCACCCAATGCGGAAGGCTGGCACAGCGCCTGCCAGTTCAGCGGCGAGCCTGCGGACATCAGCCCGAGCGCCAGCCAGCCGAGCGCGGTCAGCGCCGCAATACAGCCGAGCGCGATGCGCTTGGGCTGCGCCAGCACTGTCGAGAGCCGCGCCTCGGTCGCGGACAGATGGTTCAGCGAATGTTCGTGGATGAAATCGGTCACCGGAAAACCATAGCGCATTGCCGGCACCTGCGAAAACGGCGCCCCTGATCATGGTTTCCAGCCCTCGTCTTGCCGGTAAAGACGGGTTAGGAACGGGATATGACAAAGCCGTTAACCGTCGAGGCGGCAATCGTAGGCGGCGGCCCGGCCGGGCTGACCGCCGCAATCGCGTTGGCGGAGGCCGGTATCGAGACCGCGCTGATCGCGCGCCGCCCGACCGCCGATCATCGCACCACGGCGCTGCTGTCGGGTTCCGTCACCGCATTGGAGACGCTCGGTGTCTGGGCCGGATGCGCGGCGCAGGCCGCGCCGCTCCGGGTGATGCGGATCGTCGATGCGACGTCGCGGCTCGTTCGCGCGCCGGAGGTCCGCTTCGCCGCGTCCGAGATCGGGCTCGACGCGTTCGGCCACAACATCGAGAACCGGCATCTGCTCGCCGCCCTCGATGCGCGCGCGCAGACCTTGCCGTCGCTCACGCGGATCGAGGACGACGCCCGCGCGGTCGAGACGAACGACGCTGGCGCGACCGTCACTCTCAAAAGCGGCGGCAGCGTTGCCGCGCGCCTCGTCATCGGCGCCGACGGGCGGCGCTCGCTCTGCCGCACCGCGGCCGGCATCGAGAGCGACGGCCACGCCTATCCGCAGACCGCGCTGACCTTCAATCTCGCGCACGCGCGGCCGCACCAGGACATTTCGACCGAGTTTCACACCGAGAGCGGCCCGTTCACCTTGGTGCCGCTGCCCGGCGAGCGGTCGAGCCTCGTCTGGGTGGTCGAGCCCGCCGAGGCCGAGCGGATCGCGGCGCTCGACGATACGGCACTGAACGACGAGATCGAGCAGCGCTCGCATTCGTTCCTCGGCAAGATCGCGGTCGAGCCGGGCCGCGGCATCTTTCCGCTTGCGGTCGAGACCGTGCGCCGCTTCGGGCAGAGCCGCATCGCGCTGATCGGCGAAGCCGCCCATCTCATCCCGCCGATCGGCGCGCAGGGCCTCAATCTCGGACTGCGCGACGCCGCCTGCATCGGCGAACTGGTGGTATCGGCGCGCCGCGATGGCGGCGACGTCGGTGCGCCCGATCTGCTGGCGCGCTACGACACGCTGCGCCGCGCCGATGTGAAAAGCCGCACCTTCGCGGTCGATCTGCTCAACCGCACGCTGCTGTCCGATTTCCTCCCGGTGCAAAGCGCGCGGGGCCTCGCCCTCTACCTGATCGACCGGATCGGCCCGTTGCGCCGGGCCGTGCTGCGCGAGGGCGTCGCGCCGGCCGCCTCGCAACCCCGGCTGATGCGCGGCGAGGCTTTGTAAATCCCTCATGCCGGACTCCAGCTTCATCCTCGCCGTCGCGGGCTTCGCCTTCGTGCTCGCCGGTTTCGTCAAAGGCGTGCTCGGCCAGGGCCTGCCGACCGTTGCGATCGGCCTGCTCAGCCTGATCATGTCGCCCGGCGAGGCGGCCGCGCTCGTCGTCATCCCGGCGCTGCTCACCAACATCTGGCAGGGTTGGTTCGGGCCTTCGCTCATGCCGCTGATCCGGCGGCTCTGGCCGACGCTGCTGGCGAGCTTTGTCGGCACCTTCGTCGCGACCGCGCTCGGCTTGGGCCTGCTCACCCCGGAAGCGGCGGCGCTCGCGCGCAAGGCGCTCGGCATCGCGCTGATCCTTTACGGACTTCTCGGCGTCTCCCGAATTCAACTGCAAGTGTCGCCTCGAACCGAGCCCTGGCTCGGCCCCACGATGGGCGCCGCCAACGGCGCGGTCTCGACCGCGACCGGCGTATTCATGTTTCCGGTCATTCCGTACATCCAGTCGCTCGGCCTTGAGCGCGACGACCTTGTCCAGGCGCAGGGCATTTCGTTCACGGTGTCGACATTGGCGCTGACGATCGTGCTGCTCGGCAGCGGCACATTGAACGCGACCAACGCGGCAGGCTCGATGGTGGCCATGGCGGTGACGTTCGTCGGGATGTTTCTCGGCCAATATGTCCGCAAATTCATTCAGCCCGAGATATTCCGTTTCTTGTTTTTCACCGGGATGCTGGTGCTCGGCGTTCACCTCGCCTTCATTCGCTGAGCTTGGGAACCGCTTTCGCGTCGCGAGGGTCGGCGCGGAACTGCGGATCGATCGGCACCGGCAGGGCCGGCATGGTCGCACCGGTCGGCCCCGCGACCTGGTGGGCGAACAGGCCGCGCTCGACGAAATGCGGATCGTGCAGCGCCTCTTCCAACGTCGCCATGATGGTGACGCAGCAATCGGCGGCGGCGAACAGCGGCCGCCATTCGTCCGCGCTGCGGCCGGCGATGATGGCGGCGACCGCGGCCTTGGTCGCCGCGGGATCGCGGCTGTCGTCGATGAACTCGTGGCGCAAGCCCGATCGTGGCGGTGAACGGTTCCCAGAATCGCTGCTCCAGCGCCGCGCAGCAGACGAGCTTGCCGTCTTTGGTCGGATAAAGCTGATAGCGCGGCGAGCCGCCGGTGAGCCGCGCGCCACCCATGCCCGGAAACGTTCCCGTCGCATGACCCGACGCCAGCGCGTGACCTGCGAAGGTGAACATGGCGTCGGTCATGGCGATGTCGAGATGGCAGCCCTGCCCGCTTTGGTCGCGCTGGCGCAGCGCGAGCAGAATGTTCATCACCGCCGGCAGCGTGCCGCCCGCAATGTCGGCGATCAGCGCCGGCGGCACCACCGGGCGGTCGGGCGGCCCGGGGTTGAGCGCCAGCAGTCCGGTGTGGCCGATGTAGTTGAGATCGTGTCCGGCCTCGTCGGCGCGCGGGCCGGTCTGGCCGTAGCCGGTGATCGAGCAATAGACGAGCTTCGGATTGATCGCCTTCACTGCGTCGTAGCCGAGCCCGAGCCGTGCCATCACGCCGGGCCGGAACTGCTCGACCAACACGTCGGCGCGCTTGATCAGCGGCGTGAGCTTGTCGCGGTCGGCCGCGCTCTTGAGGTCGAGCACCAGGCTCGTCTTGCCGCGGTTGAGCAGCGCGAACATCGCGCTCTCGCCGTCGAACCGCGGCTCGTAGTGGCGCATGTCCTCGCCGCCCGGCCGCTCGATCTTGATGACCTCGGCGCCGGCCTCCGCCAGCAGCAAGGTGGCGAGCGGCCCCGGCAGCAGCGTGGTGAAATCGAGAACGAGAACGCCCGCGAGCGGTTGCATGATGGCTAGCGAAGCACAGGCAGCGACAGCGCGCCATGCTGCACCAGAACGGGTGCCATTCCGCAGGCGCGCTTAGGGTTATTCCGAATTGGGCAACTTCACCTTACTTGGCGCGAGGCTTGCTTTCCTCTAAACGGCAGACCGGCGCTTTGAAAGGACGGCCATGAAGCTTCCGCGCTCATTCTATCAGCCCCTCGCCATCGGCGCGCCGGCGCCCTTGCGCGAGCTGCCGGTCAAGCTTGAGCGCATGATCCATTTCGTGCCGCCGCACGTCGAGAAGGTCACCGCCAAGGTGCCGGAGCTGGTGCGCCAGGTCGACGTGGTGCTCGGCAATCTCGAGGACGCGATCCCGGCCGACGCCAAGGAGGCCGCGCGCAAAGGCTTCATCGCCATGGCCAAGGCGACCGAGTTCGGCGCCACCGGGCTGTGGACGCGCATCAACGCGCTCAACTCGCCCTGGGCGCTCGACGACATTACCGACATTGTCGCCGCGATCGGCAACAAGCTCGACGTCATCATGCTGCCCAAGGTCGAGGGCGCCTGGGACATTCATTATCTCGACCAGCTTCTGGCCCAGCTCGAAGCCCGCCACGCCATCAAGCGGCCGATCCTGATCCACGCCATTCTCGAGACCGCGCAGGGCGTCAACAATGTCGAGGCGATCGCGTCGGCCTCGCCGCGGATGCACGGCATGAGTCTCGGCCCCGCCGATCTCGCGGCCTCGCGCGGCATGAAGACCACGCGCGTCGGCGGCGGCCATCCGGACTACGTGGTGCTGGCCGACGGCAAAGCCGGGCGACACGCGGCAGAAGTTCCAGCAGGACCTCTGGCACTACACCACGGCGAAGATGGTCGACGCCTGCATGGCCGCCGGCATCAAGCCGTTCTACGGCCCGTTCGGCGACTTCTCCGACCTCGACGGCTGCGAGGCGCAGTTCCGCAACGCCTTCCTGATGGGCTGCGCCGGCGCCTGGTCGCTGCATCCGACCCAGATCGCCATCGCCAAACGGGTGTTCTCGCCCGATCCGGCCGAGGTCGCGATGGCGAAGAAAATCATCGCCGCCATGCCGGACGGCAGCGGCGCGGTGATGATCGACGGCAAGATGCAGGACGATGCCACCTGGAAACAGGCCAAGGTGGTGGTCGATCTGGCGCGCCTCGTCGCCGCAAAAGATCCCGATCTCGCCGCAACTTACGGATTTTGAGCCTATTGTATCCGGGGATTCGGCATTAGATTGAGCTCATGACCAAGACAACCACCAAGAAGCTGTTCGACAGCCCCTCGAAAAGCCGGCTCGCCCGCTACAAGCTCGGCGAGGTGGTCAAGCACCGCGTGTTTCCGTTCCGCGGCGTGATCTTCGACATCGACCCGGTGTTCAACAACACCGACGAATGGTGGCTGTCGATCCCCGAGAACGTGCGGCCGAGCAAGGACCAGCCGTTCTATCACCTGTTCGCCGAGAACGGCGAAACCGAATACATCGCCTATGTGTCGGAGCAGAACCTGTTGCCCGACACCTCGGGCAAACCGGTCCGACATCCGCAGGTCGGCGAGGTGTTCGAGCGCGACGACCAGGGCGGCTACAAGCCGCGGAACGCGATGCTGAACTGATCTTCGGACTGATGCGCGCAAACAAAAAGGCCCGCCTCCCGGCGGGCCTTTGGTTTTATCGGCGTCCGTCAGCGGGCCGGCGGTGTAGCCGGTGCTGGTGCCGCCGCCTGCGGCGGCTGGTTTTCCAGACGCTTGCGCGCCTCTTCGGCCCGCTTCTGCAGTTCGTCCTGGAGCTTCTTCTGCTGCTCCTCGAACACCTTCGGGTCGGTCGGCGGACCGTCATAGGCCTTGGCGAAATCCTTCAGGTCCATCTGCGGGCTCATGGCCTGGCCGTTCATGTGGATCGCCTGCACGGTGAGGATCTGGCCCTTCTTCATGCGGCCGATCATGTCGGCCGACGCTTCGTAGTCGGCGATGCAGCCGCCCGGCGGAACGACCGGCGGCAGGCAGGTGACGAACGGCGATGTTGCCGGCTGGCCCTGGTCGACGATCAGCCGGGTGCCGTGCTGCAAGGCGACGCCATAAGGCAGGCTCATGCGCAGCAGCTTCTTCGCCTCGCCGTCCATCTCGATGATCGCGACGCTGACCACGAGCAAACCGGATTCGACGCGGCCGTCCTTGACTGTGACGCAGATGCGCTTGGCCTTGGGATCGGCGTCCTTGTTGCAGAGCTTTACCCACGGCGAGAAAATCAGTTGCGGCTGATCGCCGCCATTCGGCGCGGCCTGCTGTTGTGCCGGGGCCTGCTGCTGCGCGGCCGGAGCCTGCTGCTGCGCGGGCTGTGCCGCCGGCTTGGCGGGCGCCGGCTGTGCCGCCGGTTTGGCGGGCGCCGGGCGCGGCTTCGCCGGGGCTGGAGGCGGATTCGCAGGCGCGGGCGTCGGTTGTGCAACGGCGTACGACACGCTCACCGCGGCAAGCATGATCGTCGCCGTCAGCGCGGCAAACACTTTGCTGGCAGTCCGCGCCTTTGCGGACATGGTCCGATACGTCATCTTTGTCCCTCTATTCCCGCCGGTTTTGCACGGCGCTGCCCTGCGGGCGGCCCATCGCCTGTCTCGACGCCCTAAAAAAGGCGGGAGCGTGACGCGGGATACGCGCCTGATTAGCCGAATTCGACGGCCTGATAAAGCGTTATGAGCGGGTCATGATGAATGCCCGGGGCCGTCGGGGGCCGCAGAATCCCGCAGAGTCGCACCGAACCGGCCTGTGCTAGACCGATGACGAGGCAGCGATTCCATCGGGAAAAAGGCCGGCCGTGATCCTCGCATTGCGCCTTGGCGTGCTGTTGCTGGGCGCCCTCGCCTCGGGCCACGCCTTGGCGCGGCCGGGTGTGCCGGAGCGCGGCATCGCGATGCACGGCGAGCCGGCGCTGCCGCCCGGCTTCGATCACGCGCGCTATGCCAATCCAAAGGCGCCCAAGGGCGGCCGCCTGACGCAGGGCGTGCTCGGCACCTTCGACAGCATCAATCCGTTCATCGTCAAAGGTCTCGCGCTCTCGCAGATCCGCGGCTACGTCGTCGAAAGCCTCCTGGCGCGCCACTACGACGAGCCGTTCACGCTCTACGGCCTGCTCGCCCGCACGGTCGAGACCGACGACGAGCGCACCTATGTCACCTTCGCGCTCGATCCCGCGGCGAAATTCTCCGACGGCAAGCCGGTGACCGCCGCGGACGTGGTGTTTTCCTGGCAACTGCTGCGCGACAAGGGCCGGCCGAACTTCCGCACCTATTACGTCAAGGTCGCCAAGGCCGAGGCGCTGTCGGACCGCGTGGTGCGCTTTGACCTGACCGGCGCCAACGATCGCGAACTGCCGCTGATCCTTGGGCTGATGCCGGTGCTCGCCAAGCACGCCGTCAATCCCGACACCTTCGAGGACACCACCTTCGAGCCCATCGTCGGCAGCGGTCCCTATGTGGTCGCCAAGGTCGACCCCGGCCGCAGCATCGCGTTGAAACGCGATCCCAACTATTGGGGACGCGACCTGGCCATCAACCGCGGCCTCTGGAATTTCGACGAGGTCCGCTTCGATTTCTATCGCGACGGCAATTCGCATCTGGAGGCCTTCAAGAAGGGGCTCTACGACGTGCGCACGGAGACCGACCCCGGGCGCTGGGAGACCGCCTACGACGTGCCGGCGGTGCGCGACGGCCGCATCGTCAAGGAGACGTTTCCCTACGGCCTGCCGAAGATCTTCTCCGGCCTGGTCTTCAACACCCGCCGGCCGGTGTTTTCCGACGTTCGCGTGCGCGAGGCGATCGGCATGCTGCTCGACTTCGAATGGCTCAACCACAATTACTTCTATGACCGCTACGAGCGCTCCGCGAGCTACTTCGAAGGCTCCGAGCTTTCGGCGCGGGGCCGGCCCGCGGAGCCGCGCGAGCGCGCGCTGCTGGCGCCGTTTCCCGACGCGGTGCGCGCCGATATCATGGAAGGCTCCTGGCAGCCCACGGCATCCAATGCGTCCGGCCGGGACCGCGACACGCTCAAGCGCGCGCTCGCGCTGCTGGAGTCTGCGGGCTACGCGCTCGACGGCACCGTGCTGCGGTCGCGCGCGACGCGACAGCCGCTCGGCTTCGAAGTCCTGGTCACCACCCGGGATCAGGAGCGTCTCGCCCTCGCCTTCCAGCGCGACCTCAAGCGCGCCGGCATCGCCGCACGGGTGCGCGTTGTGGACGCCGTGCAATACGACCGGCGGCGACTCACGTACGATTTCGACATGATCGAAAACCGCTGGGACCAATCGCTCTCGCCCGGCAACGAGCAGGCGTTCTATTGGGCATCCGCCGCGGCCGATGCCGAGGGCACGCGCAACTACATGGGCGTCAAAAGCCCCGCGATCGACGCCATGATCGCAGCGCTCTTGAAAGCCCATGAGCGCGACGAATTCATCGCGGCGGTCCGCGCGCTCGATCGCGTGCTGATGTCGGGATTTTACGTGGTGCCGCTCTATCACCTGTCGGCGCAGTGGGTCGCGCGCTGGACCACGATCGCGCATCCGGCCGAGACCTCGCTGTTCGGCTACTTACCGGAAATCCTGGTGGCACGAGCCAGCCAAATGATCCTCGGCGATCCCAAGGCGCCCAAGACCGAAATCATTCCGGCAGCGACCCTCGACGACATGTTCCGCCGCACCGCCGCGCGACGGCCCGACGCTATCGCGCTCGCCGATCCGCCCAACCGCGAGAGCTTCACCGATGGCGCGCCGCGCCGTCTGACCTATGCGGAAGCCGACCGCGCCATTTCCGCGATCGCGTCCCAGCTGCGTCAGCTCCGCTTGCAGACCGACTCCATCGTCGGCGTTCAGCTTCCCAACACGGTCGAGAACGTACTGACAATTCTCGGCGTCCTGCGCGCCGGCATGATCGCGGCTCCGTTGCCGCTGCTGTGGCGAAGCATCGACGCTGCCGCCGCGCTCGGCCCGCTCGGCGCCAGGGCCATCGTCACCACGTCGCGCATCGGTGACTTCGATGCCTGTGCGACGGCGATGCAGGTCGCGGCGGGGGCCTTTACGATCCGCCACGTCTGCAGCTTCGGGAACAATCTGCCGGACGGCGTCACGGCGCTCGACGACCTCCTGCACCAGGCACCCGCCGAGCCGCAGTTTGAACTTGCACGCGAGGGCAACCCGGCGGCGCATGTCGCGCTGGTGAGCTTCGATGTGACGCCTGCCGGCCTCACGCCGGTGGCACGCAACCATGCCGAACTGATCGCGGGCGGACTTGCTGCGCTTCTCGAAGGTGGCATCGAACCCGACGCAAATCTGCTCGGCTGCTGCGCCACCGGCTCGTTTGCAGGCCTCGCGCTGACCGTCATGCCCTGGCTGCTCAGCGGCGGCACGCTATCGCTGCATCACGGCTTCGACGCCGACGCCTTCGCCACGCAATCCCGCGACGATCGTTGCGACACGATCGTCGTCCCGGGCGCACTGGTGCCGCAACTCGCCGACGCCGGCCTGCTGGCTGCTGCCGAAATCAAGAACGTGCTGGCAGTCTGGCGGACGCCGGAGCGGCTGTCGGCCGGCGTTGCCTGGCGACATCCAAGCGCCAGGCTGACCGACATGCTGGTCTTCGGCGAAACGGCGGTGGTCGGCTCGCGCCGCGCTGCCGACGGCCTGCCGGTGCCACTGCGGGCGTTCGCGGTGACGGCGCCAAGTAGTTCGGCCCACGCCGTGCCCGTCGTGGAGATCGCACGCAGCGGCAACGGCACGCTGGCACTCCGCGGCCCGATGGTGCCGCGCCATCCCTTCCCGCCCGGTGCCGCTCGGCTCGGCACACCACATCTCAAGGCCGACGCCGAGGGCTTCGTCGACACCTTCTATCCTTGCCGGCTCGACTGGACGGAGGGCACCGTTGAGGTGACCGGCCCGCCGCCGAGCGTCGTCAGCGTCGGCTCCTATCGCTTTGTGCTGAGCGAGTTGGAGGGATTGGTCCGGCGCATCGACAGCAGCGCCTTTGTCACCGCCCTGCCCGATGCCCTGGCCGGGCATCGTCTTGCCGGCATTTCCGGCAGCGGCGGCGCCCGCGCAGAATTGGCCGAGCTTGGCGTCAATCCGCTCATCGTGGATGCGTTTCACGACAGCAACCCCAAAGCGGCCTGAGCTGTTGACGAGGCGTTAATGGCGAACGCGTAGGCTTGCACCCTTCGCCGTCGGGTTCGTTTCGCCAAAATGTCGCTGCAAGGTCCAATCCTCATCGTCGCCAACAGGCCTGCCGGCGGTTTGGCGCAAGCCTTCGCCGATGCCGGTGCGTTTCCCGTCATTGAGACATCCTGGGCCGGCGCGGCGACCGCGGCAACGGAGGTCAAGCCTTCCGTCATCGTGCTGTCGGAGCCGGATGGCGCCGACAGCGACGCCGCGGCGGCGATCGCCCGTCACGTCGCCACGGCCGCGCCCTTCATCCCGATGATCATCCGCGTCCGCGACAACACTGCGCCTGCGGTGCCCGAGGCGCTGTCGGTCCCCAACGATGCACCGGTCGAGCAGTTGATCGCGCGCGTCGCCTCGGCGCTGCGGCTTCGGACCTTGCATTCGACCGTGATCGGCCGGGCCAAGTCGCTGCAGGACGAGCGCAACATCGTGGCCGAACTGCCGGCCGGCGATCCGCTCGACGATGCCACGGTGCTGCTGATCGGCCGCGGCCGCCACCACGCCACCTTGAGCGTCGCGGTCGGTGAACGGATGGGCGTGATCGGCGCGCTCAGCATCGATCAGGGCGCCGGCTGTCTCAAGGCCCGCGAGGTCGACGGCATCGTCATCGGCGATGGCCTCGCCGCCGGTTCGGTTGACGCCTTCCTTGCAGTGCTGGCCGAGGACGCGCATTTCCGCGACCTGCCGGTGGCGGTGCTGGGCGCCGGTTCTGAGGCCGGCAAGCTGCCGAATTTCGTCCGCGCCCGCGATCCCGCGGTCCTGATGGCCCGCGCGGTCCCATTCATCCGGATGCGGGCGCTCGAGACCGCACTCAAGCGCCTGCTCCACTCGATCGAGTGCAAGGGCATGATCGACGTCCAGACCGGGCTGTTCAACGAGATCGCCTTCGGCGAAGCGCTCGCGCGCGCCATCGAGGACTGCGGCGAGCGGGGCGCCCGGTTGTCGCTGGCCCGCTTCTTCTTCGAGGAACCGCTCGACCGCCGCACCAGCATGGATGCCGCCCGCCTGATCAGCCGGCTGGTCCGCAACTTCGATTTTGCCTGCCGGCAGGACGACGGTTCGATCCTGTTCGCGTTCGGCGACACTGAGCTTCGCGACGCCCACGTGGCGGCGCGAAGGCTGGCGAGCGTGCTCAAGCACACCATGCTGCGGGCCGACCGCGAGCGGCCCGGCATCAGCCCCGCCGTGACGTTGGCGACGCTGAAGCCCGCCGACACCATGCACACGCTGCTGGCGCGAGTGGCGCCACGGCCGGTTGCCGCCGCCTGACCGGACGCCTAAATCTAATGGGGTCAGCCAGAAAGGCTCGCTCCATGTCCGACGTCCAGACCGCCGACCCTGCCAACACCATCGCGCCTGTCACCATCGACGTCGTCTCGGACGTGGTCTGCCCCTGGTGCTTCATCGGAAAGCGTAGACTTGAGAAAGCCTTGGCGCTAAAACCCAATATTCCGGTCGAGGTGCGATTCCACCCCTATTTCCTCAATCCCTGGGTCCCGCGCGAGGGCATGACCCGCGACGAATATCTCACCACCAAGTTCGGCTCGCCGGACAAGTACACCGCCATCGCCGGGCGGGTCGCCGCGGCCGCCGCCGCCGAGGGCCTGACCTACGCGGTCGACAAGATGCGCCGGCAGCCCAACACGCTCGACTGCCACCGCCTGATCCTGTGGGCGCAGTCAGCCGGCAAAGCCGCCGAGATGAAGCAGCACCTGATGGACTTGTATTTCACCCAAGGCGCGGATCTCACGGACCTCGAGGTGCTGGTCAAAGCCGCAGCCGACGTCGGCATGGATCCAGACAAGACCCGCGAGATGCTGGCCAGCGACGCCGACGTGGAAAAGATCGAGAGCATGGCCAATTCCGCCAAGGACGCCGGCATCGACGGCGTGCCGACCTTCATCCTCGGCGGCGTTGCCGCGGTCACCGGCGCGCAGTCGCCCGAGGTGCTCGCCAACGCGATCGAACAGATCGCGGTCAACCGCGAGCAGTTTCTGGCCGAGCAGCGCAGGGCCGCGAGAGCCTAACGCACCAGCCGCAGCGCCAGCACCAGGATGGCGGTGGCGGCGATCCAGGAGCCCGCAATCCGCGCGCCGATGCGCTGCCAGTGATGGCGCAGCCGCGCCGTGCCTTGCAGCAAAGCCAGCAGCAGCAATGCGGCGCCGAGCGCGGTCCCGAGCAAGGTCAGGTTGGCCTGCATCAGCGCGAGCGCCTCGGGCGGCGAGTCGAGCGCAAGCGACAGCCCGATCGCTGCGGCCAGCAGCACGCCTGAGCCCCTGCGGCAGTGGCCGCGCCAGCGCCACCAGCAGCCCGGTGATGGCCGCGAGCGCGAGCAGTGTCTCTTCGGTGAACTTCGGCACGTAAGCCAGTGCAATGGCGCCCAGGCCGATCAGCACCGCAACAGAGAAGGCAATAGGGACACTGCGCCGCCAACCCTGCTGGCCGATCAGCAGCGCCAGCGCCGCGATGGCCAGGACATGCGCGGGCACGACGAGCGGATGCAGCAGTCCGGCGAACAACGCTGTCATAGCAGCCGCCCGAGGAACACCAGCCCGGCGATGGCGATGACGCCGCCGGCTGCCCGCACCGCGATCCGGCCCGTCGGCCAGCGCGCCAGCAGGCCGAAGGCGATGCCGCAGAGATGCAGCGCGCCGGTCGCGATGACGAAGCCCGCCGAATAGGCGACGGCGTCAGCGCCGGGCGGCAGCTCGGCGCCGTGGGCGTGGCCATGGCAGATCGCGAACGCGCCGACGATCGCTGCGGCAACCCAGAGCGGCGGCCGCGCCGCGAGCGCCACCATCATGCCGAGAACTGCGGCCGACACCGCGATGCCGATCTCGACGCCGGGCAACGGCACGCCGAGGATACCGAGCACCCCGCCGAGCGCCATCACCAGCGGAAACACCACCGGCAGGATGAAGATCGCCGGCGCGCCGAGAAACGCGCCCCACAGCCCGACCGCCACCATCGCCACCGCATGGTCGAGGCCGAACAGCGGATGCGACAGCCCGCCCGCGAAGCCGCCGCTCACGCTGCCGGTGTGGGCCAGCGTGGGCGAAGCGGCAGCGAGGCAAAGCAGAATTGCGAAAAGGCGGATTACAGCATGGCCTCATGCCGGGCACTATAGCGCGCCCGAAAAGCCTGCAACATCGAGGGAACGCAAATGCCCGTCACCATCACGACCGTCGACGCCTTCCAGCTTCGCACCCCTCTCGACATGTGGGCGGAGCCGCCCTTGTTCGCCGGACGTCCGCGCACCCATGTCGAGGCCGTCTACGTGCGGGTTGCGACAAACAAGGGCGTGGTCGGCTGGGGCGAGTGCAACGGCTTCAGCGGCGCCGCCGCCGTGGCCGCGGTCGAGATCGTTCGCCGCGTTGCCGTCGGCCAGGACCCGACCGACCCGGAACTGACGTCCCGCATCGAGCGCCTGCTGCATGGCCTCGGCCGTGCCGGCGTGATCATGCACGCGATCAGCGGCCTCGACATTGCGCTGTGGGACATCCGCGGCAAGCTCGAAGGCGTCTCCGTGTCCAAGCTCCTGGGCGGTCCCAAGCGCACGCGGGTCGAAACCTACGCGTCGCTGATCCAGTACGCCGGCAATGTCGAGAACGTGAAACGCAACACCGCACGCGCGCTGGAGCGCGGTTATCGCCACATCAAGCTGCACGAGCGAACGCCGGAAGCGGTCGCGGCGGCGCGCTCCGTGACCGGGCCGAGCATCCCGATCAAGGTCGATACCAACTGCGCTTGGCTGCCGGGCGAGGCCGACGCGCCGGTCGCCGCCATGAAGGCGTCGAACCCGCATTGGGTCGAGGAGCCGATCTGGCCGCCTGAGGACTTCGAGTCGGCGGCAAGACTGCGCAAGGCAACCGGCGTGCCGATCGCGATGGGCGAGAACGCCACGAGCGCTTCCGACTTCCGCAAGATGATCGCGGCGGGCGCGGTCGATTTCGTGCAGCCCAGCGTCAACAAGATCGGCGGCATCACGAAGCTGTTCCGCATCGCGACGGAAGCCGAGAAGGCCGGCGTCACCTGCGTGCCGCACATGTTCTATTTTGGCCCGGGCTATCTTGCGACGTTGCACTGCATCGCCTGCAAGGAGCGCGAGGTGCCGCTCGAGCGCATGTTCGCCGACGTCGCCTGGGTTCCCTATGCGAAGACCGTGCCCGACGTGAACGGCGCGGTCGAGGTGCCGACCGGCCCGGCCTCGGCGCCGATCCGGAAGAGGACATGATGGCGAAATTTCGCGTCTGACGGCTGCTACGCCGCCTTGGCCTGCTCGGCGATGCGCACGAGATTGCGCAGCACCGCCGTGGTGCCGTGCAGCCGCTGCGCCGGCTTCTCCCAGTCGTAGAACAGCACGACCTTCATGTCCGGCCGCACCCGCGCCGCGGCGCCCTGCTTGCCGATGAAGGCGATCAGCCCTTCCGGATTGGCGAAGCTGTTGTCGCGGAACGACAGCACCGCGCCCTTCGGCCCGGTCTCGATCTTCTCGACATTGGCGCGCCGGCACAGCGACTTGATGGCGACGATCTTGAGCAGGTGCTCGACCTCCTCCGGCAGCTTGCCGAAGCGGTCCACCAGCTCGGCGCCGAACGCCTCGATCTCCTGCTCGTCCTCGATGTCGGCGAGCCGCCGGTAAAGCGCCGAGCCGCACCGACAGGTCGGCGACGTAATCCTCCGGGATCAGCACCGGCGTGCCGATGGTGATCTGCGGCGACCAGCGGTCGGCGACCGGCGCGGCGATGCCGGCCTTGAGCGACATCACCGCCTCCTCCAGCATCTGCTGGTAGAGCTCGAAGCCGACCTCCTTGATGTGGCCGGACTGCTCGTCGCCCAGAAGATTTCCGGCGCCGCGGATGTCGAGATCGTGCGAGGCGAGCTGGAAGCCCGCGCCGAGCGTATCGAGCGATTGCAGCACCTTGAGCCGCCGCTCGGCCTGGGCGGTGATCTTCTTTTTCTCCGGCAGCGTGAACAGCGCATAGGCGCGGAGCTTCGAGCGCCCGACCCGGCCGCGCAACTGATAGAGCTGCGCCAGGCCGAACATGTCGGCGCGATGCACGATCAGGGTGTTCGCGGTCGGGATGTCGAGGCCGGATTCGATGATGGTGGTCGACAGCAGCACGTCGTACTTGCCGTCGTAGAACGCCGACATGATGTCTTCGAGCACCTGCGACGGCATCTGGCCGTGCGCGACCGCGACCTTCACCTCCGGCACGTTCTTGTCGAGGAAATCCTTGGCGCCGGCCAGGTCCTCGATCCGCGGGCAGACGTAGAACGACTGGCCGCCGCGATAGCGCTCGCGCAGCAGCGCCTCGCGCACGATCAGCGGATCGAACGGCGACACGAAGGTGCGCACCGCGAGCCGATCGACCGGCGGCGAGGCGATGATCGACAGGTCGCGCACGCCGGTCAGCGCCAGTTGCAGGGTGCGCGGGATCGGCGTCGCCGTCAGCGTCAGCACATGGACCTCGGCGCGCAGCGTCTTGAGCCGCTCCTTGTGCGCCACGCCGAAGTGCTGCTCCTCGTCGACGATCGACCAGGCCGAGGTCCTTGAACTTGATGGCCTTGCCGAGCAGCGCGTGGGTGCCGACCACGATGTCGATCTGGCCGTCGGCGATGCCCTTCTTGACGCGGCTCAGTTCCGCCGACGACACGAGCCGCGACGCCTGCCCGATCTGCACCGGAAAACCCTTGAAACGCTCGGTGAAGGTCTTGGTGTGCTGCCGCGCCAAGCAGCGTGGTCGGCACCACCACCGCCACCTGCTTGCCGCCCATCACCGTGGCGAAGGCCGCGCGCAGCGCCACTTCGGTCTTGCCGAAGCCGACGTCGCCGCAAATCAGCCGGTCCATCGGGCGGCCGTTGGCGAGATCGTCGAGCGTGGCGTCGATCGCGGTCTGCTGGTCGTCGGTTTCCTCGTAGGGAAAGCCCGCGGCGAATTCGTCGGATGCGCCGACCGCGACCGACGAGCCGCGGCGCTTCGCGAAGCTTCCGCTCGGCCGCGATCTTGATCAGCTCGTGGGCGATCTCGCGGATGCGGTTCTTCATCCGCGCCTTGCGCGTCTGCCAGCCGGTGCCGCCGAGCCGGTCGAGCTCGACGTCGGTGTCCTCCGAGCCGTAGCGCGACAAAAGCTCGATGTTCTCGACCGGCAGATAGAGCTTGGCGCTCTCCGGCGTAGTGGATTTCCAGGCAGTCGTGCGGCGCGCCGGCGGCCTCGATGTTCTGCAATCCGATGAAGCGGCCGATGCCGTGATCGACATGGACGACGAGATCGCCGGCCGAAAGGCTCGTCACCTCGGCGATGAAATTGTCCGAGCGCTTCGCCGCGCGGCGCGGCCGCACCAGCCGGTCGCCCAGAATGTCCTGCTCGCTGACGACGGCGACATCCGCGGTCTCGAAGCCGCCTTCGAGGCCCAGCACCGCGAGCGCGACCTGCGGCTTCGGCAGCGCCAGCGCCTCCGGCCATGAGCCGGCCGGCGACAGATTGTGCAGGCCGTGCTCCGTCAGCACGTGCTTCATGCGTTCGCGCGCGCCTTCGCTCCACAGCGCGATGACGACGCGCTTGCCCGCGGCCTGCAGCGACTGCACGTGCTTGCTCACCGCATCGAACACGCCGGCGGCATTTTCCGCCCGCTCCGACGAAAAATTGTGGCCGGCGCGCGCGCCGACATCGACCGTCGCGCCGCCCTCCTCCGGCACCGCAAACGGCGTCAGCCGCGCCAGCGCCGCGGTCTTCAGCCGCTCGGCCCATTCGGCTTCCGGCAGATAGAGCCGGTCCGGCGGCAGCGGCTTGTAGAGCGTTCCGCTCTTGTCGGCGAGCGCCTCCTTGCGCGCCTCGTAGTAGTCCTTGATCTGCGACAGCCGCTCGCGCGCGACGTCCTCGGCCTGCGCCTCCAGGATCACCGGCGCGCCCGGCACGTAGTCGAACAGCGTGTCGAGCTTGTCGTGAAACAGCGGCAGCCAGTGCTCCATGCCGGGATAGCGGCGGCCTTCGCTCACCGCCTCGTACAGCATGTCCTCGGGATCGGCGGCGCCGAACGCCGCCACATAGCCGGTGCGGAATTTCCGGATCGTGTCGGTCATGAGCTGGAATTCGGCGACCGGAACGAGATCGAGCGCGCGCATGTCCATCACGGTGCGCTGCGTCTCCGGATCGAAGCTGCGGATGGTTTCCAGCGTGTCGCCGAAGAAATCGAGCCGCACCGGCAGGTCCATGCCGGAGGCGAACAGATCGAGGATGCCGCCGCGCACCGCGTAATCGCCGAACTCGCGCACCGTCGAGGCGCGGTTGAAGCCGTTCAGCTCCAGCCAGCGGATGATGCCTTCCATGCCGAGCACGTTGCCGGGCGCGGCCGACAGCGCCTGCTTGCCGATCAGGTCGCGGGCCGGCACGCGCTGCAGCGCGGCGTTGACCGTGGTCAGCACCACCGCGGGCTTCTCGCGGCCTTTGACGCGGGCGAGCCGCGACAGCGCGGTCATGCGCTGCGCCACGATGGCGCCGTGCGGCGAGACGCGGTCGTACGGCTGGCAGTCCCATGCCGGGAATTGCAGCACGTCGATGTCGGGCGCGAAGAACGAAAGCGCGCGGGCGAGCGCCGCCATCCGCGGTCCGTCGCGGCAGATCACCAGCGCGCTCGTTGCCGGCGGATTGGTTCGCGCCGCGACCGCGCGGGCAAGATCGGAAATCACCAGGCCTTCGGCGCCGTCGGCGACGTTCGACAGCGTCAGCGGCCGGTCGGGCGCCAGCAGTTCGGCGGGAGACTTGGTCGGCATTTTCGCCATCGGTTACGCCTGGAGATGGAAATCGCGGACGCGGCGGAACATCGCGGTGTCGTGCTCGGCCGGCACGTCGGCGACGCCGGTCACCCAGGCCAGCAGGTCGGTCTCGATCGCGTCGAGCAGATGCTCGTACTGGTCGAGTTCGGCGTCGCTGAACGCCTCGATATGCACGTCGGCAAAGCGGCCCATGATCAGATCCGCCTCGCGGGTGCCGCGATGCCAGGACCGGAACAACAGCCGCCGCCTTCGCGGGTCGAGGCCGTCGCTCGATCGGGAGCTTCCGGTCATGAATTCTCCAACGCCAAAAACCCGGCGGGTGCCGGGTGCGGGATTTATATAGGGCGAACTGCAGACGAGCGGCAACGCGCCATTACGGCAGCGTTTTGACCACCTTGTGGGTTTCGCCGATCACCTTCCGCAAGGCGTTCAGCGACACTTCGGCTTCCGGCGACCATTCCAGCGCGATGAACACCGCGATGCCGTCGGCGGCCCGGAACGCGTGGCTGACGATCGAGCCCTCGATCGGCTCGCCCTGGGGATTCTTGCCACGCGAATGCAGGATGCCGCCGTGCGACACCGCCCAGCGGCCGCGCGCCCGCCCAGGTGTTCACGCCGAGGCTGTACCAGCGGTCGCGGTTGGTCGGCGTCCAGCGGGTCTGCGCCTGATCGATCCAGGCTTTGACGGTGTCGCCGAGAAACGGATTGCTCGGGATCGAAAATGTCGAGAAAGGCCAGATAGTCGGGTCCGGGAATGAACCAGCCGCCCATGCCCGCGAGCATCCGCCAATCGGGATGCAGCTTCGGCACGGCGAGGCCGAGCTCGCCGAACACCGCCTCGCCGCAATAGTCCTCGTAGGACTTGCCGGTCTGCTCCTCGATGATCGCGGACAGAATTTCGTAGCCGGTGTTGCTGTAGGAGTAGCGGCCGCCCGGATGCCGGGCGAGCCGGTCCTTCAGCAGATATTCGCTGAGCACGGTCTTCGGCGCGGCCTGCCAGCCATGGCCGCCGCTGGCGCGCTTGGCGAAGATGCCGTAGATCGAATCGTCGTCGGCGTTGCCGCGCAACCCGGCGCGGTGCACCAGCAGCTCCTCGACCGTCGCGTCGTTGAGACGCTGATCGACCGGCGCGCCGTATTGCTTGAAGAACTGCGGCAGCGCATCGCGGAGCGGCGTGGTGAAGCTGAGCTTGCCGTCGCGGACGAGCGTCGCGATGCAGGCGCCGGTGATCGCCTTCGACAGGCTCGCGATCAGCGTCGGCTTCTGCGGATCGGCGCCGTGACCCTTGGCGAACACGGTCTTGCCGCCGCGGCGCACCACCAGGATCGCGGTCTTGGGCTCGTAGTCCTTGACCCATTGGTCGAACACGATGCCGTAGGCGTCGACCGTGTCGGGCAGCGGCTTCGGCGATTGCGCGGCAGCGCGATCATGCGCCGCCAGGCCCGCGAGCGCGACGAGTCCAAGAGCGAAGGCCGTGGTGCGCAGGCTCACTTCGGAATGGCCCCTCCGGCGCGGATCGCCGCGCCCCACTTGTCCCATTCGGCCTTCACGAAGCCGGCGAGATAGGCCGGCGTCCGCCGCTCCGGCGTCACCAGGGTCGCGGCGAGTTCGTCCAGTTGCTCCGTCAACCCCGGCCCGTTCATCGCGGCGACGGTCGCGGCGTTCAGCTTTGCCACGATCGGCGCCGGCGTGCCCTTCGGCAGAAACAGCGCCGTCCAGGTGTAGGCGCGCAGCGACGGCAATCCGCTCTCGGCCGCCGTCGGCATATCCGGCAGCACCGCCATGCGGCGGCCGGCGAGCGTGGCCAGCCCCTTCACGGTGCCGCCCTTGATGGCCGGCACCGCCGTCACCGCGATGTCGCAGAGAAAATCGATGCGCCCGCCGATCAGATCCTGCATCGCAGGCCCGGTGCCGCGATACGGCACGTGCTGGGCATTGGTGCCCATCGCCTGGTCGAGCATCACGCAGCCGAGATGCGAGGCGGAGCCGACGCCCGCCGAGCCGTAGTTCAGCTTGCCGGGATTGGCCTTGGCATAGGCCATGAACTCCTGGAACGTGTTCGCTCGGAAATCCTTGCCGCACGATGACGACCAGCGGGATTTCCGCGATCAGCGCCACCTTCACGAAATCGCTCAGCGGATCGTACAGCGGCTTGTCGCCATAGAGTTGCGGATTGGCGTGGGTCGCGATGGTGCCGAGCAACGTCGTGTAGCCGTCGGGCGCCGCATGGGCGACGCGCTGGCCGCCGAGCGTGCCGCCGCCGCCGCCGACGTTTTCCACCACCACGCGCTGGCCGAGGATCGGGCTCATGCGCTCGGCCATGATCCGGGTGAACACGTCGATCGGCCCGCCGGCCGCGGCGGCCACCACCATGCTGACCGGGCGGCTCGGGTAGTCCTGCGCCAGTGCGACGCCCGGCAGCGCCAGCACAACCGCCGCCCAGCAGCCAACGCTTCGACATGTTGTTCTCCACTTCTTCACCATTGTAAGCACGATCCCGAAACGCGGGCACAAGTTTTCCCAAAAGTTCATGCCCAATAACAGTGCCCTTGTTGAAGCGCGTCAAAAACCCGTGCAGCGTGGCGCCATGCGCCCCTCGCTGCTCGATCCGCTGTTTGCCGCGCTGACCACGCTTCCCGGCGTCGGGCCGAAGCTCGAGAAGCTCTACCGCACGCTGTTCGGCCGCGAGGACACGCCGGCGCGCGTCATCGATCTGTTGTTCCATCTGCCGACCGGCACCATCGACCGCCGCTCGCGGCCCAAATTGCGCGACGTGGTGCCGGGCTCGGTCGCGACCGTCGCGGTGACGGTCGACAGCCACCGGCCGCCGCCGCCGAACCGTCCGCGCCTGCCCTATCGCATCGAAACCTATGACGACACCGGCACGCTGACGCTCACCTACTTCCACGCCAAGCGCGACTATCTCGAAAAGCTCTTTCCGGTCGGCGAGCTTCGCTACGTCTCGGGCACGACCGCGCTCTACGACGGCATGCTGCAGATGGTGCATCCCGACCGCGTGGTGAGCGAAGCCGAGCTCGACAAGCTGCCGATGGTCGAGCCGGTCTATCCGCTGACCGAAGGCCTGACGCTCAACCCGGTGCGCAAGGCCGCGGAAGCGGCGCTGACGAAAATCCCGAAGCTGCCGGAATGGCAGGACGCCGCCTGGCTGCAACGCGAAGGCTTTCCGTCCTTCGCCGGCGCGC
This sequence comes from uncultured Alphaproteobacteria bacterium, assembly GCA_963850885.1. Taxonomy (GTDB): domain Bacteria; phylum Pseudomonadota; class Alphaproteobacteria; order Rhizobiales; family Xanthobacteraceae; genus Z2-YC6860. Next base: position 19,204 of record CAWKOD010000046.1, on the reverse strand, counting down.
TGCAAACCCTGCACCATCCGGCCGAGCCCACCGACATCCTGCCCGAGGGCAAGGCCTGGTCGCGGCTCGCCTACGACGAATTGCTGGCGGGCCAGCTCGCGCTCGCGCTGGTTCGCGCCCATCAGCGCAAACTGCCTGGCCGCGGCAGCTCGGGCGAAGGCCTGCTCCGCGCCAAGGTCACCGCCGCGCTGCCCTATTCGCTGACGCCGTCGCAGGGCCGCGCCGTGGACGACATCGTCACCGACCTGGCCCGCCCGCAGCGCATGATCCGGCTGCTGCAAGGCGACGTCGGCTCCGGCAAGACCGTGGTGGCGCTGCTGGCCGCCGCGACCGTGGTCGAGGCCGGGCGCCAGGCCGCGCTGATGGCGCCGACCGAAATTCTGGTGCGCCAGCATCTCGCCACCATCGCGCCGCTCGCCGAGAAGGCCGGCATCCGCGTTGCCATCCTGACCGGCCGCGAGCGCGGCAAGGAGCGCGCCGAGACGCTCGAACGCCTGGCGCTCGGCGAGATCGATCTTCTGGTCGGCACCCACGCGCTGTTCCAGGACGAGGTAGCGTTCCGCGATCTCGCGCTCGCCATCGTCGACGAACAGCATCGCTTCGGCGTGCATCAGCGCCTCGCGCTCGCCCGCAAGGGCGAGGCCGTGGACATGCTGGTGCTGACCGCGACGCCGATCCCGCGCACGCTCGTGCTCACCTACTTCGGCGACATGGAAATCTCGGAGCTGCGCGAAAAGCCCGCCGGCCGCCAGCCGATCGACACCCGCACCATCGCGCTCGACCGGCTCAACGAAGTGGTTGAGGGCATCGGCCGCGCGCTCGACGAAGGCAAGCGGGTCTATTGGGTCTGCCCGCTGGTCGCGGAATCCGAAACCAGCGATCTCGCCGCCGCCGAAGAGCGCTTCGCCGATCTCAAGCAGCATTTCGGCGCCAAGGTCGATCTGGTTCACGGCCAGATGAAGGGCAGCGAAAAAGACGCCGCCATGGCGCGGTTCTCGACCGGCGAGAGCCAGCTCCTGGTCGCCACCACCGTGATCGAGGTCGGCGTCGACGTGCCGGCCGCGACCATCATGGTGATCGAGCACGCCGAGCGCTTCGGCCTGTCCCAGCTCCATCAGTTGCGCGGCCGCATCGGCCGCGGCTCCGAGCGCTCGACCTGCCTGCTGCTCTACCGCGCGCCGCTCGGCGAAACCGCCAAGGCCCGGCTCGCCATCATGCGCGACACCGAGGACGGCTTCCGCATCGCCGAAGAAGACTTGCGACTGCGCGGCGAAGGCGATCTGCTCGGCACGCGGCAGAGCGGCATGCCGGGCTTTCGCGTGGCGCGGCTCGAATTTCACGGCAAGCTGCTCGCGCCGGCCCGCGACGACGCCGCGCTGACGCTCTCGCGCGATCCCGATCTCGCCTCGCCGCGCGGCGAGGCGCTGCGCCATCTGCTCTATCTGTTCGAGCGCGACGAGGCGATCAGGCTGCTGCGGGCGGCTAGTCAGCCGTGCCGGCTCGGCCCATAGGCGTTGGGGCCGGCATCGCTTTTCTGGCAGGCCCAGACGATCAGCACGATGATCCGATGATCGTAAGCGATCAGCACCACCATCCGGTTTGCCGATGTCGTGCAGCGACGGACGCCAGGCTGGCAGGAACAGATCGTTGATCGGCGGGAAATCGTTTCGGAAAACGGCTGTCGAGATGCCGTACGATGCGCCGATGATCGTGAACAGACCCAGTACCAATACTCCGACCGGCTGGCACGGCCGAAACGTCACGTATTCCGAAATCGGACGAATCGCGCGAAATTCATCTGAGCCCCCGTGCTGCGCCCGGGTAGCCTAGCCGCGCCTCAGGCGGCAAGCGCGTATGGGCTCGGCGCGGCCCTTCTCGATCACGCGGAGCTTCTTCTGCGCGTCGCCGTTGGGCTGCGCCATGCCGGCCGACATGATCAACGTCATCGCCTGCTCGACCGTGATGTCGAGCTCGATCACCTTGTCGCGCGGCGCGTAGAAGAAGAACCCGGTGGTCGGGTTCGGCGTGCACGGCAGGAAGCACGACACATATTCGCTGCCCGGCAGATGCGCCGCCATGTCCGCGCTGGGCGGCGAGGCGACGAACACCACCGACCACATGCCGGTCGGGAATTCCGCCAGCGCCACCTTGCCGAAGCTCGATCCGGACTTCGAGAACAGCGTCTCGAAGATCTGCTTCATGGTCTTGTAGATCGGCCGCACGATCGGCATGCGGTTGAGCAGGTTCTCGCCGAACTCGACGAAGGTGCGGCCGACGAGGCCGGCGGTCAGGAAGCCGAGCAGCGTCAGCGCGACGAGCGCGATGATCAAGCCGTAGCCCGGCACGCGGAACGGCAGATAGGTCTCGGTGCGCAGGCTGACCGGGATGAACGGCCGCATCGCGTCGTCCACCCAGTTGATGAACCACCAGGTCAGATTGATCGTGATGTAGATCGGCCCGACCAGAATCAGACCGGTGAGGAAATAGTTGCGCAGCCGGCCGACGATACTGGTGATGCGGCGGCGCGCCGGGCGGCGGCGGCGGGCTGGCATTCTGGTCGCTCAGCGTCATCGCTTGTCGCTCACTCGACGGTGACGGACTTCGCAAGGTTGCGCGGCTGGTCCACGTCGGTGCCCATGTTCACCGCGGTATGATAGGCGATGAGCTGCACCGGGATGGCATAGACGATCGGCGTAACGGTCGTCGCCATGTCGGGCAGCACCAGCGTGGTAAGCGACAGCGCGCTGGCTTCGGCCGCGCCCTTCGGATCGGTGATCAGGATGATCTTGCCGCCGCGCGCCGCCACCTCCTGCATGTTCGACACGGTCTTCTCGAACACGCCCTCGCGCCGCGGCGCTCTTGTCGAACGGCGCGACGACGACCACCGGCATGGTCTCGTCGATCAGCGCGATCGGCCCGTGCTTGAGCTCGCCCGCCGCGTAGCCTTCGGCGTGGATGTAGGAAATTTCCTTCAGCTTCAGCGCGCCTTCGAGCGCGATCGGATAGGCCGTGCCGCGGCCGAGATAGAGCACGTCCTTGGATTTGGCGAGATCGCGCGCCAGCGCCTCGATCTGCGGCTCCAGCCGAAGCGCCTCGGAGAGGTGGCGCGGCACCTCGATCATGGCGCGGACGAGATTGCGCTCGTCCTCCTCCGACAGAATGCCGCGGATGCGGCCGGCCGCGATGGCGAGGCAGAGCAGCGCCGCGAGCTGGCAGGTGAACGCCTTGGTCGAGGCGACGCCGATCTCGGGCCCGGCCAGCGTCGGCATCACCACGTCGCTCTCGCGGGCGATCGTCGAGGTCGGCACGTTGACGATCGAAAGCACGTGCTGCTTCTGCTCTTTGGCGTAGCGCAAGCGTCGCCAGCGTGTCGGCGGTCTCGCCCGATTGCGAAACGAACACCGCGAGATTGCCCGGATCGAACGGCGCTTCGCGGTAGCGGAACTCGGAGGCGACGTCGATCTCGACCGGCAGCCGCGCGAAGCGCTCGAACCAGTATTTGGCGACGAGGCCCGCGTAGTAGGCCGTGCCGCAGGCCGAGATCGCCACCCGCTCGATGTTCTTGAAATCGAACGGCAGCTTCATCGGCAGCGACACCCGCTCGTTGCCCATGTCGAGGTAATGCGCGAGCGTGTGGCCGACCACCTCGGGCTGCTCGTGGATTTCCTTCGCCATGAAATGGCGGTGGTTGCCCTTGTCGACCAGGAACGCCGACGCATTCGATTTCAGCACCGCGCGCTCGACCACCTGGCCTTTGGCGTCGTGCACCTCGACGCCCTTGCGCGTCACCACGGCCCAGTCGCCGTCTTCGAGATAGCTGATGGTGTCGGTGAACGGCGCGAGCGCAATCGCGTCGGAGCCGAGATACATCTCGCCGTCGCCGTAGCCGACCGCGAGCGGCGAGCCCTTGCGGGCGCCGATCAGAAGATCTTCCTCGCCGGCGAACAGGAAGGCGAGCGCGAACGCGCCGCGCAGCCGCGGCAGCGCCGCCTTCACCGCCTCGACCGGCGACTTGCCGCTCTTCATCTCGTCGGTGACGAGATGCGCGATCACCTCGGTGTCGGTTTCGCTGCGGAACGTCGGCGCCCTTCTTCTCCAGCTCTTCGCGCAGCTCGCGGAAGTTCTCGATGATGCCGTTGTGCACGACCGCGAGCTTTTCGGTGGCGTGCGGATGCGCGTTGTTCTCGGTCGGCTTGCCGTGGGTCGCCCAGCGGGTGTGGCCGATGCCGATGGTGCCTGCAGCGGCTCGCTTTGCAGCCGCGTCTCGAGATTGCGGAGCTTGCCCTCGGCGCGCCGGCGCGTCAGCGCGCCGTGCTCGAGCGTGGCGACGCCGGCGGAATCGTAGCCGCGGTATTCGAGGCGCTTGAGCGCATCGACGAGCTGCCCCGCCACCGGCTCACGGCCGAGAATCCCAACAATCCCGCACAAGGTCGCTAATCCCCCTCGCCGCATTCGGCGCGATACTTGTTATGCGCCGGCGCCGGTTTCCGGAAAATCACAATGCATGTCCGGATGTGACAAAATCAGGGTCGTCATGCATGGCGAGATCGACTTAAATCGTAACCAGATCCGATGCTTACCCCTTCTTTTTGCCTAGCGACTTGAGGTCCCGCAAGCGCTTGGCCCAGCCTTCCTTAACGGTTTGCCGGCCCCGTCCGAGCGCCAGCGCATCGGCCGGCACGTCGCGCGGTGATGACCGAGCCGGAACCCGACATAGGCGCCGTCGCCGATCTTGACCGGCGCCACCAGCGCCGAATTCGAGCCGATGAAGGCGCCCTTGCCGATGTCGGTGCGATGCTTGGCCGCGCCGTCGTAGTTGCAGGTGATGGTGCCGGCGCCGATGTTGGCGCCCGCGCCGACCCGGGCGTCGCCGATGTAGCTCAGGTGGTTGGCCTTGGCGCCGGCCTCGATCGTCGCCTCCTTGACCTCGACGAAATTGCCGATGTGGACGCCCTCTTCGAGCTTCGCGCCGGGACGAAGCCGCGCATAGGGACCGACGATGGCGTTCTTGCCGACATGGGCGCCGGCCAGATGCGAGAACGAGCGGATGGTGGCGCCGTCCTCGACCGTGACGCCGGGGCCGAACACCACATAGGGCTCGATGGTGACGTCGCGGCCGAGCTTGGTGTCGGCCGCCAGATGCACCGTCTCGGGCGCCACCAGCGTGACGCCGGCCTCGAGCGCCGCCTGCCGCAAGCGCTGCTGCATGGTGGCCTCCGTCGCCGCGAGTTGCGCCTTGGTGTTGATGCCGCTCACTTCATCCTCCGTCACTTCGAGCGCGACCGTCTTGCGCTTCATGTCGCGCGCGATCTTCACCGCGTCGGTCAGATAGAATTCGCCCTTGCGATTGGCATTGCCGATGCGCTCCAGGATTTGCAGCGCCACCTTGCCGTCGAACGCCATCAGCCCGCCGTTGCAGAGCGCGATGGCGCGCTCGCTCTCGCGTCGCGTCGGCGTGCTCGACGATGGCAATGCAGTTCGCCGCCCTGCGTCACCAGCCGGCCGTAGCCGGTCGGATCGGCGGGCCGGAACCCCAGCACCGCGACCGCCGCGCCGCCGGCGAGCGCGGCGCGAAGCTTCGCCAGGGTCTGCGGCCGGATCAGCGGCGTGTCGCCGAAGATCACCAGGATGTCGTCGGCGCCCTGTTCGATCGCCGCCTTCGCCGCCAGCACCGCATGCGCGGTGCCGCGCCGCTCCGCCTGCACGAAGATCTGCGCCTGCGGCGCATAACACGCGCGCTTCGGCCGAAACATCGTCATGCGTCGGGGCCGACCACCACGGCGATCGACGGCCGTTCGCGGCCGCCGTCAGCACATGCCCGAGCAGCGAACGGCCCGCCACCTCATGCAGCACCTTCGGCCGCGACGACCGCATTCGCGTGCCTTCGCCGGCCGCGAGCACGATCGTCAGGCAGGTTCGCCCGCTCATTTCGACTCCGTCTGCAGGTCGCGGCGTCATAGCAGGATGCATGGAAAGGAGCACGTTCGGGACGAATCTGCTAACGTTTTCAACAAGGTGATTCGGCGCAGCGAACACGAGGCGCTGGCGAAACCGGAACCCAGCGCGGCAATTGGCGCCAGTCGCAGCCGAAATTCGGCATGCGCGACCTGTGGCGGCTGGCCCTCTGGGGCCTGTCCGCCGCCGGCGCGCTGTTCGTTGCGCCTCTATGCCGGCACGACCGAGATCGGCCGCGACCGCCTGCATTGTGGCCTTTGCTGAAATCCACGAAGTCCTCATGCCGACGGGCGTCAAGCCGATCCGCCCGCTCGACGCCCGGGAAGGCCGCCGGCTGGCCGAGACCGTGCGCTCGCTCGCGGCCGACCGCGACCGGCTGCTCGGCCCGCGTCGCCACGCTCGAACAGAGCATCGACGGCATCACCGGCTCGATCGCCCGGGTCGAGAAGGCTGCGCGGACAGCCTCGCCCAGCCTGGCCCCAATGCCCTGCCCCAGCGTCGCCCCCGCGCCCAGCGCCGCTCCGGCGGAGCCGCCGCCAACCAGGAGCGCGCCGGACGAGGACCTCACGTCGAGCATCCCGATGCCGCCGCAACCGCCCGGGGCCAGCGCCGGCAAAACCGAATTCGGCCTCGACCTCGGCAGCGCCACCACGGTCGAGGCGCTGCGCACCGCCTGGACCGCGGCGCTCCGCCGGCACGGCCCGCTGCTCGAAGGCCTGCGGCCGGTCGTGCAGATGCGCGAACGGCCCCGCCCGGGTGGCATGGAATTGCGCCTGATCGCCGGGCCCGTCCCCAACGCCGCGGCGGCGGCCCGGCTCTGCGCCAGCATGACGGCGGCGGGCGCGATCTGCGCGCCCGCGGTGTTCGACGGACAGCGGCTCGCCGGCCGCTGATCCTCCGGCATAATCGCTGGCATGAGCCGGCCGCTGTTTCGCCCGACGCCGCGCCAAGCCGCCTGCCTCGCCGCCATTGCCGCTGGCCGCGCTCGCCTATGGCTTCTTCATGCGCTACCGGGTGATCGAGCAATCGGCGGTCGGCATCGCCTGCGAGGGCGGCGGCGCGAACTGGCTGTGCGCCAACCGCCGCACCGCCATCGCGCTGTTCACGCCGCAGGTGTTCGGCATCGTCGCGCTCGGCGCGGCGCTGCTCAATCTGCTGCGGCCGTCGGTCGTGTTCTGGGCGCTCGCGCTGCTCGCGGGCGGCGCCGGCATCGTGCTCTACAACACGGCGCTGTCCGCGCTCGCCGTGGCGCTGCTGATCCTCAGCCTGGCGCGGCCCGTGCCCGAAGCAAGCTGAACGCCACGCAGCGCGAGCGCCGCGGCAAACCACAGCGCCTGCCAGTTGGCGAGCGTCTCGTTCCAGACGATGAAGACGGCGCACAGCGCCAGCACCGCAGCCGCGACCGTTTCCGCGAGCGGCCGCGCGCCGGCCGCGCGCGGCAGCGACGAAACTCAGCAGCAGGAACGGCAGCGCCGCCGCGGTCAGCGGCGCGAACGGAAAATCGCGGTAGCGCGGATCGAACGACAGCGCGAGCGCCGACTGCACCGCCAGCACGGTCAGCGCCATCAGCAGGACTCCGAGCGTCAGCGCCAGCGGATCGCGCGCGCGATCCGGCTTTCGGCCCGATGATCCTGGCAAACGCCGGCGGACCGCATCGGCACAGCCATGGCCGCGGCGCCCGCGATCGGCGCGGCGATCGCAAGCGCGGCGAACGAAAGCCAGCGCAGCCAGCCGCCGATGCCGAGGCTTTCGATCGGCACATTCTCGACGGTCCATCCGGCCAGCACGCCGGCGACGGCCGCATTCAACGCAACCGCGAGCCACGCGCCGAGACCGATCTCGTCGCGCCCGCCGTGCGCGGCCGCGCAGCATCGCCGCCGCGAACACCAAAGCCGCCAGCACGACGCCGCCCGCGGCCTGCCACGGCCAATGCGGATGGTTCGACACCGGCTGCCCCCAGACGAATTTCTGCGCTCGCGTTGCGTCGTCGAACAGGCCCCAATGGCCGCCGACGGTGCCTTCCAGCGCGCGCTTCCACGGCTGGTCGAACGCCTCGATCACGTTGACGCGGAAACGCTCCCGCTTGCCGCGCTCGAGCACGTCGGCGATGACGCGCGCCTGATTGGCCGGCGACGGCAGCGCGCCCTCGCGCATGCGGCCGGCGCTCGGCCAGCCGACCTCGCCGATCACGATCTCCTTGCCGGGAAAGTTTTCGACCACGCGCTTGCGGATCGCATCGACGTGATCGGCGGCGGCGCGCGCCGCGACCGGATCGTCCTCCCAGTACGGCAGGATGTGGATGGTGACGAAATCCACCGCGCTTGCGAGTTCGCGATAGCGCAGCCAGAACTCCCAGACGTCGGCGTAGGTCACCGGCATCTTGACCCGCGACTTCACGCCGCGGATCGTTTCGGCCAGCATGGCCGGCGACACCTCGCCGCGCAGCAGCGCCTCGTTGCCGACGATGACCGCGCGCACCACGTCCGGAAACCGGTTCGCCAGCGCAACGCCGGTGCTGATCTGATACTGCGTGCGGTCGGTGTGGCTCGACACCCAGAGCCCGAGCAGCACCTTCAGGCCGTGCCGTTGCGCGATTTCGGGAACCTGATCGAGACCGAAATCGACCGAATAGGTGCGAACGCAATCGGTCACCTTCGCCAATTGCGCGAGATCCTCTTCGATCTGCGCGGGCTCGATTTTGGTCGAGAGATCGAGCGGGGTCTGCGCGCCGCGGAACGGCGCATAGGAAACGCAATAGAGCTTCTCGCCGGGATCGAGCGGCGACGGCGGCATCGGCACCGCGGCGCCGAGCCACCACCACGCCGCGACGATGATCGCGGCCGTCAAAGTGAACAGACTGACAGGTTTATGCATCTTCGATCCGGCCGCGAGATGCCGCGCCGCATGCTCGGCTCCGCTGACACGCTGCGACACTTTAATCAAGAGTACGTCGGACGCTGGACAAACGGCTGCAGGTTTGGCAATCTCATCTGCCACAGGTTCGCGCGGCGCAGGCCGCAAATCGGACCCATTCGGTGTTCAGATAACGCGACACGCCATTCGCGAAACAACAACGACCCAAACTCAACCGGTCCGGCCATGTCCTTCTTCTGTGCGTCTCAGCCTCGCCGTCCTGCTTGCGGCGGCGTCTGTGTTTGCCTCCCTGCCCGCCTTCGCCCAGAGCGGCGATGCCAAGAGCGGCGACAAGCCGGCCGCGGCCCAGCCGGCCGATCCCGCCAAGGAAGCCCAGCGCCAGGTCGACGAGTTCGCCGAAGCCACCCGCTTGGTGACCGGCCCGGCCGGCAACCCGGAATGCGTCTGGCTCGGCCGCCGGGTGGTGGGGCTGCTGTGGCGGGACGACATGGACACCGCCTTCCGCCATCTCGACCTTTACGACCGGTTCGGCTGCCCCGGCCCCCATATCCAGGCGGCGTTCCGCTGCGTCGTCCGCCAGGGCACCAATATCGACCCGAAATCGCCCCAGAGCCTCAACGCCAGGGTGCATTCCTGCTGGCTGAATCCCGACCGCCGTCGCAAGCGGCCGCAGCGGCGCCCGCCGCGGCGGCCCCGGCGTCGTCCGGAGCGGCTCCGGCACGTCGGCCGCCCCGACCGGCACAAAATTCAGCGTCCGCGCCGGCCGCGGCCGGAACCCGCGAACAAGGAAGCGCGTTAGGCGCAGGGGCGCACGGACGGCGTCCGTCATCAATTCGCCATGACGTCGAAAGTATAGTGTTATGGCCTCTCACGAGGTATGCTGCCTCGCAGCAATGGCCCACCCAGGGGACGGGTCGGCGCCAGAAGTTCTAAGCCCCGTTTGGTCGCTTTGATGCGCTTCGTCGCTGTTGTCGGCGTTCTCATCGCTTGCATTCATGCCAGCGTGTGGGCTGTTTCGCGGGACGTCATCAGTGCTCCCGCCTTCAACGGCCAGCTTGCCAGCGTCTCCTACACGCCGTTCGACACCCATCCCGACAGCGGCCGGCCATCGAGCCCGGAGCAAATCCGCGCCGATCTGAAGGCCATCGCGCCCTACACCCGGATGGTCCGCACCTATTCCTCGACCGGCGGCGCGGAGCTCGTGCCCGAGATCGCCCGCGAGTTCGGGCTGCGCGTCTCGGTCGGCGCCTGGATCGACAAGAACACCGAGCGCAACGAGCGCGAAATGCGCGCGGTCATCGATCTCGCGCGCAAGCATCGCAACATCGACAGCGTCGTGGTCGGCAACGAGACGATCTATCGCGGCGAGCAGACCATCGACGAGCTCATCAGCAAGATCCAGCGCGTCAAGCGCGAGACTCGGTCCCGGTCACCACCGGCGAAATCTGGAGCGCCTGGATCGAGCATCCGGAGCTTGCCTCGGCCGTCGACTTCATCGCCGCCCACGTGCTGCCGTACTGGGAAGGCATCTCGGAAACCGCCGCGGTCGACCAGGCGATCCGCATCTACGATCAGCTTCGCGCAGGCCTATCCCGGCAAGCGCATCGTGATCGCCGAGTTCGGCTGGCCGAGCGCCGGCTATAACCGCCGCGACGCCAATCCCGACCCGCTGGTGCAGGCCCGCGTGCTGCGCAGCTTTGTCGCCCGCGCCGAGGCGCTCGGCATCGACTACAACATCATCGAAGCCTACGACCAGCCGTGGAAGACGTTCGAAGGCGGCGTCGGCCCCTACTGGGGCATGTTCGACACCTCGCGGCAGCCGAAATTCTCCTGGACCGGGCCGATCACCGATCCCGATCATTGGAAGCTCGCCGGCATCGCGGTGCTGATCGGCGTGCTGCTGTCGCTGCCGATCCTTTCGCTCGCCGGCGCGACCGTCGGCCAGACCGCGCTGCTCGCAGCCGCCGCCCACGTCGTCGGCGCCTGGTTTGCGATCCTGTTCGCCTATTGGAACGGGCATTATTTCGTGACCGGCGCGGCCATCGCCTACGGGCTCGCGCTCGTGCTCCTGATCCCGCTGATCTTCATCGCGATGAAGCGCATCGAGGAGATCGCCAACGTCGCGTTCGGCCGCAAGCCGCGCCGCCTGATCGTATCGCCGCCGCTCGTGCCGGAACTGCCGTTCGCGCCGAAGGTCTCGATCCACATCCCGGCCTACCGCGAGCCGCCGGAGATGCTCAAGCAGACGCTCGATGCGGTGGCGCGGCTCGAATATCCGAACTTCGAGTGCATCCTCGTCATCAACAACACGCCCGACCCGGCGCTGTGGCGTCCGGTCGAAGAGCACTGCAAGACGCTCGGCGAGCGCTTCAAGTTCGTGCGCGAGGACAACCTCCAGGGCTTCAAGGCCGGCGCGCTTGCGCCTGGCGCTGACCCACACCGCGGCCGACGCCGAGATCATCGGCGTGCTCGACGCCGACTACGTCGTGCATCCGAACTGGCTGAAGGACCTGGTGCCGCTGTTCGCCGATCCCAAGGTCGGCATGATCCAGGCGCCGCAGGACCATCGCGACGGCGCGCGCAGCGCCATGCATCAGGCCATGAACGGCGAATATGCCGGCTTCTTCGACATCGGCATGGTGCAGCGGAACGAGAAGAACGCCATCATCGCGCACGGCACCATGTGCCTCATCCGCCGCTCGGCGCTGGTCGCCGCCGGCAACTGGTCGAGCGACACGATCTGCGAGGACACCGATCTCGGCCTGACCATCCTCGAGCTCGGCTTCACCGCGCATTACACCAACCGCCGCTACGGCTATGGGCTGCTGCCCGACAGCTATCTCGCCTACAAGCGCCAGCGCGACCGCTGGGCCTACGGCGGCTTCCAGATCATGAAGAAGCACTGGCGCCGCTTCCTGCCGGGCCGCAGCCTGCTCACGCCGCGAGCAGAAGCGCGAATTCGCGCTCGGCTGGCTGTCCTGGCTCGGCGCCGAGAGCGTCGGCGTGCTGGTCGCGCTGCTCAACCTCATCTGGGTGCCGTTCGTCGCCATCGTCGGCATCGCCATTCCCGACAAGATTCTGACCATTCCGATCCTCGCCGCCTTCGTGGTGGCGGTCGCGCATTTCGTCTCGCTCTACCGGCTGCGGGTCCGGATCCCGGCGGCCAGATGCTCGGCGCGGTGTTCGCCGCCATGGGCCTGCAGTGGACCGTCGCGCGCGCGGTCGGCTTCGGCCTGATCAAGGACGGCCTGCCGTTCGTGCGCACCGCCAAGGGCGGCTCCGGACGCCGCAGCGCCGACTTCCCGGCGTTCTGGGAGGCGGTGATCGGCGGCTTGCTGGTGGCCAGCGCGATCTTCCTGCATGCCACCAATTGGGAGCAGGTGCGCGAGATCGACCTGTTTGCGCTGGCGCTCGCCGTGCAGTCGCTGCCGTTCCTGGCCTCGGTCGCGCTGGCCGCGCTCGAAGGCAGCCGCGTCAACGACTTCGCGTTCTGGCACGGCCTCGAAGCCCGGCTTGGCCAGATGCTGACGCGCCGTCCGGCCGTGCAACGACGCGCCGGCCCCGGCGGTCGCCGCCGTCCCCGCCGACAAGCAGGTCGAGCCGGCGCAGTAAATGCGATTTGGCTCGCCGCTGCCATGATGTGGACTGGGCATCGTTGCCCGGCTGCCCGTTTCATTTTCCGGCCGAGCCGTGCTGCAATTCGCGATATTTTCATCCGCGTTGAATCGGTGACACCACTGCTCATCCTCAAGTCCATCACGTTTGCCTACGACGCCGCGGGAAGACCGGGTCCTGGCCGTCGTCAATCCCGGCCATCCGCCGACCTGGTCGTGCTGGCTGACGCGGCGGCTGGTGCTGGCGCTGCTCGACAACGGCGGAAAATTCCTCGCCAGCACGTCGACTTTGGTCCAGCGCGCGCGCGCCGGAGGTGCGCGGCGAGGTCGTCAGCCTTCGAGCGCGAAGCTGCCGTTGTCAAGACCGCGGCGGCGATGTCGGTGACGCCGCCCGAAGTCCTCAAGACGACCGTCGCCGCGGCGGAGCTCGCTGCAGCAGGTCACCCTCACCCAGCAAGGCGAGCGCATCCGGATGGAGCTTCGCGGCATCGCCGGCGGCGGGTCGAAGGCGGGTTGACGCGGGCCGAGCTTCAGCGCATTCTGCAGATGCTGCAAGCCGAGGTCGTCAAGGCCGCCTGGTCGGCCGCGCCGTGCTGCGACCAGCAGGCGCGCCAAGCCAGCCTGGTCGGCTCGACCCGCCTCCCGCAGCCGCCAGGATCGACCCAGTGCCGGCTAACGAGCCACGGGTCGCAAGCGCCGATCGCGCCACTAGCCGCGCAGCGCGGTCTCGACGAGCTTCACCCAATACGACGTCCCGACCGGGATCACCTCGTCGTTGAAGTTGTAGGCCGGGTGATGCAGGCCCGCGCTGTCGCCGTTGCCGATGAAGATGAAGGCGCCGGGCCGCGCCTCCAGCATGAAGGAAAAATCCTCCGCGCCCATCACCGGCGGCACGGTGGTGTCGACGCGCTCCTTGCCGACCACCTGCGACGCCACCTCGGCCGCGAACGAGGTCTGCCGCTCGTGGTTCCCGGTCACCGGATAGTCGCGCTTGTAGGTCAGCGTCGGCCTTGGCGCCGTAGAGCTTCGCCGTGCCCTCCACCACCTCGCGCACGCGCTTCTCGACCAGGTCGCGCGTCTCCGGCGTCAGGCTTCGCGCCGTGCCGCGCAGATGCGCGGTCTGCGGGATGATGTTGTCGGCGGTGCCGGCGTGGAACTGGGTGATCGAGACCACCGCCGATTCCAGCGGATCGACGTTGCGCGACACGATCGACTGCAGCGCGTTGACGATCGCCGCGCCCACCACCACCGTGTCGATCGAGGTGTGCGGCCGCGCCGCGTGGCCGCCGAGCCCTTCGATGTCGATATAGATGCGGTCGGCCGCCGCCATCATCGGGCCGGACCGGATGGCGAAATCGCCGATCGGGAAGCCGGGATAATTGTGCATGCCGTAGACCTCCTCGATCTTGAAGCGGTCCATCATGCCGTCGTTGACCATCTCGCGGCCGCCGCCGCCGCCCTCCTCGGCCGGCTGGAAGATCACCACCGCGGTGCCGTCGAAGTTGCGCGTCTCGGCGAGATATTTCGCGGCGCCGAGCAGCATGGCGGTGTGGCCGTCGTGGCCGCAGGCGTGCATCTTGCCGGGGTTCTGCGACTTGTAGGACAGGCCGGTCGCCTCCTCGATCGGCAGCGCGTCCATGTCGGCGCGAAGCCCGATGGTGCGGGTGCCGCCGCCCTTCTTGCCGCGGATCACGCCGACCACGCCGGTGCGGCCGATGCCGGTCACCACCTCGTCGCAGCCGAAGCTCTTGAGCTTCTCCGCCACCACGCCGGCGGTGCGGTGCACGTCGAACAGAAGTTCCGGATGGGCGTGGATGTCCTGCCGCCAGGCGGCGATCTCGTCGTGGAAGTCGGCGACGCGGTTGATGATCGGCATGGCACTCTCCTTGGCGCGCAAACGGCGCTCGAATTCACATCTTCCCGGCCCGGATGAGCTAGCAAAGCGAACGGGCGGCGCGAGGTCAACCGCCCGGATCGCCGATCGGCCGTTGATGGCGGCGGTTTTGGCTTGGAAAGCCCGCCTCTATGGCCTAGATGTGCGCCCGGGAGCGCGTAGCTCAGTTGGTAGAGCACATGACTTTTAATCATGGGGTCCTGGGTTCGAGCCCCGGCGCGCTCACCACAATCTCCCAGCAAATATGCGGCTCTGAGTGACCGCAGCCTGAAATGGTTCCTGACCTCGGGATGTTGCTCGCCGCCTAGAATTTTATGATCAACACTCAACACAGATCATTGCTCATGCCGCCATGCGCCGAGCCCTTGCAGTCCTGTTTGTTGTCGCCGCCAGTTGTGCCGATCAGTGCCGAGGAGAACCCAAAAAGCTCCGCTTAGGTCCGGCGCGATCGGATTCGATAAGGTCAACAAAGTCTGCGGACGCCCAGATCGAGAAGATCAGGGGCGCACAGATAGCGGCAAAGTGCAAAGCTGATGCAAAAAAACAATATTCAGCGATCCACTTTCACAAGCGCCGTATGTTTGTGAAAAATTGTATCGACAGGCGCGCAGCTGACATTGGCGTCATCTCGTCTGTTGGCAAATGACACACGCTGCAAACGCTAACTCATTCCTGTCACGATTCAGGGGCTATAGACCCTTGGGCCGAAGTGAAGCACCTCTCGCGCCTAGCCCCGCTTCGGCGGGGTTTTCTTTTGGAACGGATTGCCTCGTGGCGACTTGTCTCCCCGAACAGACGCCCCTTCCCCCGTGTCGTTTGTTCATACCAATGACCCAGCCCGCCCCGGCGGGGTCTTTTTTGTCCCAGCTGTCTCATTGTTCCAGCCACGCGCACTATCCCCGATGGGACAGCAGACCCGCTGAGCCGCGAACGGCTGCGCCACAGCAAGCGTTCAGCAACAATTCCCTAAATGCCTTGGGAGCAAGAGTACGTCCGCCGAGACACGCGTCGAGAGCACGCAATATTTCAAGTGCCCCGTGCGACGGATGTGGCTACCAGCGTTCGTAGCGGCGTTGCACGTAAGGCCGCACATTACGCCGGTGGTGGTAGGACCGTCCGTAGTACCGTCCGCCTTGGGCCCGCGCCAAAGCCGCATCGGTCCCTGTGTAGACCGGATACTGCTTGTTGGCGTTTTCGGCCCACGAAGCGTGAGCTTGGGTTCCAACCAGCGTCAGCGCTGCCGCCGCAGGAGAATTGCTTTCATAACCGACCTCTTTGCGTTTCCTGCCTCTTACAAACGCACCGGATTTGCGGACGTTCCCGCCCAACGGCGGTCGTCGCAACTGATGGGAGGGCGGTCCGGTGAACGCGGGCTCGGCTTTACGACAGCCGAATGTATTTTCTGCTTTGTCCATTCTCCGTTTTACTTCTTGGCCCCCGCTTCGGCGGGGCTTTTTCGGACGGAGCGCGGCTAAAACAACTGCTGCAACCCGTACAGCAGCGCGATGAGCGCTATAAAAACGGCGCCGACCCAATATCGCTGGCCACATCCAACAACATGATGCGCCGCACGCGCCGTCCAATGCTGGCGATAAGATTTCAGGAAGACGATCTGTTGATTGTTCTCAACGGGTCTCCCTCGATACCAATCTGCAATATGCTTTTTGACCGACATTAAAGACTTGCAAGCCTCACTCGTCCTTACGGGACTATACCCCATCCTCCTGATCCGATGGCGCGGCAAAAATTGCGTAGAGGCACAGACCGGCGATCTACCGCTAGCACGATGGAACTTCTACCTTGGTGGGCGGTTGAGGTCGCGACAAGGGAGGCTCCCATGCGTATGACCGCTTTGGGCGTCTGCGTCGCGTACCTGCTCCTCACCGCCCTGACATCCTCCGCCGCCGCGCCGGCCTCGGCTGACGATCCGGCGTTGCAGAATATCGAGGCGCTGGGCAATCGCGAGCCGGACCGCTGGCAGGGCCGGCATCACTACCTCTACGACGACGAATACCAGCCCGGCAGCGCGACCGTGGCTCGGCGCCGTCCGGCGCGCGGGCCTGCTCGAACGAGCCGGTGCGGCTGCGGCGTTCGGACGGATCGACGGTGGTGCGGCGCTTCCGGCGCTGCGATTGAAGTTTATTCCGGCGGACGCTGGCGGTCGCGAGTGCGGCGGCGCAGCGCCGGCCGTGGTTGCCAGCGCCAGACGCCGACCGCGAGGATCACCATCGACAGCGCGAGATAGCGCATGCCGGCCTCGGCGGAATGAAACTGTCCGACCAGACCGAAGATCCAGAGCGCCGCGAGAAACGCCAGCAATATGATCATCCGTGTATTCATTGCATCACTCCAGTTTTCGACGAATGATCGTCTTTGGTTACAACTCAGGTTCCGGCCCGGCGACACGGCCGGGCGCCGCCACGCCTCGATGAGTCTCAAGTCTTGGTCATGCAGCCGGCGATGAAGCTCCAGCTCTTGGGCGCTTCGAGTTTCTCCTTGCGGGACTGGCGGTTGCAGTCGTTCCACTTCACTTTTTGCTGCGCCCATTTTTTCTTGGCGGTGTCCCATTCCTTCCGGGTCATCTCCTTGGTCTGATCCCAAACCGACGGCTCGGCCTTCTGCTCAACCTTGGCGGCCGGCTTCGGCGGCAGCGTCTGCTGCGCTGCAACCGTTCCGCCGCTCAGTGCAACGGCAAGCGCGCAAGGCGCAAGCGTGCAGTTCATTCGGCGCATGAAATGCTCCTCAAACGCCTGCAAGGAGTTAATTGCACTGCAACAACCGCAGCGGAATTGTTTTGTTCCCGGTCATCGAGCTTTCATGAAGCGGTCTCGTTGTCGCCACAGACCGCGCCCAAGCTCTTGCTCACGAGGGAAAAGCGTGATTCATCGAGAACCAGGTTCATCTGAACCCAGGAGGACGAGCATGTCGCACTTGAATGCTACGCCCGCTGTGTTTGCGTATGCGCGCTACTTCACGCGTCCACTTTGCCCGCAATGCCATCACGAGCAGTTCGTGCCGGAGCGTTCCGCCTTCGTGGAGGACGGCAGCGTCCGTCACGGCTGGCTGTGCGAAGCCTGCGGTCACGGCTTCTGCACCACGGTTGAGATCAGCCGCCTCGCTGCCTAACAGGAAGCGGCTCAGATACTGAACGGCACCGGGCCGCACACGTGCGGCCCGGTTCGATTCTGGAGAGCCGCTGCTTGTTCTATCCCAGCGCCGCCTTGACGCGGCCGGCGTCGAGCGGCAGATCGCGCAGCCGTTTTCCTGCCGCATGCGCAACCGCGTTGGCAATCGCCGCCACCGCCGGGCCCTGGGAGCCTTCGCCGGCGCCGAGCGACCGCTCGCTCGGCCGGTTGATCAGCTCCACCGCGACCTTGGGCACGTCCGGCATCGTCATGATCGGATAGCTCGCCCAGTCGCGCGACCGAATGCCGGTCTTGTCGAAGCGCACCTGCTCGTACAGCGTCCAGCTCGCGGACTGGATGATGCCACCCTCGATCTGGTTCTTCAGCCCGTCCGGATTGATGATCAGCCCGGAGTCCGCCGCAGCCCAGACCTGCGGCACGCGCACCTGGCCGCTCGCCCGATCGATCTGGACGTCGGCGATCACCGCGACGTAAGCTCGCGAGGTTCTTGTATTTGGCAAAGCCGATGCCGCGGCCGCGGCCGAGACTGCCGGCCTCGCCCGGCTTCCAGCCCGCCATCGCGGCGACCTTCTCGATCACCGCCTTGGCGCGCGGGTCCTTCAGATGCGCCAGCCGGAACGCGACCGGATCGGCCTTGGCCAGCGCCGCCATCTCGTCCATGAAGCATTCGACCGCGAACACGTTGGCGTAGGCGCCGAGCGTGCGCAGCGCCGAAACCCGGATCGGCATCTCCGGAATGAAATGATGCACGATCTTCTGGTTCGGAAAATCATAGAGCGGGATGGCATTGCGGTCGCCGCCGCCGGCCGGCTGCGGGATGCCCCTCGGCGCGCCATGGGGCTGCGGCTCGGCCAGGTACCAGGCCGCCAGCACATTGGTGCCGTCGGTGCTCTCCGGCCGCATCGAATGGGTGTTGCTCCACAACTCGTACTGCCAGTCGGCGATCTGTCCTTCGGCGTTGAGCGACGCCTTGACGCTCATCGACATCGCCGCACCATAGGGCTCCCAGGCGAACTCGTCGTCGCGCATCCATTGCAGCCGCACCGGCTTGTCGGGCACCGCGCGCGCGAGCAGCGCGGCATCGAGCGCCACGTCGTCGGCGCCGTTCTGGCCGTAGCAGCCCGAGCCTTCGACATGGATGCAGCGGATGTCCTTCGCCGGCAGCTTCAGCGCCTTGACCAGCTCGTTGCGCAGCGGGAACACGCCCTGCGAATGGGTCCAGACGATCATCCGTCCATTGATGAATGTCGCCATCGCGCAGGACGGGCCGATCGAGCCGTGGGCCAGATATGGCTTGGTGTAGGTGGCCTCGAGCGTGCGGGTATTGGCCGCCGCCAGCGCCGGCGCCTGCTTGACGCCGATCATCTCCGTTTTGTTCGGCAGAGACTTCAGATGGGCATGGATGTTCGCGAGGTCCGGCAGTTCCGGCCCGAGCTTCCATTTCGCCGCCTTGGCCAGCGCTTCGCGGGCCTTGATCGCCTGCTCCTCGCGCTCGGCGACGACGCCGAGGAATGAGCCGTCGCGCACCACCTTGATGACGCCGGGCATCGACCGCGGCGACGTCCACGCTTTCAAGCGTCGAGCCATAACGCGGCGGCCGCACCACGCGGCCGTGCACCATCCCGGCCTCGAAAATATCCTGGACGTAGGAAATGTGCCCGGTGACCTTGCCCGGAATGTCGAGGCGAGGAATCGATTGGCCGACGATCTTGTGCGCCGAC
>CAWKOD010000045.1:0-154454 GCA_963850885.1 uncultured Alphaproteobacteria bacterium | reverse complement strand
GTGCCGATCAATGCGCCGGGCCTCAAGCTCTATCCGCGCCGGCCGTTTGCGCTCCGCGCCGACAACGCGTTCGATTATCCGCTGTCGAGCCGGTTCGACGAGTCCGACAGCTACGTGGTGTTCGACAATGTCTTCGTGCCCTGGGAGCACGTCTTCATCTACCGCAACGTCGAAATCTCCCGCGACCAGTGGTGGAAGACCACCGCGCACACGCTCGGCAACCATCAGGCGCAGGTCCGCTACGTCACCAAGCTTCGCTTCCTGGCGGGTCTCGCCCAGCGCATGAACGAGATGACCGGCAATGTTGCGGCGCCGCCGGTGCAGGTGATGATGGGCGAGCTTGCCGCCTTCGTGACGATCTACGAATCCATGCTGCTTGCGCAGGAGGTCGTGGCGCCGATCAGGAACGGCGTGCTGTGGCCGTCCACCACCACGCTCTATTCGGCCATGGCGATGCAGTCGGAATTCAATGGCCGGATGCTGGAGATGGTCCGCGAGCTGGCCGGCGGCGCCTTCATCACGCTGCCGTCGTCGCTGGCCGATCTGGAGAGCCCGCAGACCGCGCCGGACGTGGAGCGCTACATGCGTTCGGCCTCGACCGATGCCAAAAGCAAGGTCGCGCTGATGCGGCTGTTGTGGGATTTCATCGGCTCGGAGTTCGGCAGCCGCCACCAGCAATACGAGAAGTTCTATGGCGGGGCGTCATTTCATGGTGAAGACCAACGTCTACCGGAACTTCGATTGGAAGCGCGCCGGCGCGCTGGTCGATGCGGCGCTTGCCCTGCCGCCGCTCGGCGACGCGGACTGAGGCCAGAAGGCGCTGTTCGATGGTTTCGGCGGCTTCGGATGCCAGTCCAGGACCACGTTAGAGCGCCCAAAAAAAAGCCTTAAATTCAAGGTGGTTATGGAAGCAGCAGCGGCGCCATTAGCGCCGGCCCGGCGGCCAACATGGCCGCTTTTTAACTATTCGCTACGGGCATATCTGCTATACACGCGGCAAAATGGCCTCTTCCAGGGAGGAGGCGCTGGGGTTTGCGCATGTTTTTGTCTCGGTGGGCGCGCGCGGGGCTGCGCCACACGCAAGCGATGATCGTCGTGGCCGTCCTGGCTGTGGCTGCGGTCGTCATTGTGCTGATGACGCAGGACGGGCGCGGTCCCAAGGTCGACCCACTCCGCAGACACCGAAGTGTCCAGCCAGGCCAAGCGCATCGCGCGCTTTGTGCCGACGCCGGCGCAATGGGCGTCGCTCGGCATGGAGCCGGTCAAGGCGATGACGTTCCGCTCCGAGCACATGACCGAAGGCAAGATCTCGATCAACGAGGACAAGGCGACGCCGATCTTCCCGCCCTATGCCGGGCGGGTGACCAGGCTGATGGCCAAGCCGGGCGACATGGTCGAGCGCGGGCAGCCGCTGTTCTACATCGAAGCCGCCGACATGGTGCAGGCGCAGAACGATTTCCTCACCGGCGCTTGCCGCGCATCAACCGCGCGAAGTCGCGCGTGACGATCACCGAGATCATCGAGAAGCAGAACCGCACGCTCTACGAGGGCAAGGCCGGGCGCGCTGCGCGACTTCCAGACCGCGCACGGCCGATCTTGCCCAGGCGCGCGCCGATCTGCGCACCGCCGAAATCCGCGCTCGAGGCGGCGCGCAATCGGCTTGCCATTCTCGGCAAGACCGACGCCGAGATCACGGCATTCCAGGAGCAGGGCAAGATCAGCTCCGAGACGCCGATCTACGCGCCGCTGGCCGGCACGGTCGTGCAGCGCAAGATCGGCCCCGGCCAATATGTCAGCTACACCTCGCACCGGCACCGTCGATCCGGTCTTCACCATCGGCGATCTCTCGACGGTGTGGCTCGTCGCCTATGTCCGCGAGAGCGAGGCGCCGAAGGTCCGCGCCGGGCAGCAGCTCGATTTCACCGTGCTCGCCTATCCGAAGACGACGTTCAAGGCCAACATCGACCATGTGGCCGCGTCGCTCGATCCGAACATCCGCCGCCTGATGGTGCGCGCGACGATCGACAACAGCAAAGGCCAGTTCAAGCCCGAGATGTTCACCTCGGTCACGATCTACACCGACGAGGGCGACAGCTCGCTCGGGGTGCCGCGCGATGCGGTGATCTACGAGGCCGACAACGCGCGGGTCTGGGTCGCGCGCGCCGACAAGACCATCGAGGTGCGGCAGATCAAGACCGGCATCACCCGGGGCAGCATGATCCAGGTGGTGCAGGGTCTGCAGCCGGGCGAAATTGTTGTGACCAAAGGCAGCTTGTTCGTCGACCAGGCGGCCGGAAGCTAGTTGCTCCGGGGGCGGCGCGCGTGAGCGGTTAAAGCCGCAGAACTCATTGCCGATCGCATCGAATTTGGAACGGGGTACGTCTCGTTGAATGCGCTGATTGCATTCTCGATCAAGCAGCGGGTGCTCGTCCTCGCGCTGTTCGTCATGACGTTTATTGGCGGCCTGATTGCGTTCCGCCAGCTCAATATCGAAGCCTATCCCGATCCCGACCCCGCCGATGGTGGACGTGATCACCCAGAGCCCCGGGCTCTCGGCGGAGGAGATCGAGCGCTACATCACGATCCCGATCGAGACGCAGACCTCCGGCGCTGCGCAATCTCAAGACGGTCCGCACGATTTCGCTTTACGGCCTGTCGGACGTCAAGCTGCAATTCACCTTCGACTACACCTACGAAGAGGCGCTCCAGCAGGTCCTCAATCGCCTCTCGCAGCTGCCGCCGTTGCTGAACAACGCGCAGCCGCAGATTTCGCCGGTCAGCCCGATCGGCGAAATCTACCGCTACAAGCTCGTCGGCCCGCCGAACTACGAGCGTGCGCGATCTCAAGACGTTGCAGGACTGGGTGTTGCAGCGCCGGTTCCGCGCCGTGCCGGGCGTCATCGACGTCACCGGCTGGGGCGGCAAGACCAAGACCTATGAGCTGCAGATCGATCTCAACAAGCTGCATCGCCTACGGCATGACCCTGCCGCAGATGCTGCAGGCCCTGAACAACAGCAACATCAATGTCGGCGGCAGCACGATCAACATCGGGCCGCAGGTCGCCGTGGTTCGCGGCGTCGGCCTGATCCGGTCGCTCGACGAAATCCGCAACACGATGCTGACCCAGGTCGGCGGGCGTGCCGGTCATCGTCAGCGATGTGGCGACGGTCGTCGTCGTCCAATCAGCCGCGGCTCGGCATCGCCGGCAAGGACAACGACGACGACATCGTCGCAGGGCATCGTGCTGATGCGGCGCGGCGAAAAAAGCATGCCGACGATCACGCGCGTCGCAGCAGGAGGTCGAGCGGATCAACAGCAGCCGACATCCTGCCGCCGGGCGTGCAGATCGAGCGCATCTACGACCGCAAGGACCTGATCGACATCACGACGTCGACCGTCCTGCACAACATGGTGGTCGGCATCGCGCTGATCTTCCTCCTGCAATGGGTGTTTCTCGGCAATCTGCGCAGCGCCGTCATCGTCGGGATGACGATCCCGTTCGCGCTGTTCTTTGCCGTCGGCATCCTGGTGATGCGCGGCGAGTCGGCCAACCTGCTGTCGGTCGGCGCCATCGATTTCGGCCTGATCGTCGATGCCACCGTCATCATGGTCGAAAGCATATTCCGCTGGCTGAGCGGCCACGGCAATCGAGAGGCGACCGAAGAGGCCGTCCGGACGCTGCCGCCGGCCGGATTGCACGGCAAGCGGCTCGCGATCTTCCATGCCGCGGCCGACGTGAACCGCTCGATCTTCTTTGCGGCCGGCATCATCATCGCGGGCTTCATTCCGCTGTTCACGCTGAGCGGCGTCGAAGGGCACATCTTCGGGCCGATGGCGCAGACCTATGCCTATGCGCTGGCCGGCGGCCTGATCGCGACCTTCACCGTGACGCCCGCGCTGAGCGCGCTGATCTTGCCCGAGCACGTGCAGGAAACCGAAACCTTCGTGGTGCGTGTCCTGCATCGGCATCTATACGCCGGTGCTGCGACTTTGCGATCCGCCACAAGGCCGATCATCGCTCGGCGGCGCGATTGCTCTGCTCGCGGTCGCCGTTTTCGCGGTGCGCTCGCTCGGGCTGGAGTTCCTGCCGAAGCTCGAAGAGGGCAATCTCTGGATTCGCGCCACCTTGCCATCGACGATCTCGCTGGAGGAGGGCAACGGCTACGTCAACCGGATGCGCCGGATCGTCTCGCAGCTTCCCGGAGGTGGAATCCGTCGTTTCGCAGCAGGGCCGGCCCGACGACGGCACCGACGCCGCCGGTTTCTTCAACGCCGAGTTTTTCGTGCCGCTCAAGCCCAAGAGCGAATGGCGACCCAAGCGTCGACAAGGAAGATCTGACCGAAGAGGTGCTGCAGCAAGCTGCAAGCTGAATTTCCGGGCGTCGAATTCAATTTCTCGCAATATCTGCAGGACAACGTCGCCGAGGCCGTGTCCGGCGTGAAGGGCGAGAACTCGATCAAGCTGTTCGGCAACGATCTTCAGGTGCATTTCCGACACGGCGGCCAAGATCAAATCGGTGCTGAGCCACGGTTCGCGGCATCACCGACCTGGCGGTGTTCACCTCGCTCGGCCAGCCGACCGTGCAGATCGACATCGACCGCAAGCGCGCCGTCTCGCTATGGATTGACGCCCGGGCGACATCAACTCGACGATCAAGATGGCGATCGGCGGCGACTCGGCCGGCGACTTGTATGAGCCGGGCAGCGACCGGCATTTTCCGATCGTCGTGCGGCTCGCGCCGCAGTTCAGGAAGAGCCTGGAGGATATTCGGAATCTCAAGATCGCGGTGCAGAGTTCAGGCGGGTCGGCGCAGAATGCCAGCGCATCGGCGCAGAGTGGCGGACGGGCAGAATCGGCGGCGCGGCGCAGCCGGCGGGTTGGTGCAAATTCCGCTGACCGATGTGGCCACGGTCAATCTGTCTGACCGGGGCCTCCTACATCTATCGCGAGCAGCAGCAGCGCTATCTGCCGATCAAGTTCAGCGTGCGCGACCGCGATCTCGGCGGCGCCATCCAGGAGGCGCAGGCGCAAGATTGCGGCAGCAGGTGCCGTTGCCGCCGGGATTGCGCATGGAATGGGTCGGCGAGTTCGGCAACCTGCAGGATGCCATCGCGCGCCTGAAGATCGTCGTGCCGCTGAGCCTCGTGCATGATCGCGCATGCTGCTGTGGATCAATTTCGGCTCGGTGACGGACACGATGCTGGCCATGAGCGTCATCCCGATGGCCGTCATCGGCGGCGTGCTTGCGCTGTTCGTGACTGGAATTCCGTTCAGCGTTTCGGCGGCGATCGGCTTCATCGCGCTGTTCGGCATTGCCGTGATGGACGGCATCATTGTTCTGTCGCAGTACAACAACCTGATCGATGCCGGGCTCGAACGGACCGCTGCAGCGATCCTGCGCACCGGCGCATTGCAGATGCGGCCGGTTCTGATGACCTGCATCATTGCCGGTGTCGGGCTTTTGCCGGCCGCGATGTCGTCGGGAATCGGATCGCAGGTTCAGAAGCCGCTCGCGGTGGTGGTCGTCGGCGGCATGATGCTGGCGCCGATCCTGATCCTGGTGATCCTGCCGGTCCTGATTGTGATGTTCTCCCGCCGCAGGAAGCATGCGTGGAGCGGCCTTGAGCCGGAGTTGACCGTCGCCAGCGTCGGGTGCACGGACCTCTTGGCCGCCTGAAAGACAACTAGGCAAAGCCCCGGTGGGACCTCATAATCCCGCGGGCATCCCATGATTCGCAGTCTGATCTCGACGTGCCTGTCCCGGCGGCCGCTGGTGCTGATCGCATTCGTGGCGTTTCTGGCCATCGGCTTTGGCGCGTTCCGCGCCATGAACATCGAGGCCTATCCCGATCCGGCGCCGCCGATCATCGAGATCATCGCGCAATATCCCGGCCAGTCGCCGGAAGAGGTCGAGCGCTACGTCACGATCCCGATCGAGATCGCGGTCGCCAGCACGCCCGGGCTGAAATACATCCGCTCCAACTCGGTGTTTGCGCTGGGCTTCATCCGCCTGCAGTTCGAATACGGCCGCGACTACTACTTCGTCCGCCAGCAGGCGCTCAACCGGCTGAAGGACGTCGAGCTGCCGGCCGGCGTGCAGCCGGTGATCTCGCCCGCCGGCACGATCAGCGAAATCTTCCGCTACCAGCTCGTCGGTCCGCCGAACATCGACCTGATCGAGCTGCGGACGCTGCAGGACTGGGTGGTGGAGCGCCGGCTGCGCCTGGTGCCGGGCGTCGCCGACGTGCTGGTGCTCGGCGGCAAGACCAAGGAATTCCAGGCCGAGATCGACCTCGACCGCATGCGGGCCTTCAACCTGACGCTGCCGCAGATCATCGCCGCGATCGGCGCCAGCAATTCCAATGTCGGCGGCCGCACCATCTCGCTCGGCGAGCAATCGGTCAACGTGCGCGGGCTCGGCGTCCTGACCTCGGTCAAGGACATGGACAATATCGTGCTGACGCAGCAGGGCGGTCTGCCGGTGCTGCTGTCGGACATTGCCAAGAACCAGGTCGGATTCCGTCCGCGGCTCGGCATGGCCGGGCGCGACGACAAGACCGACGTCGTCAACGGCATCGTGCTGATGCAGAAGTTCGAGCGCACCATGGAGGTGGTGACGCGCGTGCGCGAGGCGGTGGCGAAGCTCAACACCGACGGCACGCTGCCGAAGGGCGTGCAGATCGTGCCGTTCTACGATCGCGGCGATCTGGTCGGCATCACCGTGAACACGGTGCTGCACAACATGATGTTCGGCATCGCGCTGATCTTCCTGATCCAGTGGCTGTTCCTGGGCAACCTGCGCTCGGCGATCATTGTCGCGGCCACCATCCCGGTCGCGCTGTTCGTCGCCGTCATCATCACCGTGCTGCGCGGCGAATCGGCCAACCTGCTTTCGATCGGCGCCATCGATCTTGGCATCATCGTCGACGCCACCGTGATCATGGTGGAGAACATCTTCCGCCATCTCGCGCATCACACCCGGCGCGCGATCACCGATCCGGAGGCGAGCCTGACCGACAAGCTGCGCCGCGTGCTGGCCGCGGCGGTCGAGGTCGACAAGTCGATCCTGTTCTCGGTCATCATCACCATCGCGGCGTTCCTGCCGCTGTTCACCATGCAGGGCGTCGAGGGCCAGATTTTCGGCCCGATGGCGCGCACCTATGCCTACGCGCTGATCGGCGCCGTGATCGCGACCTTCACCGTGACGCCGGTGCTGGCTTCGATCCTGCTGCCGGAAAAGGTGCAGGAGATCGAGACGATCCTGGTGCGCGGCATTCGCCGGGTCTATCTGATCGCTCCTGCCGCTGGCGGTGCGCAATGCGCGCGATCGCCGGCGACGATCGCGGCGGCCTTCCTGATCGTCGTCGGCGTGCTCGGCGCGCGGCTCGGCACCGAGTTCCTGCCCAAGCTCGAAGAAGGCAATCTCTGGATTCGCGCGGTGATGCCGCCGACCATCACGCTCGAGGCCGGCCAGGAGACCGTCGCCGCCATCCGCAAGGTGATCATGGAATTCGCCCCGGTGCAGACGGTCGCCTCCGAGCAGGGCCGCGGCGACGACGCCACCGATCCGGACGGCTCGTTCCTCGCCGAATTCTTCGTTCCGTTGAAGCCGCAGAGCGAATGGCCGAAGGGCCTGACCAAGATCCAGCTGGTCGATCAGATGAACGAGAAGCTCAATTCGCAGTTCATCGGCATCGACTTCAACTTCTCGCAATACATCCAGGACAACATCGAAGAGGCGGTGTCCGGCGTGAAGGGCGAGAATTCGGTCAAGCTGTTCGGCCCCGATCTCGGCGAGCTCGAACGGATTTCGAAATCGCTCAAGACCGAGCTTGCCAAGGTGCCGGGCGTCGTCAATCCGGCGGCGTTCAATCTGCTGGGCCAGCCCAATCTCGAACGTGCGGATCGATCGCGCCAAGGCGGCGCGCTACGGCTTCTCGGTCGGCGACATCAACACGGTCGTGCAGGCGGCGATCGGCGGCCAGGAGGTGACGCGCGTCTATGAGGGCGAGATCAATTCGGCGCTGACGGTGCGGCTTGCGGCGCGCTATCGCGACAACGTCGACGCCATCCGCTCGATCCCGATCGCCCTGCCGAACAGCGATGCCGAAGGGCACGCCGCGCCTATATCGCGCTCGAGCGACGTCGCCGACGTGCGGCTCGAGACCGGCGCCGCCTATATCTATCGCGAGAACAGCCAGCGGTTCATTCCGCTGAAATACAGCGTGCGCGAGCGCGACCTCGGCTCGACCGTGGCCGAGGCGCAGGAGCGCGTCGCCAAGAACGTGCCGCTGCCGCCGGGCTACCGCATGGAATGGTCGGGCGAGTTCGGCGCGCTGCAGGAGGCCAAGAAGCGGCTCGCGGTCATCGTGCCGCTCAGCCTGATCCTGATCCTGGCGCTGCTCTACAGCCTGTTCAATTCGGTGCGCGACAGCCTGATCGCGCTGTCCGGCATTCCGTTCGCGGTCGCGGGCGGCATCCTCGGGCTCTATGTCGCGGGCCTCAACGCTCAGCGTGTCGGCGGCGGTCGGCTTCATCTCGCTGTTCGGCGTGGCGGCGATGGACGGCATCCTGCTGGTCTCCTACATCCGCCGCGACCTGGAGGAGGGCATGGGCACCGAGACGGCGATCATCCAGGCCGGCGAAGCGCGGATGCGGCAGGTCTTCATGACCGGCTTCTCGGCCTGCATCGGCCTCGTGCCCGCGGCGCTCTCCACCGGCATCGGCTCGCAGGTGCAGCAGCCGCTGGCCTGCGTGATCGTCGGCGGCATGCTGCTGTCGCCGATCTGCAGCCTGCTGGTGATCCCGACGGTGGCGCGGCTGATGATGCGGGAGGTCGCCGGCACGACGGCCGGCGACGCCAAGGCCGAGCCGCACCCGGCTTAGGCCGACATCGTCCGGGGCTAACCGCCCTCGAATTGCAGGATGTTCAGGCCGGCGTTGGAATCGGTGAGATACATCACGCCCTGCGGATCGACGAAACAATCGCAGGACTGGATCACCTGCGGCCGGTTCGGGCGCGGGTCGATCATGCGCTCCGGATTGGGCGGCACGAAATATCCGACCTCGCGCGGCTGGAAAGGCATTGCCGATGTCATAGGCGCGCACGCCGGCGTTGTGCAGGGTCGCGAAGATGAGGTTCGAGCTCTGCAATCCGCCGGGCCGGTTCTCCCAAAGATTGTGCGGGCCGAAATTTCCGCCCTTGGCGCAGTAGTCCGCCTCGTCGGGAATCGGGCAGGTCGAGATGCTTATCGGATTGGCCGGCACGCGCACGTCGAAAATCCAGATGTAGCGCAGGCCCGAGGCTGCAGTTGGCGAAATTGGCCTCGTCCGCCACGACCAGCAGATTGCGGTCCGGCAGCGGCAGCGGCGAGTGGGTGCCGCCGCCGAACGGCGGGTCCCAATTGCGGTGGCACACCAGCTTCGGGCTTGGTCGGATCGCCGACATCGATCACCGCAAGGCCGCCGTCGCGCCAGGCGCTGTAGAGCAGGTTGCCGGCGACCAGCGCCGTGATGCAGCGCGTAGCGCTTGCCCTTGGGCCAGGTCGGCGTCTCGCCGCCCTCCGGTCCACATGCCCGGCAGCCAGTATTTGCCGACCACATGGGGCTTGGTCGGGTCGGCCATGTCGACGATCGCCAGCACGTGGTCGCTGAAGTCGGCGAAATGGATCGAGAGATAGGCGTAGCGGCCGCCGACGTACCAGATCCGGTGCGGGCCCAAGCCCGTCGGTCGGCATGAAGCCGATCTCGCGCGGCGCCTCCGGGCGCGACAGATCGTAGACGCGCAGCCCGGTCGTGTAGGTCTTCTCCTGGCTCTTCAGCGCATCGGCCGACGATCCGGAAAAATAGGCCTTCTCGTTCACCTGCATCGTCCAGATGCTCGGGCCGTTGACCGCCAGCAGCAGGTCGCCGTGGGTCTGAAGATGATGGCGCGCGTGTTCGGCGGACAGGCCAGGAAATTGACCGTCTTCGGATGCTTCGGGTCGCGCACATCGACAACGGTGATGCCGTTGCTGAAACCATGGCCGATATAGGCATAGCCACGATGCACCATGACCTGCACGCCGTCGCCGCGGCCGCCCTGGTCGCAGTGGCTGATGAACTTGATGTTACGGGACGCAACGGCGTTCAGGAACCTGCGAACGGCTTCCGCGCTTGTCAGCCATTCAAAGGGAGCATTCCATGGCCGCATCCACCTCGACCGAAATCGAAGTCAGCCGGGACCGCCTAGCAGACCTGCTGAACGAAGACCTTTCCCGCGAATACCAGGCGATTATCGCCTACGTCGTCTATTCGCAGGTGCTCAAGGGCGCCGAATACACCGATATCGCCAAGCAGCTCGAAACCCACGCCAAGCAGGAGCTCGACCATGCCTTGGCGATCGCTCGGCAGATCGACTATCTCGGCAAGATGCCGTCTGTGACTCCCAAGCCGGTGCAGACGTCGGAAAAAGCCAACGATATGCTCCAGTTCGACCTTGAGAACGAGAACGACACGATCCGCAATTACCGGGACCGGGTCCGGCAATGCGAGGCGCTGGGCGAATTCGCGATGGCCGAACAGATCCGCCAGCATCCTGGTGCAGGAACAGGACCACCAGATCGATCTGGCGACCGCGCTCGGCGTGCCGGTGCCGGACACCTCCAAGAGATAAGCTCGATCCCGCTCTAGTCGTTCGGTCTCTTCAGCCCGAACTCGGACCAGCGCGCCATCGTGGCGTCGATGTCCTTCTGCTCCGGCCAGACCTTGGGCGGGAAGCGCGCGCCGCCGAGCTCGGGATCGGGGTCGTAGTCGAGGTTCATGGTGGCGTCGATCAGCACGCGGTTCCACTTGCCGGTGCCGAACAGCGCCGGATTGCGGTCGCGCTTGCGGGTCGAGGGATCGAGGCCGGCGCCGAACGTGTCCGGCATGATGATGATGTCGTTCTCGCCGGCGTTGACGCGATGCGCGATCGCCCAATCGACCGCGGCGTAGTCGTGGATGTCGATGTCGTCGTCGACCACGGTGATGTGCTTGTAGCGCACGTGCGCGGCCGACGAGCCCCAGATCGCGTTGGCGGCCTGCTTGGCCTGGTTGCGGTACGACGACTTCATCCGGATCAGGAGATTGATGCCGGTCTGCACCGGCGGGCACCACACGTCGGTGATGCCCGGCACGCCGGCGCGGTCGAGCACGTTCCAGGCGGTCGACGCGCGCATGATCGACGAGCAGATGCCGTTCTCCGAGAACGAGCCGGGCAGCGAGCCCTCGATGGCGCCGCGCAGGATCGGATTGTTGCGGTGGGTGATGGCGGTGACGCGGATCGTCGGCTTCGGGCTCTTGTCGCCGGCGACGTAGCCGGTGAACTCGGCGAACGGGCCCTCCATGTCGTGGTCCTTGGGATCGAGCTGGAGATAGCCCTCGATCACGATCTCGGCGGTGGCCGGCACGTAGAGATCGACCGTCTCGCATTTGACGAGATCGACCGGCGCGCCGCGGATCGCGCCCATCACGTCGTATTCGCAGACGCCCTTGGGGATCGGCGAGCCGCCGGTGAAGCCGAGCGACGGCTCCCAGCCGATCGCGACCGCGATCGGCATTTCCGAGCTGCCGCCGTTCTGCCAGGCGGTGACGTGGTGGCCGATGTGCTGCGCCCGCCACATCAGGATCGGGATGCGGTCCTTGGCCGACACCATGCCGCGGTAGATGCCGACATTCATCACGCCGCTCGTCGGGATCCTTGGTGACGACGCCGCCGTAGGTCAGCAGATAGCGGCCGCCATCGACCCGGTTCCACTGCGGCACCGGGAAACTCATAGAGATCGATGTCCTTGCCGGTGACGATGTTCTCCTTGCAGGGCCCTTCCTTGACGATGCGCGGCGGCACGCGGCCTTCGGTGATGGTGCGGCCGATCTTCACCAGCTCGCGCGGATGGGTGTCGGGCGGCAGCCCCATCATCATGGCGACGCGGCGATAGCTGCCGAGGCCGCCGGCGAACACCGCGCCGCAGCGGGTGGTGTTCTTGTTGTAGTCCTTGATGTTGTTGAACAGCAGCGCCGGGCCGGTGCCCGGGCCCTGCGCGATGCGCGTGATGGTGCCGAGCTCGACGTTCCAATCGACCTCGGCGTCGATCTCGCGCAATTCGCCGGCCGACTTCAGCGCCTTCATCCAGTTGCGCATATCGCCGAAGGCGACGGGCTTGCGTTCGGTGGTCATCATTTCTCCTTCACAACAAATCGTTCGGCGGGCGGCGCGATCTCGGTGACGAGATCGCGCACCAGCTTCTTGTTCGGCAGCGGCGCCACGCGTCATCTCGCGCGGCTCGAGCCGCGCGGTGCAGGCATAGACCGTCTCGCCGTCGAGTTCCATCATGCATTCCTTGCAGGCATTGGCGTTGATGCAGGAGAAGCGGATCGCCAGCGACGGGTCCTTGTTGACGCGGATCCAGCGCAGCCCGTCGAGCACCGACTGGCCGCGCTCGAACGGCACGGCGTGGGTTTCCCAATGGCCCTGCGGCCTTGTCCTGGCCGCGCCAGATTTTCAGGGTGGCGGTCTCGCTCATTGCGCGGCGACCTCCACCGGGGAGGCCGGCGCCTGCGTGATGTCGAGGCTGCTCGCCGCGCAGCCGGATCACCTGGTTGACGCGCCATTGCGGCAGCATCTCGGGGAAATCCTCGCGCTGGTGCGCGCCGCGGCTTTCGGTGCGCAGCGACGCGGCCTGCGTCACCGCGCGGGCGACGGTCAGCATGTTGCGGAGATCGAACCAGTCGAGCCGCTGCATGTCGAACGCGCCGCCGTCGCCGAACGGGCGGTCGCCGAGCGCGGTGGTGAGCTCGTCGATCGTGTCGAGTGCGCGCTTGAGCTTGTCCTTGGTGCGCAGCGGCCCGACGTCGTCGGACATGGTGGCCTGCAGGCGCTGCAGCATCTCGGCGGAGTTGGGCATGTCCTTCGGCGGGTCGCTGCGGATCAGATCGACCGTGGCGCGTCGCGGCGTCGTCCGAGGCCGGCACGGCCTTCATCGCCTTGGCCCGCGCGGCGGCGGTCCGCCCGGCCTGGCGGCCGAACACGAACGCCTCGGTGATGGCGTTGCCCGAAAGCCGGTTCGCGCCGTTCGCGCCGCCGACCGCCTCGCCCGCGACCAGAAGGCCCGGCACCTCGGTCTGCATCTTCACGTCGGCCGCGACGCCGCCCATGTGGTAATGCGCGATCGGCGCGACCTCGACCGGCATCCTGGTGAGATCGATGCCGTTCGCCGCGAGCCGGTCGATCACCGGCCCGAACGCCTCGCGCAGCTTTGTCTGCCGGGACGTGCTGGAAGCTCAGATACGCGCCGCCGTGCGGCGAGCCGCGGCCGGCCTCGACCTCCTTGATGATGGCGTAGGTGCCGACATCGCGGGTGATGACGTATTTGCCGTCCTCCGGCACGCCGTAGCGGTCGGTGAACTCCTGCATGTCCTTGTTGAGCAGCCGGCCGCCGAGCTTGTAGCGGAACGGGTCCCACATGATCGGGTCCATGCCGATCAGCCGCGGCGCGAGATGCCCGATCGGGAAGAACTGCACGAACTCCATGTCGATCAGCGGCGCGCCGGCGCGGAGACACAGCGCATAGCCGTCGCCGCCCATGTTGGTGGAGGCGCTGTTGCGCCGGTAGAGCCGGGTCAGCCCGCCGGTGGCGACGATGGTCGCCTTGGCGGAGATCACGACCGGCGCGCCGCTGCTCGACATGCCAGGCGACCGCGCCGGCGACCTCGCCATCGACCTTCAGGAGATCGACCACGCAGAGATCGCCCTTGCGGGTGATGCCCGGCAGTCTTGTGGACGACGGTGCGCAGCGTCTTCGACACGGCCGGGCCGGTGTTGAGGAAATCGACATAGACGCAGCGCGGCCGGTCGTGGCCCGGCGCGAAGGCCGCGGTGATCTTGCCGTCCTTGCGGGCCCAGCCGACGCCCCAGGAATCCATCTCCTGGATGCAGGCCGGGCCTTCTTCGCAGAGCAGCCGCGACAGCGGCTCGTTGCAGAGCCCGCGGCCGGCGGTCAGCGTGTCCTGGTAGTGATGGCTCCAGTGGTCCGGCGCCTCGGCGCCGAGCGCCACCGCGACCGTCATCTGCGCCATCACGGTCGCGCCGCCGCGGCCGATCAGGCTCCGGTCGATCAGGAACACGCGGCAGCCGGCGCGGGCGGCCTCGATCGCGGCATACATGCCGGCCGCGCCGGAGCCGATCACCAGCACATCGGTTTCGACCTGCATCGGCTCGGGCATGGCACTTCCTGCCGTCATGCGGCGAACCTAAGCCCGAGCAGCCGAGCAACCGCCAGTGTGCGATTGCCGCTACTCCGGCAGCGGCTTGCCCCGCGTTTCCGGCAGGAACGGCGCCGCCGCGAGGCTGAGGATGTAGACGCAGGCGATCGCCACCGCGGCCGTGCTGAAGCCGCCGAAATTGGCGATCAGCCAGCCGGAGATCAGCGGACCGGTCCAGGCGATCAGCCGCGGCGTGTTGAACACGAAGGCCGTCGCGGTGGCCCGCACCCGGGTCGGGAACAGCTCCGGCAGCCAGCACGCCATCCAGGTGTACTGGCCGGACACGAAGGCGCCGCTGAACGCCGCCGCGATCAGGATGAAAGTCAGGTCGTGCGTCCAGAGAAACACCATCGGCACCGACAGGAACGCCAGCACGACATAGGCGATGGTCACGGGCTTGCGGCCATAGGCGTCGGCGAGGAAGCCGAAGGCGGCATAGCCGACGATGGCGGCGCCGTTGTTGGCCATGGCGGCGTAGCTCGCCCATTGCTGCGGCGGCAGGCCGGACTTGGCGGCGATGCGCGGCGACGTAGGGCGGCAGCCAGGCCGAGATGCCCCAGAACGCGAACGTCGTCGCGAGCGACATCAGGAAGGCCGAGGATCACGCGCCGCCGGATCAGCGGCTCGGCGAACAGGTCGGCCACGGTGAACCGCGCCAGCGCCTTCTCCTGCGCGGTCAGATGTGGCGCCGCTGCGCTCGCGCTCGGTCGCGGCGTGGCGCTGCTCGTTGACGCGCTCCCATTTGTCGGATTCCGGAATGGCCCGGCGAATCCACAGCGTCAGCAGGGCCGGGACGACGCCGAGCAGGAACATGATGCGCCAGGCGTCCGGGCCGACCGGGATTGATGAAGAACCACGCCACCGAGGCCAGGAAGAATCCGATGCCGAATCCGCATCTGCATCAGGCCGACGCCCTTGCCGCGGTTCTTGTCGGGCCACAGCTCGGCGACGATCGAGGTGCCGGTCACCCATTCGGAGCCGATGCAGACGCCGACCAGGAAGCGCAGGATCGCGAACGACCATCCAGTCCCAGGCGAAGGCGCTCAATCCGGTCATGATCGAATAGGCCAGGATCGCCAGCAGCATGGTGCGCTTGCGGCCGATGTAGTCGGCGATCGACGCCGCCGATCAGCCCGCCGATGCCCCAGCCCGAGCAGCGTGATCGCGATCACCGTGCCGGCATAGAACGGGATCTGCGGGATATTGCGACGGATCGAGCAATTGGCGGAGCGCCACGCCGACCGAGATCACCAGCGCGTAGGTCTCGTAGCCGTCGAACAGCCAGCCGAGATTGGAGGCGATCAGCGTGTTCCACTGGCTGCGATTGAGCGAGCGATACCAGGGCTGCGAGCCCAACGGCGACGTCCGACATGGCATTCCCCCTTGCTGACGGTTCAGGCCGTTGCGCCGGCCTTGCGTTTCTTGGCGGCGAGCTTCACCGCGTCCATGACCTCGGGATAGGTGGCGCAGCGGCAGAGATTGCCGGTGAGATAATGCTTGATCTGATCGTCGGTCGGATCGGGATGCTCGTCGAGCAGTTGCGTCACCATCATGATGAAGCCCGGCGTGCAGTAGCCGCACTGGAAGGCGCTGGCCTCGATGAAGGCCTCCTGCACGGGGCTGAGCTTGTCGCGGGTGTCGAGGCTCTCGACGGTGGTCACCTCGGCGCCGTCGACGAACAGCGCGAGATAAAGGCAGCCCGACACGGCGCGTGCCGTTCACCACGACGGTGCAGCAGCCGCACAGGCCCTGGCCGCAGCTTTCGCGCGCGCCGGTCAGGCCGAACTGCGTCTGCAGCAGCTCGACCAGGTTGTGATGCGGCTTGACGTCGGCCGTGACCGGCGCGCCGTTGAGCGTGAAGGTGATGGTTCGTGCCGCGGTCATGTCACTCATCCTCCAGCGGCTTGCCCTGCTTTGGCGCGGAGCGCGCGATAGACCGTCTCGGCGTTGAGCGGCATTTCCATCAGGCGCACGCCGACCGCGTCGTCGATGGCGTTGGCGATCGCCGGCGACGACGCAGAAGGTCGCGACCTCGCCGACGCCCTTGGCGCCGAACGGGCCGTTCGACTGGTCGTGCTCGACGTAGATGGTTTTCCATCGACCGTCGGCACGTCGTGGAAGCCCGGGATCTTGTAGTCGGCGAGCGAGGCGTTGGTGACCTGGCCGCCGTCGATGTGCATCTTCTCGAACATCGTGAAGCCGAGATGCATCAGCGCCGCGCCCGAAATCTGCGTCTCGACGCTCTTCGGATTGATCGCCTTGCCGCAGTCCACGACGTTGATCGAGCTTGGTGATCTTGACGTGGCCGGTCTCGGTGTCGACCTCGACCTCGGCGCCGGCGCCGGCGACCATCCAGAACGGCGTGACGTTCGGGCTCTGCCCGGTGCCGGGGGCGGGCGGCGTGTAGTCCGGCTTGTAGATGCCGGAGCCGATGACGTTGCCGGCCTGCATGCCGTAGCGCTTCTGGAACAGCTCGGCGATCGGGATGTTGGAGCCTTCCGGCTCGCCGACCTCCTTGCGCCAGCGCCTTGAGCTTGTCGCGGGCGTCCTCGGCGGCGCGGCGCACCGCGTGCCCCATGTGGAACAGCGAGCGCGAGCCGAGCGTGCCCATGTCGTAGGGCGTGACGTCGGTGTCGCGCGGCGTGACCCGCACGGACTCGGCCGGGATGTTGAGCACCTCGCCGACCATCTGCGCCATCGCGGTGTCGGAGCCCTGGCCCATGTCGACGGTGCCGCAATAGAGCGTGGCCGAGCCGTCGGCCGAGACGTTGACGATCGCGACCGACGTGGTCGGCGAGATCACCGCCTTGATGGCGATGGCGAAGCCGCGGCCGCGCTTGACCGTGCCGGCTGCCCCTGTCGAACGGCTGCGACCAGTTCATCCGCTCGAGCACCTTGTCCATCACCTTCTCGATCGGCGCGTCCTTCAGGATCTGGCCGGTGGCGTGCTGGCCGCCCTCGCGCATCAGGTTCTTGCGGCGGAACTCGACCGGGTCGATCTTCAGCGCGCGCGCCATCATGTCGGTGTGGCCCTCGTAGGCCCACACCAGCTGCGGCACGCCGAAGCCGCGCAGCGCGCCGGACGGCGTCACGTTGGTGTAGAGCGCGTAGGAATCGATCCAGACGTTGTCGATGTCGTAGGGGCCGGACGCGGTGAGGCCGGACTTCTGCGTGACGCGCGGGCCGATGTCGGCATAGGCGCCGCCGTTCCAGAACACCTCGCATTTGCGCGCGACGATCTTGCCGTCCTTGTCGACGCCGCTCTTGATGCGGAACGTCGAGGGGTGCCGCGTGATCTGGTAGAACATCTCCTCGAAGGTGTAGGCGACCTTCACCGGCTTGCGCGCGATCATCGAGAGCGCGAGCGCCAGCGCCTCGAGCTTGATGTAGAGCTTGGAGCCGTAGCCCGAGCCGAGATACGGCACCTTGATCGCGCACCTTGTTCTCCGGCCAGCCGAGCAGCCGCGCGATCTCGGTGCGCACGAACGACGGGCCCTGCGACGAGTTGTAGAGCGTGACGTGGGTGTCCTTGTAGTCGGCGATGCAGGCGAACGGCTCGAACGACAGGTGCAGCACCTTCTGGGTCTTGAACTCGTGCTCGAACTTGTGCGCGGCGGCGGCGTAGGCCTTGTCGAAGTCGCCGCGGCGCAGCCGGTAGTCGAGCGCCAGGTTGGTGTTCTTGGCGTCCTTGAGGTGCTTGAGGTCGGCGAAGGTGCCGGCCGGCTTGAGCTGGTCGTGCACGTAGACCTTCGAGGTCAGCGCATCGACCTCGTCATAGACCGCGGGCAGTTCCTCGTATTCGGCGGTGATGAGCTGCACCGCCTGCTCGGCGATGTGCGGGTCGGTGGCGATCACGGCGGCGACCGGCTCGCCGACGAAGCGGACCTTCTCGTGCGCCAGGATCGGCTGGTCGTGGAACGCCGGGCCGTAATAGGGGCTGGGCAGCACCTTCATCACGTCGTCGACGGTGACGACGTGCAGCACGCCCGGCAGCTTCTTCGCCGCGCTGGTGTCGATCGACTTGATCTTGCCGTGGGCGACCGTGCTGCGGAACAGCTTGGCATGCAGCATGCCCGGCACCCGCATGGTGTGGGTGTATTCGGCGCGGCCGGTGACCTTGTCGCGGCCTTCGAGGCGCGGCACCGAGCGGCCGACCTGCGAGCCGACCTTGGCGCTGTCCGGATTGAGCGTCGTGACCATCAGTGCGTTCCTCCGTCCAGGGCTGCGCGAACGGCGCGCCGGACATAGACCTTCATCAATTCGCGCTTGTAGGGCACCGAGCCGCGCACGTCGGCGATGAACTCGCAATCGCCGAGCGCGGCCTCGCCGGCCTGCCTGGAGCAGCTTGTCGTCGACGCTCTTGCCGTTGAGCAGGGCCTCGGCCGATTTCAGCCGGGTCGCCTTGTCGGTCGCGGCGCTGGCGACGAGGCGGCATCGATTTGATCGCCTTGCCGTCGCCGTCGATCACGGCGGCGACGCCGAGCGCCGGCCAGTCGTCGGCCGAGCCGGTGGTGACCTTGAAGTAGGCGGCTTTCTTCGCGCCCTGCGACGGGACGTGAACCTCGGCGATCAGCTCGTTCTTCTCCAGCACGGTCTCGTAATAGCCGGCGAACAGGTCCTCGACCGCGAGCTTGCGCTCGCCCTTGGGCCCGATCACGGTGAGCGTGGCGCCGAGCGCCATCAGCACCGGCGGCAGGTCCATGTGCGGATCGCCGTGGGCGAGCGCGCCGCCGACGGTCGCGACGTTGCGGACGCGCACGTTCGACAGCGTCAGCAAGGTGCGGGTGATGACCGGCGCATGCTTTTTCACGTCGGCGGAGTGTTCGAGCGCGGAGAGCGTCGTCATCGCGCCGATGCGCAAGCCGTCGGCGCCGGCGCTGATGCTCGAATACTTGCTCTCGATCTTGCGCAGGCTGACGAGCTTCTCGGGATTGAACACGCCGGCCTTCATCATCAGCATCAGCGCGGTGCCGCCGGCGATCGGGCGGATCGTGGCGATCGTCCGGGTTCGAGCAGCTTGATCGCCGCCGCAAGCGAGGTGGGTTCGGCGAGGTCGAACGGGATCATCGGATCCTCCGGCGCGGGTGTGCTGCGCGAACGCGGCGCGCAGCCGTTGGGCGAATATCTTTTCCATGTCCTTGGCCTTGGAGCGCAGCACCGGCTGGCCGATGCTGCCGAGCTTGCCGGCGAGCGTGGATTCGACCGAATAGGTGACCTTGGTCTCGTTGCCGGCTTCTTCGAGCCTGGTGATCGACTTGGCGGTCAGGCGGCCGACCACGCCGAGCGGGTTGCCCTCGATCTTGGCCTCGATCGCGGAGGGCTCGTCGGCGCGGGTGACCTCGACGGTCACGTTGAACTTGAATTTCAGGTAGGCGACCTTGGTCTCGAACACCGCCTCGTAATGGGTCGGGTCGATTTCCTTCAGGTCGCTCACGCCGTCGACGAAACGGACGAAGGAGCTCGGGTCGCGCAGCGTCTCGAACACCACATCGCGCGGCGCGTTGACCGTGAATTCGCCTGATACATTCATGGGATACGCGGAACCCTACGATTGGAACGAAAGAAAAGCGCATACGGCGCTTGAGGTCAAACGCCGCAAGCCGCGTTCAGCGCATGGCTCTCAGCCGTGGCGTTAGGCGCGTCCGCGCAGCGCCAGAACCCGGTCCACCATCTCGCCGGCCTGGCCGAGGTAATTGGCCGGGTCGCAGAGCTTTTGCAGCTCGGCCTTGCTCATGTGCTTGGCGATCTCCTTGTTCTCGGCCAGGAGCTCGGCGAGCGGCCGGCCGGTCGCCACCACCTGGCGGCAGACGTCATAGACGAGGTCGTGCGCGTATTGGCGGCCGAGGTGCGGCCCAAGCCCCATCATCACGGCCTCCGAGACGATCAGCCCCTTGGTGATGTCGAGGTTGGCCCGCATCCGCTTCTCGTCGACCTGCAGGCCGGACATCAGGAACTTGGTCTGCGCGAGGCAGCCGGCGGTGAGCACGAAAATCTCCGGCAGCACGATCCACTCGATCTCCCACTGGCCGGTGGCGCGCTCGTGGTCCTGCTCCATGGCGTTGAGCAGCGCCGCCACCTGGGTGCGCACCACGCCGGTCTGCGCGGTGATGTAGACGCAGGAGATCGGGTTGCGCTTCTGCGGCATGGTCGAGGACGAGCCGCGGCCCTCGTGGAACGGCTCGAACACCTCCTCGACCTCGGTCTGCATCATCAGCTTCACGTCGAAGGCGATCTTGCCGCAGATGCCGGTGACGAGGCCGAGGAAGCAGCCGACCTCGGCGATGCGGTCGTGCACCGTGTGCCAGGCGATCTCGGGCTGGGCGAGGTTGAGCTCCTTGGCGAGCTCGACCTGCGTGCGCAGGCCGTCCTTGCCGAGCGAGGACAGCGTGCCGGCCGCGCCGCCGAACTCGAACACGAAGGTGCGCTCCTTGAGCTGCTTCGAGCCGCTGCTTGTGGCGCTCGAAGGCGGCGAGATAGGTCGCGACCTTGTAGCCGAAGGTGATCGGCACCGCCTGCTGCAGATTGCTGCGGCCGGCCATCGGCGTGTCGCGGTATTTCTTGGCGAGCGCCGCGAGCGCGTCGGAAATGTCGTCGATGTCCTTCTCGATGATCGCGAGCCCCTCGCGGATCTGCATGATGGTCGCGGTGTCGGTGATGTCCTGGGTGGTCGCGCCCCAGTGGCACCATTCGCCGAGGCCGTCCTTGCAGAGCTTGACCAGTTGCGACACCACCGGCAGCACCGGATAGCCGATGCGCTCGGTTTCCTTCTTCAGCTTCTCGAAGTCGTACTGGTCGACCTTGACGTGCTTGAGGATTTCGTCGCAGGCCTCCTGCGGGATGATCTTCAGCTTCGCCTGGGCGCGCGCGAGGCCGGCCTCGAAGTCGAGATACTTCTGGATGCGGTTGCCGTCGGACCACACCTGCCGCATGGCCTCGGTGCCGAAAATGTCCTTGAAGATGGCGGAGTCGATGGTGCCGGTGGGCATGGCGGGGCCTTTCAGAAAATCGCGTCAGACGCTGTCATTAGCAAGCGCTGCGACGCACGGCGAAGGACGAGATCGCCGGCGAGATCACTCCGGCTTGATGCCGGTCTTGGCCACCAGCGCGCGCCATTTCGCGGTTTCGTCGCGCGATGCGCGCGGTCACGCGCTCGCGGCGGTGCCGGGATCGGGCTCGAAGCCCTGCTTTTGCAGGTTCTCGACGATGTCGGGCTCTTTCAGGATTTCGTTCATCGCGCGGTTGAGCTTGCCGACGATCGCGTCCGGCGTGCCGGCCGGCGTGACATAGGCGATCCAGAGCGCGACGTCGTAGTCCTTGACGCCGGCCTCCATCATGGTCGGCACGTCCGGCAGCGACGAGACGCGCTTGCGCCCGGTCGTCGCCAGCGCCCGCAGCTTGCCGTCGCGGATGTTCTCCAGGGTCGGGCCGACGGTGGCGAACTGCATGTCGAGGCGGCCGGTGATGATGTCGATCGAGGACTGCGCCGAGCTTTTGTAGGGCACGTGGGTCAGCTCGATGCCGGTGTCGCTGGCAAACAGCGCGGCGGCGAGATGAGCGAGGCTCGCAAGCCCGGCCGAGCCGTAGTTCAACTGGCCGGGCTTGGTCTTGGCGAGCGCCACCAGCTCGGCGATGCTTTTGGCCGGAATGCCGGGATAGAGCACCAGCACGTAGGGCGCGGCGCCGATCATCGAGATCGGCTTGAAGTCGGCGATCGAGTCGTAGGGCAGCTTGGTGCCGAGCGCCGGCGTCACGCCATGCGTGCTCGCGGTGATCAGGCCGATGGTGTAGCCGTCCGGCGCGGACTTGGCGATGATGTCGACGCCGAGATTGCCGCTGGCGCCGGGCCGGTTCTCGACGATGAACTGCTGGCCGAGCTTCGCCGAGAATTTCTGCGCCATCAGGCGGCTGACGATGTCGGTCGCGGAGCCGGCCGGAAACGGCACGACAATGCGGACCGGCCGGTCCGGATAATTCGCGTCGCCCTGCGCGAATGACGGCGATGCCGCGAGCAGCGCCAGCAGCGTCAAGACAAGGCGGGTCATGGCGCCAGCTCCCGGGCGAGGCCGGTGATGAGTTGTTCGAAATCGTTGAGGCCGTTGAAGCGCGGCGATCCGGCCATGCGCGGCGTCAGGATGACGTTGTCGAACGCCAGCAGCTCGTCGTCGTCGGGCACCGGCTCCTGATAATGCACGTCGAGCGCGACGCCGCCGAGCCGGCCGGCGCGCAACGCTTCGATCAAGGCCTCGCGGTTGATGATCGGCGGCGTTGGCCACGTTGACGATGCAGGCGCCGGGCTTGATCTGCGCCAGTTCGGCGCGGCCGAGCAGGTCGCGCGTCGACGGCAAGCGTCGGCAGTTGCGGCACGATCCAGTCGCTTTCGGCCAGCAGCGTCGGCAGCGGCACGTGGCGGGCCTTCAATTCGCGCTCCTCGGCTTCCGGCGCCCGCGTGCGCTGATGGTAAAGCACATGCATGTCGAAGGCCCGGGCGCGGACGGCAATCTCGTGCCCGATCTCGCCCAGGCCAATGATGCCGATGGTCGCACCGTTGAGCGCGCGGGTGCCGCCGAGGCGGGCGTAGTTGCCGCCCGGCGTGTGCTGGCGGTCGAACGGCCGGATAGGCGCCGCGCTGCGGCCTTGATGCGCTCGACGGTGACCAGGCCGTCGAGCTCGTCGAGCTTGCGCGCCAGCATCAGCATCAGCCCGAAGGCATGCTCGGCGCAGGAGATGTTGGCGCGGCGCCGCAGCGTGAGCAGCTTTGATGCCCTTTTCGGCGCAGGCGGCGGTGTCGATGTTGCGCAGCCCGGTGCCGAATTTCTGCACGACCTTGAGCTTGGCGCGGCCGCGGCAAGATCGTCGCGCGTCGACGCGGAACGACTCGACCACCAGCGCGACGCAATCCGTGCAGATTGCGCGCGCATCTCGGCTTCCGACGTCACCATCCGCACCTCGGCGGGATAGAGGCCTGGCGAGCCTTGCCGCACCCGCTCGCACCAGCCGGCGAAATCCGGCTCGTCGGTCGACATGAAATCGGCGAAGGCCGCGCGGCGCTCCTCGCTCGCCGTCGGATCGAGCACGAGCGGAATGAGCCGCGTGAACGGATCGTCCTCGACCACGATGACGGGGAGACGCGGCACAGCGCAGCGGCCTTCAGTTCTTCTTCGGCTCGACGTCGACCCGCAGCGCCGTGAACACGCGGTTGTGCATCAGATAGGTGCCGACCAGCACGGTCAGCTCGACAATCTCGCGCTCGTTGTAGTGCTTGCGCACCGCGTTGAAAACGTCGTCCGGCACTTCCGGGCCGGCGATCATGGCGTCGACATAGGCCAGCGCCGCGCGCTCGCGCCTCGTTGAAGAACTTCGAAGCGCGCCAGTCCTTCAGCGCCTCGCATTCTTCGAGGCTGACGCCGTCCGGCACCGCGATGCCGCGGCACATGCTGCTTGCAGCGCGTAGGCGTATTTCGCGCGCCTGGCGATGCGCACGATGGCGATCTCGCGCAGCCGCGGCGTCAGCTTGGTCTTCCAGCGGATCGCGCCGATGTGCTCGAACCACGTCATCGTCACGGTGGGCGAGTGCAGCAGCAGCTTGTAGATGTTGATCAGCCCGCCGCGCGCGCCCTTGATCTTGGCGATGTCGGCGGCGAGCTCCGGGTGATCCTTCTCTTCGACGTATGAAATGCGGGCCATCTACGCCTCCCCAATCTCGCGCAGGACTTCTTCGGTGTGCTCGCCGACCTTCGGCGGCGCGCGGTCGGCGGCGGCCCGGCGGCCGTTGATGGTGATCGGCGTGCGCACGCCCGGGATCATGCCGCCCTTGGCGTCGGGATGCGGCAGGTCGACGCGCATGCCGCGCGCGATCACCTGCGGATCGTTGAACACGTCGTGCAGCGTGTTGATCGGGCCGGCCGGCACGCCGACGGCCTCGAATTGTTCGGCGAGCTCGGCCTTCGAGAGCTTCTTGGTCAGCTCGAACAGCCGCGGGATCAGCGTCTCGCGATTGACCACGCGCGCCGGCGTTGGTGGTGTAGCGCTCGTCCTTCGCCATGGCGGGATCGCCCAGCACCTGCATCATCTTGGCGAACTGGCCGTCGTTGCCGCAGGCGATCAGCATCCAGCCGTCGGTGGTCGGAAAGGTCTGGTAGGGCACGACGCTGGCGTGCGCGTTGCCCATGCGCACCGGCGCCTTGCCGGAGACGAGATAGTAGGTCGCCTGGTTGGCCAGCACGCCGACCATGGAATCCATCAGCGCCATGTCGATATGGCTGCCCTTGCCGGTGTGCTCGCGCTCCTTGAGCGCCGCGGTGATGGCGAGCGCGGAATAGACGCCGGTGAACACGTCGGCGAAGGCGACGCCGAGCCGGGTCGGCTCGCCGGCCGGATCGCCGGTGATGTCCATGATGCCGCCCATGCCCTGCACCAGCAGGTCGTAGCCGGCGCGGGTCTTGTACGGGCCGTCCTGGCCGAAGCCGGTGATCGAGCAATAGACCAGCCGCGGGTTGTCGGCCGACAGGCTCTTGTAGTCGAGGCCGTATTTGGCGAGGCCGCCGAACTTGAAATTCTCGATCAGCACGTCCGATTTCGCGGCGAGCTTCTTGACGATGCGCTGGCCGTCCGGTGTCTCGAAGTCGACGGCGATCGAGCGTTTGCCGCGGTTGCAGGCGAGATTGTAGGACGAGCTCAGCCGGCCGCCGTCCTTGTCTTCCATGAACGGCGGGCCCCAGCCGCGGGTGTCGTCGCCGGCGCCCGGGCGCTCGACCTTGATCACCTCGGCGCCGAGATCGGCCAGCGTCTGGCCGGCCCAGGGGCCGGCGAGAATGCGCGCGAGTTCGAGCACGCGAACGCCCGCGAGCGGGCCCTGCTGCGGACCGGACATGTCGATTGAGTTCCTTCCCAGGATTTTCTTCGTCGCCGCCTTATAGCATCTTAGCGGACGCGGAAACGCTCGACGGCGGCCTCGTCGACCTCGATGCCGAGGCCGGGGCCGTCGGGCAGGGCGACCAGGCCGCCCTTGAGCGGCAGCGGCTGGCGCACGATGTCCTCGGCCAGATAGAAGTGGGTGAGGCTGACGCCCCAATCGGCCTTCGGCACCGCGCAGGCGAGATGCAGCGCCGCCGCGCTGGAGATGCTCGATTCCGCGATCTTGGCGGCGATGTTCACCGACAG
Source organism: uncultured Alphaproteobacteria bacterium (assembly GCA_963850885.1). Classification (GTDB taxonomy): domain Bacteria; phylum Pseudomonadota; class Alphaproteobacteria; order Rhizobiales; family Xanthobacteraceae; genus Z2-YC6860. Next base: position 129,012 of record CAWKOD010000045.1, on the reverse strand, counting down.
GCCGAGCCGCTGGCACAGCTTGCCGGCCTCGATCGCCGCGATGATGCCGCCGAGCTTGATCAGCTTGAGCGACACGCCGCCGGCGCCGGCCTTGGCGCTCGTCGTGATGTCGGCGAACGAATGGATGCCTTCGTCGACGCCGATCGGCACTTTGGTGCCGCGCGCGAGCTTCTTCAGGCCGTCGATATCGTCGTAGGCGAGCGGCTGCTCGACGAACATCAGCTTCGCCTTGCGGGTCTTCTCGACGTAGCTCCGCGCCGCGGCAAGCGTCAGCCCGCAATTGGCGTCGGCGCACAGCGGCGTGTTCGGCAGCGCCTCGCGCACCGCAAACGCGATGGCGATTTCCTTCGCCAGCGGCTTCACGCCGATCTTGAGCTTGAAGAAATCGAAGCCTGCCTTCTGCCTGGCGTGCGCTTCGGCGACGTCCTCCTCGGCGGTCTTGTTGCCGAGCAGCCACATCGGCTTCACGCCGTTGCGGCGCGGGCTGGCCGACGAGATCGATCAGGCGCTTGCCGGTGGCGCGGCCGATCAGATCGAGCACCGCCATCTCGACCGCCGAATGCGCGCCGCCGTTGCCGAGCAGCGCGCGATGCAGCGCGGGCCGCAGCGCCGGCCAGTCGCGCGCATCCTTGCCGATCGAGCATCGGCGCGAGATGATCGCGCACCGCGGCGACCAGCCCGCCCTGCGCGGTCTGGTTGCCGAGGAGCCACATCGGCTTCACGCCGTTGCGCCGCGGGCGGCCGACCAGATCGATCAGGCGCTTGCCGGTAACGTGGCCGATCAGATCGAGCACCGCCATCTCGACCGCCGAGTGCGCGCCGCCGTTGCCGAGCAGCGCGCGGTGAAGGGCAGGGCGCAGCGCCGGCCAGTCGCGGGCATTCTTGCCGACGAGCATCGGCGCGAGATGGTCGCGCACGGCGGCCACGAGCCCGCCCTGGGTGTCGCCGGTCATGGTGGGGGCGGAGGCGGCTTCGCCCCAGCCGACCGCGCCGTCCGCAGCCTCGATCCGCACCAGGAGATTTTGCGCGGCCGTGATGGTCTCGGCCGCCATCTTCATCGGCGTCTTCAGCGGCAGCGCCACCGGGATCGCATCGACGCGGCGGATCGTGAGCGGCGAATCGTCGCCGCTGGAACCTTTGTGAATCGGTGCAGACGCCGGACGCTGTGCTGTTTTCTCAAGCATCGGCCCTTCTAACACGCGGCGTGTTGTCGCGGAACTCGTCGACCTGCGGATCCGTTGCGTTGCGGTGCACAATCGATTGTTTGGACGGGTCGCATTGTGACGGTGTTATGAACAAGCGCGCGCAAAGCGCGCAACGGCCTCCAAACGGAGGTGTGGGGCAACGACCTAAGGAGAACGCCATGACCATCACTCGACGCCATGTGCTCGCTGGAGCCATCGCCGCCCCCGCCATCATCGGTGCAGCCCGTCGCGGTTCGGCCGCGACCCGCATCATCAAGATTTCCCATCAGTTCCCCGGCGGCACCGAGACCGAGGGTGATTTCCGCGACCGCCTGTGCCGCAAGTTCGCGGCGGAGCTGGAGAAGCGCACGGATAAATCGATCGTTGCGCAGGTCTATCCCAATTCGTCGCTGATGAAGACCGTGGCGCAATTCTCGGCGGTCCGCAAAGGCGTGCTGGATATGAGCCTCTATCCGATCTCCTACGCGGGCGGCGAGTTTGCCGAGCTCAACATCGGCCTGATGCCGGGGCTGGTCAGCTCCTACAAGCAAGGCGCGGCGTGGAAGAAGGCGCCGGTCGGCCAGAAGTTCAGCGCGTTCCTGGCCGAGAAGGGCGTCATCATGGTGTCGTGGGTCTGGCAGGCCGGCGGCTGCGCCAGCCGCGGCAAGTCGATCGTCAATCCCGAAGACGCCAAGGGTCTGAAGATCCGCGGCGGCAGCCGCGAGTTCGACATGCTGCTGCAAGCGGCCGGCGCCACCACGCTGTCGACGCCGTCGAACGAGCTTTATGCCGCGATGCAGACCGGCGCCTGCGACGCCACCTATACGTCTTCGACCAGCCTGATCTCGTTCCGGCTTGAGGAGGTCGCCAAGAGCCTCACCAGCGGCCGCGGCAAGTCCTACTGGTTCATGCTGGAGCCGCTGATCATGTCGAAGCAGGTCTTCGACGCGTTGTCGAAGAGCGAGCAGGACGCGGTCATGGCGCTCGGCCAGGAGATGGAAGAGTTCGGCACCAAGGAAGCGATGGCGGACGACCAGAAGGTGTCCGAAGTCTACAGCAAGAAGGGCTTGCAGGTCGCCGATCTCAACGACGCCACTGTCGAGAAGTGGCGGGCGATCGCGCGCGACACCGCCTGGAAAGACTATGCGGGCAAGACCGCGCTATCGGCCGAACTGCTCAAGCTTGCCGAAGGCGTCCAAGTTTCCTGACAAATTATCCTGATCGACGATCCTTTGAACTGACGGAATAGCAGCAATGCCTCACGGCCTCGATCTCATCGAGCCCGAACCGACAGCTGGCGCCCATCGCGGGCGCCGCCGGTCCTGTTGAACGGATCATCGCGGCGCTCAATCAGTTCATTGTCATTGTTTCGTCGGTGGCGCTGCTGGGGGCGTCCCTGGTGCTCACCTACAGCGTGATCGTCCGCTATTTCCTGAAGTTCTCCACCGACTGGCAGGATGAGATGTCGGTCTTTCTGATCATCGGCGCGGTGTTCATGTCGGCGGCCGCCATCCAGGCGCGCCGCGGTCACGTCGCCATCGAGGCGATCGTCGGGCTCTTGCCGCCGCGGGTGAATCGGGTGCGGCAGATCGCGGTCGATATCGCGAGTCTCGTGTTCTGCGGATTCTTTGCCTGGAAATCCTGGATCCTGCTCGACGAAGCCATCGTCGACAATTTCCATTCCGGCTCGACCTGGGGCCCGCCGCTCTGGATTCCCTATTCGCTCATGACCGTCGGCATGACGCTGCTCGCCCTGCAACTGCTGATTCAGATCGTGAACGAGCTGCGGCACGGCAGGTTGCCGGCATGAGTGTTCTGTCGATCGGCCTGCTGTACGGCGCCGCAACGCTGCTGGTGATGTTCGCCGGCATGCCGATCGCGTTCGCGCTCGGCGCGGTCGCGACCGTGTTCATGATTTTCTTCATGCCCGGAGCCTCGGTCGATACCATCACGCAGAATGTCTACGAGGAGATGGCGTCGATCACGCTGCTTTCGATCCCGCTGTTCATCCTCAAGGGCTCGGCGATCGGCCGCTCACGCGCCGGCCAGGACCTCTATGGCGCGCTGCATGCCTGGCTGCATCGCCTGCCGGGCGGGCTCGGCATCGCCAACATCTTCGCCTGCGCGCTGTTCGCAGCCATGGCCGGCTCTTCGCCGGCGACGTGCTCGGCGATCGGCTCCGCCGGCATCCCGGAAATGCGAAAGCGCGGCTATTCCGGCGGCTTTGCGGCCGGCATCATCGCGGCCGGCGGCACGCTCGGCATCCTGCTGCCGCCCTCGATCACCATGATCCTCTATGCGGTCGCCGCCGAGCAGTCGCTCGGCCGGCTGTTCCTGGCGGCGATCGGGCCGGCGTTCCTGCTGGTCGCGCTGTTCTCGATCTACGCGATGTGGAAATTCCGCCGGGAATTCAGCGCGGCCCAGGCGCTCTACGAGCGCACCGGTCAGCAGTCCGAGCTGCTGCGCGAGGATACCCTGACGGTGCGCGACAAGTTCGCGCTGCTGCCGCGCGTGCTGCCCTTCATCATTCTGCTGACCGGCGTGATGATCGCGCTCTACGGCGGCTATGCCACGCCGTCGGAGACCGCCGGCCTGGGCGCGGTCCTGGCGCTCGCTCTGATTGCGCTGATCTACAGCGTCTGGACGCCGCGCGAGCTCAAGCCGATCCTGGTTTCGACGCTGCAGGAATCGACCATGCTGATGTTCATCATCGGCATGTCGCTGCTCTATTCCTACGTGATGAGCTATCTGCACATCAGCCAGTCCACCGCTCAGGCCATCGTCGAAATGCACCTGTCGAGCTGGGTGCTGCTGTTCACCATCCTGCTGATGGTCGTGGTGCTCGGTTTCTTCCTGCCGCCGGTGTCGATCATCCTGATGACCGCGCCGATCATCCTGCCGCCGCTCAAGGCCGCCGGCTTCGATCTGATCTGGTTCGGCGTGGTGATGACCATCGTGATGGAGATGGGCCTGATTCATCCGCCGGTCGGCCTGAACATTTTCGTCATCAAGAACATCGCGCCGGATATTCCGCTGGCGGACGTGATCTGGGGCGTGATGCCGTTCGTCGCCCTGATGATGGTCGCGGTCGTGATCCTGTGCTTCTTCCCGGGTATCGCGACCTGGTTCTCCGATCTCGTCATGGGGTCGGCGCAGCATCGGTAGGCCGGTCACGCCTCGAAGTTGTGGCGTTCCCATTGTAGGATTGGCCCGCAATGAACATAGGCGTTGACCGATGATCCTGCTATCGAACGGCGGAACCAACATCCAGCGGGCGCAGTCGCCGTCCGACACCATCCTGGTCGGCACCGTCGACGGCGTCGCGCTGCTCGGCAAAATCCGAGCGCGGCTGGGCCGTCAAGCATCGCGCGCTGCAGGGCGTGTTCGTCAGCGGCGTCACCGCGCTCGACGACGGCACGCTGTTCGCCTCGACGCGCGGCGTCGGCATGGCGCGAAGCGACGACGGCGGCATCAAATGGACCTGGGTCAACGACGGCCTGGCGCACCACGAATTCTGGTCGTGCCGCGCCGGCAAATTGCAGGGCCGCGACGTGGTGTTCGCCGGCGCGCTGCCGGCGCATCTCTATGTCAGCGAGGACAAGGGCAAATCCTGGCGCGAGCTCAAGGCGTTCCGCGACGCCAAGACGGTCAAGCACTGGACCTTCCCGCCGCCGCCGCGCATCGGCCATATCAAGGACATCGTGCTCGACGGCGACCGGCTGTGGGTCGGCGTCGAGATCGGCTCGCTGCAGGTCTCGAAGGACTTCGGCCAGAGCTTCACCGAGCTGGTGGTCGATCCCGATCCGCAGGAGTGCGACATCCATCGCATTCTGGTGCATCCGGCGCGGCCCAATCGCATCATCATCGCCAATGGCATCGTCGGCATGATGTCGAGCGAGGATGGCGGCGCGACCTGGCAGAAGATGAAGATGCCCGACCGAGGCGAACTACCCGGACGCCGTCGTCATCCATCCCGACCAGCCCGATCTCCTCTTCATGTCGGCCGGCGTCGGCTGGCCGGTGCACTGGTACGAGCTCGGCCGCGCCCGCGGCAAGATTTTCCGGAGCCGCGATGCCGGCAAGACCTGGGAGCGGCTGCTCGGCGGCCTGCCGAACGGCCAGCGCGCGTTGTTCAGCGGCTTGACCATCGAAGCGCGGCAAGGACGGCTATTCGCTCCACGCGGTCGACACCGACGGCCAGGTGTTCGAGAGCCTCGACGGCGGCGACAGCTGGACCATCATCGCCGACGTGCCGCCGGTGTCGAAGGCCGATTTCTACAAGGGGCTGGTCCGCGACCGCGTCAAGCTCGCCAATGTCGACGACATCGTCGCCAACCCGACCGCGACCAAGCGCTGGCAGGAGGCGGGGAAGGCGCTTTAGCCTTCGCCGATCTCTTTCAGAATTTCCGCGGTGTGCTCGCCGAGCCGCGGGGCCGGGCGCTCCGACGCCATCGGCTTGCCGTCGACCACGATCGGCGTGCGGACGCCGGGGATGGTGCCGGCCTTGGCGAAGGCGCTCGGCAGATCGAGCTTCATGCCGCGATGCTTGACGTGCGGGTCGTCGAACACCTGATCGAGATTGTTGATCGGCCCGGCCGGCACGCCGACCGCTTCGAGCTTGTCGGCCAGGTCCTGCATCTTGAACTTCATGGTCAGCGCGGTGAGCTTGCCGACGAGCTCGGCGCGGTTGGCGAGCCGCGCCTTGTTGTCGATGTAGCTCGGGTCCTTCGCCAGCTCCGGCGCGCCGAGCACGCCGCACAGCTTGACGTATTGGCTGTCGTTGCCGGTGGCGATGATGATGTAGCCGTCGGCCACCGTGAACACCTGATAGGGCACGATGTTCGGATGCGCGTTGCCGATCCGCGCCGGCACCTTGCCGGAGGCGAGATAGTTCATGCCCTGGTTGGCCAGCACGCCGACGGTGGAATCGACCAGCGCGGTGTCGACGTAGCAGCCCTTGCCGGTGCGCTCGCGCTGCGCCAGCGCGGCGAGGATGCCGATCACCGAATAGACCCCGGTGAAGATGTCGGACACCGGCACGCCGCCGCGGGTCGGCTCGCCGTCGGCGGTGCCGGTGAGGCTCATGAAGCCGCCCATGCCCTGCGCCATCAGGTCGTAGCCGGCGCGCGTCGCGTAGGGCCCGTCCTGGCCGAAGCCGGTCACCGAGCAGTAGATCAGCCGCGGGCATTCCGGCGCGAGGCTCTTGTAGTCGAGCCCGAACTTGGCGAGACCGCCGACCTTGAAATTCTCGATCAGCACGTCGGAGCGCGCCGCGAGCTTCTTGACGATGCGCTTGCCATTCTCGCTCTCGAAGTCGGCCTCGATCGAGCGCTTGCCGCGGTTGGTCGAATGGAAATAGGCGGCGCCGAGATGGCCGCCGTCCTTGGCCTCGATAAACGGGGGGCCCCAGGCGCGGGTGTCGTCGCCGGTCTTGCTGCGCTCGACCTTGACGACGTCGGCGCCGAGATCGGCCAGAATCTGGCCGGCCCACGGCCCGGCCAGGATGCGGGCGAGCTCCAGCACACGCAGACCAGCCAACGGACCCGGCATGACGACTCCTTACGCAGCAATTTGCCCCAAATTCCAGGGAACCTCTGGCGCGCTGGCGCGATTTTGTCCAGGGGATGGGAGGGTGCCTTGCATAGTCGTCAAACCATCAACATTTCCGGTAAAATCGCGAGTCGGTCCTTGGGGTACGCTCCTGCCATGAACACGTCCTTCTTCGGCGAGATGCTGAACAGCATTACCGAGCGCGGCCGGGCGCTGCTCGATCGCACGCGCGACCGCCGCGGCAATGCGGCGGCGCATTCGGAAAGCCTTGCGGAATTGTGCGAACAGCTGCTGACCGGCCGCGGCGAAGCGTCGGGCGTGGCGCTGGCCGAGGAGATCCTCGACAAATACGCCGAACTGACCACCGGGCCGCGCATCGCCTTCTTCGAGGCGCTGGCGAACCGCTTCGGCCCGGACCGCGCGCGGCTCGACGCCGCCATTGCCGCCTGGCAGGCCGCGCCTTCGGACAAGACCGCCGCCGAAATTCATGCCGCAGCCGAGGCCCGCCGGCAGGAGCTGCTTGCGCCGGCTCAATCTCGCGCCGGGCGGCACCGCTGCGCTGGTTCGCATGCGCGACCAGTTGATCGATGCGCTCGATCACCGCGACGATCTCAAGGCGGTCGATGCCGATTTCGTTCATCTGTTCTCGTCGTGGTTCAACCGCGGCTTCCTGGTGCTGCGCCGGATCGACTGGTCGACGCCGGCGATGATCCTGGAAAAGATCATCCGCTACGAAGCGGTGCATCGCATCCGGAGCTGGGAGGACCTGCGCCGCCGCATCGATCCGCCGGACCGGCGCTGCTACGCGTTCTTCCATCCGGCGCTGCTGGACGAGCCGCTGATCTTCGTCGAGGTCGCGCTGTCGCGCGAAATTCCCGATGCGATCGCGCCGATCCTGTCGGTGCAGCGCGACGGCGTCGAGCCGGACAAGGTCACGACGGCGACGTTCTATTCGATCTCCAACTGCCAGCGCGGCCTCGCCGGCGTGTCGTTCGGCAATTTCCTGATCAAGCAGGTGGTGCAGGAAATCTCGCGCGAGAATCCGCGGCTCAAGACCTTCGTCACCTTGTCGCCGGCGCCCAACTTCGCCGGCTGGCTCGACCGCGAGCGCAAGGCCGAAAGCTCCCAGGCGCTGTCGCCGGAGGATCGCGCCGCGCTCGCCGGCCTCGACCGCCAGGGCTGGTGGCAGTTGCCGCAGGTGCGCGAGCCGATGCAGGAGCCGCTATTGCGGGCGGCCGCATACTATTATCTCCGCGCCAAGAACCGCCGCGGCCTGCCGCAGGATGCCGTGGCGCGCTTCCATCTCGGCAACGGCGCCCGGCTCGAGCGGCTCAACTGGCTCGGCGACGGCAGCGACAACGGCATCACCCAGTCCTACGGACTGATGGTGAACTATCTCTACGACCTCGACGACATCGAGAAGAACCACGAGGCCTATGCGGGGGGCCAGCGGGTCGTGGCGTCGAGCGCGGTTCGGCGTCTGCTGCGCGGCGCGTCCGCCGAGCTGGTGCCGGTGGCGGGATAATTCGGGCTTCCCTTCGATCCTCTCCGGCTTCATTCTGTGCGCTCTCTCGAATGAGGCCTGCCCATGACCGACAAAACCGCTCATTCCCGACGCCGCGCTCGACCGGTTGTGGCGCACCGCGCGAAGCTTCGACGACTACACCGCCGAGCCGGTGACCGACGCGGAGCTGCGCGCGCTCTACGAACTGGCGAAATGGGGCCCGACCACGGCCAACTCGCAGCCGCAGCGCGTGGTGTTCGTCCGCAGCGCCGAGGCCAAGGAGCGGCTGGCGCCGGCGCTGTCGTCGCAGAACAAGAAGAAGGTGCTCGGCGCGCCGGTGGTGGCGATCCTCGCCTACGACATGCGCTTCTTCGAGCACCTGCCGAAGCTGTTTCACAATCCGGCGGCGCGGAGCTGGTACGAAACGACGCCGGAGGCGATCCGGACCACGGCGCTGCGCAACGCCACCTTGCAGGGCGCCTATCTGATGCTGGCGGCCCGCGCCATCGGGCTCGACTGCGGCCCGATGTCGGGCTTCAAGAACGACGTGGTGGATGCGGAGTTTTTCCCGGACGGCCGCTTCAAGTCGAATTTCCTGTGCTGCCTCGGTCACGGCGATCCGTCGACCTTGCCGAAACAGGATTATCGTTTCGGCTTCGATGAGGTCTGCACGATCGTCTAGGGGGGACATATGCGGCCGCGGGAATTTCTCGGTGCTTCAAGCGGTGCGGCACTGGCATGGCCGCCCGCCGCCCGCGCGCAGCAGTCAACGAAACGGAGGAACCCATGATCGACCGTCGCACATTCACCACGCTTCTCGCCGGTGCCGTCGCCGTTCCCCGATTGGCTTCCGCCCAGCAGGCGCCCAGAAAGGTCGCGCTTTATGCAAATGTGGGGGCCGACCTCACGCACTACGACGTCGATGTCGCTGGCGCGGAGTTGATCAAGAGAGAAACAGTCACGCTGCCTGCGGGGGTGCAATATGCTTGGCCGCATGCATCGAGACGTTATCTGTATGTTGCGTCCAGCAGCAGCGCTTCCGGTTATGGCAAGGCCGGGACCGAGCACCACGTCACCGCGTACAGCATCGACCCCGCAAGTGGCGCCCTCAGAGCGCACGGGGCACCGATACGGCTCCCGACGCGCCCTATCCACATCAGCACGGACATTCCGTCTGAGAATATTCTGGTGGCGTTCAACAATCCGAGCGCGGTGCGGGTCTACCGCATCAACAAAGACTTCACGCCGGGCGAAGAGGTGACCCAGCCTGGTCCGATCGACGCCGGCATCTTCGCCCACCAGGTGCGCACAACGCCAGACAATCGGCGGGCTATCCTGGTAACCCGCGGTAACGAAGGCACTCCCACCAAGGCGGAAGATCCGGGTGCGTTGAAAGTTTTCAACTACAAGAATGGTGTGCTGACGAACGAAGTGTCGATCGCGCCTAACGGCGGCAAAGAGTTCGGCCCACGGCACCTCGACTTTCATCCAACCAAACCTTGGATGTATGTGTCGATCGAGACGCAGAACAAGGTGTACATGTATCGGCTGGAGAAGGGCAGGATCAGCCCGGACGTCGCATACAGTTCGGATACGCTGGCCGAGCCGAACCGCATCAGGGCGCGTCAGGCGGCCGGCACGGTCCACGTCCATCCGAACGGCCGCTTCGTTTACGTGGCCAATCGTGCCCAGGACACGATCGAATTTCAGGGCAAGCCGGTATTCAAAGGCGGTGAAAACAGCATCGTCGTGTACGCGATCAACCAATCAAACGGCGCGCCGACGCCAATCCAGCATATCGAGACTCAAAAGATACACCCGCGTACCTTTCACATTCACCCAAATGGGCGCCTGTTGGTGGCTCAACACAATCTGCCAGTGAATGTGCGGGACGGCGATGCGGTAAAGACAATACCCGCCGGCTTGTCAGTGTTCCGTATTGGCGACGATGGCAAGCTGACGTTCGCGCGCATGTACGATATCGATGTCGACGACAAGACAATGTTCTGGATGGGGATGGTGCCGCTGTAAGCGAATTCGATCTCAGCCATCATCAAAGTGCTCATGCGAGTCGGATGCGACAGAGATGAAAGTCGATACAAGCGATTGGCTCGGCAAGAAGAGGTCAGGGAATGTCCGCTTTCAGGTGCGGACATGCCGACCTCTCGCTTTTGTGAGTACACGCCCTAACCTCGCCCGCGCTTGGCGCGCGTGGGCAGCACCTGGTATTCGAGCCAGTTTGCCACCTCGCCGGTGCGAAGCTTTTTTTCCAGTACGTTCTTGCTGATGCCATAGCGCCACGACAGCCGCATCTCGGCCGGATTGCGGTCGAGGACGACGAGGTCGTCGGCGAAGGCGGCGATCTCCTTGGTGTCGAGGAAAAAGCCTTCGTCGATCAGACGGAGGCCGACGCGGCGAACGATGGCCGCGATTTCGCTAAGCGGATATTCCGGATGATACTGCACGCCCCAGGCGACCGCGCCGTTGACGCGGATTTCGGCGCTTTGCACATCCGAGACTTCGTTGGTGGCGAGCACGGTGGTGCCGGGCGCCACGGTCTCGACCTCGTCGAGATGCACGGTCGGCGCGTTGAACACCTCCGGCTTGCCGACGTACATCGGATGCTTGCGGCCGGGCTCGGTCAGCTTGATGCGCCGGCCGAATCCGATCTCGCGGCCCTTTGGATTCTTGCGGACCACGCCGCCGGCGGCGACGGTGAGCACCTGCAGGCCCCAGCAGCTGCCGAACACCGGCGTGCCGGATTTCAGCGCCGCGCGCGTGAGCTCGATCTGGTTGGTCACCGCGGGGCTCGGTTCGTAGACGTGCAGGCCCGAGCCGGTGATGGCGACGCCGTCATAGCCTTCGAGCGCCTGGCCGTTGGGCAGGTTCGCTCCCGGATCGGCGGGAAAGCAGATGTCGACGACGGCGCTGGGCAGGAGTTCCTGGAGCAGCGCGGCGTAGCCCGCGCTCGCAACCGTGCCGCCCGCAGCCACATGGTTGGCCCGGTTCTCCGGCGTATTTCCTTCGATGACGAGCAGTCGGGGCGCGGGCATTGGTCCTCAATATATATGGTGACGGGCGCCAAAGATCAGGGGGCGGCGATGGCGGCCGTGTGGATTGCGGCGCTATAATTCATGGAACCAATGAGGTTGGTGATGCGCAGCTGTGATGCCGGCTCCTGCTTGCGTCAAGTCGTCCTGATCGCGACCGTTGCCCTGACGACATTATTCGTCGTGCCGGCGCGGGCCACCACGCTCGACGATCTCGTTTCGTCGGTCGTGCGCGTCAAGACCTTCATCAATCCCGACGGCACCTCGGTGTCGAACCTCGGCAACGAGCGTGAGGGCTCGGGCATCGTCATCGACGAAAGCGGCCTCGTACTGACCATCGGCTATCTGATGGTGGAGGCGCACGCCGCCGAGATCGTCACCAATTCGCGGCCGGACCTTGCCGGCGAGCGTCGTCGGCTACGACCACGAGACCGGATTTGGACTGTTGCGAACGCTCGAGCCGCCGAAGATCAAGCCGCTCGCCTTTGGCCGCTCGGCGGATCTCAAGGAACAAGACCCGGCCTTGGTGGTGAGCTACGGCGGCACCGGCGCGGTGCTGCCGGTCCGCGTCGCCAGCCGCCGCGAGTTCACTGGAAGCTGGGAGTATCTGGTCGAGGGCGCGATCTTCACGAGCCCGCCGCATCCGGCCTGGAGTGGGGCTGCGCTGATCAGCCGCGAAGGCAAGCTCATCGGCGTCGGTTCGCTGATCGTCGGCGACGCCAACGGCGAAAACGAAGCGAGCCCCGGCAACATGTTCGTGCCGATCGATCTGCTCAGTCCGATCCTTGGCGATCTGCTCGCCAAGGGGCGCGTGGCCGGGGCCGGGCGGCCCTGGCTCGGCCTCAACGCGCAGGCGGTGCGCGGGCGGCTGTTGGTCGGCCGCGTCGCGCCCGGAAGCCCTGCCGAGCAAGCCGGGCTAAGCGCGGCGACATCATCGCCGGCGTCAACGGCGAGAAGACCCGGACGCTGTCGGAGCTCTATCGCAAGATGTGGGCGCTCGGCGCCGCGGGCGTGACGGTGCCGCTCGACGTGCTGTCGGACAGCGAGCCGCGGCGGGTCGATGTCAATTCGGTCAACCGGCTCGACACGCTCAAGCTGCAATCGACGTTCTAAGCAAACACTTGCCTACCGCAGCGGGCACTCCAGCGTGCACACCACGCCGCCCGGATTGAACTCCAAGGCCGCGCTGCCGCCGATCTGGTCGGTGCCGCTTTCGATCAGCCTGGAGCCGAAGCCTGTCCGTCCCCTCGCCGCGACCGGCGGGCCGCCGACCTCCCGCCAGGTCAGGCGGAATGGGCCGTCGGCGCCGTTGGCCGACGCCCAATCGATATAAATCTGGCCGCGGTCAGTTCGACAGCGCGCCGTATTTCGCCGCGTTGGTCGCAAGCTCATGCAGCGCCATGGCGACGGTCAGCGCGCTCCGCGGCGCCAGGCGGATGTCCGGGCCGGTGGCGTGGATGCGCGAGCCGTCCTTGCCGGCGTAGGGCGCGAGCGCGCCGTCGACCAGCTCGCGCACCTGCGCGCTTTCCCATTTCTCTTCGCTCAGCACGTTGTGGGTGCGGCCGAGCGAAACCAGGCGGGCGGAGAATTTGTCGATCGCCTCGGCGGGATTGTCGGTGCGCCGCAGGGTCTGCGAGGCGATCGATTGCACGGTCGCCAGCGTATTCTTCACGCGATGGTTCAACTCGTTGATGAGCAGGTCGTGCAGCATCTCGCCGCGCGCGATCCGCGTCGCCATGCCGATCGCAAACAACAGCCCGACCACCAGCAGGATGCCGCCGATGCTGGCGGTGATGGCGAGTTCGCGCCACAACGGTCCGGTCAGTGCCTCGACCGGCGTGCCCGCCGCGATCTTCCATCCGGTCAGCGGCGAACGGCTGAAGGCGGTGTTGAGCGCCACGCCCTCCCGCGAAACGGTGTGCAGCTTGCCTTGCTCGTCCCGCGACAACAGCGCCGGCAGCAACGTGGACGAAGCGGACTGTCCGACCGTCTGCTCCGGATTGGGCACGCGGGCGAAATTGACGCCGTTGTGATCGAAGATCGACATGGTCCAGTCGGAGCTCGGCTGCTGCTGGGTGATGATGCGCTGGAACAGGCTGAGCGGCACGTTGAAGCTCATCTCGTAAATGACCTGCTCGTCGCGAAACACCGGCACGCTGATGGTGACGATGCGGCTGCGGGTCACGGAGCCGATGAACAGGTCCGAATATGCCGGTTTCCCGGTCGAGAAAACCTTCTCGATCGAATCCCGGTTTTGGCGCGGTGGCGGCATTTCGCCGGGCGGCAACCCGGTGTTCAGCAATTGCCGGCCGTCCCGGGCAGCGATCGAAATCGACTGGCCGGGATATTTCTCGCAGAAATGCAGCGGCGTTCTGGCGAAAGCCGTCCATGTCGCCGCGCCGCAAGGCCTGGGACCCGGCCAGGACCTCGAGCCCGAGCGTGAGGCCGTGCATCTCGGTGTCGAGCACGAGCCGCATGCCGCGCACCACCTCCATCACGTGGTCGAAGGCCGCCTCGCGCGCCCGCATGTGGTTGAGATAGACGACGCCGGTGGCGAACAGGATGAGCGGCAGCAAGGTGCCCGCCACCAGAAGCCCGAGGCGCAGCCGGAGCGAGGATTTTTGGGCCGGGAAAGGGGCCGAGAGAGGGGCCAAGTGTGGAGCCTATGCCAATGCCGATGAAATGGTGCAGGCGCGAAACGCCTGGCGACCTTACCGCGCGCCGGGCTCAACAATCAAAATCGAATAGAAGCGTCCTGCCCCTGAACGCCGACAGCCCGCCGAGGCATCGCCGGCGGAACTTACGTCAGGCCAATATCGTGGTTCCCTCGCGACTTCGGGCCTGAGAACGCGCGGATGTTGGTTTTGGTTCCCCGACGTCAAAGAGCGATTATCGTGGCCTTGCTCCCGGACCCCGCCGCCAACACAATGGCGGCCCAGCGCCTGGATTGGAGGAAACGTGCTCACCGCCGCCCGCAACGACCTGCTCACCCGCGTCGGCCCCGGCACGCCGATGGGCGATCTCCTGCGCCGCTACTGGCAGCCGATCGGCGGCGCGAGCGAGCTTGAGAAAAACCCGGTCAAGCCGATCCGGCTGATGGGCGAGAACCTCGTGCTCTACAAGGATCTGAGCGGCACCTTCGGCCTGGTCGACCGGCATTGCCCGCACCGCCGCGCCGACATGTCCTACGGCTGGGTCGAGGCGAGCGGCATCCGCTGCAGCTATCACGGCTGGCGCTACGACGAGACCGGCGCCTGCATCGATCAGCCCTACGAGGACACGACCAGTCCCAAGCCGTCGAAGGCCGGCTGCGAGATCAAGGCCTATCCGGTGCGCGAGTGCGCCGGCCTGTTGTGGGCCTACATGGGCCCGCTGCCGGCGCCCGAGCTGCCGGTGTGGGAGCCGTTCAACTGGCAGAACGGCTTTCGCGAGATCGTGCTGGCCGACGTGCCGTGCAACTGGTTCCAGGCCCAGGAGAACTCCATCGATCCCGTGCACTTCGAATGGATGCACGACAACTGGTCGAACCGCATGCGCGGCAACGACGCCAACGCGCCGAAGCACCTCAAGCTCAAGTTCGAGGAGTTCGAGCACGGCTTCACCTACAAGCGCGTGCGCGAGGGCCAGAGCGAAGCGGACAAGTACTGGACCATCGGCCGCGTCGCGCTGTGGCCGAACGGCTTCTATCTCGGCCGCCATTTCGAATGGCGCGTGCCGGTCGACGACGAGAACACGCTGTCGGTGGCGTGGTTCTTCGTCCGCGTGCCGAAGGGCCGCGAGCCTTACGTGCAGAACAGCGTGCCGACGTGGAAGAGCCCGATCCGGGACGACGACGGCCGCTGGATCACCAGCCACGTCATCAACCAGGACATCGTCGCCTGGGTCGGGCAGGGCGCGATCGCCGACCGCACCAAGGAGCATCTGCGTTCGAGCGACATCGGCATCACCATGATGCGCAACCGCTTCTTCGAGGAGATCGAGGCGATCAAGGCCGGCCGCGATCCGAAGGGCGTGATCCGCGATCCGACGCATGGCGAAATCGATCGACCTGCCCGACATGGCGCGCGAGCTGAACACGGCAGGGCATCACGCTCGCGGAATTCCAGAACGATCCGCTGCTTACGCCAGCGGCTCAAGGAATTCCGCCACCACTACGGCCAGCCGCCCGAGGTGCGGGCGGCGTTCGCCGAGGCGATGGGGATCGCCGCGACGTAGTGCGAGTGTTAACGGTGGCCAGCACGTTTAGTGTCTGGCGACGCATCAGCCCGGTTGGATTTACTGTGGCGCGATCGTGCGCGAACGTTAGATTCCGCCCGGCTACTTGGCGCTCGCGGCCTTCAGGATCGGCGTGAGCCGCGCGACCTCGCTCTTGCACCAGCTCGGCCAGCGCCTTCGGTCCGCGGCGGTTCGGCTCGGCGATGTCGGCGCCGAGATCGGCCAGGCGCTTTTGCACGGCCGGCTCGTCGAGCCCCTTGTTGAGCGCGTCGGCCAGCTTGTCGACGATCGTCCTTCGGCGTGCCCTTGGGCGCGAACACCGCATAGAACGGCGCGCAGTCGAACTCGCGGCAGGCCCTGCTCGAAGGACGTCGGCACGTCGGGCAGCAGCGGGCTGCGCTTCCTGGTGGCGATGGCGAGCGCCTTGGCGGTGCCGGCGCTGCACATGCGGCAGCGGCCCGAGCACCGGATCGCAGTCGTAGTCGACGGTGCCGGCGAGGATCGCGTTCATCACCGGCGCCGTGCCGGTGAACGGCACCAGGGTCGGCTTGATGCCGATCGCCGAGTTGAGCAGCAGGCAGCCGACATAGGACACCGAGCCGACGCCGGCGTGCCCCATGTTGAGCTTGCTCTCGTTCGCCTTGGCGTAGGCGACGAACTCCTTCAGGTTGTTGGCCGGGAAATCCTTGCGCACCGTCAAGAGCTCCGGCTGCTCGGCGATCAGCCCGATCGGCTCGAAATCCTTCTCCGGGTCGTAGCCGAGATTGGGATAGAGCGCCGGCGCCGCGGCGTGGGTGCCCATGTGGCCGGAGACGAGGGTGTAGCCGTCGGGAGCGGCGCGCGCGCCGCGGAGCGAGCCGGTGGTGCCGCCGGCGCCGCCGACGTTCTCCACCACGAACTGCTGGCCGAGATGCCGCGAGAAGATGTCGGCGACGATGCGGCCGGTGATGTCGGCCGGGCCGCCCGCGGCGAACGGCACGATCACCGTGACCGTGCGCGCCGGATAGTTCTGCGCCTGTGCGCCGATGCGGAACCGCCGAGCGCGACGAGCGCAAGCGAAAGCCAGCGAAAGCCGGCTCATGTCATTCCTCCCCCTCAACCCGAGCGTGGGACGTTTGTGACGACTTCGCGCGTTACTTCTTCTTCCGCGCCACCTTGCCCGGCTTGGCGGTCTTTTTGCTGACTTTCTTTCGGGCCGCCGCCGCGCGTTTCGTCGCAGGCACGAGGCCGCCCTTGGCGTTCTTCACCTTGTCCTTGGTGAGCTGCCAGCCCTTCCAGTTGATGTCGAAGACGATGCCGTTCGGGTCCTTGAACTTGCGCTCGAAGCCTTCGTCCTCCGGGTCGCCGAGATCGAAGAAGAACTTGCCGCCGGCCTTCTCGATCTGCTTCTGCTGCGCCGGAAGGTCGTCGCACTGGAAGCCGAAGTGGTGGATGCCGATCTAGCCCTGGCGGCACGCCGGAGCCGACCTCGCTCTTGTATTGCAGCAGCGCGAGATTCACCTCGCCGTCGCTCATGTAGATGCTCCAGGCGGTCTTGCCTTCGTTTTTCTTGGTGCGCTTGAGGCCGAGCGCCTTTTCGTAGAAGTCGGCGGTGGCGTCGATGTCTTTCACACAAAGCGCGATGTGGCGGATGCGGGCTGCCATGAGATGTCTCCGTCGTTGCAATGCGTTGCCGGCAGTCTGCCAGCTTCACGACGCATATTCCATAGGATCAGAGAAGCGCGCGGTCTATTCCGGCTGAAGGCCCGCGGCCTTCACCACCTTGGCCCACTTGTCCGTGTCCTTGGCGATCATCGCGGCCATCTCGGCGGCGTCAGCACGGATCGGCACCGCGCCGACGTCGGCGAAGCGCTTGAGCAGCGCCGCGTCCTGCAGGCCCGCGTTGATCTCGCGGTTGAGCCGCTCGACGATCTCGGGCGGCGTGCCCTTCGGCGCGCCGACGCCGTTCCAGGTGGCGACCTCGAAGCCCGGGATGATCTCGCCCATGGTCGGCACGTCGGGCAGCGCCGGAGTCCGCGCCTGCGACATGACGGCGAGCGCGCGCACGGCGCCGCTCCTGATGTGCGGCAGCGAGTTCGGCAGCGCATCGACGCCGGCCTGGATCCGGCCGGAGATCAGGTCGGTCAGCATCGGCGAGCCGCCGGTGTAGGGGACGTGAACGAATTCGATGCCGGTCGAGGTCTTGATGCAGCTCGATGCGCCAGATGGCTGATGGTGCGCGCGCCGAACGAGGCGAATGTCGACCTTGCCCGGATTGGCCTTGGCATAGGCGATGAACTCGGCGACGGTCTTGGCCGGCACGCTGCGGATTGACCACCAGCACCAGCGGCAATTCGGCGAGGCCCGCGACCGGCGCGATGTCGCGCTGGAAGTCGAACGGCAGCGATTTGTAGAGCGACGGATTGATGGTGTGGGTGGAGACCGTCATAGAGCAGCGTGTAGCCGTCGGGCGGCGAATTGACCACCGACTGCATGCGCGATGTTGGTGCCGCCGCCGGGCTTGTTCTCGACCACGACCGACTGGCCGAGCCGCTCGGTCAGCCACTGGCAGATGATGCGCGCCGATCAGGTCGGTCGTGCCGCCGGCGGTGAACGGCACGACCAACTGCACCGGCCGGGCCGGATAGGCTTGCGCGAAGGCTGGTCGCGATACGATGGCAGCTTGCGGCGGCAAGCCCGGCCAGCCGCAGGAATTGGCGGCGCGGAAGTTTTCGCATCGTCACCCCCGTCTCGATACGCGTGCGTTACTCCGCCGCGGCCTGCCGCTTGCCTTGCGGCAGCCGGTCGCGGAAGTGCGGCAAGATCTCCTCGGCGATCGCCGCCATGTTGGCGCGCGTCATGTCGTCGGCCATGCGTGCCGAACTGCGTCTTGGTCAGCGAGGTGTTGAAGCCGGCGAGGTCCTGATACTCGGCGAGCTTCTCGCGCACCGTGTTCGGGCTGCCGACGATGACGACGCCGTTGCGGACCAGGTCGTCGAGCGTCTGCGGCTTGCCGGTGATCTTGGCGGCGCGGATGCGCTTCATCGACTCGATGTTGCTGTAGCCCGGCGGCAGCAGCATCTCGGTCGGCATCTTCAGGAAGCGGTTGGCCAGCGCTTCGAGGTGCGGCCGCGCCTCGCGCATCGCCTGCTCGTCGGTCTCGGCGACATAGATGGTGTTCGACCAGGCGAGCTGGTCGGGCGAGGCCTGGTAGCCGGCCTTCTCGGCCTCGTCGCGGTACATCTGGAAGATGCTCGCCACCACGGCGATCGGGGCGAGCGTCTGCGCGTAGGTGTAGCGCATCTGCGCCGCCCATTTGATGGTGCTGCTCGAGCCCTGCGACGGAATCCAGATCGGCGGATGCGGCGTCTGATAGGGCCGCGGCCACGGGTTCACGTAATTGAAGTGGTAGTGCTTGCCGACATATTGGAACGGGCCCGGCTCGGTCCAGGCGCGGATGATCAGGTCGTGCGCCTCGGCGAAGCGCTCCTGCGACTGCGCCGGATTGATGCCCATGGCGTGATATTCGGCGCCGATGCCGCGCACGAAGCCGGCGATGAAGCGGCCGCGCGTCAGGTTGTCGAGCATCGCGTATTCTTCGGCGACCACCAGCGGATTGTTGAGCAGCGGCAGCGCGCGGCCGAGGATCGCGATCTTGGCGCGCTTGACCGAGCGGGCCAGCGCGCCGGCGAGCACGCCCGGGATCGGCATCATGCCGTAGGCGGTCTGGTGGTGCTCGTTGAGGCAGACGCCGTCGAAGCCGAGCCGGTCGGCGAGCTCCATCTGGTCGAGATACTCGTGATAGAGGTCGGCGCCCTTTTCCGGATCGTAGTCGCGGTTGGAATAGGTGACCCAGGCCGAGCCGTTCTTCTCGATGGCGTCGAGATCGGCGTGCCGGTACGGCATCAGATGGAAATTGAAGATTTTCATGCCGCGACCTTCATGGTGTCGAAGAAGCCTTCCAGCGCCGCGACGAAGGCCTGCCGCTGCTCGACCTGGGGCAGATGGCCGCACTCCGGAATGATCGCGACGCTGCGAGCCCGGGATCAGGCGCTGATAGGCGAAGGCGTAGTCCTTCGGGAACAGCCGGTCGTCGTCGCCCCAGACCAGCAGCGTCGGCACGTCGATCCGATGCAGCCATTTGTGCAGATGCGGATCGTAGCCGCGCGGCTGCCAGATCAGCTTGGCGGTGGTGGTGCGGTTCTTGAGGTTGACGTCCTCGAGCTCCGGGCGCGCTAGCGTGCTTCAGCATCTCGTCGGCGCGCTTGGGATCGTGGAAGAAGTCGCGGACGCGCTGCTCGTCGTTGCGCAGGAACGAATCGACCTGCGCGACGCCCTTGACATGGATGCCGGCGGCGGCGACCAGGGTCAGCGAGGCGAGCCGGCTGGTGTTGCGCACCGCAAGCTCGGCCGCGATCCAGCCGCCGAGCGAGAAGCCGACCAGATCGACGTTCTTGAGGTCGAGCTGATCGAGGAAGTCGAGATAGAAGTTGGCGAGGTCGGGGATGGTGTCGAGCCAGTCCGGCGTGTCGGAGGCGCCGAAGCCCGGATGCTCGGGCACGATCACGTCGTGCCGCGCGGCGAGGTCGGCCATGTAGGGCAGCCAGCTTCCGGCGCCGCCGGCGCCGTGCAGCATCAGCAGCGGACGCCCCGCGCCGCCGCGCATCAAGGTGATGTTGCAGCCGCGGACCGCGAGTTTGGTGTTGGTGTGTTCAGCCATGTGCAAACCTAATTCGCCGGCGCTTCGATCTTGTTGTCGCGCACGACCTGGCCCCAGCGGTCGATCTCGCTTTTGAGATAGGCGGTCGTGCCGGCGGGCGTGCGCTGCGCCTTGGGGTAGGGCGCCATGCCGCTCACGGCCCAGACTTTGAGAATTTCGGGATCGTCCAGCGCGTCCTGCAACGCGCCGTCGAGGCATCGACGATCGGCTTCGGCGTGCCGGCCGGCGCCAGCATGATCTGCCAGAATTCGATCGCAAGCTTCGGACCGTAGGCTGCGACGAAGCTCGGCACGCCGGGGAACTGCGGCGAGGTGTCCTTCGAGGTGATGCCGAACACCTTGACCTCGCCGGAGGCGAACTGGCCGATCACCTGCTGGGGCGTTGCGAAGAACAGATCGATGTGGCCGCCGAGGGTGTCCTGCAGCATCGGCGCTGCGCCCCGGTAGGGAATGTAGGTGACCTCGACGCCGAGCGCCTGCGCCAGCAATGCGGTGGCGAGATGCCCGGTCGAGCCGACCCCGGGATGCCCGATGCGCGTCGGATTCTTCTTCATCCAGGCGACCAGCTCGGGCAGCGTCTTGGCTTCGAGCGTCTTTCGGCCGACCAGCACCAGCGGGTTGGAGTTGATCATGGCGATCGGCAGGAAATCCTTCTCGGTGTCGAACGGCAGCGACTTGTAGAGCGCGACGTTCGCCGAGATCTGCAGGTTGTGGACGAACAAAGTGGTGCCGTCGGGGGCGGAGCGCGCGACGCGCTGGCCGGCGATGTTGGTGCCGCCGCCGCTGACGTTCTCGACGACGAAGTTCTGGCCGAGCTTGGCCGCCAGCTTCGGCGCGATCTGCCGCGCGACCTGGTCGGTCGGCCCGCCGGCCGGATAGGGCACGATGATGGTGACGGGGCGCGTTGGATAGGATTGCGCCTGAGCTGTGGCGGCGGAGAAAAGCGCCGCCAAGCCTGCCGCCAAGCCTATCGCGAGAAGATTTCTTGTCATTTCTATTCCCGAAGTTTTTTCAGTCCGAAGCTTGCCGTTCGGTCAGGTGACGATAGCACAGGCACGCCGGATCGACGACGCGACGTAACGCCTCAAAACTGCGCCGGCTTGATGTCCAGGAGCTTGCCGACGGCTGCGGCGCGCGCCTTCTGTTCGTCGATCGCGGCGGCAAATTGCGCGGGCGAACCCGGATTGACGACTTGGCCGGCGGCGGCGAGACGTTGCGCGATCTGCGGCTCGGCGTCGACGACGGCACGCACATCATTCGCGATCTGCTCGCGCACCGATGCCGGGGTGTCCCTGGTCGTGAAGAATCCGACCAGACCGTCCACGTTGAGATCGGGGAAGCCGGCTTCGACCACCGAGGGAATGTTCGGCGCGATCTGCGAGGACTTGGCGTTGGTCAGCGCCAGCATGCGGACGCGTCCGGCCTGGACTTGTGCGCGCACGATCGTGATCGAGGTCATCAACATCTGGATGCGTCCCTCGGCCAGATCGTTGAGCCCCTGAACGGGATCGCGATACGGCACCTTGGCGATGTCGAGCTTGGCGCTTTTCAGGAAGCCGTTGAATACAAGATCGAGAAGTCCGGTGATCGACGCGGCATTGAGCTTGCCGGGTTGTGCGCGCGCCATGTCCACCAGTTCTTTGACGGTCTTGACGTTCAGCGATTCCGGAACCGCGAGGACAACCAGGGTGTCGCACACGCGTGCAGCCGGGATCAGCGCTTGCGGATCGTAGGGCAGCTTGTCGTGCAGATAGGGATGGCCGGTGAATGCGGATGTGGCTGTGAACAGCAGCGTGTGATCGTCATTGGCCTGGAGGAATGTCGTGATCGCGATGATGCCGTCGCCGCCGGGCTTGTTCTCGACCACCACCGGTTTGCCCCAGCGCGTGGCGAGACGATCCGCGAACAGCCGGGCGATGGTGTCGGTTCCGCTGCCGGGGCCGAGTGGCAGGATCAGCTTTACCGGGCGGGTGGGCCACGCCTGCCCCTGCGCGGCGGACGGCTGGGCCAGGTTCACCAGGCCGAGCAGAACCGCGAGCGTGAGAATCGATCGGCGCATGGTGTGCCTTTTCCCTTTAGCGTGACATTGCGAATTTGCGCGAGACTTCGGCCGGGCTCGCCAATTCGAGCGCGAGGTCGGCCAGGGCTCCGCCGTTCGCCAGATCGTCGGTGACGTTGAAATGGACGCGGCCTTTCACTTCGAGGAACGCCGCATTCCATTGCCGGGCCAGCTCGGACGATTGCCGCCGGAACTCGTCGGATTCGAGTTCGCCCACGGCAACGCCGACCCTCGTGCCCCGGTTGGGCGTCTTGAGCGCTGGCGACAACTCGCGCGCCGTCGCGACATCGAGGCCGAGGATGCGCCCGGCCGGCAGCATCGCGATGGGCTCCAATTGCAGCAAGCCGGAAATCGCGAGCGTCGAGCGGATAAAAGACAGCGCCGGGTCGCAAACCAGAAGCGCGGCAAGATGGCCGCCCGCAGATGAGCCGGCGATATTGAACTGCCGTGAATCGAGACCGAGGCCCTGAGCGTTGTCGAGCAGATGCGTCATGCAGCGCCGCATCTGCTCGACGATGACCGGAAGCGTCGCCGGCGCGCAGAGATCGTAATTCGGCGTCGCGACCGCATAGCCGGCGTTCAGCATCTGGGCTGCGAGATCGTGCACGTCGCGCTTGTCGCTCGCTTGCCAATAGCCGCCGTGGATGAACACCCAGAGCGGACGAACGCCAGGTTGCTTGGGATAGAACAGGTCGAAGGTTTCGTTTCGGCCGGGCCCATAAGCGATATCGGTGGCGGCGTTCGGATGCTTGTCGCGAAACGCCGCGCCGAGCCGGCGCTTCTGCTCGAACACCGCCTGCATCGAGACCGCGGCGCTGCGCGGGCTCATCTGCCGCTCAAGCTCGGCGAAATCGTACTGCCGCCACAGCAGCCGCGGATCGTTTCGCGGCACAATGTAGGCCCAGGCACGCACCGTGAGCGGGCCGTCGCCGCTTTCGATCGAAATCCTGGGGCGGAAGCCGCCGAACACTTCGCGATAGCAAAGGTCGATCTCGGAGCGGCTCGGATCGAAGGCGCCCGGCTCCGCGGCGCGCCAGGTCATCACGGTGAAATCCGCCGCGCGGCCGCCGGCCCCGCGCAATTGTGCAAAGATGCCGTTCAGCGCGTCGCGCAACTGCTCGACCGGGCTGCCGCCGGTTGCGGTCGTGGAAAATTCCATCGGGCCAGGCATCGGAAGAGTCCGGACTGTCGAAGGCACCTTAGCAAAAATCCGCAGCCGGTCCGTATCCCTGTATTAGAATGACCGGATTGAGCCATTGGCGGGACGGAGACATTCGATGCTGACGCTGCCCAAGCACAACCGCTACGATTATTCGGTCATCGGCGAGCGCAAGGATTACTCCTGGCCCGGCGGCAAGCGGCTCGCCTTCTGCGCCACCACCAACATCGAGGTCTATGCCTATCGCAAGGGCACCGGCTGGGACCCGGCCAAGAAGGGCGAGCCGCAGCAGCAGCGCAACTATTCCTGGCGCGACTACGGCAACCGCGTCGGCATCTGGCGGCTGTTCGACCTGTTCGAGCAGTTCAAACTGCCGGCCGCGCACAACATCAACTCGATGCTCTACGAGTACCATCCGCAGATCACCGACAAGATACGCGCGAGGGGTGATGAGGTCGTCGGCCACGGCCGCACCAACGCGGAGCGCCAGGGCGATCTGTGGGAGCTCGACGAGAAGCGGCTGATCGATGACGTCACGGCGGAGATCTTGAAGCGCGAGGGCAAGCCGCCGAAGGGCTGGATGGGCCCGGCCGCGGCCGAGAGCAATGTCACGATCGATCTCTTGAAAGAGGCCGGCTACAAATACGTGATGGACTGGCCGGCGGACGATCAGCCGTTCTGGCTGAAGACACGCTCCGGTCCGATCCTGTCGGTGCCCTATCCGGCGGAGTTGAACGACTCCGCCTCGATCATCCACCGCGAGAACACACCGCAGCAGTTCGCCGACATGATCGTCGACCAGTTCGACGAGATGGTCGAGCAATGCGTCGCCAATCCGCTGGTGATGACCTTGTCGCTGCATCCTTTCGTGGTCGGTCAGCCGTTCCGGCTGCCGTCGCTGCGCAAGGCACTCAAGCATTGCGTCGAACATCCCAGGCGCGACCGGGTGTGGTGGACCACGCCGGGGCAGGTCGCGGATTTCTGCTATGCGCTGCCGCCGGGCACCATTCCGGGCGAGGGGCCGAAATAACGCCGCGAAACGTTTTTGCGTCCGGCGCCGGGCCGGTCTATCGTCCGGCCAAATTCGCAATCCCAGGAGGATCACATGGCTCAGTCACTGCCCCAGCGCGCGCTCGGCAAAAGCGGAATCAACGTCTCGGCGATCGGGCTCGGCTGCATGTCGTTCTCCGGCGTGTACGGCCCGTCCGAGGACGCCGCCGCCATCACGCTGATCCATCAGGCGCTCGATGCCGGCATCACCATGCTCGATTCGTCCGACGCCTACGGCAAGGGCCAGAACGAGACGCTGGTCGGCAATGCGATCAAGAGCCGCCGCGCCAACGTCGTGCTCGCCACCAAGTTTGGCAACCTCGGCGGCGCCGGCGGCAAATACGCCGACGGCCGCCCGGAGTTCGTGGTGAGCTCATGCGAGGCGAGCCTGAAGCGGCTCGGCGTCGATGTGATCGATCTCTATTACGCGCATCGCATCGATCCGACCGTGCCGATCGAGGACACCGTCGGCGCGATGGCGAAGCTCGTGCAGCAGGGCAAGGTGCGGGCGCTGGGCCTGAGCGAGGCCGCGCCGAAGACCATTGCCCGCGCCCACAAGGTGCATCCGATCGCCGCCGTGCAGAACGAATTCTCGCTGCTCTATCGCGAGCAGGCCGACGACACCCGCAAGACCACCCGCGAGCTCGGCATTTCGTTCGTGGCTTATGCACCGCTCGGGCGCGGTCTGCTCACCTCGGACATTGCTGATCCGGCGACGCTGAGCGAGGGCGACACCCGCAAGCGCCAGCCGCGTTACGCCGGCGACAATCTCGCGCACAACCGTGCGCTGGCGCAGAAGGTGGAGGTCATCGCCAAGCGCAAGGGCTGCACGCCGGCGCAGCTCGCGCTTGCCTGGGTGCTGGCGCAGGGCTCGGATGTCATTCCGATTCCCGGCACCAAGCAGATGAAGCGGGTCACGGAGAACATCGGCGCGCTCAACGTCAAACTCTCCGACGGCGAGCTTGCGGAGATCGCGAGCGCCGTGCCGGCCGGCGCCGTCAAGGGCACGCGTTATCCGGAAGCGCAGATGGCGAGTTTGTATATCTAGCGAGAGCGAGCAGCCGCGATCAGTTTTGCGGCTCTTGCGGCTCCGCGCGCTTCAGCGGATAACCCACGCTGTCGTACAGGTAGCGGATTTCCTGAACGCCAAAGCGCGCCTCGTCGACCTCGAGATAGGCGCCGAGCAACACTGCGGATGGAATCTGTTCGATGGCGAATTGCAGCGCTTCGGCTGCGGTGTCGAAGCGCTTGTAGGTGACGCGGCCGCGGCCCTTCTTGATGCGGCTCGGATAAAGCTCGGCCGGTGCGTTGTAGTCGAATCCATTCAGGTCCCGCACTTGCTTCTGTGCCTGGTCGCGCACGCGATTAAGGGATTGTGTTTCGTGAGACATCGGGTGCTCCTGAATTGATTCGTGTCGGACGCCGCCGGTAAGGGGCCTGCGCCAAAGGAAGGACGAAAAGCAATTCCGAGCAGCGATCGTCCAAAGCGTCCGCCTATATATAGAATTAAATGACGCCAAAACCAGGGCTTGGAGCGACAAATCGGCCAATTCGGCGATTTGCGTCCCATTTACCTTGTGTTTTGTGCCTTCGAACCCGATAATACACTTCAACACCCGCGAAATTCGGACGTGAAGACAACGCGAAGCAACCGCTCGCGGCAACCAGCCCTCATCCCGTCCTCATACCTTGTCGTTTCGCCGGCTTTAGGAAAGTTAATGACCGTGAAAGGCCGCTTCATGGCGGCGTTGATTGTTCTGCTGGCGCATTTTGCGACGGCGGCGATGGCCCGCAGCCAAAAGGATCCTACCTGATGCACAAGTTCAACATCGGCCAGTCCGTCGATCTCATCACCACTGTGATACGGCCGTCCGCGGCGGGCGCCTATGAAATCCGCCATCTCGTTCCCGCGCCGGACGGCAGCCCGGAAAATCCGCGCTACCGCATCAAGAACATCGCCGAGAAGCACGAGCGGGTGGCGTCCGAAAGCGAGCTCACCCTGTCGCACGCGTCCCAGCCGATATTCTCCTGACGATCATGGCTCTGAATTTCCCCAACGTCAGCCGCAGCTATGATTCGACGCGGCATGCCGTGCGGTTCTGGGGATATGACAGCGCCATGGAAACGTCGTTCTTTGTACTTGCGGATGCGTTGCGGCACCTGCAGCCGGGAATACGTCCCGACGAGGAAAGCCTGTTGCAGGTGTTTGATTCCCACCGCGACCGGATCTGCGCGGCCGCGACAAAGGTCTACAAACGCGGCAACCGGGGCTCCTACGATCTGGGGCCCACTGACTTTTGATCGGCTTGCCGGATCACGGCGCCCGATAAACCAGTGCGTCTTTGACCTTTTCGACAAAGGGCGCGGGCGTCGCGAATATGTCCGCGGCGAGCTTCTGTAAATCTTCGCCCGAGATCGGGTCGATGGCGAGGCCGATCCGCTGCGCTTCGGCGAGCAAATCCGGATCCTTCATGGCATCCATGAAGGCCTTGCGGAGCGCCACGACCCGGTCCGCCGGCACGTCGGGCGCCAGCATGTACGGACGGCCGAATGTCTCCGACGAATAGATCAACTCCATGATCTTGCGGTTCTCCGGCGACGTGGCGAAGTCCACGGCCAGCGGCACGCCCATCCTGTTGATCTCCGGATTGCCCTTGTCGTGCTCCTGGACGATGACGCGGATGAAGCCGGATTTGACCCAGTCCGGCTTCTGCGCGTTCAGGCTCGACCAGGAAAAGCCGCACAGGCCGTACACCTCGTTCTTCTCGATCGCGAGCGTAATCTCGCGCGTGCCGGGATAGCCGCTGACCTGCTTGATCTTGGCGCCCGTCGTGTTGTTGAGCATCGCCGGATAGTCCCGCGTCGAGGTGCCGGGTTGGCTGGCGCCGATCAGCCACTCCTCCGTGAGCGCCTGCTTGAATGTCTTGATCGGGGCGTCCGATCGCCCGATGCAGACATAGTGATCGGTGGTGGCTGAGCCGAGCTGAATGAGCTTGGTCGCGTCGTGGCGGAGCCGCCGGTTGGTGCCGAGCACCGCGTCGAACAACGCATCCATGACGGCGCTATTCTGTGGCGCGACGATGAAGGTGCCGTCTCTTCGGTGCGACGTTGTAGACATGCGCGACCGCGGCATTGCTGCCGGCGCCCGGCATGTTGGTCACCAGCATGGTGGGATTGCCGGGGATGTATTTTCCCATGTGGCGGGCCATGAGCCGGGCGTAAATGTCATAGCCGCCGCCGGGCGACGAGCCGACGACCACGGTGATCTGCCGGCCCTTGTAGAACTGGGCGACCGAGTCTTGAGCGATCGCGGATGACGTGTCCGCCACCGCCAGGATTGCGAGCAGAGGCAGAAGCTTTCTCATGTCATCCCCATCCCAGAACGCGGAAGCCCGATCCGAAACGATAACACAGGCTTGAGCCCGCCGCGCGGGCCGCGCATTCTCCAGTTCGACCGAATCACCAGAGCACGTTGCCGCCCCATGGCTGCCCGCGATATGGCCGACTACGATCTCGCCATCATCGGCGGCGGCATCAACGGCACCGGCATCGCGCGCGACGCCGCCGGCCGGGGCTTGCGCGTGCTGCTGCTTGAGCAGAACGACCTCGGGTCGGGCACGTCGTCGGCCTCGACCAAGCTCATCCACGGCGGCTTGCGCTATCTCGAGCACGGCGCGCTGCGGCTCGTCCGCGAGGCGCTCACCGAGCGCGAGGTGCTGCTGCGGATGGCGCCGCACCTGATCCGGCCGATGCGCTTCATGCTGCCGGCGATCCCGGGGCCGCGCTCGCCGATCATGCTGCGGATCGGGCTGTTCCTCTACGACTGGCTCGGCGCCCGCAAAATCCTGCCGGGCGCCCGTGGCATCGACCTCACCCACCACATCACCGGCCAGCCGCTGCTGCGGAAATACCGCTACGGCTTCGAATACTCCGACTGCTGGGCGGACGATGCCCGGCTGGTCGCGCTCAACGCGCTGGACGCCGCCGAGCGCGGCGCGGAAATCCGCACCCGCACGCGCGTCACCCGCGCCGAGCGCGAGGACGTCTGGAAGCTGATCCTCAACGTCGGTGGCCTGCGCGAGGTCGCGACCGCGCGCGTCGTGGTCAATGCCGCCGGCCCCTGGGTCGGCATCGTCGCGCGAAACCGTGCTGCGGATGGCGGGGCGCCCGCCGGTGCGGCTCGCCAAGGGCAGCCACATCGTGGTGCGCAAGCTGTTCGACCATCGACCGCGGCTACATCTTCCAGAACACCGACAAGCGGATCGTGTTCGCTCTGCCGTTCGCCGGGGATTTCACGCTGATCGGCACGACCGACGAGAATTTCGTCGGCTCCCTCGACGCCGTGGCGCCGAGCGGCGAGGAGGTGCTCTATCTCTGCCGCGCGGTGAACGAGTTCTTCCGCGAGCCGATCGGGCCGGAGCACGTGGTGTGGGCGTTCGCCGGCGTGCGCGCGCTCCATGACGACGAGCAACGGCCACGACGCGCCCGAGGACGTCACCCGCGACTATCATCTGGAGCTCGACGAGCGCTACGGCATCGCGCCGGTGCTCACCGTTTACGGCGGCAAGATCACCACCTACCGCCGGCTCGCCGAGGATGCGCTGGGCAAGCTCGCGCATTTCTTCCAGTTGCACCGGCGCTGGACGGCGAAGACGCCGCTGCCGGGCGGCGATTTTCTCTGGGACGCGAT
Source organism: uncultured Alphaproteobacteria bacterium (assembly GCA_963850885.1). Taxonomy (GTDB): domain Bacteria; phylum Pseudomonadota; class Alphaproteobacteria; order Rhizobiales; family Xanthobacteraceae; genus Z2-YC6860. The sequence continues at coordinate 99,853 of CAWKOD010000045.1, read as the reverse complement.
CGAGACGCGCGTGGCGCAGACCTTGCGGGCTTGGCCGTTCCTCGACGAGGCCGAGGCGTGGCGGCTCGTGCGCGCCTATGGCACGCGGGTCGATCGCGTCATGGGCGACGCCAAGCGGCGCGAGGATGTCGCGCCATGGTTCGGGCCGCTGAGCGCGGCCGAGGTCCGCTACCTGATGAAGCACGAATGGGCGCGGCAGCCGGACGACGTGCTGTGGCGGCGCAGCAAGCTCGGGCTGACGCTGAGCAAGGCCGAAAAGGACGCGCTGGCGCAATTCATGGTACAATTCTTGGCACAATCTTCGCCGCCATGACTCACCTCATCGCCATCGACCAGGGCACCACCTCGACGCGGGCGATCGTGTTCGATGCGGGCCTGGCGCCCGTCGCGATCGCGCAGCAGGAGTTGCGCCAGATCTATCCGGCGCCGGGATGGGTCGAGCACGATCCGGAGGAAATCTGGTCGGCGGTGGTTGCGACCGTGCGGGACGCGATGGCGAAGGCCGGCGTCGGCGCCAACGACATCGCCGGCATCGGCATCACCAACCAGCGCGAGACCACGATCGTCTGGGACCGCGTGAACGGCAAGCCGATTCACAACGCCATCGTCTGGCAGGACCGCCGCACCGCGGACGCCTGCGCCGCTCTGCGCGCCGCCGGTCATGAAGCCGCGGTCACGGACAAGACGGGCCTGGTGCTCGATCCGTATTTCTCGGCGACCAAGATCGCCTGGCTGCTCGATCATGTGAACCGTGCGCGCGTCGGCGGCAGAGCAGGGCCGGCTTGCGTTCGGCACGGTGGATTCGTTTCTGCTCTGGCGGCTGACCGGCGGCAAGGTGCACGCCACGGACGCCACCAATGCGTCGCGCACGCTGCTGTTCGATATCGCCCGCGGGACGTGGGACGAGGATTTGTTGCGCCTGTTCGCGATCCCGGGCGGCCTGCTGCCCGAGGTGCGCGACTGCGCCGTCGGATTTCGGCGAAACGCTGCCCGAGCTGTTCGGCGGCGCGATCCGCATTTGCGGCATCGCCGGCGACCAGCAGGCGGCGACCATCGGGCAGGGCTGCTTCACGCCCGGCATGATGAAATCGACCTACGGCACCGGCTGCTTCGCGCTGCTCAACACCGGCTCCGAGCCGGTGCGGTCGCGCCATCGGCTGCTCACCACCATCGCCTATCAGCTCGGCGGCCGGCGCACCTATGCGCTGGAGGGCGCGATCTTCATTGCCGGCGCCGCGGTGCAATGGCTGCGCGACGGCCTGCACCTCATCGCGCAAGTCTTCCGAAGTCAACGCGCTCGCGCAAAAGGCCGACCCGGCCGAGCAGGTTTATCTCGTGCCGGCCTTCGTCGGTCTCGGCGCGCCGTACTGGGACGCCGAGGCGCGCGGCGCGATCTTCGGCCTGACGCGCAATTCGGGACCGGCCGAGATCGCGCAGGCGGCGCTGGAGGCGGTCGGCTATCAGACCCGCGAGCTGCTGGAGGCCATGCGCGCCGACTGGCCGGCGGCGGGCGGCACGGTGCTCCGGGTCGATGGCGGCATGACCGCGAGCGACGTCACCATGCAGTTCCTGGCCGACATCCTGGGCGCGCCGGTGGATCGCCCGGTGGTGATGGAGACGACGGCGCTCGGAGCGGCCTATCTCGCCGGATACCAGGCCGGCATTTACCCGGACCCGGACGGATTTTCGGCAGCCTGGCGGCTCGACCGCCGCTTCAGGCCGGCGATGGATGCCGCGACCCGCGCCCGCAAATGGGCCGGCTGGCAGGCCGCAGTGGCGCGCGTGCGCGTCGGCGCCGGCCTGACTTGGTCAACAAGCCGTTGACGCGGGGGTCGGGCTTTCGGCGGCCGGTTTCACGTCGCGACAATCGGACCATGGTCCAATCGACCCATCGCGATTGCCGGGCGCTTGGCGCCGGAGGCGAATGATGGGCCCATGAAATCGGCGCTGAGCAAGCTGCTGCAGCCGCAAATCGCGGCCCTCAAGGTTCTGGTGGTCGACGACGACCACCATATGCGCAAGGTCGTGCGCACCATGCTGGCCGCGATCGGCGTGAAGACCGTATACGAAGCCGGCGACGGTGCGACCGGTCTTGAGGCCGTCCGCAAGAACAATCCGGATCTCGTGATCGTCGACTGGGAAATGCCGAACATCGACGGCGCCCAATTCGTCCGCATGGTGCGCTCGCCCGGTACATTCCCGGTGCCCGATGTTCCGATCATCATGCTGAGCGGTCATGGCGACCGCTGGCGCGTGGTCGAGGCGGCTCGCATCGGCGCGCACGAGTATCTGCTCAAGCCGGTGTCGATCCAGGCGCTGCACGACCGCATCGTCGCCATCATCAGCCAGCCGCGCCCGACCGTGCGGCTCGACGGCTACTACGGCCCGCTGCCGCGCCGGCTGGTGGTGATCGACGATCTGAACCCCGACGACGTCGCGGCTGTGAATTGAAGGCGCTGACCATCCTCAATTGAAACTGGCGGGTTGAGCCGCTGGCCGGGCGCGTCTAGCGTGTCCGGCATGGTGGAGGGCAATCCCGACGATTCGGAGCGGCCCGGCCGCTGGTGCGGTTCGAGGCGGTGAGCAAGCGCTTCGGCAACATCGTCGCCGTCGAGCGGCTGTCGCTGGATATTTTCGAACGCGAGTTCTTCGCGCTGCTCGGGCCCTCGGGCTGCGGCAAGACCACACTGCTGCGGATGCTCGCGGGCTTCGAGCAGCCGAGCGAGGGCCGCATCCTGCTGGACGGGGCGGACATCTCCGGACGTGCCGCCGCATCGGCGTCCGGTCAACATGATGTTTCAGAGCTACGCGCTGTTCCCGCACCTGACGGTCGAGGGCAACATCGCCTTCGGCCTCAAGCAGGACGGCATGCCGAAAGCCGAGATCGCGGCGCGGGTGCGGGAGATGCTGGCGCTGGTCAAGCTCGACGGCTTCGGCGTCCGCAAGCCGCACCAGCTTTCCGGCGGTCAGCGTCAGCGCGTCGCGCTCGCCCGCGCGCTCGCCAAGCGGCCGCGGGTGCTGCTGCTCGACGAGCCGCTGTCGGCGCTCGACCGCAAGCTACGCGAAGACACCCGTTTCGAGCTGATGGAGTTGCAGGAAAAGCTCGGGCTGACCTTCGTCATCGTCACGCACGACCAGGAGGAGGCGATGACACTCGCCGACCGCATCGGCGTGATGAACGGCGGCCAGCTCGCCCAGGTCGCGACGCCGTCCGATATCTACGAGCAGCCGAATTCGCGCTGGGTCGCCGACTTCATCGGCGACGTCAACCTGATCGAGGGGCGGGTGGTTTCATCCGCCCTTGGCCAGATCATCATCGAGAGCGTGGCGGGCGGGCGCCTGCTGGTGACGCATCCGACCGATACAATCGCCGGCGCGAGTGTCGCGGTGGCGCTGCGCCCGGAGAAGGTCCACATCGACGCGATAGCGTCGTCTCCGGCGAGCGACGAAAATTGCTTCGCCGGCCGCGTGATGGAGATCGGCTATCTCGGCGGCGTGTCGATCTTCAAGGTCAAGCTCGACAACGGTCTGGACATGAAGGTGACGGTCGCCAATCGCAGACGGCTGACCGAGCAATTGATCGGGACCGGCGACCGGGTCTGGCTGAGCTTTCCGCCCGAGGCCGGCGTGGTGCTGCTGCAATGACGATCGCCACATCAAGCCGCGAAAAAACGCGCCGCGACTGGGGCGGGCGGCTTGTGATCCTCATCCCGGCGCTGTGGCTGACGGTGTTTTTTCTGGTTCCATGCCTGATCGTGCTGAAGATCAGCCTGTCGCAAACCGTGATCGCGCAGCCGCCCTATGTGCCGGTGCTCGACCTCGCTGCCGGCTGGCCGGGAATAAGGGATTTCATCGCCGGGCTGTCGTTCGACAACTACAAGATCCTCGGCTCCGACTGGCTCTACCTGACGTCCTATCTGCGCAGCCTCGCGATCGCGACGCTGTCGACGTTCATCCTGCTGCTGATCGGCTATCCGATCGCCTATGGCATCGCGCGGGCGCCGCGGCGCCTGCAGCCGGTGCTGGTCATGGCGGTGTTCCTGCCGTTCCTCACCGCGTTCCTGATCCGCATCTATGCCTGGATCAACATCCTGCAGCGCGAGGGGCTGCTCAACGACGCGCTGCTCGCGCTCGGGATCGTCCGCGAGCCGGTGGTGTGGCTTGCGACCGACACCGCCATCGTTCATCGGCATCGTCTATTCCTACCTGCCGTTCATGGTGCTGCCGCTCTACGCCAGTCTCGAGAAAATGGACGAGTCGCTGCTCGAAGCGGCGGCCGATCTCGGCGCGCCGCGCTGGAAGGCGTTCTGGCTGATCACCGTGCCGCTGTCGGCATCGGGCATCTTTGCCGGCGCGCTGTTGTGCTTCATTCCGATCGCCGGCGAGTTCGTCATCCCCGATCTGCTCGGCGGCTCGGACGCGCTGATGATCGGCCAGACGCTGTGGACGGAGTTCTTCCAGAACAAGGATTGGCCGGTGGCGTCCGCCGTCGCCATCGCGCTGCTGGTCATCCTGCTCGCGCCGATCCTGATCTATCAGCATCTGCAGATGCGCGCGCTGGAGGACCGCTGATGCGCAAAGGCATCGCTCTTCAATGTGACGTCGGTCGCGCTGGGCCTTGCGTTTCTCTATCTGCCGATCGTGATCCTGGTGATCTATTCGTTCAACGCCTCGCGGCTCGTCACCGATCTGGGGCGGCTGGTCGACGCGCTGGTATGTGGCGCTTTGGCACGACGCCGCCATGCTCGACGCGGCCTGGACGAGCCTGCGGATCGCCGCGATATCGGCGACGGCGGCGAGTGTGCTCGGCACGCTCGCCGCGGTGGTGCTGGTCCGCGCCGGGCGATTCCGCGGCCGCACCATGTTCTCGGGGCTGGTCTATGCGCCGCTGGTGATGCCCGAGGTCATCATCGGCTTGTCGCTGCTCCTGCTGTTCGTCGCGCTCGACCTCGACCGCGGCTTCTGGACCGTGGCCATCGCGCACACCACGCTGACCTTGAGCTTCGTCACGGTGGTGGTGCAGTCGCGGCTCTTGACCTTCGACCGCAGCCTCGAGGAGGCGGCGATGGATCTCGGCTGCCCGCCGCTCAAGACCTTCCTCACCATCACCCTGCCGCTGATCTTCCCGGCCATCGCCGCCGGCTGGATGCTTGCCTTCACGCTGTCGTTCGACGATCTGGTGATCGCGAGCTTCTCGACCGGCCCGGGCGCGACGACCTTGCCGATGCGGATCTATTCCGAGGTGCGGCTCGGGGTGAAACCGGAGATCAACGCGATCTGCACGATCATGATCGCCGTGGTGGCGGTCGGCGTGGTTGCCGCGGCGCTCGAGAGCAAGCGCAGCGCGCGCGCCACTTTAATCCTGCTTCTGGCCGCTGCTGCCGGGCGGCCGGAACAAGTAGAGCAGGAACCACACCGGCAGGATCACCATAGCGCCCACCAGCAGGTTGGGCGCCGCCCAGGAAAAGCCGCGACGGGCCATGTCCTCGACCCGCTCATAAGATAGCCCCAACTCCTTGACGAGCTGTTGAGCGGTGATGCCGAAATGGCCCAGGATCGTACCGACGATCAGCGAGGCGACCAGCGACCTTGACCAGTGTGCGGATCAGGGGATTCAGTATCCAGGCCTCGTCGCCGGCGGGCGGCCGGCAGACTGATTCGTCGCGCGCAATCATAATCGAAACGGCGTCCGTCCGCCCGTGTGGACGGTTGGACTTGGATCAGGACTTGGATCAAAGGACTTGGATAAAAACTGGTCGACTAGGGTTTGGGGTCGGCGGCAGGCGTCCCGATCGGTGCGCTGATCGCCCCGCCGGTCAACCGCTCGATCGCCGAGCGGACGGTGTCGCGGGTGTTGCGATTGCGCACCGCGTTCAGCAGCGGGCTCGCCACCGGCGAGCGCTGGATCAGGGCCTGAGTGTCCGGCAGCAGGATCGGGTCATCCCACGGGCCCTGCACCACGAACGGCAGTTCGAACGCGGGCGGCGCATCGGCCGCGGTGGTGGAGGCGAGCGCCGCGACCCCGTGCAGATCGAAATCCCGCGTCGGAATCGAGGCCGAACCGGCCAGCCCGAGCCGGACCTTGGAGCCTTCCAGATTGACGGTTTCGACGGTGGCGATGCCGTCGGTGATCTTGAACTCGGCCGTGAGCTTCTCGAACGGCGTGCGGCCGTTGCGGAAATCGCCGGTTCCGGAGAGCGGCCGGCGCTCCAGTCGGCGCAGCAGTTGCTCGACGTTCCAGCCCACCAGCGAGCCCTGCCGGCCGTTCAGACTGGCGGTTCCGTTCAGGGTCCGCGTCATCGCCAGCACGCTGTTGCCGATGGCGTCGATCGCCACCGCGATGTCGCCGCGGCCGTCGAGGCGGCGGAACTGGAACATGTCGCCCAGGCACTTTTCGAGATCGACGTCGACGAATTGCAGCTGCGACTTGAACTCGGCGCCGGCGTCGGAGGCGGCGAGCGCCAGCGAGCCCTTGAGCATGCCGCCGAACGCCTGCGACTCGCCGATGGTCACGAGCAGCTTGCCGCCGCGCAGATTGGCGGCGACGGCGGTGCGTCCGAGCTTGGCGCGCCCGAGCGTGATGTGCGCCGCCGATAGGCGCAGGTCGAGATCGAAGCCGGTCAGGCCGTCGATCACGAGCGGCACCCGATTCCAGTCGCGGTCGTTGTTGGTGAGCAGGCGGATGGTGCTGAGATAGGGCGTGAGATCGAGCTCGTCGGCCGCGAGCGTGCCTTGCAGGGTCTGTCGGCCGTCGGTGGCGAAGGCCAGGACGCCCTCGGCGACGTTGCCGTCAAGTTCGACATTGACCGTGGAGAGCGCGATCGTTCCGCCAGACACATTGGTCTTGGCCTTGAGCGCGAAGCGGCCGAAGCCGCCGCCGGAGAGCGGCTTGAGGCCGGCCCAGCGGAACGTGTCGCGCAGCGACGGCGAGTCGGCCGCGAGCGTGCCTTCGATCTTGAGCGTCGGCTGCGTGCTCCAGTTGCCTTCGAAGGCGAACTTGACCGGAGCGCCGGTGAGGCGAACCTTCAGGCCGGAGCGGTCGCCGGCCAGCGCGGCCGCGAAATCGGTCAGCGTGATCGAGCTCTCGATCGGCTCGTCATGCCAGACGAAATGGCCGGTGGCGGCGAAGCTCTTGGAGATCGACGGCCAGGCCAGCGCCAGTTCGACGTCCCTGAATGTCTCGGTGATGCCGCGCGCCGCATCGTCGAGCGCGATGGTGCCGTCGGTGATGCGGATTTCGGTGAACGAGCTGGCGTTGACCGGCCGGTTGGCCTTGGGGCCGAGTGCCCGCGCCAATGCATCGACCAGCGCCGGCCCAGTTCGAATGACCGTCGCGATCGAACGTCACGTTGATGCGCGGATGCACCAGCGACACGTCGGCGATCTCGACGCGGCCGGCGAACAGCGGGAAGAAACGAAGCCGCGCCGTCAGCCGGTCGGCCGCCAGCACCGGCTTGGCATCGTCGCCGAGCGTGACATTGGCGAAGCTGACCGAGCCGGTCGGGAACAGCGAGACTGCGACATCGCCGCGCAGCACGAGATCGAGGCCGGTGACGTTGCGAATTTCGGCCTTGGTGGCCTCGCGCACCGTGTCGGTCGGGAATCAGCAGGGCCATCGCGCCAAGCGCGGCAAAGCTCGCCAGCACGACGGCGGCGATGGCGATCCCTAGGCGCTTGAAACCAGTGGCCGCGGTCACGATCGTTCCAGTCGGTCGATGCTTGAAGCCGGGACTATAACGGGCGGCTTGAGCGGCGCAACTTGGCCACGCCTCTGTGACCCTTTCGTGGCCGGGCAAACGGCGCAAATCGCCGCGGTTCAGTTGTTTTTGAGGGCCACGCGGTAGTTCGCCTCGGTCTTCGACTTGATTTCATCGAGGCTGGTGCCGGGGGCGACCTCGATCAGCGTCATCGCGCCGCCGCCCTTGCGGTCGATGGTGAAGACACCGAGATCGGTGATCACCATGTCGACGACGCCGGCGCCGGTCAGCGGCAGGGTGCAGCGCTTGAGCAGCTTGGCTTCGTTCTTCGCCGAGTGCTCCATGATCACGACGACCTTCTTCACGCCGGCGACCAGGTCCATGGCGCCGCCCATGCCCTTCACCATCTTGCCGGGGATCATCCAGTTGGCGAGATCGCCGTTCTCGGCCACCTGCATGGCGCCGAGCAGCGCGATGTCGATGTGGCCGCCGCGGATCATCGCGAAGCTGTCGGCCGACGAGAAGAAGCTCGTGGTCGGAATCTCGGTGACGGTCTGCTTGCCGGCGTTGATGAGGTCGGGATCCTCTTCGCCCTCGTAGGGGAACGGCCCGAAGCCGAGCATGCCGTTCTCGCTTTGCAGCTGCACGCTCATGCCTTTGGGAATGTAGTTCGACACCAGCGTCGGGATGCCGATGCCGAGATTGACGTAGAAGCCGTCGCGCAGCTCCTGCGCCGCGCGTTCCGCCATCTGCTCACGGGTCCAGGGCATGGGTTTCTCCTTGGCGAGCGTTCTTACTTTTCGGGATCACGCGACAACGCGTTTGCGCACGGTGCGCTGCTCGATGTGTTTTACGGCATTGGGGACGTGAATGATCCGCTTCACGAACACGCCCGGCGTGATGATGTGGTCGGGATTGATCTCGCCCGGCTCGACCAGGATTTCCACTTCGGCCACCGTCAACTTGGACGCGGTCGCCATCATCGGGTTGAAATTGCGCGCGGTCTTTCGATAGACGAGGTTGCCCTCGGTATCGCCCTTCCAGGCGTGCACGATCGACAGATCGGCGACGATGCCGCGCTCCATGATGTAGCGCTCGCCGTCGAACTCGCGCTCTTCCTTGCCCTTGGCGATGTCGGTGCCGGCGCCGGTGCGGGTGAAGAAGGCGGGGATGCCGGCGCCGCCGGCGCGGATGCGCTCGGCCAGCGTGCCCTGCGGGTTGAATTCGATCTCGAGCTCGCCGGCGAGGTACTGCTGCGCGAACAGCTTGTTCTCGCCGACGTAGGACGAGATCATCTTCTTGACCTGCTTGGTCTCCAGCAGCAGGCCGAGACCCGCGCCATCGACGCCGGCGTTGTTGGAAACGATGGTGAGGTTCTTCACCCCGGAATCCCGGATGGCGTTGATCAGCGTCTCGGGAATGCCGCACAGGCCGAAGCCGCCGGCCATGATCAGCATGCCGTCCTTGAGCACTCCGGCCAGCGCCGCCTTGGCGTCGGGATAGACCTTCTTCATGCGCTTAAGCCCCTCACTCCGTCACAACCTGCGGTGCAAACTTTGTGCCTAATTCTGTAGCCGAGGCATAGCGCTGCAATCAAGCTTTGCGGCCTTTCCGACGGTGCAATGCGCGCTCAGCCGCCCGGGTTGGTTGGGGTTGCCTGTGCCGGAGGCACTTCGGCAATCTCGGCGATCAGCTTCTTGATGATGGCCTGGCCGAACGAATTGAAATCCTCGGCCACGATCACGAACGCGCCGGAGCCGCCGACGACGTTGGTCCGGTAATAGTTCGCGAGCCCGCCGGGGGGATTGGTGTGCTCGGGATTCCAGGCCATCGGCCGCTCGCTCAGGATGACCAGCCCGTTGATCGTCACGCCTTGCGCGACCGCCTCGTCGCGGGCGAGTGTGACGTCGCGGCCGGAGTTGTTGGTGCCGTCGCCCGACACGTCGATGGTGCGGCGGGACGACTCGTAGGGCGCGCGCGCCAGCAAGGCCATGGAAAAATCGATGCCGCCGGCTGATCGAGGTGCGCTCGGCGAATGAGCGCGGCAGCTCGATGAGCTGGTCGCCGAACTTGCGTGGCGGCGTCGGGGCCGTCGATCACGGTCCAGTCGATCAGGACCTTCTGGGAGCTGACGCCCGACCATTCGACGAAGGCAATCGCGATGCGTTTGTTGCGGCCGGCGGTGATCGCCTCGAGCACGCGCTTGTCGGCGATCGCGGCGGCGTAGCCTTCGCGCTGAAGCTGGAACTTGGGCTGATCGATGCTGCGCGAAACGTCGGCGGCGAACACCAGCAGCAGATCGACCTGTTCGGCGGCCTGCGCCAGCGGCGGCGCCAAGAACGCGGCAGAGCAGAGCGCAAGCAGCACGAGCAAGGATCGAAACGCACGGCAGCATGGGCGCACCTCCACACCGGCCAAGCTTAGCCGATCTAGGCCGAGCTTAGCGGATTTCCAGCAGCCGGCCGTCAGCCCGGCGTCACAGGCTGCGCCTATGAGGCGGCGGCTTGACCGGTGCGCGGCCGCTGCGGAATCCACCTTTCGCATCAGTTCCAGGAAGGTCTGCGCGATCTCGTTCTCGTACGGCGCCCATTCGGTGTAGTTGATGAGCGGCACCTCCTGGTCCTCGATCGGCAGTTGATGCAGCACGCTGCCGGGAATCCGTTCGCGCGGCAATGCGGCCGTTCACCGAGGCATGGGTCTGGTCGTTGCCCGGGATGACGACGGTCGGCACCGATATCGAAGCGAGGTCGGCGTCGGTCATGCCGAACACGGTGGTCTTGGTGCTGGCGATGAACTGATCCTGCCAGTTCGACATCACCTTGATGTACTGCTTCGGGTCCATCGCCATCAGGCGGTCGCGGGTCTGCGGATTGGCCGCGATGCGCTCCTGGTACTGCTCGGTGGCGCAGACCGCCGCCATGCCGCCCTCCTGGGCGGCCTTGATGAACTGGCCGTAGTAGTTTTCCGGCAGCCGGCCGGCCGCGAACGCGCCGCCGGTCACCCGCATCAGCAGGAGCCCGCGCGTGTCGTTGCGGAAGCGGATGTAGTAGCGCATCGCGGTGCGCGCGCCGGCTGACGAGCCGCCGATGAAGCTGGGGATCGCGCCGAGTTGCTTGAGCAGCTCGTGCAGATCGTCGAGCCAAAGGATTTCCTCGGCGACGTCGCCCTCGATCAGGACGTCGGAGCGGCCGGTGTTGCGGCGGTCGTGCAGCACGACGCGGTAGCCGGCGTTGGCGAGCTTGGTCGCCAGCGGCACGAACTCGTCGTGGCCGCGGCGTCCGCCGGTGATCAGCGCGGCCCAAGGCCCGCGATCGCCGATGACCTGGTAGAAGATGTTCACTCCGCGGACGTTGGCGACCGGCATGGCGTTTCCCCGTGATCTCTGGGCGCGGCCGACAATCCGCCGCGCGGCTTACCGGCATCATAATCCGATGCGGCAGGCATTCCAGATGGGTTTACGCGAAAGCCGAGAATAGTCCGCGAAAAGGGCTATTCCGCCGCCATCCGGCCGCCGGGGAACGCCACTTCGACCAGGGTGCCGGTGTTGACCGCGCTCCTGATCTTGAAGCTGGCGCGGTTGGCCTCGGCCAGCGCCTTGGTCAGGGGAAGGCCGAGGCCGGTGCCGCCCGAGCCCCAGCGCGCCGAGGTCGCGAGCTGGCGGAACGGCTCCATCGCCACCGCGATGTCCTGCTCGCTCATGCCGACGCCGGTGTCGCGCACGCGCAGCACCACCTCGCCGTCGTCGCTGCGCGCGGTCGAGACGATCACCTGTCCGCCGACGCCGGTGAACTTGATCGAGTTGGACAAAAGGTTGAGCAGGATCTGGCGCACCGAGCGCGCATCCGCCGTGACCGCCGGAAGCGTCGGCCCAAGCGAGGTGCGGATGATGATGCGCTCGCGGTTGGCCTGCGGCTGCATCAGCGCGACGCTCTGCTGGGTCAGTTCGTTGAGATCGACAGTGGAGAAATTGAGCTCGAGCTTGCCGGCCTCGATCTTCGACAGATCGAGCAGATCGTTGAGCAGTGAGACCAGATGGCCGCCCGAGGTGTGGATGTCCTTGAGATACTGCCGGTAGCGCTCGTTGCCGATCGGGCCGAAGCGCTCCTGCATCATCACTTCGGAAAATCCGATGATGGCGTTGAGCGGGGTGCGGATCTCGTGGCTGATCTTGGCAAGGAAATCGGATTTCGCCGATGACGCTTTCTCCGCCTGGCGCTTGGCGTTGAGAAGTTCGCCCTCGGTCTTCTTCCAGAACGTCATGTCGCGGAAGATGGCGCAAAGCTTGTCGCCATCCGTCGATCCGCGACAGCGTCATGAACAGCGGGATCAGGCCGCCTTCGCGGCGGCGGCCGATGACGTCGCGGCCCCGGCGCGGGCTTTCGTTGCGAGGCTTGCTGGCGCTGCCGAGAGATTCGTCAACGTCGCGCTGGCTTTCCGGCGCGAACAGGCTTGTGAACGGCAGGCCGGTCAGTTCGCTGCTCTGATAGCCGAACAGCTTCTCCGCGCCGCGATTGACCGACTGCACGTGGGCGTCTTGATCGAGCACGACGACGCCGTCGGCCGCCGCATCGAGGATGTCGCGGACCTCGCCGACCTCCGCCTTGGCGTGGCGCAGCGCCGACTCGAAGGTCTTCTGCCGCTCATCGCCGCTGCCGCTGCTGCCGACGCCGGTCAGCATCAGCACCAGTGCGGACTCGCCTTCCCACGGCGAGGTGAACAGCCGCGCCTCGACCGGCACCTGGTCGCCCTGATTGGTGGCGATGGTCAGCGATTGCGCGCCGTTGTTCTCGCCGGCGTCGGTGTTGTTCGGCTCGACGAACAACGCATCGAGGCCGCCGGCCTCTTCCAGCGCGTGCAATTGGTCGTAGCCGGTCCAGTCGAGGAAGGCGCGGTTGGCATAGATCAGCTTGTCGAGCCGATAGACCAGCACGCCGACCGGCAGCCGGTCGAGGATCGGACGCTGATCGGCGGCGAGTGTTTGCGCGGCGGTTCGTTGCGGTCGCGGCTCTCTGGGTTGCGCCGTCCGCCTTTCAGCCGGTTTCTCGGCATTCGCTGGCGCCGGCTCTTCAACCTGCTCCGGCTTGTCCTTGGGGCCGCGCAGGCGCGCCGTCAGACGGTTCGCCAGTTCGCTGAACGCGCTGCGCTCGACCGGCGTCAGCGTCGGCACGCCTTCCGCGGGCGTGGACGCGGGAAACGGCACGACATTCATTGGCGGCGGCACCGCGGCGGGCGCTGGGCGCTCGTCGCGGAACACCGGCGGCTCGACGCGAGCTGCGGTCGGCGCGTCGGCGCGGTGCGTTCGCGTCAATTCGTTGATGCGCGCGACCTCGCGGCAAATGCCGAAGCCACGGTAGCCGCGGAAATTGCGGTCGCGATCGAACACCGGAAGCCCCGACAGTTCGACGGCAAGGCGCGTGTCCATTCCGTCGACCGGGAAGGCGACGGTGATGCCGCTCCAGGTTTCGCGCGAGGCGAACGCGCGGGCGACCTGGCCTTCGGGATCGAGCCCCAGCGCGGTCGCCATGTCGCTCCACGGCTGGCCGAGAGCGGCTGCGGTTTGCGGACCGATCAGCGCCTTGAATTCGTCGGAGCCAATCGTGAAACGGCCGTCGTCGTCCATCTGCCAGACGAAGCGAAGCGGTTGGCGTCGCTCAGGCGCTGCGATCGCCGCCGGTGGCAGTGGCGGCGCGACGGTTTCGCCCGGCGAAATTTCGGCTGGCAATTCCGGTGCGGCGGTTGCAACGGGATGGGGTGTCGCGGGCTCGCTCGGAGCCGGTGTTGCAGGCTGCTGCGCCGCGGCCCGGTCCGACCTTGGCCCGGTCCGCTGCGATTCTTGCGCGGTCGCTATCGCTGCAGGGAGGAAGGCCACCAACAAAGCCGTCGATGCACCGGAGCCGATGCGCTCAATCAAAATTCGACCGTTGCCATGCTCGCCCTCGGCGCGGCCTGCCGCCAACGCGGTGGCGCCGAGCGTTGCTGCCCCGAGAACGGCGAGGCTTTCCGCGCCGCCAAGCCTGGCCCGCGCCGCTGGCGTTGCGTGCAGCAGCGCGCCGTTGCCGTGGAACAGCGCGAGCGGTTCGTCACCGCCGGCTGAGCAGACGCTGCGCCTGCTCGGAAAGTGAAAGACGCTTGCCCGCGGCTTCGGTGGCGGCCACCAGGATCGCAGGCGTGCCGTCGGCCAGCAGGATCCGCGAGCAGCCGCACATCAAGGCGCCGCCCATGCGCCCGCCGAAACCGCGCAGCCGCTCGAGCCGGGGCGCCGCGCCATGCGGCAGTGTGCCGGCCAGCCGCGCGATCTGCAGCGCGGCCGAGCCCTTCGGATCGATGGTGTGACCGGTCAACGCGATGGATGACGGTGCGTTGAAGATCGCGGCTGCCGCCGGATTGCCCCAGAGGATTCGAGTCGCGTCCGCGCTCCACAGCCATGCCGGGATGTCGCCCATGGCGTATGGCGCCAGGCGCGGGTCGCTCAGAAAGCCAAGGAGAGATCCTTGCTCACGCATTCACGCCATACCCCCACCGGCCGATTTTGTCGGTCTGTCGAATTTATTTGAAACCGTCATAGGCCCCGCAATCTGCAACGTCCACGCCGCCAAGGGCTTGCGCACCGGCCGAATGACCCTAACCTTAACCGCAGGGCGTGCTGGCGGGTGGTATGAGCCGTAAGATTAACGCGGTAATGCGATGGGAAGGAGGCTCCAATGGCCGATCAGTCGTTCAACGATTTCGTTCCTCCAGAAATGCGGAAGTTCGCCGAGCAGAGCGTGCAGCAGGCGAAGAAGGCCTTCGACGACCTGATGAGCGCAACGCAGAAAGCGGTGTCCACTTTCGAGGGCCATGCCTCGTCGGCGCAAACCACCGCCCTTGAGCTGCAGCGCAAGGTGATCGGCTATTCCGAGCGCAATGTCGGTGCATCTTTGGAGTTCGCCCAGAAGCTCCTGCAGGCGAAGGCTCCTGAGGAAGCGATGAAACTCCACGCCGACTATGTGAAGGCGCAGATGCAGGCGCTTACCGAGCAGGCGCGCGACATCGCCCAGCATGCCGCCAAGGCTGCCACGCCGTCGGGCAAGACCTGATTGCGATAGGCCGGGGTATCGCATCGCGGCCAACCTGCGGCATTCTTTAGGCTTTTTGTGCAACGCAATATTTATATTGCGTTGCAGCATAACCCATGTTATATGGCTTGCAGCAGGGTCGCATACGACCAGCGGGTTTGGCGCGACCGATGAAATCTCCCCCGGATCGACGACGTGGCGGCGGATCCAGGAAATCGGGAGCCGCCAGCAAGCTCAAAAAGAGGACCACCATCATGTCTGACGTCACCACCGCCAAGGCGAAACCGAAGGCCGCGGCCGCGGCCTTCGCGTCCGAGATGCCGAAGTTCGAAATTCCCCGCTTCGATCTGCCGAAGTTCGAAATTCCTAAGATGGAAGTGCCGGCCGCATTCCGCGAGTTCGCGGAAAAGAGCGTGACCCAGGCCAAGGACAACTGGGAAAAGATGAAGGCGGCCACGGAAGAGGCGACCGACCTGATCGAAGACAGCTACGCCACCGCGAGCAAGGGTGCCGCCGACTACGGCCTCAAGGTGATCGAGGTGTCGCGCGCCAACACCAACGCGGCGTTCGATTTTGCAGCCAAGCTTATGACCGTGAAGTCGCTGGCGGAGGCCGTCGAGCTTTCGACCTCGCACGTGCGCAAGCAGTTCGACACCTTCAGCGCGCAGGGCAAGGAGCTCACCGCGCTGGCCCAGAAGGTCACGACCGAGACCGTCGAGCCGATCAAGGAAAGCGTCACCAGCGCCTTCAAGAAGGTCGCCTGATTGAATTGAGTAGGCCTCGCGCGCGAGGCTGACTTTCAGTTGCAAAGCCCGGGCTGCGGCCCGGGCTTTTTTCATGCGCGGAAAGCGCCGGTTTTGCTGAAGGAATTGCTATCCTGGACGGCATGAACCTCCGCTGAAAGCGCCGCGACCCATAGGCAGGCAAGGCGGGCCGCTTCTTGCCAAGGCGGGCCTTTGCTCCTAGTTTTCCGGCGCATCGCGATATGTGCAGCAGTAGCTCAGTTGGTTAGAGCGCCGGTCTGTGGAACCGGAGGTCGGTGGTTCGAGCCCACCCTGCTGTACCACCTCGTTCGCAGCCCCTGCCGATCGCTCGTATCTTCTGGTGTTCGTCGAGCGTGACCATTGCCGGCGGCTCTGCGCCCAATGACGAATCCAAATACTCAACCGCCCCGCAGGTTTCCCTGCGGGGCGGTCGATTACCGAGCTGTATTCAGCTTTGGTTATTTTTGTGAGCCGCGCGAGGGACCGCGTCGACTTAGTGCCGAGACTTCACGTACTTCGGAGCCGAGCCGTAAGCGTTGGCGACTTGCGCCATGCCATAGGCACGAAGCGGGCTTTCGCAGTTGCACTCGCGGAGATTGCGATGCTCGCCGGGGATCTCGCGCTCCTCGACGACGTGCTGCCGCTGCGTGTTGTACTTGTGCTCGACGAGATTGACGATAACGCTGATTCCGGATTTGTTAACCGTCAATTTTTACCAGCTAAGTCTTTTTATTTGTTGATCTATTTTGGGACATCCGGGTCAAACCGAGGCCAATTTTTACCCCATTTCCACATCCTTGCAGATGTGAAATTAGCCCCCTGGGCTTGGAGCGATACGAGACAGAATGCGGGCTCGGGGCAGAGCCGACAAGATCTGTTCCGGCGACGTTCCGCGAGCGCGGGACGTGTCTCAGTGTTTGGCGGAAAAGTTCCCAGGCCGATGTTCGTGGTCCGGTCATCGAGGTTATCAGCGCCTGCAATCACTTTGCGGCGGCGGAACTGGTGAACGGATCGCGAATTAATCAACGTCCATTCGATCCACACCCTAGAACCCCGCTATGGCACCGATCCCCCGATCCCCAGCTGTGGCGGGGTTTTTTATGATGCCACAGACGGCACTTACTCATTCGGCGGCTGGTTCGGACTGTCACGATGTGACTACAGTCCGCGATGGAAGACAGCCTCACAATTGAGCAATGCCAAGAGCACGCCAAAGCTTGTCGTGACATGGCTCGCAAAGAGCCGAACCTGCAAACCCGCAAAAGCCTGGAAGACCTCGCCGCCTCTTGGGAGCAACTCTGTAGGGAGATGGCCAAGATCGCGGAACGCCGAGCCGAACGATGAAGAAGCTACACGAGTACATTCAGCACGCCGCCGAATGTCGCCAGATGGCGCGCACTGCTCTCCCGAACCATCGCGCGCAGCTACAGCAAATGGCGGCGACATGGGAGCAACTTGCCGAGGCCGCAAGAAGCAATTGGAAAAAGAAGGCAAGACCGCAGACGACGACAGGGCCTAAGCCGCCTTCGCCTTCCGGCTAGTCTCGTAGTCGTCGATTAGCTTCACCACGTCCGCCATGTCCATCGGCCTCGGGGGTCAAATCTCGATTCCGAAGTGCCGCCCCTCAATATCGGCGGCGATGCGGTCCCAGGTGACCGCAATGTGCTGGAGCATCACCCGGTGGGCATCCGTCATTGCCTTATCGGCCAGCAACAGACATTGCGATGTGGTGAGGGTAAGCAGAGGGCCCGCGATAAATCCATGGTACGCCGATGTAGGATATCGGCCTACAGGGATAAATATGAAACTGAGACACTACCCGAGCGCGGGAAGCCCTCAGTTTTCGGGTTTGATGCCGGCGCGGGCGACCAGTTCCTTCACGCCCTGTATCTCCGCGGCGACACGTCGCGCCAGTTGCTCGGGTTCGCTGGCGACAATTTGAAAGCCGGCCTTGCGTGCGGCGTCGAGCGCCTCCGGCCGCTGCATGGCGGCGCGGCTCGCCTTCACCAGGATGGCGATGATGTCGGGCGGCGTGCCGGCCGGCGCGAACAGTGCGTTGAAGGTGTCCGAGACGAAACCGGGATAACCGGACTCAATCATGGTCGGCACGTCGGGCAGCGAGAACCAGCGCTGCTCGCCGGTGACGGCGAGCGCACGCAGATCGCCTGACTTCACCAGTGCTTCGGCGGCGGCGAGCGCCACGGAAGCCACCTGGATCTGCCCGGCCAGTACGGCCTGCGCCGCCGGGCCCGCGCCGCGGAACGGCACGTGCACCATGTCGATGCCGGCGCGAAGCTTGAGCTGCTCGCCGGTGAGATGTGACTTGGTGCCGGCGCCCGGACTGCCGTAGCTGAAGGTGTTGGGGTTCGCCTTCACCCGCGCGACCAGTTCGGCAATCGTCGCGATGCCGGAATCGGGACGCACGACCAGCACGTTCGGCGCGTTGACCAGCTCGGAGATCGGGGCGAAGTCCTTGATCGG
This sequence comes from uncultured Alphaproteobacteria bacterium, assembly GCA_963850885.1. Taxonomy (GTDB): domain Bacteria; phylum Pseudomonadota; class Alphaproteobacteria; order Rhizobiales; family Xanthobacteraceae; genus Z2-YC6860. Next base: position 81,856 of record CAWKOD010000045.1, on the reverse strand, counting down.
ATCGTAGGGCAGGTTCTTGAACAGCGCGGTGTTCACCGAGATCGCGGTCGAGGTCATCAGCAGCGTGTAGCCGTCCGGCTTCGCCCGTGCGGCCTGTCCCATGCCGATGTTGCCGGCCGCGCCGCCGCGATTTTCAATGACGATGCTTTGCCCGAGCGTCTGCGGCATGAAGGTCGAAAGGATGCGGCCGATGATGTCGGCCGGACCACCCGGCGCGAACGGCACGATCGCGGTGATCGGCCGATCCGGATAGTCGGCCCGGGCGGTGAGGGGCGATAGAGCCAGAATGGCCGCGACCAATACGAGCGGGAACAAGCGCGGCACAAGCATGAAGTCCTCCTGGATGTTTCCCGATCCATAACAAAAAGACTTGCCGGCTGAAACCGAATGGCATGAAGCCGGTCTCGGCAGTCCGCAGCTTTCGGTGTAGGATTTCCGCCAATTCATTCCGTTCCGAGGGTATCCGCATGACCAGTCCGACGCCGCAACAGCTCGCGCAGTCCGGCACGCTTGAAGACCTTTACAAGCAGCTCGAGCCGATCCGCCTGGGCGCCGGCTGGGCCAAGCCGACGCCATCGCTCTGGGCGGAGCCGAAGAAGTCGTTCCAGCCGTTCGTCTGGAGCTACGCCCAGGCCAAGGGCGCGCTCGACGCCGCCGGCCGGCTGATCAACACCGAGCTCGCCGAGCGGCGCAACCTGATCATGCAAAATCCGGCAGGCGGCAGCTACGCGACCTCGCGCACCATCGTCGCGGCCTATCAGATGATCATGCCGGGCGAGAAGGCGCGCTCGCACCGCCACACGCCGAACGCGCTGCGGCTGATCATCGACGCCGATCCCGGCGCCTATACCATCGTCAACGGCGAGCGGCTTTCGATGATGCCGGGCGACGTGGTGCTGACGCCGAACTGGTGCTGGCACGGCCACGGCAACGACAGCCGCGCCAATGCCTATTGGCTCGACGTGCTGGACGTGCCGCTGGTGCATCTGCTCGAGCCGATGTTTTTCGAGCCGCATCCCGACGAATTCGAGAAAGAGACCGTGGTGGCGAACGCCTCGCCGATGCATTTCTCCTGGGCCGACACCGAACGCCGGCTGGCCGAGGCCGCCGCGCTCTCGAACGGGCAGCCGGCTGAGATCGCGCTCGGCGACCCCGCGCTCGACACCATGGCGCTGGCGATGATCGAGCTGAAGGCGAAGCAGGCCACCGCGGCGCGGAAGATCATGGCGAACAGCGTGTTCGGCGTGGCCAGGGGTTCCGGCACGACCGAGGTCGAGGGCACCAAGCTCTTGTGGAAACGCGGTGACGTGATCGTGGTGCCGGCCTGGCAAAGCCACGTCCATCGCAGCGACGACGGGGCGGTGCTGTTTCGCGTCACCGACGAGCCGGTGATGGAGAAGCTCGGCTTCCTGCGCGAAGGACAGCCTGCGCACTGAGGTGTCGCATGTGGCGGGTGCTTGGATTGGCCTGCGGTCTGCTGCTGGCGCTGCCCGCAAGTGCGCAGGAAAGCGCGCAGGAGGCGCCCGGCGAACAGCCGGCACCCCCATCCGAGGCGGCTCCGCCTGAGGCGGGCAAGGCGTCGGCGCCGGGCGACGCGCAAAAGTCGATCTGCCTGCTGCTGGAGTCCGCCGCGCGGGCCCACGATCTGCCGATTGAATTCTTCGCCCGCGTGATCTGGCAGGAAAGCCGCTTCCGCGCCGATGCGGTCGGCCCGGTGACCCGCAGCGGCCAGCGTGCGCTCGGCATCGCCCAATTCATGCCGGGGACGGCCGCCGAGCGAAATCTGCTGAACCCGCTCGATCCGATTCAGGCGCTGCCGAAATCCGCCGAGTTCCTCCAGGAATTGCACCGCGAGTTCGGCAACCTCGGACTGGCGGCCGCGGCCTACAACGCCGGCCCGCGGCGCGTTCGCGAGTGGCTGGCCGGCACCGGCCCGATGCCGGCGGAAACCCGAGCCTATGTGCAGGCCATCACCGGCGCATCGGTCGAGCAATGGGCCAAAGCCGCGGTCGATGCCGATCGCAAGCCGGGCGTAACGTGCGGTGAACTGATGGCGACGCTCAAGCGCGCGCCGAACCCGTTCGTCGCGGCGCTGGAGCAGCGCGTCATCGCCGGCGCGCTGCAGCCGTGGGGCGTGATCCTCGGCGGCGACAATTCGCGCGACCGCATCCTCAGCCGGTATGCCGCGCTCCAAGCGCGCCACGCCGCCGTGCTGGAGGGGCGGGACCCGATCCTGATCGAGCGCAGCCGCGGTCCGCTGCCGCGCTACCAGGTCCGGATCGGCGCCGAGACCCGGGCGGCGGCCAACGACCTCTGCGGCCGGATTCACAAGAGCGGCGGCGATTGCGCCGTGCTGCGCAATCCCCGCGGCTGATGAAGCGCCGTTTCCCCACTGTGAGGAAAGGCTTTTCGCGGCGGCTGGCCGAACTCGGGCGCGTATGGCCTATAGGCGTTACGATAAGCTGCATCGGCAATGCGGGCACCCGACCGCGATCCGAACTCGCAGTCGAAGTTCCAATGTAGGCCGAGATGCACGCGGCTCTTGTTGTTGCCTTCGATCATCTAGTCGATCTGAGTGTACTTGATCGGCAGATAGGGCCGTGCCTCGTTGCGGAAGTTGTCGATGGTAACGCCGTTGAGCTCGTCCGACATGAACGGCGCCAGTGTAGCGCCTGATGCGGCGCATGGTCCAGGGACGCGCATCCTTGGGACGCATCGCTTCGAGCTGCAACGCAGTATGAGATCGCGAAAGCAAGCCATGATGGTGGCCCACTAAATCTTTTCGGCGCCGGCGAGCAGCGACTGCGGCAGGGCGAGGCCAAGCGCCGCCGCCGACTTCAGGTTGACGACGAAATCGAACGTGGCCGGCTCGGCCATGGCAAGCTCGGCAGGCTTCACGCCGCGGAGGATTTGCGAAACGTAGCCGGCCGCCTGCAGATAGTTGTCGCGGATCGGCGAGCCATAGGCCATCAGGCATCCGGCCTCGGCATATTCGCGGCGCGCCGTGATCGATGCCAGCCGATGCTCGATCGCAAGCGCCGCCAGCGGCTTTCGCTTCGCGAAGAACAACGCACCCGGCGCCATGACGAAGCCTGCGACGCCATCGCTCCGCATCGCGGCCAGCGCCGCGGCGAACTCGCCGGCGGTTTCGATCCAATAGTCCTTCACCGAGACGCCGAGCGATTGAGCGGCGGCTTGCGTCTCCCGCAGGGCCAACGGCGATGACGGATTGCCCCGATCCGCCAGGATGGCGAGGGCGCTGCTCGAAACCGCCTCGCGAAGCAATTGCAGTCGTTTTTCGCTGACGCCCGGCGGCAGATCGCTGATGCCGGTGACGTTGGCGTTGCGCTGCTCGGAGCCCGTCGGTCAATTGCGTGCCGAGGCCGACGCCGGTCGCCATGACGATCGGAATGGCAGACGTGGCGCGGCTCGCCGCCGCCGCGGCCGGCGTGCCGGCAGTCACCAGAACATCGACCTGGAGACCCACAAGTTCTGCCGCCGCGGCCGCAAGCCGTTCGGTGCGCCCATCGGCCCAGCGGAATTCAAAGCCGATGTCGGTGCCTTTGGCGTGGCCAAGCTCGTGCAGGCGCCGCTCGAAAATATCCCAGAGCGCCAGCCGATCCGGATCGGCCGCAGCGGTTTCCAGAATGCCGATGCGCTTCACGGCGCATAGGCCCACGCCTCGATCAGCACGGTCGCGCCCGGCACCGGCAGCGGCGCCGGCACCTCGACCGCGGAGAACGGCACCGGCCGGCCGCCGAGACGGCGCTCCCAGACCTTGTAGACCGGATAGAACTCGCGGATGTCGGTGTGGAATTGCAGGACGCGCACGACGTTGGACAGCGACGTGCCGGCGGCTTCGCAGAGCTTGGCGATGTTGCCGATGATGAATTCGGCCTGGGCCTCCGCCGATGACGAGAACTGCGGCTGGCGCGGGTCGGTGGCGACCGAGGCCGCGAGCCCGTGGCCGTCGAACGCCATCAGGCCCGACATGAACAAGAGATCGCCCGCTTTCATCGCCTGCGGCTGATGGCGGAACGCGGTCGGCACGCCGGCGTCGATGGCGCGCCGCTTCGCGGCTCCGCCGGGCTTGAGCGCCAGGACGTTGATCTCGATCTTGCCGTCGTAGGGCGCGAGCCCGTGCTCGATGCAGGGGATGATGTCGAGCGTCGGCGGCGACTTCGCAAAGTGCCGCGTCCACGCCTCGTTGAAGGCGGAATAGTCGTCGCGGTCGGTGAGATAGACCTGGGCGTGGACCACGTCCTCGAGCCCGGCGCCGGCCAGCGCCAGCGACTGCACCATGCGCTCCTTGATGATGAATTCGGTCTCGAGCTTGATCGGCTGGCCGGCCCATTGCGCGCCCTCGGTCATCAGCGCGGCCGCGGCGACGCCGTTCCGCCGCGGCTCGTCGCCGACCGCGAGCGAGGTGATGCCGGGAATGAAGATGAAGTCGCCGACGGTGAGCGCGGGCGAATAGCCGGAGGTCGGGCGTCCGGCCAGCGCCTCGTGCTTGTGGTGGGTGACCTCGAAGCCCTTTTGCGGAATGACGCCGAGCGCCTGGATGTTCATGTCGGCGCCGGGCAGCAGCAGTCTCTGCTGGGCGATCGAGGTCGACGGCGGAATGCGCCCGCGCAGAAACTCGCGGCGAACCTGCTGGTAGGGCGGCACGGCCTTCACCGTCGTGTAGTACTGGTCGGTGCGGACGAGGTTGGCCCGGTCGGTGCCGGCGGCGCGCAGCACCGCGTCGATGTTCTCGAATATGCGCAGCGCCTCCTTCTCGCGCTTGGGCGCGCCGGCGTGGGGCGCATGCTCCGACAGCACGTCGGGCGCGATGCCGTTCTTGAAGTCCTGCGCCATCACGCCGGTGGCGAACACCCAGCGGCCGGCCTTCATGCCCTGAGCGAACTTGATCTTGCCCGGGCCGAGCTCGACGGGCAGCAGCGGCTCCGCTGCCGCTGCGGCGTTTTTGTCGGTCATCGGGCCCTCGTCATTTGATAGTCTCAGGTTCGGCCGCAATCTGGCACATCTCATGCAAGGTCGGCACTACGTCCGGCGCAACATATGGATGCATATTACGGGGACAGGAGCGACACATGATGGCTCGTCTACATTGGCGGCCGCTGTTTGCGGCGCTCGGGTTTGCGCGGTCCTTTGCGTGCCTCTTGCCGCAGACGCGCAGGCGCAACCAGAGAGCTATCCCACCCGGCCGATCACCATCGTCGTGCCGTTTCCGGCCGGCGGGCTGACCGACGTGCCGGCGCGCCTCGCCGCGGCCATGCTGCAGGACAAGGTCGGCCAGGGCGTCGTGATCGAGAACAAGACCGGCGGGTCCGGCGTGGTCGGCGCGGCCTATGCGGCGCGGGCGACGCCGGACGGCTATACGCTGTTCGCCAATTCGCTCGCCGACACGCAGAACCTGCATTACCTGCCGGTGAACTACAGTCCGGTGGACGACTTCGCCATGATCGGCTGGATCGTCGATGGCCCGCCGCTGGTGCTGATCATCAACGCCAAGCTTCCGTTCAAGACGCTCGCCGAGCTGCTCGCCGACGCCAAGGCCAATCCGAACAAGTACAGCTTCGGAACCTCCGGTCCGGCCTCGTCGCCGGGGCTGACGCTGGCGCAGCTCAACAGCCGCGGCAAAGGTCCAGATCCAGGCGGTGCCCTATCGCGGCTCGGGCGATGCGGCGGCGCCGTCGCCGGCGGCGCGATCCAGGGCGCGTTCACGTTCTACTCGCAGGCCAAGCCGCTGGCCGACGACGGCAAGGTGCGCGCGATCGCGGTGGCAGGCCCGAAGCGGCTCGAAGGCTGGCCCGATGTGCCGACCTTCACCGAGCAGGGCTACAAGATCGATCAGCGCGGCTTCGTCGGGCTCGCGGCGCCGGCCAAGACGCCGAAGCCGATCGTCGACTTCCTCAGCAAGCATCTCAACGAGGTGGTGCAGAGCGACGAGTTCAAGAAGCGGATGGCGGAGCTCGGCATGGCGCCGCCGCCGGCCGCCGAGAACACGCCGGAGAAGTTCGACAAGTTCATGCGCGACGAGATCGCCCGGCAGGGCGAGTATGGCCGAGCTGTCGGGGCAGAAGCTCGCCAGCCGCCGAAGTGACGGTCCTTACGCCACCTTGGCGAGCTTGCCCTTGCCGATGTCGAGCTTGAACAGCTTGACCGCGTTGCCGCCGAGGATGTCGCGCTTGGCCTTCTCCTTGAGGAACGGCAGGTCGTAGATCGTCGACGGCAGGTCGAAGTCCCAGTGCGGATAGTCCGACGAGTAGAGCAACTGGCTCTCCGCCTTGATGCACTTGAACGTCGCCTCCAGCAGGCTCATGTCGCGCGGAATTTCCATCGGCTGCGACGTGTAGAACATGTCGGTGATGTATTCGCCGGGCAGCTTCTTCAGGCCCGGGCATTCCGACGAGCGCATCATGTATTCGTTGTCGAGCCGCTGGATCATGAACGGCAGCCAGGCGAGGCCGCTCTCGATCCAGATCACCTTGAGCTTGGGGAAGCGCTCCGGCAGCGCGTTGAGCACCCAGTTGGTCATGTGGACCATGTTGTACCAGACGAAGCCGAGCGCATGGACCGAGATGAACTTGTTCATCATCGTCATCGACTGTTCGTTCCAGTTGTAGCCGGCGTGGAACGCGAGCGGCAGGCCGGTCTCCTCGATCAGCGAATAGATCTTCATGTAGCTGTTGTGGTGCACCGGCTTGTAGCGCACCGACGTCACCATGAAGCCGCAGACGCCCTTCTTGCCGGCGAACTCCTTCACCATGCGGTAGCTCGCCTCCGGATCGTTGAACGGCAGATAGATCATCGATGCGGATGCGGCTCTCCTCCGCCAGCACGCGCTCGGCGAGCCAGCGATTGTAGGCGGTGGCGAGCGCGACCTCGGCCTCGACCTGCGGATGCAGGCCGAGCTGCAGCATCGGCGACGGGAACAGCACGGCGATGTCGACGCCCATGGCGTCCATCCAGCGCCGCGTCAGCGACACGTCGCGATGCACGCCGGGCTCCGGCTTCTCGATGCGGCGCAGCGGATAGCGCGTCACGCGGCCGCCCATGTCCTGATAGCCGACGCCGCCCGGCATCACGCCGACGCCCTTGGAGTTGCCGGAGTTCGCCATCTGGGCGAGCTGCTTCATCACCGGGTCGGGCATGTATTCCAGGATCTCGTTGAACAACTCGAGCTCGTAATGATGCGAGTCGACGTCGACGATCGGGAACTGGTCGTAGTTGCGCTGCTTCGCCTGCTTGGCGGCGTGCGCCAGCATCTTGCCGGAGTCGAACTCGTCGACCTTCATGCGGCGGTTTTCGCTGAGCGGGAGTTCCATGGTGGTGCCCTTTCGTGTCCGCCGAGATCAGATCGTGACGAAAATGTCGTCGCCGCGGCGGACGACATTGTATTTCTTCAGGCGCAGCCGCCGGTCGGCGGACGCATTCGCCGGTCTTGATGTCGTATTCGTAGCCGTGCCACGGGCAGACGAAATTCACGCGCTCCTCGGAGAACTTTTGCCCGACCCAGGTCTTGTCCGGGTCCGATCACGTCCTCGACCTGATGCATGATCAGGCCCTCGCAGGCCGGCCCGCCCTGGTGCAGGCACATGTTGGCGTAGGCGTAGAACTGGCCGTCCCAGTGGAACACGCCGATGTCGTGGGCGCCGTGCTGGACGATTTTTCGCTCGCCCTCGGGCAAATCCGCGATCTTGGCGACAAAAACCTCAGGCATGACTGCGCCCCTGACTGACCTGGTGATGCCGCCCTAGCACGATGGGTTGAGCCCGGGCAACGCCAGTGCAATGTCTCAAGCCTGCCGTATAATCGCAACCGAAACGAAAAGCCGTCATAGCCGCATTGCGGAGGAAGCGTTCCATCATGATCGTCGACATCTACACCCACATCTTCCCGGACCGCTTCTTCCAGGAGCTGCAGCGCGGCTCGCCGAAGCTCGGCAACATGGGCAAGCGGCTGCGCGGCGTGCGCAAGCTGTTCGACCTCGATCTGCGCTTCCGCGACATGGACGAGATCGGCGATTACCGGCAGATCATCTCGCTGCCCAATCCGCCGATCGAGGATATCGCCGAAGGCGCGGTGGCCAACAACCTGGCGAAGGTCGCCAACGACTCGATGGCCGAGCTTTGCGCCAAGCACCCGGATCGCTTTCCGGCTTTCGCCGCGGCGGTGTCGATGCACGACGTCGATTTCTCGATCGGCGAAGCCGAGCGCGCCATCAAGATGGGCGCCCGCGGCGTGCAGACCTTCACCAACATCGCCGGTCATCCGCTCGACGAGCCGCGCTTCCGGCCGTTCTTTGCGGCGATGGCCGCGCATGACCTGCCGATCTGGCTGCATCCGGCGCGCACATCGTCGATGGCCGATTACGCCTCCGAGCCGCGCTCGCGCTTCGAGATGTGGTGGTGCTTCGGCTGGCCCTACGAGACCACCATCGCGATGTGCCGGCTGGTTTTCGACGGCATCTACGACCGCCATCCGAAGCTGAAGATCATCACCCACCATCTCGGCGGCGGCATGATCCCGTTCTTCGACGGCCGCATCGGCGCCGGCATGGAGGTGCTGGGCAACCGCACCATCGAGGAGGACCACACCAAGGTGCTGTCGTCGCTCAAGCGGCCGCACCTGGAATATTTCAAGGAGTTCTATGCCGACACTGCGATGTTCGGCGGCACCTACGGCCTGCCGTGCGGCATCGCGTTCTTCGGCGGCGACCATGTGGTGTTCGCATCCGACGCGCCGCTCGCCGGCATCCCGATGCACGTCAAGGCGCTCGACGGCCTCAATCTCGACGCAGTGACCTACAAGAAGATCATGCACGGCAACGCCGAGAAGCTGTTGAACATGAGAATCAGCTAAAGCGTGGCGATGCTCAGTCGTCGGCGAACATTTGCGGTTGCAACAGCGCTGCTCGGTGCGGGAGCTTTGTTGCTGTGGGACGCGGCCTGCCGTCCCGCCCGGGCGGTGTCGCTCTGCGAGCTGAGCTTTGGCTTGCTCGGCTGCTCCGATGAAAAGCCCAATGAGCAGCCGAGTTTCTACAAGAGCATGGCGACGGCGGACGCCAAGGTGGACGCCAAGGCCGCGGCCTCGATGATCTCGGGCTACCGGCGCAACAACGGGCTCGGCATCGTCACGCTCGACGACAAGCTGATGCGCATGGCCGAGGAGCAGGCCCGCGCCATGGCGAGCAAAGACAAGTTCGAGCACGACGCCGCGGGGCCGTTTGCCCAGCGCGTCAAGCGCTCCGGATACGACGCGAAAGTTGCAGTTGAGAATATCGGAGCGGGCTATCACACGCTGGCGGAGGCCTTCTCCGGCTGGCGCGATTCGCCCCCGCACCGGGCCAATATGCTGCATAGCGGCGTGACAAAGATGGGGATTGCCGCGGCTTATTCGCCGAATTCGAAATACAAAGTGTTCTGGGCCCTGGTCCTCGCGGCGCCCGACGACCGGCGCGGATAACCCCGAAAAATCAACGTTTTTGAGCAAAATCCGGTTAGCCACTTCAACCGAATGGTGCATTGCGGCGCTGCCTTGATTTGAGCGAATTGCCGCGCAATGCGTTGCGAACCGCGCAATTCTGTGTATTCAGAGCAGGCTTATTTCAGAGGGAGTTCCGATACCATGGCCACTCAGCCCGCTACCGCAGCCAAGCCCAAGGTCAATACCGTCAGCCTCAAGCACCTCGCAGCCGCCCTCGCGGAGACCCACGAGATGCCGAAGAAGCAGGGGGAAGCCATTCTCGGCGACCTGGTGGATCTCATCACCAAGCACCTGAAGAAGGGCGATCGCATTCGTCTCGTCGGCCTCGGCGTTTTGGTGGTGCGCAAGCGCGCCGCCCGCATGGGCCGCAATCCCGCCACCGGTGAGCCGATCCAGATCAAGGCGAGCAAGAAGGTCGCCTTCCGCGCTTCCAAGGAACTCAAGGAAGCCGTCTAGTTCTTCGCGCCTTCACGCGCGCGAAGCCTGGAAACAATTCCGCCCAGCCCCGTTCGGGCTGGGCGATGTTTTTTCGAGGTCCACTATCCCGCGATCAATGCAGCTTGGCCGCATCCTCGCCGGTCAGGTTCAGCAGAATGAATTGATCGTCGCCGACCTTCACGACCGCGGCGATGGCCTGATCCGGATCCTCGGTCGGCTTTGCCTCGGCGTCGTACATCTCGAAAATGTCGCGCGTCACGCCGTCCGAACAATAGGCGGTCTGCTCGTCCATGTTTACGAGCACAACATCGACATCGATCACGATACGCACTCACTCTGGTTACAACCGACGGCACCGAGGCTAGCCAATTCCGGTTAATCGAACAATGCGTCCGTGGCACCGAGCCGTCGCCGGCGTGGTCCGTGTCCGAAACGCAGAGGCCTTGTGTTGAATCGCGAAGCCGCGTTGCGCAAACGCAGATCGGGCTTGGCAAGTCGCGAAAAGATTCCGTGCGAATGCAGATGTCGTCTGATGAATCCGCGATCGGCCGCCGCGGTGCCGGGGTGGGCGATGTCTCATAAGGGGACTGTCGAACGGGTTCGGCTGGACCTTCCGGTGCCGGCTCATTAGTTTTTCGCCGCATGTTGCCGCAAAGCCGCAGTTACGAGGAATTGGTCCGCCAGTTTCGCTGGCAGGTCCCGGCGGAGCTCAATATCGGCGTCGAGGTCTGCGACCGCTGGGCGGAGCGCGACCCGGGCAAGCTTGCTCTCGTCGCCGTGGCGCAGGACGGCCGCGCGCAGGACGTGAGCTACGGCTGGCTGCGTGAAACATCGAACCGTCTCGCCAATGCGCTGACGGCGCACGGCATCAAACGCGGCGACCGCGTCGCGATCCTGTTGCCGCAGGCGCCCGAGGTCGCGGCGATCCACATCGCGATCTACAAGCTCGGCGGCATCGCGCTGCCGCTTGCCGTGCTGTTCGGTCCTGATGCGCTGGCGTATCGCCTGCAGAACGCCGGCGCCAAGGCGCTGCTCACCAACGCCCAGGGACTCGCCAAGATCGCCGAGATCAGGCGCACCCAGGGCGATGCGCTGGCCGGCCTGGAGTTGATCCTTTCGGTCGATGGGGTGGCCGAAGGCGCCATCGGCTTCCAGGAGACGCTGGAGCGCGCCTCGGCTGATTTCAGGCCGCTCGCCACCGCAGCCGACGAGCCGGCGCTGATGGTTTACACCTCCGGCACCACAGGGCAGCCCAAGGGCGCGCTGCATGCTCACCGCGTGCTGCTTGGCCATATGCCGGGCATCGAACTGCCCCACGAGTTCTTCCCGCAGCCCGGCGACCGCTTCTGGACGCCGGCGGACTGGGCCTGGGCCGGCGGCCTGCTCGATTGCCTGCTGCCGAGCCTCTATTGCGGCGTTCCGGTGGTGGCGCGGCGTTTCGACAGGTTCGACCCCGAGGAAGCCTTCGCGGTGATGGCGCGCTTTGGCGTGCGCAACGCCTTCATCCCGCCGACCGCATTGCGGATGCTGCGCGCGGTGCCGAACCCACGAGGCCGCCACGACCTCGCGCTCCGCTCGGTCGGCTCCGGTGGCGAGGCGCTCGGCGCCGAGACCTTCGAGTGGGGCAAGGCCGCGCTCGGCGTCGCGATCAACGAGTTCTACGGCCAGACCGAATGCAATCTGGTGGTCGGCTCCTGCGCCTCGATCGGCCTGGTTCGGCCCGGCGCCATCGGCAAGGCTATTCCCGGACACACCGTCGCGGTGATCGACGCCGACGGAAATCCGGCGAAGCCTGGCGAGATCGGCCAGATCGCGGTGATGCGGCCGGATCCGGTGATGTTCCTGGAATATTGGGGCAACCCCGCCGCCACGCGGGAAAAGTTTATCGGCGATTGGATGACCACCGGCGACCAGGGCGTGATCGACGAGGACGGCTATTTCACCTTCGTCGGCCGCGATGACGACGTCATCACCTCGGCGGGCTATCGTATCGGGCCGGGCGAGATCGAGGACTGCCTGATCAAGCACCCGGCGGTGGCGCTCGCCGCGGTGATCGGCAAGCCCGATCCGGTCCGCACCGAGATCGTCAAGGCGTTCATCGTGCTGAAATCAGGGCAAACCAAGTCGGATGCGCTTGCCGACGACATCCAGGGGTTCGTGCGCACCCATCTGTCGGCGCATGAATATCCGCGCGAGATCGCCTTCATCGATGAGATGCCGATGACGACGACCGGCAAGGTGATCCGGCGGCTGCTGCGGGCGAAGGGGTAGACGAACTATCGCTCCTGGCGCTGACGGGTCGCATGCCCTGACACACGGATCCCGTTGCGCGGGAGGCATGACTGCAGCGCAGCAATTGGTGAGAGATCGTTGCGTGCCCCTTGAAGCAGGTGCATCCTTGGGTCGCAACATGCAGGAGCGGCTCCCATGCACGACATTGTTATTCGCGGCGGCACCATCATCGACGGCACCGGCAAGGCCGCCTTCTCCGGCGACGTGGCGATCGCAGGCGACCGCATCGTCGGCGTCGGCGGCAAGCAGGGTCCCGCCCGGCGCGACATCGACGCCGCGGGCCGCCTGGTCACGCCTGGCTGGGTCGACGTGCATACGCATTACGATGGTCAGGCGATGTGGGACCCGCTGCTCGCGCCGTCGTGCTGGCATGGCGTCACCACGGTGATGTTCGGCAATTGCGGCGTCGGCTTCGCTCCGGTGAAGAAGCACCAGCGCCAGACGCTGATGGATCTCATGGAGGGTGTCGAAGAAATTCCCAATCCGGTACTGGCCGCAGGCCTGAACTGGGAATGGGAGAGCTTCCCCGAATATATGGATGAGCTGGAACGAGGGCCGCGCGCCATCGACATCGCGGCCCAGATCGCGCACCTGCCGCTGCGCGTCTATGTGATGGGCGACCGCGCGGTCCGGCGCGAGCCGGCGACGCCAGATGATATTGCCGAGATGCGCCGCCTGACAATCGAGGCGCTGCGTTGCGGCGCTTTCGGCTTCACCACCTCACGCACCGATTCGCACAAGGCGCCGGACGGCGAGTTGGTGCCGTCGCGCGACGCTGATGACTTGGAGCTGCTGGGCATCGGCTCCGCGCTCGGCGTGACTGGCACCGGTGCGTTCGGCATGAATAGCGACTTCGACGACGAGGAGTACGAGCTCCGCTGGATGAGGAAGCTTGCCAAGGAGACCGGCCGTCCGGTCTGGTTCCTGCTCACCGATCGCTACGCGGACCCGCAGCGCTGGCGGCGGCTGATGAAGGCCGTGCATGAAGCGCGCGCCCAGGGTCTGCCGCTCACCGCGCAGATGGCAGGGCGGCCAATCGGCGTGATGATGGGCATCGGTACGGCGCTCAATCCGTTCACGGTACGTCCGAGCTACAAAGAGCTTGAGAGTCTGCCGATCGAGGAGCAGCGCAGGCGGCTGCGCGATCCCGAGATGCGGCGGAAAATTCTGGCCGACCAGCCATCGGACGCCGAAATTGCCAAGCTCGCACAGTTCCGCCAGGTCGTCGCCCAGCGCTTCGACAAGTTCTTCATCATGGGTAATCCGCCGGACTACGAGCCCGGCCCGGAGAAGAGCGTGGCCGCGATCGCGCAACGCGAAGGTCGGAGCCCCGAGGAGGTGGCCTACGACTATATGATCGAGGAGGGCCATTATCTCTATTTCCCGGTGGTGAACTACGTGACGGGCGATCATGGGCCCATCCTCGAGATGCTGAACGATCCGGCCTGCCTGCTGGGACTCAGCGACGGCGGCGCGCATTGCACCTCGATCATCGACGCCGGGATGCCGAGCTACATGTTGGCCCACTGGGGCCGCGACCGTTCTCGTGGGCCGAAGCTACCGCTCGAACTGCTCGTGAAGCGTCAGACCAGCGAGACCTCCGAGTTCTTCGGGCTCAACGACCGCGGCCGGCTTGCGCCGGGGTTGCGCGCCGACGTTAATGTGATCGACTTCGATGCGCTGAAGCTGCACAAGCCGGAGTTGGTGCACGACATGCCGGCCAACGGCCGGCGCTTCATTCAGCGCGTCGAGGGCTACGAGGCGACGCTGGTCGCTGGCACGCCGATCTTTCAGCGCGGCCAGCACACCGGCGCGATGCCCGGCCGGCTCGTGCGCGCCGGCCGCAATGGAGAGATTGTAAAGGCGGCCTGAGCTGCGACCGTCAATATAGCGGCACTATCACCGAAAGAGTTGGGACGCGGTCACGATCATCCGGGACACCGAGTTCTATGAGTTGCGCGCCCTTGTCTTTTTCTTTGCGAGGGTCTTCTTCTTCGTCTTCTTTGCTACTGTCTTCTTCGTGGCGAAAATCGCGTTCCAATTGTCCTTATAGGCTTGGGTCACCGGCTTCTGGCCCTCGCCCCTGCTGTAGCTGGCCGGCTTTGCAGCGGCTGTCTCGCCACCCTCGGCCTTGGCTGGAGCTGGATCGGGAGCCTTGGCTGCTGCCGCCTCGGCAGCTTTGGCCGGAGCCGCCTCTGCAGCCTTGACGGGCGCGGCCGTCGCGGCGGTCTCTTTTTTGGGAGCCGGATCGGCTTTGGTTTTCTTGGCGTCGCTGGCCATCGTCTGTCCTGATGCTGATTGGTCTGCGTTGATACGCCTTGCGGAGCGGCGACGGCAAGGCTCGATGGCGGCCTTCAGCGGTTGCGGATGCTATCGCGCAGGGCCCTGGCCGCCGCGATGGCCGAGCGGCGCAGCGTCTCGATCCAGCAGGCGAGCGCAAATGGCATCGCGGACGGCCGCAGCACGATCAGCCGGTCGCTCAGTGCCAGCCGCTCGCGCCAGACGTGGTCGATCATCGGGTTGCCTGCGGCGGCGCAGGAATCGACGCGCAGCGGCGCCGGCTGCGCGAGCAGGTTTTCGGTGAGGTCGCAGACCAGCTGCACGCCCGGCGAGGAGCGGGCGAAACCTTCGTTGTAGGCGATCTTCCAGCACCAGGCGGTGTCGCCGCTTTGCAGCGTCATGGTGGCGGCGATGGCGGTGCCGTTGAGGAACAGCCGGTCGATTCGCGCGTGGCCTTCGGCGGCGAGTCCGACAACCGCCTTCTGCACGAAATCCTAGATCGCCGGGTTGCTGACGATGGCGGTGCCGGCACGGCCTTTCCAGCCGCTTGCCTCCAGCACCATGAAATCCTTCAGCGCACCCTCGATGTCAGGCGCGCCGGTCGCGGTCGTGACCGCCACCGGCGCGATGTCGTCGAGCCGCCGGCGCTGGCGGCGCAGTTTCTTGCGCTTGTTGCCGGACATCGCGTTCTCAAGGTACTTCTCGCGCTCCACGCCGGGCGCGAGCAGGGCGCGTTCATGGCGGCCGAAGGCAGCAGCGCGGCGGCCCTGGCGTGCCAGCACCATTTCGAGCGCGTCGGCAAAGGCCCCCTGCTGGGGGACGAGCGGCAGCAGGAGCTGCGCCGGCATGGCCTGGTCGCGCCCGAGATGATCGAGCCAGGCGGCGATCACGGCTTCCGGCTCGTCGCGATCGATGAGCGGCGTGCCAAGCGGCGCATAAGGGTGCGTCCAGCCGACCAGCATCGAAGTGAAGCCGCCGCGCCAGCGGCCGATGCGCGCGGGGAATAGGCCCGCGAGCCTGCCACTGGCGGTCCGCACCAGTACGGCGCCGACGTCCGTGCCGAACACTGGAGCGGCGGCAAGCGCGAAGGCCGGTTCGTAAAACACGTTGGGTTCAAGCGCACGCGCGGCGAGTGCGCCCCATTCCGCGGCGATGGGTTCGAGCGCTGCAACGCTGCACCACTCACTGCGAAATGCTGGACTGAGCGGAGCGTGCATGGTTCGTCTGCGCTTAAAGAGCGGCCCCAGATGAAGACGTGGCCCCAAGCCTGACGGCTGGCATTCTGCGACTCGGTCAACGCCACCTGGATACTCCCGCGCGGCCACTCTCGGGCGCGGCGCTCGAAGCTCCCGGCTTAGCAAGGAAGCGTTAGCTTTCGGTTGGGTGGGCAGGCTCAGACTTTCGTCAGAACATCCAGTTCCGACAGGGTTTTTTCGACGATTTTGCGCTCGTCGGGGCCGAGTGCGGGCTGCGGCGGCACCGGCTCGCCGACGTCGTAGCCCTGGTACTGCAATCCGGCCTTGATGCAGGCTGCGAGGTGAAAGCGCGCGAACGCCTCGTTGATGCCCCACAGCTTGCGCTGTAGCGCCATCGCCTCGTTCCAGCGGCCGGCGCGGCATAGGTCGTAGAGGCGCACACTTTGCCGCGGCACGATGCAGGCCGGCCCCGCCATCCACCCGACGCCACCGATCAGCATGACTGCCGCGGGGATGTGCGCCGAGGCTGAGAACACCTTCATGTCCGGACAGCGGTTCATGATCGAGAGCAGCCGCCCGGTATTGGTCGAGGCGTCCTTGATGTATCGGATGCGTGGATGTGTTGAGAGTCGCGCGATCGTCTCCAGCGATAGGTCGCTGCGCTGGAATTGTGGATTTGTGTAGAGCACGACCGGGATGTCGACCGCGTCGGCGATGGCGCGGAAGTAGGCTTCGACCTGTGCGTCCTTGAGCGGGAAGTAGGATTCCAGGATAGCCAGGATGCCGTCGGCGCCGAGCTGCTGATAATTCTTGGCCTGTGTCACCGCGTCGGCGGTGGCGGTGGCGGCAACACCGGCGATCACCGGCACGCGTTTTTGCGCGGCTTCGATGGTTGCCTGCACCACGGCGGTGCGCTGCTCGTTGTTGAGATAGGCAAACTCGCCGGTCGAGCCGAGTGGGGTGAGCCCATGCACGCCGGCCTCGATCAGGTCGTCGCAGAGCTTGCCCAGCACATCGGCCTTGATGCGGCCCGCCGCGTCCAGCGGCGAGACGAGATAGGGAAACACGCCGTGAAGGTCGGCCATTCGGACGCTAATCCTCGCTCGCCTTGAAGCGGTCGAGGCCCTTGAGCGCGAACGGCGCGATGAGCGCGAGCAGCGCCACGCCGAGCAGCGTCGCCGACATCGGGCTCTGCAACAGCACCATCGGATCGCCGAGACTGATCTGCAGTGCGCGGCGGAGCTGGCTCTCGGCCACGGGCCCCAGGATCAGCCCGACCACCACCGGCGCGACCGGATAGTCGAACCGACGCATCAGGAAGCCCATGACGCCGAATCCCGCCAGCATGGACAGCTCCACCACCGAGGGCTTGGCCGCGATGGTGCCCATGGTGGCGAACACCAGGATGCCGGCGTAGAGCCACGGCTGCGGGATGGCGAGCAGCTTCACCCACAAGCCGACCAGCGGCAGGTTGAGCACGAGCAGCATGACGTTGGCGATGAACAGGCTGGCGATCAGGCCCCATACGAGGTCGGGGCGCTCGGCGAACAGCAGCGGTCCGGGGTTGAGGCCGTATTGCTGGAAGCCCGCCAGCATCATCGCGGCGGTCGCGGAGGTCGGCAGGCCCAATGTGAGCAGCGGCACCAGCGTGCCGGCGGCGGAGGCGTTGTTGGCGGCCTCGGGGCCGGCGACGCCCTCGATGGCGCCGTGGCCGAATTCTTCCGGATGCTTGGCAAGACGTTTTTCCGTCGAATAGGACAGGAAGGTCGGGATCTCGGCGCCGCCGGCGGGCAGCGCGCCAATTGGGAAACCAAAGCACGTGCCGCGGATCCATGGCCAGAACGAGCGCTTCCAATCCTCCTTGGTCATCCAGAGCGAGCCGCGCACGGGCTCCAGCTTCTCCTCGACCAGATGGCGCCGCGAGGCGACGTAGAGCGCTTCGCCCATGGCGAACAGGCCGACCGCGAGCGTGGTGACTTCGATGCCGTCGAGCAGGTCCGGCACGCCGAACGCGAGTCGCGGCTGGCCGGTGAGCTTGTCGATGCCGACGAGGCCGAGCGTGAGCCCGATGAACAGCGAGGTGAGTCCGCGCACCGGTGAATCGCCGAAGGTCGCCGACACCGTGATGAAGGCGACGCACATCAGTGCGAAATAATCCTCCGGCCCGAAATTGACCGCGACGTTCACGAGCCACGGCGCCAGGAACACAATGCCGAGCGTGGCAAGCGTGCCGGCGACGAACGAGCCGATCGCGGCGGTGGCGAGTGCCGGCCCGCCGCGGCCGGCCTTGGCCATCTTGTTTCCTTCGAGCGCCGTCACCATCGAGGCGCTTTCGCCCGGCGTGTTGATCAGGATCGATGTGGTCGAGCCGCCGTACATGCCGCCGTAGTAGATGCCGGCAAACATAATGAGGGAGCCCGCCGGGTCGAGCTTGAACGTGATCGGCAAGAGCAGCGCCACGGTGAGTGCCGGGCCGATGCCGGGAAGAACGCCGACGGCGGTGCCGAGCAGCACGCCAATGAGCGCGTAGAGAAGGTTGATCGGCTGGGCCGCGATGGTGAGGCCGTGCAAAAGCGCGTCGAGAGCTTCCATGTGCGGACCTCAGAACAGGCGTTCGAGCGGCCCTGCCGGGAGCGACAGGGTGAGCAGCTTGTCGAACAGCAGGAACACCACGACGGCGAGGACGAGGCCGATGGCGAGGTCGATGTGGATGGCGCGGCGGCCGAACGCCGTCGCGGTCGCGGCGAACAGCACGGCGGTGGCCGGGATGAAGCCGCCGCCGAGGCCGATGATGGCGATCAGCGCGGCAAGGCCGCCGAGGATGAGGACGATCGCCTTCGGATCGAAGCTTTCGCGGGCGGGAAAATCGCCGCGCCACGCCAGCCAGAAGTTGCCGGCGGCGAGCAGGACCGTTCCCGTGGCGATGACGTAGGGCATTGCCTGCGGCCCCATGCCGTAGGTCGTGGCAACCTGCATCGCGCTGGCGTCCCAGAAGATCACCAGGGCGATCAGCAGCAGCACTCCGGCGATCACCATGCCCGCGACATCGGGCTTTCTTGTTACGGCTGCGTCCACGAAGCGCCTCCCCAGGCTCGGCGTGATCGCCGGGCTTGACTCGGCGATCCAGCTTTTTGAGCAATGGATCACCAGGTCACGGCGCTTCGCGCCGGCCCGGTGATGACGATGTGTTATTTTGCAGCGGTCAAATTACTTCACCAACCCAACCGTCTTCATGACAGCGGTCACGCGGGTCTGCTCCTCGGCCAGGAACTTGGTAAATTGGTCTCCTGGCATGTAGGCGTCGTCCCAGCCCTTCTGCTTGAGGATGTCCTTCCACGTGGCCGACTTCACCAATTTTTCGACCAGCTCGGCGAGCGTCTTCTTCTGCGCGTCGTTGATACCGGGCGCGCCGAACACCGAACGCCAGTTGGTGAGAACGAGATCGACGCCCTGTTCCTTGAAGGTCGGAATGTCGGAGCCGGGCAGGCGCTGTGCCGAGGTCACGCCGATGGCGCGGAGCTTGCCGGCCTTGATCTGGCCCTCGTATTCGCTCAGTCCCGAGATGCCTGCGGTGACCTTGCCGCCGAGGATCGCGGCCAGCAACTCGCCGCCGCCGGAGAACGCTACGTAGTTGACCTTCGATGCATCGGCGCCGGCCGCGCCGACGAACAGCGCCGCCATGATATGATCGACGCCGCCGGCCGAGCCGCCGGCAAACGTCACCTTGGCGACGTCCTTCTTCACCGCTTCGGCGAGATCCTTGGCGGTCTTGATCGGCGAATTCACCGGCACCACCATGATCTGGACTTCCTCGGTGATCTTGGCGATCGGCGTGATCTGCGACATCGAGACCGGCGACTTGTTCATCAGGATGGCGCCGACCATGACGAAGCCGTTGACCATGAGCTGGTTGCCGTCGCCCTTGGCGCCATTGACGAACTGGGCGAGGCCGACGGTGCCGCCGGCGCCGGCGATGTTGATGACCTGCGCGCTTTTGACGAGCTTCTCGGCGATCAACGCCTGCTGGATCGAGCGTGCGGTCTGATCCCAGCCGCCGCCGGGCGCCGCCGGCGCGATGATTTTCAATTCCATCTGCGCGAACGCCGAGGTCGCGAACAAGGTCGCACCCGCGATCAGAGCACCATGACAAAGACTTCGAACCGGCCACGACATGAGCACACTCCTGAAAACGCCCCAGATTATCCACAGTATTAAGGGCCGGTTTTGCTGGAACGTCCAGTGCTCGGGCAACCGACTTTGGCCTAACCCTTGAACCCGCCGCCGTCGAGAAAGGCCTGTTCCTCGGCTGTGGTGGCGCGGCCCAGCATGGCGTTGCGGTGGGGAAAGCGGCCGAACCGGCGAATGATGTCGGCGTGCAACTGCGCCCATTTCAAAAGGTCCGCATCGCCGGTCGCGGCAACCAGCGCGCAGGATCGCTCCTGATCGGCCATCGCCTCGGAATGCTCGAACGGCAGGTAGAAAAACTGCCGGTCGGACAACGGCACCTGTCGATCGAAGCCGTGCTCAAGTGCGCGCTCGGCGACCGCGCGGGCCAGCGGATCGGCGGCGTAGGTGCGCGCGTCGCCGCGGAACATGTTGCGGGGGAATTGATCGAGCACGATCGTCAACGCCAGCGCGCCTTCGGCGGTCTGTTCCCAGTCGGAAAGCTTTCCCGCCGCGGCCGCCTCATGGGTTTCCAGGAAATGGGCGCGGATGTCCTCGTCGAACACGGTATCCTTCTTAAACCACTTTTTGGGACCCGCCGCGCGCCAGAACGCCAGCACGGACGCGGCAGAGGCAATCACAGCCGGATCTCTCCGCTCTCGATGCTCCGGTAGAGTGCCGGATCGAGCCGCACGAAGACTTTGGCTTGTGGATCGTTGAAATAGATCGGGTCGGTGGTTGCCGTCGGATTGAAGCCTTCCTGCACCAGATCGACCTTCTTCTGCTTGAATGTGCCAGTGACCTCGATCTTGGGCTGGATGCGAAGGAACAGCGGCCGAGCGTAGTCCGGCAGGTTGGCGCGGAGATGGGCGTGCAGCGCGCCGAGATCGCACTGTCCTTCGCAGACGATCGCGGCCATGCCGGCGCGGCCATCACGCCCGACCACGGTGACGCCGTAGACGTTGGCGTCGGCCACGCCCGGAAACGTGTTGAGAGTGTCGGCCACCTCCGACGTCGAGACGTTCTCGCCCTTCCAGCGGAAAGTGTCGCCGACCCGGTCGACGAAATAGAAATAGCCGCGCTCGTCCTTGCGCATCAGATCGCCGGTGCGGAACCAGGCGTCGCCCTTCTCGAACACGTCGTGCAGAATTTTGTTCTCGTTCTGATTGGCCGCGGCGTAACCCTCGAAGCGATTGCCCGGCCGCTCCGGATCGTTGACGATGCGTCCGATCACCTCGCCCGGCTCGTCGGCGTCGCAGCGCTCGCAGAAGCCCCCGGCGTTGCGCACCGGCTGCTGGTGCTCGACGTCGAAACGCACCACCGCGATCGGAAAGCGGTGCGCGACGAACCAGGGTACGCGTCCGACTGCGCCTTGCTTGCCCTCGAAATTGAAGATGTTCACGTTGCCTTCGGTCGCCCCGTAGAATTCCAGGATATGCGGGATGCGAAACCGGGTCTTGAACTCCGCCCACAGATCGGGACGCAGCCCGTTGCCGCAGACCATCCGCAGGCGGTGCTTCGTTTCGTTCGGATTCGGCGGTGAATGCACGAGGTAGCGGCACAGCTCGCCGATGTATTGGAACAGCGTGCATTCGTGGCGCACCACGTCGTCCCAGAATTCGCGGGCGGAGAATTTTTCGCGGATCACCACCGAGCCGCCGTTGAGCAGCACCGAGCCGGTCGCAACGAGGCCGCCGACGGTGTGGTACATCGGCAGGCAGTCGTACATGTGGTCGGTGGGCTTGGTATCCATCACGCCCGCGAAAGCACTGCTCGCGAGCATGACGCGATAGTGGTTGATGTTGGCGGCCTTGGGCAGGCCGGTGGTGCCCGATGTGTAGATGTAGAGCGCGCGATCCTCGATGGTCAGCGCCACGCGCTCGGAGGCGGCAAGACGGTGGCCGGGCAGGGCGTCGATCTCCCGATCAAGCCTTGGAAACTCGGCGTTCTCACCATGCGACCAGATCTTCGGCTGGGTCTTCAGCAGCGCCCGCGCGGTTGCGAATTCGTTGGCGAGCTCGGCGGCAACGACAACGTGCTTCGGCGCCACGATGTCGATGCAATGGGCGAGCGCAGTGCCGACGAGCTGGGTGTTGATCAGCGCCGCGACCCCGCCCGCGCTGGTGATGCCAATCCAGGCCGCCATGTATTCCGGCCGGTTCGGCATCAGGAGGCAGACCGTCTCGCCCTTGGCGAGATTTTCGCGGAGCGCCCAGCGCGCGTAGCGGTTCGCCCGCTCGGCGAGCGCGCGGTAGCTGAAACGCTCGCGGTCGGAGATCAGCGCCGGCGCATCGCCGTACTTGTCGGCGAGTTCGTCGATCACGACCGGGAAGACCCGCGCCGGGTTTTTCGCAATCGGCGTCGTCATCCGCAGCGCGCGAAGCGCGCCCTGCAAGAACACGAAGTCATCTTTGATGTTATCGAGGAAGCTCATGCTCGCGCCTTGCCCGGCTGTCAGTCACGACGCATCCGCATGACAACAGCCTACCATCGAAGAGTCGCACCAATGCCGCAAGCGCCTTGCGGGCTCGCGTGTGCACTGCACACCGGGATGGCGGGGAACTTACTGTTTGGCGGTGGCGTCTTGCTTGGGCGCCGCGGCTTCTTTGGCGGGCTTTGCCGGCGCCGCGGGCTTTGGCGTCTGCTTGGACGCGGCGGCCGGCTTGGCGTCGGCCTTCGGCTTGGCTCGGTCGGCCTTGCGGCATCTGGCTTGGCATCCTTGGCATCCGCATGGCCGTCAGCGGCGCCGGGTCGGTCTTGGCCGCCGGGGCTGCATAGCTCAACGCCGGATTGCTGGGATCGGTGGCGGCCGGCAGCTTGCGGGCGGCGCGCTCGGGCTGCTTGGACGTCGGCGTGAACGCGCCGGCCGGCGGAGCCGTAGCGGTCTGGAGCGCGGGCGCCGGAGCGGCCGGCTTGGCGGCAGCGGTGGCCTTGGCATCGGTGGCCGTCTGCGCCGCAGTTGCGGGGAGCAGCCTTCGGATCGGCCTTCTTGCCCTTGGCGAGCTTCTGGAGCTTGGCGCGGGCGCTGGCGAACTGAGCCTCGGCGGCGTTCTTCGCGGCGCCAATGAACACCGCGATGGCTTGGGCGGTGTCGGGCTTTTCTTTGAGCAGCGCCGAAGCCTTGCCGGTGCTCGGCGGCAGGTTCGACAGCATGAAGCTCGAAGCCTCGCCGTCGTCGTCGGCGTCCTCGGCGGCGGGGCGCTTGCGGTGCGGCCCGCACATCTCGTCGCGGAGATCGGGCGGCGCGGCATTGATCGGCTGCAGCGAGTCCACCGTGCCGAGCGACGGCGACAGCCAGGACAACGGCCCGCGATGGAAGCCGCGCTCGAGCAGGCCCGCGGCCTTGGCGGCGCGATAGGGCGACGACGGCGATCCGAGCACCACGGCGATCAGCCGCTTGCCGTTGCGCGATGCGGTCGCCACGAGATTAAAACCGGATGCGCAGATGAAGCCGGTCTTCATGCCGTCGGCGCCCTCGTAGCGGCCGATCAACGTGTTGAAGTTGCGCATGTACTTCTTGCCGAGCTGGATCGCCGGGATGTGCCAGTACATGTCGTATTCGGGAAAATCGTGGAGCAGCGCGCGGGCCAGAATGGCGAGGTCGCGCGCCGAGCTGATCTGCTCGTCGGCCGGCAGACCGTTCGGATTGACCCAGCTCGATTGGGTCATGCCGAGGTTCTTGCTCGCGGTGTTCATCTCGGCGGAAAAGTTCTCGACCGAGCCGGACACGCCTTCGGCGAGCACGACCGCCATGTCGTTGGCCGACTTCACCATCAGGATCTTCAGCGCGTTGTCGACGGTGATCTTGGTGCCGGGCTTGAAGCCGATTTTCGACGGCGGCTGCGAAGCCGCGCGCGCGGTCACGGTGAAGAGAGTGTCGAGCGTGATGCGCTGGGCTTTGACCGCCTGCAGCGTCACATAGACGGTCATCAGCTTGGAGGTCGAGGCCGGATACCACGGCATCGTGGCGTTCTCGGCGTGCAGCACCTTGCCGGTCTCGGCGTCCACCAGCAGCGTCGCCTCGGTCCCGGCGCGAGCGGGGGCGGCGGTGAGAATGCTGGCGGCGAGGGCCGCGGCGGGAGCTGAGAAGCGGAGCGTCGACACAAATGTCACTGGCGGTCCGGTCTGCTGTTTGCGGCCTCGGAACGAGTGTTGTTTCACTCGATGTTAGGAATATCTAAACCATAGCCAAGCTGGAAGGAAAGCGGCTTGCGGCCTCAGTTTGCCACATGGTTTACCCGGGTACGGAACTTTCCTGGTTGAACCAGCCTCCGACGTGGTAAATCGCAGAGGAAAGCGACCGAATTTCGGCAGATGGAGGCGGTCATGACGGGCTGCATCGTGGGCTGGGCCCATACGCCCTTCGGCAGGCTGGACGGCGAGACGGTGGAGAGCCTGATCGTCCGGGTCGCCAACGGCGCCCTGGCCGACGCCGGAATTGAGGCGCGGGACGTCGACGAGATCGTGCTCGGCCACTTCAATGCAGGGTTCTCGCCGCAGGATTTTACCGCCTCCTTGGTGCTGCAAGCCTCGCCGGAGCTTCGCTTCAAGCGGGCGCTCCGTGTGGAAAACGCCTGTGCCACAGGCTCTGCCGCCGTGCATCAGGGGCTGAATTCGATCGCGGCGAAGGCGGCGCGCGTCGTGCTGGTGGTCGGCGTCGAGCAGATGACCACGACGCCCGGTCCCGAGATCGGAAAAAACCTGTTGAAAGCTTCTTACGTTCGCGAAGAGGCCGACATCGAAGGCGGCTTCGCTGGGATTTTCGGCAAGATCGCGGGACTTTATTTCCAGCGCTGGGGCGACCAGTCCGACGCGCTGGCCATGATCGCGGCGAAGAATCACAAGAACGGCGTCGGCAACCCCTACGCGCAATTGCGCAAGGACCTTGGTTTCGAGTTCTGCCGCAACGTCAGCGAGAAGAATCCGTTCGTGGCGGGTCCGCTCAAGCGCACCGACTGCTCGCTGGTGTCCGACGGCGCTGCGGCGCTGGTGCTGGCCGACGTCGAGACGGCGCTGCAATTGAACAAGGCGATTGCGTTCCGTTCGACCGCGCATGTGTCGGATTTTCTGCCGATGAGCAAGCGCGACATCCTCAAGTTCGAGGGCTGCGCCGAGGCCTGGAAGCGGGCGCTGGCCGGCGCCGGGATCATGCTCAACGATCTTTCGTTGGTGGAGACGCATGACTGCTTCACCGTCGCCGAACTGATCGAGTACGAGGCGATGGGATTGACCCCGGAAGGTCAGGGGGCGCGTGCGATCAAGGAGGGCTGGACGCAGAAGGACGGCAGGCTGCCGGTCAATCCGTCCGGCGGGTTGAAATCCAAGGGCCACCCGATCGGCGCGACCGGCGTGTCGATGCATGCGCTCTGCGCCATGCAGCTTGCCGGCGTGGCCGGCGACATCCAGGTGCCCGGCGCGAAACTCGCCGGCATCTTCAACATGGGCGGTGCCGCGGTGGCGAACTACGTCAGCGTGCTGGAGCGGATCAAGTAGCCGGCTCTTCCGCTGCGTCCTCGGTAATCTCATTCGGCGGCGGCACGACGACAGCGCGCGGGTCGGCCGGCTTTGGCTCCGTCGCGGGTGCGGCGACGGGCGCCGGCGCCGCTTCAGGCGAGCCGGTGACCAGGAACTGCGCCTTGGCCAGCGCGGCGAAAGCGCCGCCGCGCTGGATCAACTCGTCGAAGCTGCCGGTCTCGACGATGCGGCCGTGGTCGAACACCAGGATGCGCGTGGCGTTGCGCACCGTGGACAGCCGGTGGGCGATCACGAAGGTGGTGCGCTCCTTCATCAATTCGTCGAGCGCCGCCTGCACCTTCATCTCGGTGGTGGCGTCGAGCGCGCTGGTCGCCTCGTCGAGGATCAGAATGGGCGGGTTCTTCACCAATGCGCGTGCGATCGAGAGACGCTGGCGTTCGCCGCCCGAGAGCATCCGCCCGCGCTCGCCGACGCTGGCCGCGAAGCCTTCCGGGTTGGCTTCGATGAAATCGAGCGCCTGCGCCTTCGCGGCGGCCGCGCGAATCTCCTCGTCGGTCGCCTCCGGCCGGCCGACGCGAAGGTTCTCGCCGACCGAGCGATTGAACAGCAACACCTCCTGGAACACCACGCCGATGTTTCGGCGCAGCGCCGAAAGCTGCAGGCCGCGGATATCCATGCCGTCGATCTTGATCGAGCCCGATTGCGGATCGAACACGCGATGCAGGAGCGCAAGCGCCGTCGACTTGCCGGCCCCGGTCGGGCCGACCAGGGCGATGATCTCGCCCGGCAGTGCGGTGAACTTCAGGTCCGTCACCGCCGCGCGCTTGCCGTCGTAGGAGAACGACGCGTCGGCGAACTCGACCAGGCCGTGCACGCGGCCGGGATCGATGGCGTCGGGCCGGTCGCGCACCGACGGCACCGTGTCGGCGACCTCGAAGAATTCGATGAGCCGCGGCCGGTCCTGGAACAGCCGGTTGGCGAAGCCCACCGCCTGCTCGAGCCGGATGATCAGCATGCCGGCGAAGCTCGTGAAGGTGACGATCTCGCCGACCGTGGTCTGGCCGTGGATGTTGAGCCAGATGCCGACCACGAAGATCGAAAGCACCGTGAGTGTCGTCGAGGCGCGCGTCAGCACGGCGCAGATCGCCCACCATGACAGCACCGGCATCTGCGCACCGAGGAGCTTGGCGACGACGTTTCGCAGACCGCTCACCTCGGCCTCGATGCGCGAATAGCTTTGCACCAGGGCGACGTTGCCCAGCGCATCGGAGGCGCGTTCGGAGAGATCGCCGTAGTGGCGCTCGACCGCGCTCTGCCCGGCCTCGGCCTTGCGCAGCACCAGCGCCGTGAGCCCTGCGAACACCACGCAAAGCGCGATCAGCAGGAGCGCCAGCCGCCAGTTCAGGATGAGCGACAGCGGCAAAAGCACCAGCAGTGAGACAAACGCCGCCAAATGCTCGCGGAAAAACCCGAGCCACAGCCACCACAACGAATCCGTGCCGGTGAGCATCACCTTCATCAGCCGGCCGGAATGGATGCCGCCGTGAAAGCTGAGCGGCAGTTGCAGGATGTGCTCGAAATAGTTCGTCATCACCGCGTGGCGGCGGCGGTGCGCCAGCCGGTCGGCGTGCAGCGCCACCAGCGCCCCGCAGGTGATGGTGAAGAAACCAAAGCTCACCCACGCCGCCAAGAGCGTGACGAGATCGGTCCAGACCGGAACGCCGCCGCGGCTCTGCGCGCCGGCCAGCGTATCGACGATGCGGCCGAACAGAACGGGCTCGGCGAATTGCGCCGCGGCCAGGGACAGATTGGCGATGGCCAGCATCCAGCCGAGCCTCGACTCGTCGCCCAACAGCTTGAGCACGCGCGCGTATAGACGGATGAAATTCATGGGTGCTGGGATCGGAACAGGTTCATGTCTATGCAGGCGGGGGCTGGCCATTAATTGTGAAAACGCCTCCCGGGGATGCTGCTGCATTTGAGCGCACCGAGCCTAGCACGTTTCGCGGTGAAGGATTCCAGGGAGCGCGGAGGCCATTGTTCCAGCACGCAAATCACCTTCGCCGCCGATATGCGAAAATCCGCATGAGAGTGCGCGATTTTCGCATGGTATAAATGGAATATAAGATGCAATAGGGGTGTTGCTTGTTTTGTAGTCTCGGGATCGGCGGCCGGAAACCGCGGGTGGGAATGACAACTTGCGACGACCCAATTCGTCGGGGTTCCGGCGCAGCCGGAATTGCAGTGCGAGGCGAAGCTGTCATGACCAATATCCCCACCGAGTTGCTGCGGACATTGGTTGCCGTCGTCGATCTGCGCAGTTTTACCAAGGCCGCGCAATCGCTGGGCGTCACGCAGCCAGCGGTCAGCGCCCAGATCAAGCGCTTACAAAGCCTGCTCGGTTCAGACCTGCTCGACAAGAGCGCGCCGGGCGTGAGTCTGACGTCGGCCGGGGAGCTCGTCGTCAATTACGCACGGCGATTGCTTTCCATCAACGACCAGATTCTCGATATTGCCGGACCGCGCGCGGCCGCAAAAACGGTGCGGATCGGCGCCACCGGTGACTTCACCGCGTCTGCTATCGCGCTGGGTCTCACCTGCTCGCGTCTGCGCCGGCCGGATCTCCGCTTCGAGGTCTACAACGGCAACATCGACGTGTTGCTGCGCGACCTGCGCGAGGGCGACGCCGACCTGGCGATCTGGGTCTCTTCGACCGGGCCGACGATCGACACGCGCTATTACTGGACCGAACCTTTGGTCTGGGTGCACGCGGCCTCGACGCGCGTCGATCCGAGCCGTCCGGTGCCGCTCGTCTCTTACGGCGAGGAATGCCTGTTCACGCGCAACGCCATGGCGGCCCTGAGTCAGGCCGGCCGCGAATGCGAGCTGGCTTTCATCGGGTCGAGCCTGCTGGGCCTTGCCGCGGCGGTCGCGGCGGGGTTCGGCGTCATGGCGCTGCCGCGCGATCGCGCCGACATTCCGGGCATCGCGGTGTGGAACGACGCGCCACTGCCGAAGCTGCCCGACATCTTCTGCGGCATCTATGTGCGCAGCGGCGTCGATGTGGAAGAGCGCGAGCAGATCGCCGAGACGATCGCCGCAGCGCTCAATCCGGAATTGTCGCCGCATCCGGCGTCAAGCTCGGCAGCTTAAACAGCTCCATTGAGCATGAGCTTGTCCGAAAACCGGTTCCCACTTTTCGGGATCATGCTTCAGGTCTGCGCGAAGCCCGATCGTTGCGCCCAGCCGGTCATGCGGGCCTCCAGGATCGCCATCAACCAGTACATCACGATGCCCTCGACCGCGAGCGCGACCAAGCCTGCGAAGATCAGCGGCACCTGGAACTGCGCCTGCGCCTGCAGCATCAGATTGCCGATGCCGTAGTTCGAGGCGATGCTTTCGGAGATCACCGAGCCGACGAAAGCGAGCGTGATCGCGATCTTCAGCGAGCCGAAGAAATATGGTAGCGTGCGCGGGATGCCGACCTTGCGCATGATGTCGAGCTTTGAGGCGCCGAGCGCCTTGAGCACGTCCTCGAGCTCCGGCTCGATGGTGGCAAGGCCGGTCGCGACATTCACCACGATAGGGAAGAACGAGATCAGGAAGGCGGTGAGCACCGCCGGCACGAAACCGATGCCGAACCACAGCACCAGGATCGGCACCACCGCGACCTTGGGGATGGCGTTGAACCCGATCATCAGCGGATAGAGCCCGGCGTAGATCGAGCGCGACCAGCCGACGACGAGGCCGAGCACGAGGCCAAAGCCGACCGCCATGGCGAAGCCGATCATCGTGGTCGACAGCGTGTACAGCGAGTGCCGGTAGATCGGCGTCCAGTATTCGACGAAGGCGTTGGCAATCGCGGTCGGCGGCGGGAGGAAGAACGTTGGGATATTGAACAGCCGGACGGCCACTTCCCATACGATGAACATGATCGCGGTGTAGAGCCACGGCGCGACCCGGACCATGACGTCGCTGCGGGTCATTGCCGCCCCTTCACGATATGCGAGCGCAGCTCGTGCACGATGTCCTGGAAGCCTTGCGTGAACGCCACGTCGAGATCGCGCGGGCGAGGGATGTCGATCTTGCGCTCGACCAGAATGCGGCCCGGCCGCGACGACATTACAAATACGCGGTCGGCAAGGAACACTGCTTCGCGGAGATCGTGGGTCACCAGGCAAACGGTGATCTTGCGCGCGGTATGCAGATCGCGGATCACGCACCACAATTCCTCGCGGGTGAACGTATCGAGCGCGCCAAACGGCTCGTCGAGCATCAGCAGCTGCGGTTCGTGGATCAGCGCACGGCAGAGCGAGGTGCGCTGCTGCATCCCGCCGGACAGTTCCCAGGGATACTTGTCGCCCTGGCCGCCCAAGCCGACCGACGTCAGCAGGTTTTGTGCGCGCGCGGCGTATTCGACGCGCCGCCGACGGATTTCGCTGCGGTGCGGCTCGACGATTTCGAGCGGCAGCAGCAGGTTTTCCAATGTGGTGCGCCACGGCAGCAAGGTCGGCGCCTGGAATGCCATGCCGGCGATCTTGACCGGCTTGCTGACGACTTGGCCCGCCACCGCAACCGAGCCCTTGAACGGAAACTGCAAGCCGGTTGCGAGCTTCATCAAGGTGGATTTGCCGCAGCCGGAAGGCCCGACCACCGCGGCGAACTCGCCTTGTTCGATGGCGATCGACAGCCCTTCGACCGCAGGCGTGTCGGTGGCGCCGCCGTAGGCGTGGCTCACTCCCTCAAGCGCGACGAACGCGGACACGACGGCCCCTGATGCAAGCGCGCGTCAGTTCGCCTTGCGGTCGGCCGCCGGCGGCAGGAAGGAGGCGTCGAACGCGTCGGCTGCGCTCGGCTTGCCGTTCTTGAACTCGTAGGTGATGGCGATCTGGTCGATCGCCTTCGCCAGCCGGTCTTTGTCCACCGCGCCGTAGCCGTTCGCCTTCACCTCGGCGGTCACGATGTTGTCCTTGAGCGCCATGTTGAGGCGTTCGAGCTCGATCGGCTTCTTGGCGACGTCGTTGCGCTTGATGACGGAGTCCACGGCGGTGGATGGATCCTTCACCGTGTCCTTCAGCCCCTTCACGAACGCGCGCAGGAAGCCCTTCACCGCGTCTGGCTTCTCGGCTGCAAACTTCGGGTTCACGATGATGGTGTTGCCGTACAGGTTGACGCCGTAGTCGGCCATCAGCATGACGACGATGTCGTCGACCGGCACGTTCATGGACTTGAGGTTGATGAAAGACGAGAACGAGAAGCCGGTGATGGCGTCGACCTGGCCGCTCTGCAGCATCGGCTCGCGCACCGGGAAGCCGACGTTCTCGATCTTGACCTTGGAGGCGTCGATGCCGTTCGCCTGCACGAAGATTTTCCACTGCGCATAGGCGCCGTCCGGTGCCGGCGCGCCGAGCGTCTTGCCTTCGAGGTCCTTCGGCTTCGTGACGCCGCGGCTCTTGCGGCCGACGATCGAGAACGCCGGCTTGTTGTAGACCATGAACACGGCCTTGATCGGGTTCGCCGGATTGGCGTCGCGGAACTTGATCAGCGAGTTGATGTCGCCGAAGCCCATGTCGTAGGTGCCGGAGGCGACGCGGTTGATCGGTTCGAGCGAGCCGGCCGCCGTATCGATGGTGACGTCGAGCCCCTCGGCCTTGAAGTAGCCCTTGTCGATGGCGACCAGGAACGGCGCGGCCGGGCCTTCAAACTTGAAATCGAGCGAGAATTTGATCGCGGTCTGGGCCGAGGCCGGGCCGCCGAGCATCACGGTCGCGGCGAGGATGAGCGCGGCATCGCGAAGCCGGAGGTTGTTGAGCAGGTTCATGTCGCTACCTCTTGGATTTTCAGGCCGAATGGCGCGCCGCGCCTCGTATTTCCTGCTCAGCAAAGAACATGCCGAATGAAAGAGCAAGGCAGGACCACCCCGCGGGCATCGGCGAGCCTATTTTCTGCACATCAGAATGTCAGTCTGCCGACGCGGCAGGCAGTGCGGCCAGCGCTGGCGCTGATAGACTAGAAATATTCGTGAGGGCTTCGATGAGCGCGTCCTCAAGTCCGGGTGGTGGGGCAGGGGTGCGGGCCTTTGCCGCGCCCTATGCGCCGCCGGACGAGACGCTGGCGCCGGCGCTGCTGGCGGCAGCATCGCGCAGCGAGGCGGCTGAGGCCCGCATCGACGGTCGCGCCCGGCGGCTGGTCGAAAGCATCCGCTCGCATTCCGGCGGCTTCGGCGGGATCGAAGATTTCCTCCACGCCTATTCGCTGTCGACCAAAGAGGGTCTGGCGCTGATGGTGCTGGCCGAGGCGCTGCTCCGCGTGCCGGACGGTGCCACCGCCGACGCGCTGATCGAGGACAAGCTCGCCGCCGGCGACTGGTCGAAAGCGGAGGGCTCGGGCGGGTTCCTGGTTTCGGCTTCCGCCTGGACCCTCGGGGTAACGGCCCGCGTCATCCATCCGGGCGAAACCCCGGACGGCATTGTCGAGAGCCTGGTGAAGCGGCTCGGCGTGCCGACGGTGCGGCTCGCCACGCGCCAGGCGATGCGGCTGCTCGGCTCGCATTTCGTGCTGGGACAGACCATCGAAGAGGCGCTGTCGCGCGCGGGCTCGCACCGCGAGTTCCGCTATTCGTTCGACATGCTGGGCGAGGGCGCGCGCACGGCTGCCGACGCGGCGCGCTATCTCGAGGCCTATGCCGACGCCATCGCGGCGATCGGTGCGCGGGCGGGAAACGCCGCTTTGCCGGCGCGGCCGGGAATTTCCGTCAAGCTCTCGGCGCTGCATCCGCGTTACGAGGCGGTGTCGCGCGAGCGCGTGCTGGCCGAGCTTGACGCCGCGCGTGCTCGATCTCGCGCGCCAGGCCAAATCCCACGATCTCAACTTCACCATCGATGCCGAGGAAGCCGACCGGCTCGAACTTTCGCTGGAGGTGACCGGCAAGGTGCTGGCCGATCCGTCGCTCGCCGGCTGGGATGGCTTCGGGCTCGCGGTGCAGGCCTATCAGAAGCGCGCCGGCGCGGTGATCGGTTGGCTCGACGATGCGGCGCACGGGCTGAACCGCCGGCTGATGGTGCGGCTCGTGAAGGGCGCATACTGGGACACCGAGGTGAAGCGCGCCCAGGAGCGCGGGCTCCCCGACTATCCGGTGTTCACGCGCAAGCCCATGACCGATCTCTCCTACATGGCCTGCATGCGGCAGTTGCTGCGGGCGCGGCCCAGGCTCTATCCGCAGTTCGCCACCCACAACGCGCTGACGGTGGCGAGCGTGATCGAGGAGGCGGGTGGTGCGGAGGGCTACGAATTCCAGCGCCTGCACGGCATGGGCGATGTGCTCTACGACGCGCTGCTCGCCGATGTGCCGGGCGCGGCGTGCCGGGTCTATGCACCGGTCGGCAGCCACCGCGACCTGCTCGCCTATCTGGTCCGGCGTCTGCTGGAAAACGGTGCCAACTCCTCGTTCGTCGCCGCCGCTGCCGATCCGAACGGTCCCGATCGAAAGTATCTTGAAACGGCCGCAGGCCTGGATCGGCGACGCCGCGCACGCCCGTCATCCGCATATCCCGCTGCCGCGCGACCTCTATCGCCCGGCAAGGCTCAACTCGACGGGCGTCGAGTTCGGCGATCGCGTGGCGCTGAACGCGCTGCTGGATGAAGTCAAACGCGGCGCGCCGAAACAATCGCCGGCCGTGCCACCGCTCGACGCCGGCGCGGCGATGGCGGCGGCTGTGTCCGGTTTCCCGGCGTGGAACGCGACCCCGGTCGAGCGCCGCGCCGACATTCTCGAGCGCGCCGCCGAGTTGCTGGAGGCGGACCGCGGCGGTCTGATTGCATTGATGCAATCCGAAGGCGGCAAGACGCTGGACGACGCGCTCTCCGAACTCCGCGAGGCGGTGGACTATTGCCGCTATTACGCCGCCGAGGCGCGCCGCGCGCTTTCACCCCAGCCGATGCCCGGACCGACCGGCGAATCGAACGAGCTGCATTATCGCGGGCGCGGCGTGTTCGTCTGCATCAGCCCGTGGAATTTTCCGCTGGCGATATTTCTCGGCCAGGTCGTTGCGGCGCTGGCCGCCGGCAATGCGGTGGTGGCGAAGCCCGCCGAGCAGACCCCGCTGGTGGCGGTGGAGGCGGTGCGCCTGCTGCACCAAGCCGGTGTGCCGGCCAGCGCGCTGCATCTGGTTCTGGGCGACGGCAAAGTCGGAGCGGCGCTGGTGGCTGATCCGCGCGTTGCCGGTGTTGCCTTCACCGGCTCGACCGAGGTGGGGCATGCCATCAACCGTGCGCTCGCCGCCAAGGACGGCCCGATCGTGCCGCTCATTGCCGAGACCGGCGGCATCAACGCCATGATCGTGGATGCGACGGCGCTGCCGGAGCAGGTGACCGATGACGTGGTCACGTCGGCGTTCCGCTCCGCCGGTCAGCGCTGCTCGGCGCTGCGGCTTCTTTGCGTGCAGGAGGACGTGGCCGATCGCATGATCGAGATGATCGCGGGCGCCGCGCGCGAACTCGTGCTCGGCGATCCGCGCGATCCGGCGACGCATGTCGGGCCGGTGATCGACGACGACGCCAAGCTTCGTCTCGACCGCTGGATCGCCGACAAGGCCGGGCAGGGGCGGGTGATGTTTCGCTGGGACGACGGCCGCGCGCTGCCGCCGCACGGGCGCTTCGTGCCGCCGACCATGATCAGCGCTCGACCGCGCGAGCGACCTGCAGGAAGAGGTATTCGGGCCGGTGCTGCACGTCGTCCGCTGGCAGGCCGGCGAGCTCGACGCGCTGCTCGACGACGTCGCCGGAAACGGCACAGGACTGACGCTCGGCATCCACACCCGCATCGACGCCGTGGCGGAGAAGATCGTCGCGCGGCTTTCAAACGGCAATGTCTACGTCAACCGCAGCATGATCGGCGCGGTGGTCGGCACCCAGCCGTTCGGCGGCGCCGGTCTCTCCGGCACCGGGCCGAAAGCCGGCGGCCCGAATTATCTGCGCCGCTTCGCCACCGAGCAGACGGTGACGATCAACACCGCGGCGGCGGGCGGCAACGCGACGTTGCTTTCTGAAGGCGAATAACGCGTCACCCGCTCGTCCGCGCGAGGCCGGCGGTGGTTTTCGGCATGCTCGTTGCGGGCATGTTTTTCGCAAGCGGGTCAGGGCTGATGCCTTCGCGCCAGCGTCCGGGCGTCGTGCCGGTCACGCGTTTGAACGCGCGATTGAACGCGGCCTCCGATTCGTAGCCAACGTCGGCGGCGACTTTTCTGATGCTCGCATCGGTGCCGCGTAGATTTTCGGCGGCGAGTTGGATGCGCCAACTCGTCACATAGTCGATCGGCGGCCGCCCGAGCAGCGCGTTGAATCGTTCCGCCAGTACGGTGCGCGATGAACCGGCCGCGCGCGCCAGGCTTTCGGCGGTCCAGCGCTTGCCCGGATCGGCGTGGACGAGTTGCAGCGCACGGCTCACGATCGGATCGTTGATTGCGGCCAACCAACCCTGGCTGCCGGCCGGCAAGCGGGCAATGTGGCGGCGCAGAACTTCGACAAATAGCATTTCCATCAACCGGCCCAACATGAGCTGGGAGCCCGGCGTTGCCGCGTCGACCAACGCGACGATCTCGCGCACGGTCGAAGCGAGCAGTTCGCCGATCTTGCCATCGCCGGTGTGCTCGACCAGCGCCTCCGGCAAAGTGCGGAACACCGGCGCGAACATGAATTCCGACGATTCAAGATAGCCGCAGACGAGTCGTGTCTCCTCGCCGCCGCCGCCATAGTTCATGGTCAGCATTCCTTCGATCGGGCCGGGCCGGACGACGTCGAGCGCAGAAACTGTTTCCGTGGCGCTGCCGTTCCAGAACGTGTGGGTGTCGGTAAACGGCATCAGGAGGATATCGCCCGTGCCGACGTCGTGGCGTCTTCCCGTGGCCGTCTGAAAGGTGCAGCGGCCGTGAGCCACCAGGTGAAAGATGCTGATGTGTCGCAGCCGGGCCAGCGGCGTGCGTTCGTCGAAGCGTTTGGGGCTTAGGATCCGAAAGGGGGCGGTGAACGAGCCATTGAGGAACACCGATCCGGTCAGCCGGACAGCACGCAGCATTTCGGACAGCAGGTCGACCGCTGCGGACCGGTCCGGCGTATCGGCAAATGAAGACGGCGTTTGGATCATTGTGAGCGTGCAACCTCGCGGCTACTTCAGCGCCATGAACGGCGCGCGTCCGATGTTGACAAACTGGAGAAGTTAATCATGGCTCACTTTGGAAGTTGCTTTTGTGAAGCAGTCAAACTGGAAGTCACCGGATCGCCGGAGGCCATGGGTTATTGCCATTGCATATCTTGTCGTTCGTGGTCCGGCGGACCCGTGAACGCCTTCAGCCTCTGGAAGCCGGAGGCTGTGCGGATCACAGCGGGGGCCGAGCATGTCGCGACGTTCCAGAAGACCAAGTTCAGCCAGCGCAAGTATTGTGCGAAGTGCGGCGGCCATCTGATGACCGATCATCCGACCATTGGCCTTGTCGACGTGTTCGCTGCGACGATTCCGACGCTGGCCTTCACTCCCGGCGTTCACGTCAACTACGCCGAGACGGTGCTGCCCATGCGCGACGGCCTGCCCAAGCTGAACGATTTTCCAGTCGAGTTTGGCGGGTCCGGTGAGGCCATCGCGGAATAGCGCTCAGGCGTCGCAGCGGGGCGAATATGAACATCCGTTACGCTACATTACCAAAACATCATCCGCCATAACCTCCGTTTCCAGGAACGCATCCCCATCTGTTCTGTTGACCCCGCGAGCCTCAGTCGAGGGGCGTTAACGAACGAAAGGGTGCGACCATGCGTATCTCTCGTCATCGCGCCATTGCAGCTGCGACGGCGGCGGCGATTGCGCTTTCTTCACTGGCTATCACTCCGGCGACGGCGCGGCCGTACGGTCACTATTATCGCGGCGGCGGCAACGCAGCCGTGCTCGGCGCGGTGGCCGGCGTGTTCGGCGCCATCGCGTTGCTGGCGGCGCGGCGCCACCAGGAGCGGCAGTACGGTTATGGTTACGGCGATCCTTCCTACGCCCCGCCGCCTCCGCCGTATGGCTACTATGGCCACGGCCCGTACTATCGTTACTAGCCGGTTTACCAAGCCGCCGATCGAAGCGGCGATCCAGCAGACTGAAGGCGCCGCTTGCCGCGGCGCCTCTTTCTTTGCGCTGCAGCGAAAGGCGTTAACCGACCGAAGACTCGTCCCGGTGTATAAATAGACGCATGGATGATTCGCTGGGGCGACTCTACGACCAGGTGATCGAGGCCAAGACCGCCGATCCGGTGACGTCGCGCACCGCCAAGCTGATGCGCGCCGGCCGGTCCAAGATGGCCAAGAAGCTCGCCGAGGAGGCGATCGAGGTCGTCATCGACGCCATGAATGGCGATCGCGAGGCGGTGGTCCGCGAAAGCGCCGATCTTCTCTACAATCTGGTCGTGCTCTGGGCAGAGGCCGGCGTTCGGCCGCATGACGTCTTCGCGGAAATGGCCCGGCGCGAGCGCCTGTTCGGCCTTGCCGAGAAGCTGCCAAAGAAGCACGTCGAGACCAGCGCCCGCCGCAAGGTGGTCATGCTCGAAGCCCGCCGCAAAAACCGGCGGCGCTGACCGCGCGCCAGCTGCCGCTCGTGGACCGACCGCGCGTGGACAATCAAGTCCCGCACCGCTAAGCAATCGCCGACATGCTCCGCCGCCTTTATGACTGGTGTATCGCCGCCGCTGGGCGCCCCTATGCCACTTGGCTGATGGGCGCCATTTCATTTCTTGAAAGCTCGGTCTTTCCGATTCCGCCCGACACCATGCTGATCCCGATGTCGCTGGCGCGACCGGATCGCGCCTGGTTCTACGCCCATGTCTGCACCCTCACCTCCGTCGCCGGCGGGGTGCTCGGCTATGCGGTCGGCGCCCTGCTTTATGACTCGGTGGGGCATTGGCTGATCCAGCTCTACGGCTACGGCGACAAGGTCGATGCCTTCCGAGCCGCCTATGCGCAGTGGGGGGCGTGGATCATCGTGCTCAAGGGGTTGACGCCGATCCCCTATAAAATCGTCACCATCACCTCGGGATTCGCCGGCTACAATTTCTGGATGTTCGTCGGGCTGTCGTTCATCGCCCGCGGCATCCGCTTCTATCTGCTGGCTTTTCTGCTCAACCGTTACGGCCCTCAGGCGCGCGCCATCATCGAGGAGCGGCTGACATTCTGGGTGACGCTGAGCGCCGCGATCCTCGTCCTCGGCATCGTGGGTGCGCTATACTTGTTCTGAGGCGAAGGGCGTTGAGTCGTAATTTCGCCATCGCTTTCGGGCATTTTCGGGCCGATCGCCATGCGTAGCTCTTGGACCAATATTTGGACCATGATTGAAAGTCGGCAGCGACGGATTGCCGCGGCGTGCCTCGTGGCCGGCCTTGATGCTGGCGCCATGCGCTTGGGCGCAGGACGCCGCTCCGCCGCCCGCGCCTCCACAGCAAAAGCCCGGCGTGTTCGAGTCGATCGGCCGCTGGTTCGACAACGGCGCCAGCAACTTCCGCGACCACCTGCGCGGCGCCAAGCGAAGGATGGACGAACTCGGCGACGACGCGGCGGCCAACAACAAGGCCATCTCCGATCAGGCGGCCAAAATGGGCCAGGGCGCCGCCGACGTCGGCAAGGGCGCGGCGGACGCCACCGTGAACGCGATGGGTGCCGTCGCCAAGCTGCCGACCGCCCGCATGATGAGCGGGCGCGAGCGCTGCATCGCCGCGCCGAACGGGGCGCCGGACTGCGTCTCGGCGGCGGAGGCGCTTTGCCGCAAGCACGGCTTCACCTCCGGCAAGAGCATGGACTTCACCTCAGCCGAGGAATGCCCGGTCCGAACGCTGCTCGGCCAGATCGCAAGACTGCACGACGGTGACCTTCATCAGCCGCGCGATGTGCCAGTAGGACGGATCGCGTTCTAGCGCCGCTTGATCTCCGTCCCGCGGACGACGGCGATCTGCGTGCGGGCGCCGGAAATACCGAAATCG
The DNA here is from genome assembly GCA_963850885.1 of uncultured Alphaproteobacteria bacterium. GTDB lineage: Bacteria > Pseudomonadota > Alphaproteobacteria > Rhizobiales > Xanthobacteraceae > Z2-YC6860. Next base: position 43,521 of record CAWKOD010000045.1, on the reverse strand, counting down.
TCGTCGTTGATCAGCGCGAGCGCGCCGTCGCCGAGCAGCGCCATGCCCTCGGTCTTGCCCACCACCTCGGGGTGATCGGCGGTGTCGAAGCGCAGCGTCTTCTTGAGCGGCACGATCCCGGCTGCTGCGATATCGCTCTGCTCCAGCGTCGGCCGCGTCGCGGCGTCGTCCCAGCGGGAGCCGGCGATGTTGGTCGCGCCGGCAAGTTCGATCTCATAGAGCTTGGTGGTCAGCTCGGTGCGCTCGTCGATGATGAGCCGGTCGAGGCCGACGGCCATCATTTCGCTGATGCGCGGATCGTTCTGCTTGGACGATGGATCGCGGCGGAAGCTCTGCGGATCGTCGAGGGTGTAAACGTATTCGCCGGCGACGCGCATGGTGGCGCGCTCGAGCTTGAACAGCCTGGTGTTGCGGGCCTTCTGGTAGGCGGCGGAGTCCGGATTGGCCAGCGGATTCTGCATGATGAAATAGAGGAAGCGCTCGTCGGGCGACACCGCGACGGCTTCGATGCCGCGGTTCGCCTGGCGCTTGGCGATGATCGCCGGCAGTGAGCCGACCGTCTCGTAGGGCGCGCCGGCGAAGTCGCCTTCCGTGCCGGCGGGAACGTGACGCGCGATCATCCGCCCGTCGGCGCCGAAATGCGCAAGCGATGGCGCGTTTTCCTCGCCGATCCAGAACGAGCCGTCGGACAGAACCACCAGTCCTTCGGCATCGATGCCGCGCACATCCTGTTGCAGCGGCTTGCCGGCGCCGTCGAGCGGCGTTTCCGTCGTGGCGGTGCGCAGCGGATTGGGCATGCCGTTGAGCGGGCGGCCGTCGCGATCCTTCAGCGTGATGACGTCGGTGACGCGGAAGCGTGCCGTCGTCGAGCAGCATCACGCGGTAGATCGAGGGCGTGTACGATGGCGTCGGGTAGATGCGGCCGTTCTTGACCTCGCGGCAGGTCAGCTCGACCCCCGTCATCTCCTTCATGTCGCTGCAAGCGATGTTGGGGCCGCGGTCGCCCAGCGTCCACATCATGTTCGGCGGGTCGGTCGGGCGGCGGAACGCGCTCGAGCCGATGCCGACCGTGAGGTTCAGCGTCTTGCCGCCCTCGGCCGTATAGGGGCCGATCCGGAGCAGCGTGTCGTCGCTGAGATAGGTGCGGACGGTCACATCACTGGCCACTGCGGGGGTCGTGAGCGCGATGGCGGCGAGCAGGAGGGCTGGTCCGATCCGTTGTCGCATGGCTGGCGATGCTCCCCGTTCGACCGAGGAACCATAAGTCGTCTGCGGGTGACAGTTCCATGACGAACGGCCGCCCGCCCAGTCAGGGCAGGCGGCCGTCGACACGTCTGGGGCTGCAGCAGTTCTGGATCAGGACTTAGACTTATGGCGCGCGCCGCGAGCTCCGCGAGCCTTGCGGCTGCAGCGCGCTCAGCGCACGACGGGGTCAACTGTCTCCGCTTGGACTTGAGGCAGGCCACGATGCGGTCGGCGTCCGGGATGAACTCGTTGCAGAGCCGCATCACGTCCGGCGTGCAGCGGTCCGCCGCGTCGGAGGCCTGCGCCGCGGCGGGCTGGGTGCCGGCCGCCACGATCAACAATGTCAGCACTCCGGCCATTGCGCACAGCAGCGACCGCGATTGAAGGTTCGAGATTTTTTTCACGCTGGTTCCTTGCTCGATTGAATTTCGATGCTCGTTCAACATGCCGCGCGGCCCGATGTTGTTCAGGCCGCGCGGGTCGCCCCTTAACAATCAATATCGCGCCGCGATCGGCAGTTCTTCGGCCGGGAACAGCGAGATCACGCTTGTAGCCCTTGTCGGTCACCACGACCTCTTCCTCGATGCGGGCGGCCGAATAGCCGTCGGTCGCCGGGCACTAGTCTCGATCGCGAACACCATGCCCTCCTTGATCTCGGTCGGGTGATCCATCGAGACCACGCGGCAGATGATCGGCCGCTCGTGCAGCGCTGAGGCCGAGGCCGTGGGCGAATTGCAGGCCGAACGCCGACAATTCGTCGGGGAAGCCGAACTCCTCCGCCTTCGGCCACACCTTGGCGATGTGCGCGGTCGTGACGCCGGGCTTGATCAGGTCGATGGCGTTGTCGAGCCATTCGCGGCACTTCTTGTAGGCGTCGCGCTGCGAATCGGCGTGGCGCGGCCGACGTTGAAGGTGCGGTAGTAGCAGGTGCGATAGCCCATGAACGACTGCAGGATGTCGAAGAACGCCTGGTCGCCGGGCCGGATCATGCGGTCGGTGAAGTTGTGCGGATGCGGGTTGCAGCGCTCGCCGGAGATGGCGTTGATCGCTTCGACGTCGTCGGAGCCGTGGGTGTAGAGGAACTTGTTCACCTCGGCGACGATGTCGTTCTCGCGCACGCCGGGCTTCAGCTGCTCGTGGATCAGATGATAGGCGCCGTCGACCATCGCGGCGGCGCGGTTAAGCAGCGCGATCTCGTCGGCCGACTTGACCTCGCGCGCTTCGAGCATGACCTGCTGGCCGTCCTTGACCTTGAACCCGGCCTTCTCCAGCTCGAACATCATCGGCGGTTCGATGATGTCGACGCCGAGCGGCATCTTGGCGACGCCGGCGTCTCGCAGGATCGAGGCCATCTCCTCGGCGTGGTGCTTCATCAGGCCGAACGACGGATCGACGGTGCCGCGCAGGCCGACGAGGCCGGCTATGCAGTTCTCCGGCTCGAGCCACGGCGAATAGAGCTTGTGATGCACCGCCGCCGAGCCGAAGTCCCAAAGGATCGGTTCGCCGCCGCGCGGCAGCAGCGCCCAGCGCGAGAGCTTGTCGCGCTCCCATTCGCCGATCTTGGTCGAGGTCAGGTAGCGGATGTTGTTGACGTCGAACACGCAGCAGCGCGCCGAGATCGGACGCCTCGAGCGCGGCTTGCGCGCGGGCCGAGCCGGTAGCGGTGCAGCCGGCGGTAATCGACGCGCTCCTCGAAATCGACGCCCATGGTGCCGAGCACCGGCAGATGGCGGCCCCAGTTGTAGCGGGGATTGACGTCCTCGGCCCGAATGATCTTCGGTTCGCGCTTGGTGATCTCGTCCATTGGGGGCTCCTTGGAATTCTTGGGCTTAAGTGTTGGGGCCGGCGGCCCGTTGGCGGTGCGGGGATTATAAGCGCTTATCCCATTCCGCGCGAAGTGGGGACTGGGGAACTAAACGATCGCTCGCGCGCCCGCAACCCCACGACCAGCGTTGAATATGCCCGCGGCCGTCCTCTGGGCGGCGCCATGGTTGAACCTTTTCGCTCCCGGATGCGACCGACGGTTGGCGGGGATTGACCCGCTTGCGAACCTATCAGCCGTGGGGATTGCCATGCGTTCTTTGCCGTTGCTGACCGCGGCCTGCCTGCTGGCCGCATTTGCCGCGCCGGAGGCCAAGGCGCAGACCAACCCCAATGCCGATATTTGCGCCGCCGCCGACGACAGCGCGTACTCGCCCGAACAGCGCATCGCCGCCTGCACCGCCCTGATCGAGGCGTCCAAGGATCAACCCGGTGAACTGGCCGCCGCGCTCGTTAACCGCGGATCGGTCTATTATTACGTCAATCGGATGCCGCTCGCCTTCGCCGATCTTGACCGCGCCATCGCGCTCGATCCGAAAAACTCCCGCGCCTTCCGCGAGCGCTCGAATTCCTTCCGCACCACCGGCCGTCTCGACCGCGCGCTCGCCGACGCCAACGAGGCGGTGCGGCTCGATCCCAACGACGCCAAGGCCTTCGACAACCGCGGCAACGTGTTCAACAACAACCGGCAATACGACCGCGCCATCGAGGACTACAACGAGGCGATCCGGCTCGATCCGAAATTTTCCCAGGCCTGGCGGGATCGCGGCGCGGCTTTTTATTTCAAGAAAGATTACGCCAAAGCGATCGAGAATTACGACGAGGCGATCCGGCTCGATCCGACCAGCGCGCGCGCCTTCACCAATCGCGGCGCGGCCTACAAGAAGCAGGGCCGCAACGATCGCGCCATCGCCGATGAGAGCGAGGCGATCAAGCTCGATCCCACGATGCCGGAGTATTTCGACAATCGCGGCCTCTCCTACGCGCGCCAACGGCGAATACGATCGCGCCATCGCCGACTACAACGAAGCCATCCGCATCAAGCCGCAGGCGAATTTCCTTACCAACCGCGGCGACGCCTATAACGAGAAGGGTGATTTCGACCGGGCCATCGTCGATTACGATCGCGCGCTGGCGCTCAACCCGGGATTCTACCTTGCCTACAACAATCGGGGCGCGGCCTTCCGGCGGAAGGGCGATCTCGACCGCGCCATCGCCGACTACGAACAGGCCCTGCGCATCAATCCGCAACTCGACTCGGCCGCCGAGAACCTGGCGACCGTTCGCCAGGAGCGCGACCGGCGCGGCATGCTGGCCGAGCGGATGCTGCCGACCTTCAACTGCAAGACGGCAAGCCGCGCCGTCGAGAAGGCGATCTGTTCGGATCCGGACCTCGCCCGGCTCGACCGCCAGATTGACGATGCGTACAAGGCCGCGCTGGCCCAGCGCGATCGCAAGACGCTGGCCAGCCTTCGCGAGGAGCAGCGCGACTTCATCGGCACGCGAAACAAATCGTTCGGGCGGGCCGACTACAATCTCAGGCGTGAGATGGAGCAGCGCCTGTTCGCGTTGCGCGGGCTGACCGACCCGCAACTAGGTCGCGGCGACCACGCGTTGCAGGGCGGTGCGAAGGTTTGCCGAGTCGGGCACACCGAACGCCAATTCGAACGCCTTCTGCGCCTCGCGCCACTTCGCTGCCGCAGCCTTCAGCCGCGCCTGGCCTGCGGGCGTCAGCCGCAGGCTTCGCTTGCGGCCGTCATCGTCTCCGCCGATCGCCAACAGCTTGTCGCGCTCCAGGGGGCGGACGGCGCGGCCGAGCGTGGTGCGATCCATCACCATTAGTTTTGCCAGTTCATTGATCGAGAGTGGCCCGAGCCGGTTCAGCTTCGCCAGGATGGAATATTGCGTGGCCTTCAGGCCCGCCGAGGCGAGATGCGCGTCATAGGCCTGAGCTGACATGGCGGGCGGCCTGGCGGAGCGCCAGACAATTGCAGTCGGCTGATTCCAGCGAGGGGGATAGCGGCGTTTTCTGCATGGCTCGCATTCCTGAATCCGGGCCATTTGGATCGGCTGGCCCTTGGCAATAGGTGCGTATGCGCCTATTAATGTCAAGGGAAGGGTGCATATGCACTTATTTGCAAGCGGGCCATAAGGAGGCCTTTGTCCATGGATCCGCGCACCAAGATGCTGCTCGAGGCGCCCGTCGGCCCCACCATTCTGCGGCTGGCCCTGCCAAACGTCGTCGTCATGGTGGTTCAGGCGTCGATCGGACTGATCGAAACCTATTTCGTCGCCAAGCTGGGGCTCGACGCGCTGGCCGGCATGGCGCTGGTGTTTCCGCTGTTCATGCTGCTGCAGATGGTATCGGCCGGTGCGATGGGCGGCGGCATCCTGTCGGCCATTGCCCGGGCGCTCGGATCGGGCAATCGCGATCGCGCCAACGAGTTGGTCTGGTCCGCCGTCGTCATCACGATCGGTCTCGGCGCGCTGACGACCGCAGCACCGCTGCTGTTCGGCCCCAAGCTCTATGCCTTGATGGGCGGGCAGGGCGGCTCGCTCGCCGCGGCCGCGACCTATTCCGCGCTGGTGTTCGCAGGCGCCATTCCGCTCTGGCTGTTCAATTCGTTCGCCGCAGTCATCCGCGGCACCGGCAACATGTTTTTCCCGGCGGCGATGATCACCATCGGCGCCGTCATCCTCGTTCCGCTGTCGCCGCTGCTGATCTTCGGCTTCGGGCCGTTGCCGCAGCTCGGCATCGCCGGCGGTGCCGCTGCGGTCCTGCTCTATTACGCGATCGGCTGCGCGGTCTTCGCATTCTACATCTGGTCCGGCCGGGGCGTGCTCAAGCCGTCGCTTGTGCCGCCCAAGCTTGCCTGGGCGCCGATGCGCGACATCCTTCGCGTCGGTGCCGCATCCTCCGTGGTGAGCTTGTCGACCAATATCGCATCGCGACCGCGACCGGCCTCGCCGGTCTGGTCGGCCCTGCCGCGGTTGCCGGTTACGGCACCGGCGCGCGGCTGGAGTATCTCCTGGTGCCGCTGGTGTTCGGCCTGGGCGCGCCGGTGGCCGCGATGGTCGGCACCTGCATCGGCGCCGGCCGCCGCGACCGCGCCATGCGGGTCGCGTGGACCGGTGCGGCGATGGCCGGAGGCATCACCGAAGCGATCGGGCTCGCGGCGGCATTCTTTCCGGCAGCATGGCTGTCGCTGTTCGGCAGCGATCCGAAGATGATCGAGGTCGGCACGAGCTATCTGCAAATCGTCGGCCCGTTCTACGGCTTCTTCGGCGGCGGCCTGGCGTTGTACTTCGCCTCGCAGGGTGCCGGGCGGGTCGGCTGGTCCATGATGGCCGCGGTGCTCCGCGTCATCATCGCCGCGGGCGGCGGCTGGATTGCCGTCACCAAATTCGGCGGCAGCCATGGCCTGTTTGTCGCGCTGGCGGTGGCTATCGTCGTCTATGGCTTCGCCAATGTCGCAGCGGTTGCCAGCGGCGCCTGGTTTACAACGCCGAAGATGAAGGCGCCGCTGCCGGCGGCGCAGCCGTCATGACGCCCCGGAGTTCTTTCGGAGATTTTCAATGACGACTCAAACGATGCCTTCCCGTCTGCACCTTGAGGACTTGCAGCCGGGACAACTTCATCGCTCAAGCGGCGATCCGGTGTCCGTCACCGCCGAGGGCATCAAGGCCTTCGGGCGACAGTTCGATCCGCAGCCCTTTCATCTCGACGAGGCGACGGCGGCAGAGACTTTCTTCAAAGGCCTTGCCGCGAGCGGATGGCACACCGCGGCGATGACCATGAAGCTTCTGGTGGAAGGCGGGCTGCCGCTCGCTGGAGGCATCATCGGCGCCGGCGTCGAAGAGGTGCGCTGGCCCCGCCCGGTGCGGCCAGGCGATCGGCTCCGCGTCGAAAGTGAAGTCTTGGAGGTGAGGCCCTCGCGTTCGCGCCCGGACCAGGGCTTGGCGAAAATCCGGACAACCACGCTGAATCAGAACGATGAACCGGTTCAGGTCATGACGTCCAATCTGGTCGTGCCGCGGCGAATAATTGCGGAATCATGACAATTTGATGTTGCGTTGCGTCATAAAAAATGCTGCAGTGCGGTTGCCGGGCTGGATAGTCGGAGATGACGACTATGGTGACTGCAAAGCGGCTCAGAACGCAGGCGGCAAGGTGCGCCGCCTTGGCCAAGCAGACCCACGACGAAGAGGGTCGGCAGCGCTATCTGCGCTTGGAGCAGATGTACCTGGAACTGGCCGAGACCGAAGATCGGGAGGCGAGCCCGATGCGAGCGGCCGCCAGCCAAAGCAACATGAAGCCGGCGGCTTAGGCCACCTTCTTCCCCCACAGCCGCGTCGAGGCGATATCGGCGCCCTGACGGATCGCCTTGAGCTTGAGCCACACCACCGGCTCGATCACCCACTCGCGTTTCGTGAACGTGCCGAAGCCGCAGTCGGTCGAGGCGATCACCCGCTCGCGGTCGCCGACCGCGGCCACCGCTTCCTCGATCCGCCGCGCCACCACCTCGGGATGCTCGACGAAATTCGAGGTGGTCTCGACCACGCCGGGGATCAGCAGCATGTGCGGCGGCAGCGGATGCTGCTTCAGCGCCGTGTATTCATGGGCGTGGCGCGGGTTGGAGAACTCGATGGTCAGCGCGCCGACATTCGCCGTGTAGAGCGCCGGCAGGATCGTCGCCAGCGGGATGTCGTGGATGTGCGGGCCTTCCCAGTTGCCGTAGCAGACATGCAGCCGCACCCGGTCGCGCGGGATGCCCTCGATCCCCTTGTTGATCGCGGCGACGTGGCGCTCGCAGCGTTTGACGAACTCGCTGTCGGACAGATCGCGGTACATCATGGTGCGGTCCATCGCGAGGTCGGGCGCGTCGATCTGCAAGATCAGTCCCGCTTTATGGATCGCCTGATATTCCTTGCTCATCTCGCGCGCGATCGCGTCCAGGTAAGCGTCGTGCGATTCGTAATGGGCGTTGAGCATGGTGGTCGAGATGATGCCGGGCGACGCCGCGGTCATGAACCGCTCGGAGAACGCGCCCAGATCATCGGCGATCTTGTTGAATCCGACCGTTTCGTCGGTGATCGGTTTCAGGTCGCGATACTTGATGTCGGCCTGCGCCTCCGGCGCGCCCTGCTGGCTCTTGGTGGGATTGGGGAACCGGCGCATCAGGTATGAGAGCAGCTCCGGGAATTCCTCGAACTCGATGCCGCGGCGACGCTTCGAGACGCCGGCGAAGCCCGACATGCGCTGCGGCACATAGGTCTGGAACCCGATCCGCCGCTGCTCGCCGTCGTTGCCGATGTCGATGCCGGCATCCATCTGCGCCTTGACGACATGGCGGACGGCCTTGTCCATCTCGTCGGTGAGGACCTTCGGGTCGTAGCTTTTGTTCTCCTCCTGCGCCATCAAGAGGTCGGACAGCTTTTCGTTGCGCGGCAGGCTGCCGACGTGAGTGGTGAGGATGCGGTCGCGGCTGAAGATCATGAAACCATTGCTCCGGCAGGCGGCAGGATTGACGCATTGCGGCTCTGAGGGCCGGCTTGCATAATAGTTCATCTCGCCGGGGGAATGCGAATGACTGTTGCCGTCGATGCAAAGGCGGAGGCGCCGGCGCCCACTCCAGTGGGCGCGATCCCGCGCAACTACAACTTCGCCGCCGACATCCTCGACCGCAATCTGAAGGCCGGCCGCGCCGACAAGCCGGCGTTCATCGATCCGCGCGGCACCTGGACCTACGGCCAGCTCGCCGACCGCGTGGCACGCTTTGCCGCGAGTCTGCGCGCGCTCGGCGTGCAGCGCGAGGAGCGGGTGCTGATCGCGCTGCTCGACACCATCGATTGGCCCACGGCCTTCCTCGGCTGCCTCAAGGCCGGCGTCGTCGCCGTGCCGGTCAACACGCTGATGACCGAGGACGACTATCGTTTCATGCTGGCCGACAGCCGCGCTCGCATGCTCGTGGTGTCGGACGCGCTCTATCCGCGATTCCAGAAGCTGATCGGCGCGGCTGCCGACCTCGATCATGTCATCGTGTCGGGCGAGGCCGTGCAGGGTCACAAGGTCTTCGAGGATCTGATTGAGTCCGCGATGGCCGAGGCGCACACCGCGCCGACCGTGCGCGACGACATCGCGTTCTGGCTCTACACCTCGGGCTCGACCGGCAAGCCCAAAGGCGCCGTGCACGTCCATGCCGACTTGAAGCTCACCGACGATCTCTACGGCGGGCCGTTCCTCGAAATCACCGAGACCGACGTCTGCTACTCGGTGGCGAAGCTGTTCTTCGCCTACGGCCTCGGCAATGCGCTGACATTTCCGATGTCGGCCGGCGCCTGCACGGTGCTGCTGCCGGATCGCCCGACGCCGGATGGCGTCGCCGCGCTCCTACGCAAGCATCCGGTCACGGTGTTCTATGCGGTGCCGACCTTCTACGCCGCGTTCCTGGCAAGCCCCGCCGCCCCGCAGCGCGCCGAAATCAAATTCCGCTGCTGCGTGTCCGCGGGCGAAGCGCTGCCGGAGGACGTCGGCAAGCGCTGGCTCGATCGCTATGGCGTCGACATCCTGGACGGCATCGGCTCGACCGAGATGCTGCATATCTTCCTGTCGAACCGGGCGGGCGAGGTGAAATACGGCACCACCGGCAAGCCCGTCCCCGGCTACGCCTGCAAGCTCGTCGATGACAACGGACTGCCGGTGAAAAAAGGCGAGATGGGCGAACTTCTGGTGTCCGGCCCGTCGAGCGCGGTGATGTACTGGAACAATCGCGAGCAATCGCGAAACACCTTCCTCGGCGAGTGGACCCGTTCCGGTGACAAGTACGTCGAGGACGACGACGGCTATTTCGTCTACTGCGGCCGCCGCGACGACATGCTGAAAGTATCCGGCATGTACGTTTCGCCCTTCGAGGTCGAAGGCGCGCTCGCTACCCATCCGGACGTGCTGGAGACGGCCGTGGTCGCCTGGCCCGACGGAGATGGCCTGATCAAGCCCAAGGCCTTCGTGGTGATGAAGGATCAGACCAAAGTCGGAGACGCGCCCGCTCGTGACGCGATGTCGCGGACGTTGCAGGACCACGTCAAAACCAAGCTCGCGCCCTACAAATACCCTCGCTGGATCGAGTTTCGCGCCGATCTGCCGAAGACCGCGACCGGCAAGATTCAGCGCTTCAAATTGCGCAGCGAGGGCGCGGCGCGCTAAGCTGCCTTCCAGTGCTCATCTGGAGGTTCCAAGTCATGAAACGTTTATTGCTTGCCGGCTGCGCCGCTGTCGCGCTGGCCTCCGTCGCCGCGGCGCCGTCCGTGGCCCAGCAGAAGACGGTCAAGATCGGCTTCATCAGTTCGTTCAGCGGCCCGGTTGCGGCCATCGGCAACGACATGCGCAATTCCTTCGAGCTCGCGCTCGACCATCTCGGCCGCAAGGTCGGCGGCATGCCGGTCGAGGTGATCTACGAGGACGATCAGATCAAGCCGGAAGTCGGCGTGCAGAAGACCCAGAAGCTGATCGAGTCCGACAAGGTCGACTTCATGGTCGGCTACATCTGGTCGAACGTGGCGCTGGCTTCGCTGAAGCCGCTGGTCGATTCCAAGACCATCACCTTCATCACCAACGCCGGCGCGTCGCAGATCTCCGGCGAGCTGTGCTCGCCCTATGTGTTCACGACCTCCTGGAACAACGACCAGACGCCGCAGGCGGTCGGTCTCTACATGAACCAGAAGAACGTGAAGACCGCGTTCCTGATCGGCCCGAACTATGCCGCCGGCAAGGACATGCTCGAAGGCGTCGCTTCGACCTTCAAGGGTCAGATCGTCGGCCGCGAATTGACCGCCTGGCCGAACCAGCTCGATTTCTCCGCCGAACTGTCGAAGGCCCGCGCGGCCAAGCCCGACGCGATCTTCGCGTTCTATCCCGGCGGCGCCGGCATCCAGTTCGTGACGCAGTACGCGCAGTCCGGCATGAAGGGCCAGATTCCGCTCTACACCGCGTTCACCATCGACGAGCTGTCGATCCCGCGGCTCAAGGACCTCGCCGTCGGCATCCCGGGCGCGCAGCAGTGGGTGAACGATCTGCCGAACGCCGAGAACAAGAAGTTCGTCGCCGACTACAAGGCGAAGTACAAGTCTTCGCCGTCGTTCTACGGCGCGCAGACCTACGATGCGGCGATCTTGCTCGACAGCGCGCTGAAGGCAACCAAGGGCGACATGAGCAACAAGGATGCGCTGCGCAAGGCCATCGAGAAGGCTGACTTCAAATCGGTGCGCGGCGGCTTCAAGTTCGGGCCGAACCACATCCCGATTCAGAACTTCTACCTGCAGGACGTGATCAAGGACGGCGAGGACTACCGGCTGAAGACGGTGGCCACCATCGTCGAGAACGACCAGGACAAGCACGTCGGCAAGTGCAAGATGCCGAACGTAACGATCAAAGCGGCCCCGCGGAATTGTCGTCGGGGCCGCTTTTCGTCAGTCGCGGGCTTTGGCCTGCCCTTTGCAAGAAATGCCGTAGGCCATAGGGTTCTGGAGGCGCACCGCCTTTAGGGCGCGGGATCACGTGTGCCAAGATGTGATCTACTCGCTGGGGCGGCCGCCGGTCCGACGGCATGTTCGCGAAAAGGGGACGCACGTCATGAAACTCGTTCTGCTGGCCACCGCCGCTGCGCTCGCATTGGTTGCCGCGCCTGCGGCTGCGCAACAGAAGACCGTCAAGATCGGATTCATCGGCACCTTCAGCGGTCCGGCGGCGGCGCTCGGCAACGACATGCGCAATTCATTCGAGGTCGGCCTCGATCACGCTGGCCGCAAGCTCGGCGGCCTGCCGGTCGAGGTGATCTACGAGGACGATCAGATCAAGCCTGAGGTCGGCGTGCAGAAGACCCAGAAGCTGATCGAGTCCGACAAGGTCGATTTCCTCGTCGGCTATATCTGGTCGAACGTGCTGCTGGCGTCGCTCAAGCCCGCGACCGACACCAAGACCTTCCTGATCACCACCAACGCCGGTCCGTCGCAGATCGCGGGCGAGCTCTGCTCGCCCTACGTGTTCTCCACCTCGTGGGTGAACGACCAGCGGCCGGCCGCGGTCGGCGCCTACCTGACCAAGAAGTTCAAAACTCTGTTCACCATCGCGCCGAACTACGCGGCTGGCCGCGACCAGATCGGCGGCATCGAGTCGAACTACAAGGGCACGTTCGTCGGCAAGGAATTCACCCGCTGGCCGGATCAGCTCGACTTCTCGGCGGAGTTCGCCAAGGCCCGCGCGGCGAAGCCCGACGCCATCTTCGCGTTCTATCCGGGCGCCGCCGGCACGCAATTCCTGACCCAATACATCCAGGCCGGCTTGAAGGGCGTGATTCCGCTCTACACGTCGTCGGTGGTCGACGAAGTGTCGCTGCCGCACCAGAAGGAGCTGGCGCTTGGCGTATTCGGCGTGTCGCAGTGGGGCTACGACATGGATAACCCGGCCAACAAACGATACGTGGCGGACTACAAGGCGAAGACCAAGACCTATCCATCCATGTATGGCGCGCAGACTTATGACGCGGTCGGCCTGATCGACAGTGCGGTGAAGGCCGTCCATGGCGATCTCTCCAAGAAGGACGAGATGCGCAAGGCCATGGAGAAGGCCGATTTCAAGTCGGTGCGCGGCGATTTCAAGTTCGGCAAGAACCACATCCCGGTGCAGAACTTCTACCTGCAGTCTGCCGAGAAGCTGAGCGACGGCTGGGCGATGAAGACCGGCGAGCAAATCGCGGCCGGCGATGCCGACAAATACGTCGACAAGTGCAACATGCCGCAGTGATGGACTGACCGGCGCGAACGGACGGCGGAAGCGCGCGCTTCTGCCGTCTTGTTTTTTGGGGGGAGGTCGGGCCTGATCGGGCCTGACTTTTGCAAGGGGTTGGGGCGGGACGAGCCCATGCTGTACCTGATCGAACAGTGCCTGAACGGCATCCAGCTCGGCATGCTGCTGTTCCTGCTTGCGGCGGGGCTGACCTTGATCTTCGGCATCATGGATCTGGTCAATCTGGCGCATGGCTCGCTCTACATGCTCGGCGCCTATTTCGCCGCGACCTTCGCCGCCGTCACCGGCAGCTTCGTGCTCGGGGCGATCCTGGCGCTGCTGGCGACGCTCGTCGTCGGCATGGCGCTGGAGGTGATCGCGATCAGGCGGCTGTACGGCCGCGACCATCTCGACCATGTGCTCGGCACCTTCGGGCTGCTGCTGTTCTTCAACGAGGCGGTGCGTTTGATCTGGGGGCCGGCGGGCTGACGCTGCCGCTGCCGAGCCAGATGCTCACCGCGGTGCAGGTGCTGCCGGGCGTGTTTTATCCGCTCTATCGGGTCGTCATTATTCTCGCGACGCTTGCCGTTGCGCTGCTTCTCTACGTGCTGGTGATGCGCACGCGCGTCGGCATGCTGATCCGCGCCGGCGCGTCGAACCGCGAGATGGTCGGCGCGCTCGGCGTCAACATCAAGCTGCTTTACACGCTGGTGTTCGGCCTCGGCGCCGCGCTCGCGGGCTTCGCCGGCCTGATGCAGGCGCCGATCCTCACCGTGCAGATCGGCATGGGCGAGAACATCCTGATCCTCGCCTTCGTCGTCATCATCATCGGCGGCATCGGCTCGATCCGCGGCGCCTTTGTCGCCGCCATCATCGTCGGCCTGATCGACACCATCGGCCGCGCGTTCCTGCCCGATCTGGTGCGCCACTTCGTCAGCTACAGCGCGGGTTCGAGTCTCGGGCCGTCGCTGTCGTCGATGATCATCTACATGCTGATGGCGGCGGTCCTGGTGTTCCGGCCGGAGGGCCTGTTCCCGGCGGCGAGCAAATGATGGCACTCGTCACCCCGCGCAACACCCTTGTTGCTGTGCTGCTGCTCCTGCTGGCGCTGCTGCCGGTCTATTGCTCCGTCACCGGCAACTATTTTCTGATGTCGCTGTTCACCCGCATCCTCATCCTGGGAATGGCGGCGGTGAGCCTCAACCTCATCATGGGGTTTGGCGGCATGGTGAGCTTCGGCCATGCGGTCTATCTCGGCATCGGCGGCTACGCCGTGGGAATCCTGGCGAAGGAGGGCATCAACTCCGGCTTCGTGCAGTGGCCGGTGGCGCTGCTGGCGTCGGGGCTGTTCGCGCTCGGCGTCGGCGCGCTGTGCCTGCGCACGCGCGGCGTCTATTTCATCATGATCACGCTCGCCTTCGCGCAGATGATCTACTACGTCGCCAGCGGCCTCGACCGCTACGGCGGCGACGATGGGCTGACGATCTACAAGCGCAGCCAGTTCTTCGATCCGATCAATCTCTCGAACAAGACGTTCTTCTATTATCTGTGCTTCGTGCTGCTGCTCGCATGCGTCTATCTGGTGTGGCGCCTGGTGCATTCGCGCTTCGGCATGGTGATCCAGGGCGCGCGCTCCAACGAGCGCCGCATGCGCGCCATCGGATTTCCGACCTACCGCTACAAGCTCACCTGCTTTGTCATCTCCGGCGTGATGTGCGGCCTCGCCGGCGTTCTGCTGGCCAACCACACCGATTTCATCAACCCCTCGATCATGTTCTGGACCCGCTCGGGCGACCTGATCGTCATGGCGGTGCTCGGCGGCATGGGCACGGTGTTCGGCCCGGTGATCGGCGCGATCGCGCTGCTCGTGCTGGAAGAGGCGCTGCCGATCCTGATCGGCGGGGCGAGCCAGCTCCTGACCGGTCATGAGGTGCAGGGCGCGCGCGAATACTGGCAGCTCATCCTCGGCCCGATGCTGCTGCTGATCGTGCTGTTCGCCCGCGGCGGCATCGACGGAATGCTGGCGCGGCCGCCGCGCGAGGTCAAAAGCCATGGCTGACGCGCTGCTCACCATCGAGGGCCTGACCAAGCGCTTCGGCGGCGTGATCGCCTCCGACAATGTCGGGCTCGATGTCAGGAACGGCGAGCTGCACGCCATCATCGGGCCGAACGGCGCCGGCAAGACCACGCTGATCGGCCAACTCTGCGGCGAGATCGTGCCGAACGCCGGCCGCATCCATTTCGACGGGCGGGACATTACGGCGCTGCCGGTGCATGACCGGAGCCTCCTGGGCCTCGCGCGCTCGTTCCAGATCACGTCGTTGTTTCCGCATTTCACCGCGCTGGAGAATGTCGCGCTGGCCGTGCAGGCCCATGCCGGGCATTCGTTCCGGTTCTGGCGGCCCGCCCGCACCGAAAGCGAACTGCGGGAGCCCGCCCGTTTGGCGCTCGAGCGGGTCGGGCTTGCGCATCGCGCCAACACCATGCTGTCCAGCATGAGCCACGGCGAGCACCGCCAGTTGGAGCTCGCCATAGCGCTCGCCTCGAAGCCGCAGCATGCTTCTTCTCGACGAGCCGATGGCGGGTCTTGGCCCCGACGAATCCGCGCGAATGGTCAAAACGCTTCGCGAGCTCAAGCGCGAACTGACGATCCTGCTGATCGAGCACGACATGGAGGCGGTGTTCGCGCTCGCCGACCGCATCACCGTGCTGGTTTACGGCCGCGTCATCGCCTCGGGCTCGCCGGCCGATATCCGCGCCAACGCGGAGGTTCGCCAGGCCTACTTGGGCGAACAAGAGGTTGCTCATGGCTGAGCACCTGCTCGAAGTCACCAACATCGAGACGCGCTATGGCCTCAGCCAGGTGCTGTTCGGCATCTCGCTCGCCATTTCGCGCGGGCGAAATGGTCACGCTGATGGGCCGCAACGGCATGGGCAAAACCACCACCGTGCGCTCGGTCATGGGGCTGACCCCCTGCATGGCCGGCTCGATCCGTTTCGACGGACGGGAGGTTGCCAGCCTGCCGTCGTTCCGCGTGGCGCAGCTTGGCATCGGCCTCGTGCCCGAAGGCCGGCAGATATTTCCGAACCTGACCACGCGCGAAAACCTCGTCGCGACCGCATCGAACCGCACGGCGCTCGGCCGACCCATGGACCTTGGACAAGGTCTGCGAGCTGTTTCCCCGGCTCGGCGAGCGACTGAACAGCATGGGAAATCTGTTGTCCGGCGGCGAGCAGCAGATGCTCGCGGTCGGTCGCGCGCTGATGACCAACCCTCGGCTGCTGATCCTCGACGAGGCGACGGAAGGCCTCGCGCCGCTCGTTCGCGCCGAGATCTGGCAATGCCTGACGAGGCTCAAGGCCGCCGGCCAGTCGATCCTGGTGATCGACAAGAACGTCGCGGCGCTTACCCGCATCGCCGACCGGCATTATCTGATCGAGCGGGGCAGGGTGGTGTGGTCCGGCACCTCGGCCGAACTGGCGGCGGCGCCGCAGGTTCAGCATCAGTATCTGGGCATTTAGTTTTATCCCGGCGGGTCTATATAGACGCGCAATGGCGACACTCTCCGACCAAGATCTTGCCGACCAGGGCTTTCTGGAATTCGACGGCTTGCGGCTGGAATACCGCATGGCCGGCCCGCGCCCGCATCAAGCGTCGACGCTGATGCTGCTGCACGAGGGCCTCGGCTCCGCCGGGATGTGGGGCGACTTCCCCGAAAAGCTGTCGGCCGCGACCGGTTGCGGCGTGTTCGCCTGGTCGCGCGTCGGCTACGGCCAATCAAGTCCCGGCGAAACTGCCCCGCACGCTCGATTTCATGCATGTCGAGGCGGAGCGCGTTCTGCCGCGCCTGCTCGACTCGATCGGCTTCCGTCAGGGACTGCTGATCGGCCACAGCGACGGCGCCTCGGTCGCCGCGATCTATGGCGGCAGCGTGCAGGATCATCGCGTGCGCGGGCTCGTGCTGATGGCGCCGCATTTCATCGTCGAGGACGTGACGATCAATTCCATCCGGGAGATCCGGCACGCGTTCGACACCACCGACGTGCGGCAACGCTTTCAGCGCTGGCACGCCGACGCCGATGCCACGGTGCGCGGCTGGACCGACGTCTGGATGAAGAACGATTTCAAAAGCTGGGACATCAGCGACCGGCTCGCCTACATCCGCGTGCCGATCCTGATCATCCAGGGTGAGCACGATCACTACGGCACCGAACGCCAGATCGAGATCGCGCGGGAGGAGTGCTACTGCCCGGTCGATGTGCTGCTGATTCCGGGCATCCAGCACATCCCGCATCGCGAGGCGCCGGAGGCGACGCTTGAACGCGATCGCCGATTTCTGCCGGCGGCTTCTCCCCGAGCACGAAGGAGCCCAGCCCGCCGCGGCCCGATAAAAGGCAGAAATCGGGGGTTGCATGCACTATCGTACATGAATTATAGTGCATGTTATGGCGAACACCCTCGATACCCGCGAAGCCTCCGACCTTTCCGGCCGTGCTGACTCGGCGTTTGCCGGCGAGGTCGGCCGCATGGTGCGGCTCGGCCGCGCCAAGCGCGGCATGTCGCGCCGCCAGCTCGCGCAGGAATCCGGAACGTCGGAGCGCTATCTGGCGCAGATCGAAAGCGGCGCCGGCAATCCGTCCGTGCTGGTGATGCGCGCCATCGCCGACGCGCTGGAAATCCCGCTGTTTGAATTGTTGCCGCAGACCGGAGGACTGGCTGCGCCCTTTGCCCGCATCATCGATCTGCTGGGGCGGGCATCTCCGAGCGACCTGTCGGTCATTGCCGACGCGATCGAGCGCCGGATCGACGGCGCTGCCGCGACCGATCGCGCCCGGCGGATTGCGCTGGTGGGTCTTCGCGGCGCCGGCAAATCCACGCTCGGAAAGATGCTCGCCGAAAAGCTCGGCGTGCCGTTCATCGAGCTCGACCGCATGGTCGAGCAGGAATACGGCGCGAGCGTCCCGCTGCTGATCGAAATGTCGGGTCTTGCGACCTTCCGGCGGCATGAACGCGCGTGCCTTGAGCGCGTTATCTCCGAGAACGAGGCGGCGGTGATCGCCACGGCGGGCGGCATCGTGTCGAACCCCGAGACCTACGGCCTGCTGCTGCGCCGCGCACACACGGTCTGGATCAGCGCGCAGCCGGAGGAGCACATGAGCCGGGTGATGAAGCAGGGCGATTTCCGGCCGATGGCCCGCAACCGCGAGGCGATGGCGGACCTGCACGCCATTCTGGAGGCGCGGCGCGTCGATTACGCGCGGGCGGAAGCGACGCTCGATACGTCGGGTGCGACCACTCAGCAGAGCTTTGCGAAATTGGCGAAGCTCGTCGCGCCTTGGACAAAAGGTTGAACGATGGCCGACACCGATCGCAAATTATCCAACGGCAACGGGCGGATCGATTTCGCCACCGAGCCGTCGCGCTATCGCCACTGGAAGCTGTCGGTCGAGGGCGACGTCGCCACGCTGCTCATGGACGTGGACGAGAATTCGCCGCTGTTTGAGGGCTATCAGCTCAAGCTCAACTCCTATGATCTTGGCGTCGACATCGAGCTGGCCGATGTTCTGGAGCGCTTGCGCTTCGAGCATCCGCAAGTGCGCGTCATTCTGCTGCGTTCCGCCAAGCCGAAGGTGTTCTGCGCCGGCGCCAACATCCGCATGCTGGCGGGCGCGACGCATGCCCACAAGGTCAACTTCTGCAAGTTCACCAACGAGACCCGCAACGCCATCGAGGACGCCAGCGAGTTCTCCGGCCAGCGCATGATCTGCGTCGTCAGCGGCTCCTGCGCCGGCGGCGGCTACGAACTGGCGCTCGCCGCCGATCACATCATCCTCACCGACGACGGCTCTTCGACGGTTTCGCTGCCGGAATTGCCGCTGCTCGCGGTGCTGCCGGGCACCGGCGGGCTCACCCGCATCACCGACAAGCGCAAGGTCCGCCGCGACCACGCCGACGTGTTCTGCACCACGGAAGAGGGCGTCAAGGGCAAGCGCGCGGTGGAATGGCGGCTGGTCGACGAGGTGGTGCCGAACACCAGGCTGGACGAGGTGGTGAAGGAGCGGGCGCAGGAATTCGCCGCGAAGTCCGACCGGCCGAAGGACGCCAAGGGCATTTCGCTGAAACCGCTGAAGCGCAAGCATTCGGCCGACGGCATCGAATACAGCGCGGTGTCGGTCGAGCTGTCCCGCGCGGAACGGCTCGCCACCATCACCTTGCGCGGGCCCGACGGCCCGCCGCCGAAATCCGCCGAGGAGATGGCGGCGCAGGGCGCGGAGTTCTGGCCGTTGCGGCTGGCGCGCGAGCTCGACGACGCCATTCTCGATATCCGGCTCAACGAATTCGACACCGCCGTCATCGTGTTCAAGTCGATCGGCGATCCTGAGGCCGTGCTGGCCTACGACACGTTTCTGCAAGCGAACGCCAAGCACTGGCTGGCCCGCGAGATCGCGCTGAAATGGAAGCGCGTGCTCAAGCGCGTCGATCTGACCTCGCGCTCGCTGGTGACCTTGGTCGAGCCGGGCTCCTGTTTCGCCGGCACGCTCGCCGAGCTCGTGTTCGCGGCCGACCGCTCCTACATGCTGATCGGCCAGATCGAAGGCGACAACCGCCCGCCGGCCACGCATCATGCTCGGCGAAGCCAATTCATCGGGCCTGCCGATGAGCAACGGCCTGACGCGGCTCGCGACGCGGTTTCTCGGCGAGCCGCAATCGCTTGAAGGCGCGCGCAAAGGCCATCGGCGAGAAGCTCGATGCCGAGCGCGCGGCCGAGCTCGGCCTCGTCACCTTCGCGCTCGACGACATCGACTGGGAGGACGAGATCCGCGTCTTCCTCGAGGAGCGCGCGAGCTTCTCGCCCGACGGCCTCACCGGCCTGGAGGCAAACCTCCGCTTCGGCGGGCCGGAGACGATGGAAACGAAAATCTTTGCGCAGGCTCACCGCCTGGCAGAACTGGATCTTCCAGCGCCCCAACGCCGTCGGCGAAGAGGGCGCGCTGCGTCGCTACGGCACCGGCCAGAAGGCCGTGTTCGACACCAAGAGAGTCTAAGGGAGCGTACGACGATGGACATCATCAACGTCGACTACCGCGAGAAGATTCCGAACAACGTCAACCTCACCGAGGATCGCCGCGTGCTGAAGGCGCTCGAAGGCTGGCACCCGGGCTATCTCGACTGGTGGAAGGACATGGGGCCGGAGGGCTTCCAGGAATCGCTGGTTTATCTGCGCACCGCGGTGTCGGTCGATCCCAAGGGCTGGGCCAAGTTCGACTACATCAAGATGCCGGAATACCGCTGGGGCATCCTGCTGGCGCCGTCGGAAGACGATCGCAAAATCCCGTTCGGCGCGCATAAGGGCGAGGCCGTCTGGCAGGACGTGCCGGGCGAGTACCGCGCCATGCTGCGCCGCCTCGTCGTCATCCAGGGCGATACCGAGCCCGCGTCGGTCGAGCAGCAGCGCCATCTCGGCAAGACCGCGCCCTCGCTCTACGACATGCGCAACCTGTTCCAGATCAACGTCGAGGAGGGCCGCCACCTCTGGGCGATGGTCTATCTCCTGCACAAATATTTCGGCCGTGACGGCCGCGACGAAGCCGACGACATGCTGCGCCGGCGCTCCGGCAGCAAGGACGCGCCGCGCATGCTCGGCGCGTTCAACGAGGCGACGCCGGACTGGCTGTCGCTGTTCATGTTCACCTTCTTCACCGACCGCGACGGCAAGATGCAGCTCGAAGTCGCTCGCGCAATCGGGCTTCGATCCGCTGTCGCGCACCTGCCGCTTCATGCTGACCGAGGAAGCCCACCACATGTTCGTCGGCGAGACCGGCATCGGCCGTGTCGTGCAGCGCACCTGCGAGGCGATGAAGGCGGCCGGTGTCGAGGACGCCAACGCCATCGACAAGGTGCGGGCGCTCGGCGTCATCGATCTGCCGACCATCCAGAAGAAGCTCAACCTGCACTACACGCTGTCGCTCGACCTGTTCGGCTCGGAGGTCTCGACCAACGCCGCCAATGCCTACAACGCCGGGCTCAAGGGCCGTTTCCGCGAGACCGCGATCGAGGACGATCACCGCCTCGAAAGCGATTTCTATCCGGTGCTGAAGTTCGTCAACGGCGAGATCAAGCTGGTCGACGAGCCGGCGCTGACCGCGCTCAACATGCGGCTCCGCGACGACTACACGCGCGACTGCGCCAAGGGCATCGAGCGCTTCAACAAGATCATCGAGCGGATCGGCGTCGACTTCCGTCTGGCGCTGCCGCATGTCGCCTTCCATCGCGACATCGGCGAGTTCAAGGACGTGCACGCGACGCCGTCCGGTGTGCTGGTCGACGCGGCGACCTGGGCCAAGCAGAAGGACCAATGGCTGCCGTCGTTGGCCGATGGCGAGTTCATCGCTTCGCTGATGAAGCCGGTCAGCGAGCCCGGCCAGTTCGCTTCGTGGATCGCGCCGCCCCGGGTCGGCATCGACAACCGGCCGGGCGATTTCGAGTACGTCAAGCTCGCGGCCTGACGCCGCTCACATGAAGGCCGAGACCGACGAGGTCGACGTCCTCGTCGCCGGCGCGGGCGCCGCCGGCATGACCGCGGCGCTGGTCTGCGCGCTGCAAGGGCTCGACGTCCTGCTCTGCGAGAAGTCGTCGCAGGTCGGCGGCACCACCGCCACATCCGCCGGCACGATCTGGGTGCCGGGAACGAAACAGGCGCGCGAGGCCGGATTTGCCGACGACATTCCTGACGCGCGGCGCTATCTCGATTCGATCATCGGCCCGGCCACGGACGGCCGCCGCGAGGCGTATCTGACGACCGGTCCCGAGTTGGTCGACTATCTCGCGCAAAACAGCGAGGTGAAGTTCTCGCTCTACGCGAAGCATCCCGACTATCTGTCGAACCGCCCCGGCACGACATTGGCCGGCCGGGCGCTGGCGCCGCTGCCGTTCGACGGCCGGCTGCTCGGAGCGGATTTCGCGAAGCTGCGGGCGCCGATCGGCGAGTTCATGGCGCTCGGCGGCATGATGATCGGCCGCGACGACATCGAGCCGCTGGCGCGGCCGTTCGAATCGGTGGCGAATTTTCGCCGCGCGCTGTCGCTGTTGTGGCGGCACGCCACCGACCGCCTGCGCCATCGTCGCGGCACCCGGCTGCTGATGGGCAATGCGCTCGCGGCGCGGCTGTTCTATAGCCTGCGTCAGCGCAAGGTGCCGGTCTGGTTCAACGCCTCGGTGCGCGAATTGATCACTGCGGACGGCCGCGTCACCGGCGCGGTGCTTGCGGTCGATGGCAAAACCCGCCGCGTCACCGCGCGGCGCGCGGTCGTGCTGGCGACCGGCGGATTCGGCGGCAGCGTCGAGCGGCTCAACGAATATGTGCGCCCGCCGCTCAAGCATGCGGTCGCCTTCGCGGGCGCGCGGGGCGAGGGCATGACCGTCGCGCGTGCGGCCGGCGCTGCCGTCGAGGACGATCACGCGCAGCCGGCGTTCTGGACGCCGGTGTCCGAGACCGGATGGCTCGCCGGCGGGCGCGGCGCCTATCCGCATCTTGCGCTCGACCGCGCCAAGCCTGGGCTGATCGCCGTGAACGCAGCGGGCCGGCGCTTCGTCGACGAGGCGGTGTCGTATCATGAGTTCGTCGTCGGCATGCATCGCTCGCATGAAACGGTGCCGACGATTCCGGCGTGGCTCGTTTGCGACCGCGCCTTCGTCGAGCGCTACGGTCTCGGCCGCGTGCCGCCCGGGCAGCGAAGCTGGCGCAAGCTGATCGCGAGCGGATATCTGGTCGAGGCGGATACGCTCGATGCGCTCGCGGCGAAGATCAAGGTCGATGCGGCGGGCTTCGCGACAGCGTAGCGCGCAACAACCGCTCCGCGGCAACCGGCATCGACGAGGACTTCGGCAAGGGCTCGACCGACTTCGACCGCCACAACGGCGATCCCGGCCACAAGCCCAACCCTTGCGTCGGGCCGATCGGATCAGCGCCGTATTACGCGATGGCGGTCTATCCCAGCACGCTCGGCTCGAGCGTTGGGCTGAAGGCCGACGCCGACGGCCGTGTGCTGTCCGCGAGCGGTGCGCCGATCCCCGGTCTCTACGCCTGCGGCAACGACATGGCTTCGATCATGCGCGGCCACTATCCCGGCCCCGGCATCACGCTCGGCCCGGGCATGGTGTTCGCCTATCGCGCCGCGATGGCGATCGCAAAGGCCTGACGCGGCCTCTTACTGGTCCGCGGTTTGCCGCCTGAATTGCCTGCCACACGCGATAGGGCGTGCATGGCGTGTCGATGTGGCGGATGCCGAGCACCGACAGCGCATCGACGATGGCGTTGACGCCGGCCGACAGCGAGCCGACGGTGCCGGCCTCGCCCGCGCCCTTGACGCCGAGCGGATTGGTCGGCGTCGGCACCGGGTTGTCCTCGATGGTCACGGAGCAGAAGTTCTCCGCGCGCGGCATGGCGTAGTCCATGAACGAGCCGGCAATGACCTGGCCGGTCTGCGGGTCGTAGGCCTTGTCCTCCATCAGCACCTGGCCCATGCCCTGGGCGATGCCGCCCATGATCTGGCCCTTCACCAGCATCGGGTTGATGACGGTGCCGACGTCGTCGACCACGGAGTAGCCGACAAGCTGGGTCGCGCCGGTGTCGGGATCGATCTCGACCTCGCAGACGTGGGCGCCGTTCGGGAAATTGCCGGAATGGGCGCGGTAGGTCGCGGTCTCGTAGAGGCCGGGCTCCATGCCGCGCGGCAGCTTCTCCAGCCGGAAAGCGGCCTTCGCGACGTCATGGATGCCGAGGCCGCGGTCGGTGCCGGCGATGGTGAAGCGGCCGTCCTTGAACTCCATGTCGGCTTCCGACGCTTCGAGCATATGCGCCGCGAGCTTCTTGCCCTTGGCGATGATCTTGTCGCTGACCATGACGATGGCGCCGCCGCTCATCGTGGTCGAGCGCGAGCCGCCGGTGCCCATGCCGAAGGCCACCGCGTCGGTGTCGCCCTGGATGAACTTGATCGAGTCCGGATCGACGCCGAGCCGGTCCACCAGCATCTGCGTCTGGATCGTGTTGTGGCCCTGGCCGTGCGAGATCGAGCCGGTGACGAAGGTCATGCCGCCGAGCGGATCGAAGCGGATCTCGGCGGTCTCGATGGTCGGATCGGCGGCCTGCTCGATGGTGTTGGAGATGCCGATGCCGCGGAGCTTGCCGCGCTTCGCCGCCTCCTTCCGCCGCGCCTCGAAGCCCGCCCAGTCGCCGAGCTTCATGGCGCGATCCATGTTCTCCTCGAAGCGCCCGCTGTCGTAGGTGAACGTGAGCGGCGTCTTGTAGGGCATGGCGGACGGCGGAATGGTGTTGCGCCGCCGCAGCTCCGCCGGGTCGATCTTCATTTCGTCGGCGGCGATGTCGATCAGCCGCTCGATCATGTAGGACGCCTCGGGCCGGCCGGCGCCGCGATAGGGCGAGGTGCAGTGCGTGTTGGTCAGCATGCCGGAGATGGCGACGTGCAGCGCCGGCGTGGTGTAGACGCCGCAGACCGTGCCGATGTTGACCACCGGCGGCATGGCGCCGCGAAACGACACGAAGGCGCCGAGATTGCCGAAGCTGCGGATGCGCACGCCGAGGAACTTGCCGTCCTTGTCGAGCGCCAGCGCCGCGTCGACGATGTTGTCGCGGGCGTCGTCGTCGCTGATGTGGGCTTCGTTCCGGGTGCAGGTCCATTTCACCGGCCGGCCGACGCGGCGCGCCGCCCACAGCATCAAAATGATTTCCGGATAGACCGAGCCGCGCAGGCCGTAGGAGCCGCCGATGTCGCCGGTGATCAGCCGAAGCTGGGCTTCCGGAATTTTCATCGTGGTTTCGGCGATGGCGTTGCGGAACAGCCATGGCCGCTGGAAGCCGCAATGCAGCGTGTAGCGGCCGGTGCCGCGATCGTATTCGCCGGTGACGCCGCGCGGCTCGAGTGTGTTGGCGGTGACGCGGTTGATGACGAGGCGCTGCTCGATGACGTGCGCGGCCTTGGCGAAGGCGGCGTCGGTCGCGGCCTTGTCGCCGGCCTGGTAGAAATAAGCCTCGTTGTTCGGGCAATCGTCGTAGAGCTGCGGCGCGCCGGGCTCGAACGCCTCGCGCGCCGACACCACCGCGGGGCGCGGCGCATAGTCGACCTCGACGCGCTCGGCGGCATCGCGGGCCAGATCGAGCGTGTCGGCGACGACGACGGCGACCGGATAGCCGACATGCAGGACGCGATCGACGGCGATCGCCGGCCGATGCGGCAGGTACATCGCGCTGCCGTCGCGCTTCTTGTAGGGCGCCATCGACGGCATCGTGCCAAGGCCGTCGGCCTCGTAGTCCTTGCCGGTCAGCACCGCATGCACGCCGGGCATTTGCAGCGCCGCCCGCGTGTCGATGCTCTTGATGTCGGCGTGGGCGTGCGGCGAGCGCACGATCGCCGCATGAAATTGATCCGCGAGCTTGAGGTCGTCGAAATAACGCCCGCGTCCCATCAGCAGGCGAGGGTCCTCGCGCCGCCGCACCGATTGACCGATCGAGAATGCACCCATGAAAAACTCCGCCGCAGGCGGTCAGTCTAACCGGCAATGGTTGCCGCGCGCCACGTCCTAGGCATTTGCTCCGAGAGACCGTAGCATGCGCGGAAACGGCGTCTGCAAACGGCGCCATGCCAAGGCGGACGGGACGGAAATGCCATGCGGATCGCTGCGCTCGCTCTCGCTTTCGGATTGGCTCTGACTGCCGGCGGCACCGCCCGCGCGCAGACCGACGATTATCCGAGCCGGACCGTGACCTTCATCTGCCCGTTCCCGGCCGGTGGCGGCACCGACATCCTGGTGCGGCTGTTGGCGGCCGAGTTGCAGGACAAGCTCAAGCGGCCGGTCATCGTCGACAATCGCGTCGGCGCCGGCACGCTGATTGCCGCGAGCGCGGTCGCGAAATCGCCGCCGGACGGCTACACGCTGTTTCTCGCGCCGGTGACGACGATGGCCATCGGCCCGGCCATCTACAAGAAGCTGCCCTACGACACGGTGAAGGACTTCGCGCCGGTCGGCCTCGTCGGCTCGGCGCAGTTCGCGCTGATCGCCAACCCGAACATCGGCGCGCCGACGCTGCCCGACCTGATCGCGCTGGTGAAAAGCAAGAACGGCCAGATGAGCTACGGCACCTCCGGCGCCTCGACGCCGCACCATCTGCTGATGGAAATGTTTCTGCACCAGATCGGCGCCAAGGCGCAGCACGTGCCCTATCGCGGCAGCGTGCCGGCGATGACCGACGTCATCTCCGGGCAAATCCCGTTCATGATGGTCGACCTCGCCGTGGCGATGGGGCCGATCCAGGAAGGCAAGCTCAAGGTTTATGGCGTCACCTCGCCGAACCGCATCAAGGCGATGCCCGATCTGCCGACCATCGCGGAAGCGGGCCTGCCGGGCTACGGCACCAACGGCTGGTTCTCGGTGGTGGTGGCCGCGGGCACGCCGCGGCCGATCATCGACAAGCTCAACGGCGTGCTGATGCCGTATCTCAAGCGGCCCGACGTGCAGGACCGGCTCAACGCGCTGGCGATTACGCCGCTCACCAGCACGCCCGAAGAGCTCGAAAAATTCATCCCGGCCGAGATCGAAAAGTGGGCGAAGGTGGTCAAGGACGCCGGCATCGAGCCGCAGTAACTCTTCTCAATCGAGCCGCTGGATTTTCGCCTGCTCGATCACCTTGGCGAAGCGCGCCAGATCGGACTTGAACAGCGCGTCGAACTCCTCCGGCGTGTTGCCGATCGGGTCCTGGCCCATGGCGAGGATGCGGTCGCGGACCTCCGCGGAAGCCATCGACGCCGCGACGGCCTTCTGAATCGTCAGGACGATCTCGCGGGGCGTGTTCGCCGGCGCGAACAGCCCGTTCCAGCTTCGGACCTCGAGGCCGGCGACCCCGGCTTCCGCAATGGTCGGCACGTCGGGCAGCACCGGCGAGCGCTTCGTGCCGGTGACGCCGAGCGGCCGGATCGAGCCGCTCTTGATGAACGGCAAGCCGGTCGACTGCGGCACGACGGCGAGCTGGATCTCGCCGCCGATCAGCGCCGCATTGACCGGGGCATCGCCGCGATAGGGGATGTGCTGAACGTCGATGCCGGCCGAGTGCTTGAAAACCTCCATGGCCAGATGGAGCGGCGCGCCCAGGCCGCTGGAGCCGTAGTTGAGCCCGCCGGGCTTTGACTTGGCCAGCGCGATGACCTCGGCAATCGAATTGACCGGCAGCTTCGGGCTCGCCACCAGCACGAAGGTGGTGGCCAGGACCTGGCTGACCGGCGTGAAATCCTTCACCGCGTCGTAGGGCACCGTGCGGTAGAGCGCGGGCGTGATCGCGTGCCCGCTGGTGGTCAGCAGCAGCGTGTAGCCGTCGGGCGCCGATTTCGCGACCGCGTCAGCGCCGATATTGCCGCCCGCGCCGGTGCGATTCTCGACGATGACCGGCTGCCCGAGATGGTCCGACATCTTGGCCGCGACGATCCGCCCGACGGTATCGACCGCGCCGCCGGCGGCGAACGGCACCACGATGCGGATGGGGCGGTTCGGATAGTTCTGCGCGGCCGTGGGGCCTGTCGACGCACAAGCGGCGACGATGAGGCCGATCAACCAGCAAAGCTGCCGCAGGATCGGCATCGAATTCATTCCTGCTTCGGAATCTTCGCCAGCTCGATGGCCTTGGCGTAGCGCTCGATGTCCGCCTTGTACTGGGCGTCGAATTCGGCGGGCGAGTTGCCGACCGGCTCCTGCGAGGTCGAAACCAGCCATGGGCGCACCTGCGGATCGGCCAGCGCCTTGGCGACATATTGCTGGATGCTCTGCACGACATCGGGTGGCGTGCCGGCCGGCGCAAACAGCGACACCCAGCTTCCGACCTCGATGCCCTTGAAGCCTTGCTCCAGCGCGGTTGGCACGTCCGGGATCGCATCCATCCGCTTGGTGCCGGTGACGCCAAGCCCGCGGATGAGGTTGCTCTGGACATTGGCGATGCCGTTGGCCTGCGGCAGGAAGGCGAGCTGGATGTCGTTCGAGATCAGCGCGGTGATCATCGGCGCGTCGCCGCGATAGGGAATATGCACGAGCTTGATGCCGGCGATGGTGCTGAACATCTCGGCGAACAGGTGCAGCGACGAGCCGGGACCGCTGGAGCCGTAGTTGTAGGCGCCGGGCTTTTCCTTGGCGAGCGCGACCAGCTCCTTGAGATTCGTCGCCGGATTTTTCGGCGAGCCGCCGATCACGAATTGCGTCGAGATCACCATGGTCACGGGGACGAAGTCCTTGACCGGGTCGAACGGCAGCCTGGCGTAAAGCGACGAGGCGCTCGCCATCGCGCTCGAGTGCATCAGGAGGGTGTAGCCGTCGGGCGGCGATTTCGCGACCAGATCGGCGCCGAGGTTGCCGCCGGCGCCGGGCCGGTTGTCGACCACGACCGGCTGCTTCATCAGCTCCTGCATCTTTTGGCCGACCTGCTGGGCGAGCAGGCTGACGCCGCCGCCCGGCCCGTAAGGCACCACGATGCGGACGGTCTTGTTCGGATAGTTCTGCGCATCGGCGCGGACCGCGCCCGCGCAGATCGCCAGCGTCGCACCAAGGATCAGAAAGAGACGTCGCATTATCGTCCTCGCTTGCAGCTTATTGTTTCGGGATTTTCGCGTCCGCGATCACCTTGGTGAACTTGGCGATCTCGTCCTTGTAGTAGGCGGCGAATTCGGCGGGCGGCTGGCCGACGCCTTCATAGGCCATCGCGGCAAGCCGCGGGCGCACGTCGGGCAGCGCCAGCGCCTTGGCGGTCTCCTGCTGGATCCGCTCGACGATCGGGGCCGGCGTTTTCGCCGCCATGAACCAGCCCTGCCAGCTGTTGGAGGCGAACCCGGGCACGCCGCTTTCGGCGACGGTCGGAATATCAGGGACCGTCGGCGAGCGCTGGGCGCCGGTGATGGCGAGGCCGCGGATGCGGCCGTCCTGAATGAGCGGCACCGCGGTCGCGAGCGGCACCACCGCGATTTCGACGTCGCCGGCGATCAGCGCCGCGTTGATCTGCGCGTCGCCGCGGAACGGCACCGCGAGGATGTCGGTGCCGGTCGCGTGCTTGATCATCTCCATGGTGAGGTGCAGCGGGTTGCCGACGCCGCTCGATCCGTAGTTGAGCTTGCCCGGATTGGCCCTGGCCTCGGCGATCAGCTGCTGCATCGAGGTGATGCCGGATTTGGGGCTCGCCACCAGGATGAGGTTGGAGGCGACAAGCTGCGTCACCGGCGCGAAGTCGTTGACCGCGTCGAACGGCAGGCTGTTGTAGAGCGCGGGCGCGATGGCGGCGCCATTGGTGTTCTGCAGGATGGTGTAGCCGTCGGGCGGCGATTTCGCGACCTGGTCGGCGGCGAGCGTGCCGCCGGCGCCGGGGCGATTCTCGACGATGACCGGCTGGCCGACCTGGTCGGACAGCTTGCCGGCGAGCAGCCGCGCCAGCACATCCACCGCGCCGCCGGCGGCGAACGGCACGATCAGCCGGATCGGCCGATTGGGATAGGTCTGGGCGTGCGCGGAGGTCGCGGCCAGCGCCAGAACGAATCCGAGTGCAATGCCGAGCCGTCGCATGAAGGCGCTTCCCCGTGATGCCCGGCTTTGCCAAGCATCGGCGTTTTTGATCTCGCCGCAGCAAAACAGACGGAAACGGCCGGCACAAGGCCGGCCGTCCCAATCGATACAGCGACAGATTGTATCGCTATTCCGCCGCGGCGCGCTTCGGGCCCGCATGGGCCGAGATGATGTAGTCGATCGCCGCCTGCACGCCGCCCTTCTTGTGCGGGATGCCGGCGAGCGCCAGCGCCATCTCGGTGATGCCGAGCGCGCCGATCAGCGTGCCGTCGTTGATGTCGCCGAGATGGCCGATGCGGAAATATTTGCCGGCGTAGGCGCCGAAGCTCGCGCCGTAGGAGATGTTGAACGTGTCGAGCGCCAGCGCCCGGAACTTGTCGGCGTCGTGGCCTTCCGGCAGCAGGATCGCGGTGATGGTCGGCGACTAGCTGGCTCGGCGTTCTTGTTCAGGTTTTCGAGACCCCAGGCCTTCACCGCGCGGCGCGTCGCCTCGGCGAGGCGCTCATGCCGCGCGAACACGTTGTCGAGACCTTCCTCGTGCAGCATCTCGATGCCGACGACGAGGCCGTGCAGCATCTGGGTCGCCGGCGTGTAGGGGAAGAAGCCGATCTTGTTCATGTTGAGCATGTCGTCCCAGGCGAAGAACGACTTCGGCATCGCCGAGGTCTGGCTCGCCTTCAGCGCCTTGTCGCTGATCGCGTTGAACGACATGCCGGGCGGCATCATCAGGCCCTTCTGCGCGCCGCCGATCGAGACGTCGACGCCCCATTCGTCGTGGCGATAGTCGGCCGAGGCGAGCGACGAGATGGTGTCGACCATGAACAGCGCCGGGTGGCCGGCGGCGTCGATCGCCTTGCGGATCTCCGCGATCGGCGTGAGCGCGCCGGTCGAGGTCTCGTTGTGCAGGACGCAGACCGCCTTGATCTCTTGCTCTTGTCCTCGCGGAGCTTGGCTTCGACCGCCTTCGGATCGATGCCCTGGCGCCAGTCGGTGGTGATGAATTCCGGCTTGAGGCCGAGCCGCTCGGCCATCTTCTTCCACAGCGTGGCGAACTGGCCGGTCTCGACCATCAGCACGCGGTCGCCGGGCGACAGCGTGTTGACCAGTGCGCCCTCCCAGGCGCCGGTGCCGGTCGCGGTATAGATGACGACCGGGTTGGTGGTCTTGAAGATCGTCTTGATGCCTTCGAGGGCCTTCTTGGCGATCTTGGCGAACTCCGGACCGCGATGGTCGATGATCGGCGTGTCCATCGCCCGCAGCACGCGGTCGGGCAGCGGGGTGGGCCCTGGAATTTGCAGGAAATGGCGCCCGGGGTTGCGCGCGGAATTCTGGGCCATCGAAAGGCTCCTTATTACGACTGAGTTTGTTGGGCTTTGACGGCCCGGCTGGGGGCGTTGAACTAGAATGTTGCAACGCGGTCAAGGCAATTTAGGTGCTGCCAGCCCTATTGTCAGTGCATCACAAGGCAGGGCATCCAGTAACCTGGAAAACAGGCCGAATCCCGAAAGCGGAGACGATTGTGGCGGAACGCCTGTTGCCCGGACTGGAACGGCGGCTGAAAGCCGAGGTGTCGGGCGGCGTCGACTTCGGCCGCTTCACGCGCGGGCGCTATGCCACCGACGCCTCGCACTACCAGATCATGCCGCTCGGCGTGGTGACGCCGCGAACGATAGAAGAAGCCGAACGGGCGATCGGGATTTGCCGGGCAGAGGGCGTGGCGGTGACGGCGCGCGGCGGCGGCTCGTCGCAGGCCGGGCAGACCGTCAACTCGTCGGTCATCGTCGACTGCTCGAAGCATCTCAACCGCATTCTCGATCTCGACGTGGCCGGCCGCCGCGCCCGCGTCGAGCCCGGCATCGTGCTCGACGACCTCAACCGCGCGCTGAAACCGCACGGGCTGTGGTTCCCGGTCGACGTCTCGACCGCCTCGCGCGCCACCATCGGCGGCATGACGGCGAACAACTCCTGCGGCGGACGCTCGCTCCGCTACGGCAACACCCGCGAGAACGTCATCTCGATCGACGCCATGCTGGCCGACGGCTCGAAGGCGCATTTCGGTCCGGTGGCGGCGGACCTTTCCGACCTGCCGGCGAATTCGCCGATCCGTCCGCTGGCGCGCGATCTGTTTGCGCTCGGCGCGCGCGAAGCCGACGAGATCGCGGCGCGCTTCCCCAAGGTGCAGCGCCGGGTCGGCGGCTACAACATCGACGCGCTGGTGCCGGGACGCAACGACGTCAATCTCGCGCACATCCTGGTCGGCTCCGAAGGCACGCTGGCGTTTTCCACCGCGATCGAGATCAAGCTGTCGCCGGTGCTCGGCAAGCGCGCGGTCGGCGCCTGCCACTTCGGCAGCTTCCACGAGGCGATGGCGGCGGCGCAGCACATCGTCAAGCTCGCGCCGATCGCGGTGGAGCTGGTCGACGCGACGATGATCGGGCTCGCCCGCGAGATCGACATGTTCCGGCCGACGCTGGAAGCGTTCGTGCGCGGCGCGCCGGCGGCGCTGCTGCTGGTCGAATTCGCCGAGGAGCCGGACGAGAATGCGCGCCGCCTCAAGCGGCTGCACGAACTGATCGGCGATCTCGGCTTCAACTGGAGCCACGGCGGCGCCTATTGGGGCGGCGTCGTCGACGTGCTCGATCCCAAGCTGCAGGCGGCGATCACCGAGCTGCGCACCGCCGGCCTCAACATCATGATGTCGATGAAGGAGGCGGGCAAGCCGATCTCCTTCGTCGAGGACTGCGCGGTGCCGCTCGAGCATCTCGCCGATTACACGGCGCGGCTCACCGAGGTGTTCGAGAAGAACGGCACCACCGGCACCTGGTACGCGCATGCCTCGGTCGGCTGCCTGCATGTGCGGCCGATCCTGAACCTGCGGCTCGACAAGGACGTCAAGGCGATGCGCACCATCGCCGAGCAGGCCTTCGCGTTCGTGCGCGAATACAAGGGCTCGCACTCCGGCGAGCATGGCGACGGCATCGTGCGCTCGGAATTCCACGAGTTCATGTTCGGCCCGCGGCTCGTTCGCGCCTTCGAGGAGGTCAAGGACCGCTTCGATCCGGACGGCCTCTACAATCCCGGCAAGATCGTGCGCGCGCCGAAGTTCGACGACCGGACGAACTTCCGCTACGGGCCGGATTACCACGCCGACGAAATGACGACGCGGCTCGACTGGTCGGCCTACACCGGCGCGGGCGGCGGATTCCAGGGCGCGGTCGAGATGTGCAACAACAACGGCGCCTGCCGCGCCTCGGCGGGCGGCGTGATGTGCCCGAGCTATCGGGTCACCCGCGAGGAGCGCGACGTCACGCGCGGCCGCGCCAACACGCTGCGGCTCGCGATCACCGGGCAGCTTGGGCCGGATGCGCTGACCTCCGATGAGATGGCCGAGACGCTGAAGCTCTGCGTGTCCTGCAAGGGCTGCCGCCGCGAATGCCCGACCGGCGTCGACATGGCGAAGATGAAGATCGAGGTGCAGGCGGCGCGCGCGGAGAAATACGGCCTGTCGCTGCACGACCGGCTGGTCGGCTATCTGCCGCGCTACGCGCCCTATGCGGCGAAGCTGCCGTGGCTGCTCAATCTGCGCGACGTCATTCCCGGCGCGGCGAAACTGTCGGAGGCGATCGCGGGCTTCAGCGCAAGGCGCTCGTTGCCGCGCTGGCGCTCGGATGTTTTCGATGACACCGCCGCGTCAAACGCGAACGGCAGCGAAGTCGTGCTGTTCGCCGACACCTTCAACCGCTATTTCGAGCGCGAGAATCTGGACGCCGCGCTCGGCTGTGCTCAACGCCGGCGGCTATCGGGTGCAGATCGCCAAACCATTGGATGGCTCGTCGCGGCCGTTGTGCTGCGGCCGAACCTTTCTTTCCATCGGCAAGGTGGACGAGGCGCGCGTCGAGGCCGAGCGGACGCTTGCCGCGCTTGAGCCGTTCGTGTCGCGCGGCGTGCCGGTCGTCGGCTTGGAGCCGAGCTGCCTGCTCAGCTTCCGCGACGAGGTGCCGGCGATGGTGAAGAGCGAAACGGCCAAGCGTGCTCGCCGACCACGCCGTGACCTTCGAGGAGTTTCTGGCGCGCGAGGCCAAAGCGGGGCGGCTCAACCTGCCGCTCAAGACCATCGCCGACCGCGCGCTGGTGCACGGCCATTGCCATCAGAAGGCGTTCGACGTTTTCAGCGCCGGTCGAAGCCGTGCTCAGGCTCATTCCCGGTCTCACCGTCGAACCGATCGAATCGAGCTGTTGCGGCATGGCCGGCGCGTTCGGTTATGCCGCCGACACCATCGACGTGTCGAAGGCGATGGGCGAGCTGTCGCTGCTGCCCGCGGTGCGCAAGGCCGGGGCCGACACCATCATCGTCGCCGACGGCACCTCGTGCCGCCACCAGATCCACGACGGCACCGGCCGCGAGGCGATTCATGTTGCGCGCGTGCTGGCGATGAGTTTCCAATGACCTCCGCACGCTCTCGCAGAGCGTGACGAACAAGAAAAGTGGGAGGACGCCAATGCCAATGCCGTTGCCGCTGCTGCCGACCTCGCTGGTCGGCTCCTACGCCCAGCCGGAATGGCTGATCGACCGCAAAAAGCTCGCCGGCCGCTTCCCGCCGCGGGTGCGCGCCAAGGAATTGTGGACCGTGCCGCCGGAGCATCTGGCGCAGGCGCAGGACGACGCGACCTTGCTCGCGATCCACGACCAGGAGCGCGCCGGCCTCGACATCATCACCGACGGCGAGATGCGGCGCGAAAGCTACTCCAACCGCTTCGCCACCGCGCTCGAAGGCGTCGACATCGACAACCCGGGCACGGCGCTCGACCGCTCCGGCCATCCCAATCCGGTGCCGCGCGTCGCCGGCAAGGTGCGCCGCAAGCATCCGGTCGAAGTCGACGACGTGAAGTTTCTGCGCGCCCACACCACGCGCACGATCAAGATCACGGTGCCGGGGCCGTTCACGATGTCGTGCCAGGCGCAGAACGATTTCTACAAGGACGAGGAGGAGATGGCGCTCGACTACGCCGCCGCCGTCAACGCCGAGATCAAGGACCTGTTCGCGGCCGGCGCCGACATCGTGCAGATCGACGAGCCGTACATGCAGGCGCGGCCGGAGAAGGCGCGGAAATACGGCTTGAAGGCGTTCAACGCCGCGCTCGACGGCGTGAAGGGCACGACCGCGGTGCACATCTGCTTCGGCTATGCCGCCGTGATCCACGTGCGGCCGGAGGGCTATTCGTTCCTGCCGGAGTTCGCAGGCTCATCGGTCCAGCAGGTGTCGATCGAGACCGCGCAGTCCGGCCTCGACTGCTCGGTGCTGGAGAAGCTGCCGGGCAAGACCGTGATCCTCGGCACGCTCGATCTTTCCGACATGAAGATCGAGACGCCGGAGACGGTCGCCGCCCGCATCCGCCGCGCGCTGCCTTACGTTGCGCCGGAGCGCATCGTGGTGGCGCCGGACTGCGGGCTGAAATATCTGCCGCGCGAGGTGGCGTTCGGAAAGATGTGCGCCGATGGTCGAGGGCGCCAAGATCGTGCGCAAGGAACTAGGACAGTAATTCAGACCGCCGTCAGCCTCTGCTTGCCGGAGAGAAAATCGAAGTCGCAGCCGTGCTCGGCCTGCGTCACCCGATCGGTGTAAAGCCGGACGAATCCGCGGGCGGGCTTCTGCGGCGGCTTCCATTGTGCGCGGCGCTTCGCGAGCTCGGCATCGTCGACCTTGAGGTTCAGCTTGCGGCCCTTGGTGTCGAGCTCGATCCGGTCGCCGTCGTGAACCAGCGCCAGCGGCCCGCCGGCTGCGGCCTCCGGCGACACGTGCAGCACCACGGTGCCGAACGCGGTGCCGCTCATCCGCGCGTCGGACAGCCGCACCATGTCTTTGAGGCCCTTGGAGCCGAGCTTCTTCGGGATCGGCAGCGCGCCGGCCTCCGGCATCCCCGGCGCGCCGATCGGCCCCGCGTTCCGCAGCACCATCACGGTCTGCGGCGTGACGTTGAGATTCGGATCGTCGATGCGTTTTTCCAGATCCTCCAGCGAGTCGAACACCAGCGCCGGTCCCTCATGCTGGAACAATTCTGGCGTCGCCGAGGCGAGCTTGATCGCGGCGCCGCCCGGCGCGAGGTTGCCGGTGAGGATCGCGATCGCTTCGCTCTTCACCAGCGGGTTGTCGAGCGGGCGGATGATCTTGTCGTCGACGTAAGCCGGCCAGCGCGCGATGATCTCGCCGATGGTCTCGCCGTTGACGGTCTTGGCGTTGAGATCGAGATGATCCTTCAACCGCCGCCACAGCGACGGCAGGCTGCCGCCGACGTGGAAGTCCTCCATGAAATTGTTGCCGGCGGGCTTCAGATCGAGCAGCACCGGCACGTCGCGGCCGACGCGGTCGAGCTCCTGCAAGTCGTAGGTGATGCCGGCGCGCCCGGCGATGGCGGCGAGATGCACGATCGCGTTGGTCGAGCCCGAGGTCGCCTGCAGCACCACCGAGGCGTTCTTCAGCGCGGATTTGGTGAGAAGCTCGCTCGGCTTCGGCCCGCCGGTCTTGGCCATCTCGGCGGCGCGCTTGCCGGTCGCTTCGGCAAAGCGCCAGCGGTCGGACGACACCGCGGGCGCCGTCGCCGAGCCCGGCAGCATGAAGCCCAGGGTCTCGGCCATGCAGGCCATGGTCGAGGCGGTGCCCATCACCATGCAGGTGCCGGAGGTCGGCATCAGCTGATCGTGGGCGCGGTTCAAGTCCGGCCCGTCGAGCGTGCCGGCGCGGAATTGCGCCCACAGCCGCCGGCAATCGGTGCAGGCGCCGAGCCGCGTGCCCTCGTGCTTGCCGGCCAGCATCGAGCCGACGTTGACGATGATCGCCGGCATGTCGGCCGAGATCGCGCCCATCAATTCGGCCGGAATGGTCTTGTCGCAGCCGCCGATCAGCACCACGGCGTCAAGCGGCAGCGCCTTGATCATCTCCTCGACGTCCATCGCCATCAGGTTTCGCAGCAGCATCGAGGTCGGGTACGAGAACGCCTCGTGCAGCGACACCGTCGGAAACACGAACGGCAGCGCGCCGGCCATGCGGACGCCGCGGGAAATGGCTTCGGCGACCTGCGGCGCGGTCTTGTGGCAGGGGTTGAAGTCGGAGGCCGTGGAGAGGATGCCGACGATCGGCCGGTCGAGCGCCTCGTCGGTGAAACCCGCGCCCTTGAGAAACCCGCGCCGCAGAAACAGCGCGAACTCCTCGTCGCCGTATTGGGCGAGGCGGGACCGAAGGCCTTTTTTCATGGCAATTCCCCAAACGCGAAAGCGGACACGTCGCCGCCATTGCTCAATCGAAGGCGCCGGAGTGTCAACGAAAAAAGGGGTGGCCCGCCCGATGGGGGACGAAATCGGGCGGGCCGATCGAACGGCGTGGGGGAAGGGGGGCTTCTCACGCCGATCGTTAGGGTGCGGCGGGTGATGGGGGTCAGCCGCCGTATGGCCATTGGTCGGCGTCAGCCGGCAAAAGGTTCAAGCCAACTCTTGAGGAAATTCGGGCATTCCCGGGCCGACGGCTTTGGCCTCGCCAAGCTGCGGTGCCTTTCGTATTGTCCGCGCAACAGGAGGTCTGGCGATGGTTGCGACGATTGCGCGGGCTTTGACTCTCGCCGCCGCGTTGGTCTGCGGTGCGGCGCAGGCCCAGCCACTCGACAAGGTCTCGTTTGCCACCAACTGGGTGGCGCAGGCCGAGCACGGCGGCTTCTACCAGGCGCTGGTCGACGGGACCTACAAGAAGCACGGCCTCGACGTCACCCTGATGCCAGGCGGGCCGAACGTGAACCATCGCCTGCAACTGATCGCCGGCCGGATCGAGTTCTACATGAGCGCGAATACGCTCCAGGCTTTCGATGCGGTCGCGCAGAACATCCCGACCTTGGTGGTGGCCTCGATCTTTCAGAAGGACCCGCAGGTTCTGTTGGCGCATCCCGACCAGGGCATCGAAAAATTCGAGGACCTGAAGAAACTGACGCTGTTGATTTCCAACGAGGGCGTTGCGTCCTACTTCCAATGGATGAAGCACGACTTCGGCTTCCGCGAGCAGCAGGTGAAGCCCTACACCTTCAACCCGCAGCCGTTCCTCGCCGACAAGCGGACCGCGATGCAGGGCTACGTGACGTCGGAGCCCTACGCCATCGAGACGCAGGGCGGCTTCAAGCCGAAAATCTTCCTGCTCGCCGATCAGGGCTGGGGCAGCTATTCGACCTTGATCGAGACGCGCCGCGATCTGGTGGCAAACAAGCCCGATCTGGTGCAGCGCTTCGTCGATGCCTCGGCGATCGGCTGGGCGAATTATCTCTACGGCGACAATGCCGCGGCGAACGCGCGCATCAAGCGCGACAATCCGGAGATGACCGACGCCCGCATCGCCTATTCGATCGCCAAGATGAAGGAATACGGCATCGTCGATTCCGGCGACACCATGAAGGGCGGCATCGGCGCCATGACCGACGCGCGCATGAAGAGCTTCTTCGACAAGATGGTGGCCGCCGGCGTGGTCAAGGGCGCCATCGACTATAAGAAGGCCTACAGCCTACAATTCGTGAACAAGGGCGTGGGCGTCGACCTGCGCAAATGACGGGAGCTGCAATGCGCGCGTTTCTCGCTCTGCTGTTCTGTGTTGCTCTTTCCGCCACGACGTCCGCCGCCGACAATTATCCGTCGCGGCCGATCAGGTTGCTCATTCCGTTCCCGCCGGCCGGCATCACCGATCTGTCAGGGCGCATCGTCGCCGAAGCCTTGCGCGCCAAGCTCGGTCAGCCGGTCGTGGTCGAGAACAAGCCGGGCGCCAACGGCGTGCTGGGCCTGCGTGAACTGCTCAAGGCCGACGCCGACGGCTACACGCTGATGGTCGGCAATCGTCGGCTCGCTGGTGATCAACTACGCCATCGACACCAAGGCGTCGTTCGACCCGCTGAAGGACGTGGTGCCGATCGCCGGCACCTCCGAATATCCGACCGCGATGGTGGTCAACAACAAGATGCCGGTGAACTCGGTGAAGGAGTTCATCGCCTATGCCAAGGAACGGCCGGGCAAGCTGACCTTCGGCTCGACCGGCGTCGGCGCGATGGATTATCTCGCCGGCGAGCTTTTCATGCAGAAGACCGGCACCAGCATGGTGCACGTGCCCTATCGAGGCGGCCCGCTGGCGTTGAACGATCTGATCGGCGGCCATCTCGACACCATCATCGAGGTCTATCCGGTGGTGATGGAGCAGATCCGCTCGGGCGCGATCAAAGGGCTCGCGGTGAGCAGCGCGAAGCGCCTGCCGTCGCTGCCGGACCTGCCGACGTTCGAGGAGGCCGGCGTTCCCGGCATCGTGCTGACCGGCTGGCTCGGCATCTATGGTCCGCCGAAAATGCCGGAAGACGTCCGCAAGAAGCTCGGCGAGGCGATCGTCGAGGTGGTCAACCAGCCCGACATCCAGAAAAAATTCCGCGACATCGGCTTCGAGCCGATGATCGGGCAGGGCGTCAAGGAGTTCACCGCCCACCACGAAGCCGAGGTCAAGCGCTGGGTGGCGTTTCTGACCGAGCTCGGACTGCGGAAATAGTCTCGATGGCGGCTTCCCCTTCCGCGCCGATCGTTTCCCTGCGCGGCGTCGGCAAGCTGTTCGGCACCGGCCTGTTGGCGCTCGACGGACTCGATCTCGACGTGCGCGACGGCGAGTTCCTGTCGCTGCTCGGGCCTTCGGGCTGCGGCAAGTCGACGGCGCTTCGCATCATCGCGGGTTTGAGCGAGCCGTCGCGCGGCACGGTGGCCTGGCGCGACGGCGCCGATGCCCGCCGCGGCATCGGCTTCGTGTTCCAGGAGCCGACCTTGATGCCCTGGACGACGGTGTTCGGCAACGTCTTCCTGCCGCTCAAACTAGCCGGCGTGGACAAGGCTGCCGCCGCGCCCCGCATCATGGCAACGCTGTCGCGGGTGGGCCTGGCCGACTTCGCCGAGGCTTATCCGCGCGAGCTCTCCGGCGGCATGCGGATGCGGGTGTCGATCGCGCGCGCGCTCGTCACCGCGCCGCGCGTGCTGCTGATGGACGAGCCGTTCGCGGCGCTCGACGAGATCACGCGCTTCAAGCTCAACGACGACCTGGTCGCGCTGTGGCGCGAGCTGCATATGACCGTGGTGTTCGTCACCCATTCGGTGTTCGAATTGGTGTTTCTCTCCAACCGCATCGTGGTGATGACCGGCCGGCCCGGGCGGGTGTCGAGCGAGCTTGCGATCGATACGCCGGCGCGTGACGCCCAGTTCCGCACCTCGGCGGAATATGCGGGCTACTGTCGCGTCGCGTCTGAAGCCTTGCATCGGGCCATGCATGCGCATGCGGGAGCGGCGGCATGAACGAGCGTGCGCTCCGCATCCTGGCGCCGGCCGGCGTTCTCGCGCTCGGCATCGTGCTGTGGGACCTCGTCGTCCGCATCAACGGCATTCCGCCGTACATCCTGCCGTCGCCCGGGCTGGTGCTTTCGACGCTCTTTACTGACTGGCCGATCCTGTGGTCGTCGCTGCTCGCCACCTTGGAAACGACGCTCGAAGGTTTGGCGCTCGCGGTGGCCGGCGGCATCGGCCTGGCCGTGCTGTTCAACCAGTCGCGGCTGATCGAGCATTCGCTCTATCCCTATGCCGTGATCTTGCAGGTGACGCCGGTGGTGGCGATCGCGCCGCTGTTGCTGATCTATCTGCCGCAGCAGGCC
This sequence comes from uncultured Alphaproteobacteria bacterium, assembly GCA_963850885.1. GTDB lineage: Bacteria > Pseudomonadota > Alphaproteobacteria > Rhizobiales > Xanthobacteraceae > Z2-YC6860. The sequence continues at coordinate 3,373 of CAWKOD010000045.1, read as the reverse complement.
GCGGTGCTAGCCTGCGCCTGGATCGTGGCGTTCTTTCCGGTGCTGGCCAACACCACGCTCGGACTGAATTCGGTCGATCACAACCTCGCCGACCTGTTCCGGCTGTACGGCGCGTCGCGCTGGCAGGTGCTCGCCGAGTTGAAGCTCCCGGCGGCGCTGCCGCAGATGCTGGCCGGAATCAAAATCGCCGGCGGGCTGTCGCTGATCGGTGCGGTGGTGGCGGAAATCGCCGCCGGCTCCGCGGGAGCCGGCTCCGGTCTCGCCTATCGCATCGCCGAGTCGGGCTATCGCCTCAACATCCCGCGCATGTTCGCGGCGCTGCTGCTGCTGTCGCTCACCGGCATCGCGATCTTCGCGCTGCTGTCATGGCTGACGCATCTCGCGCTGCGCCGCTGGCACGAGAGCGCGATCGCGCGCGAAGCCTAGAGCATGATCCCGAAAAGTGGGAACCGGTTTTCGGACAAGATCATGCTCAACTAGACTAGGTCGTCAGCTTGAACGATTCCGCGATCTTGACCGCAGCCACCCAGGCAAGCGCCAGCGTGACGAAGTAACACGCCAGGAAGATCGGCAGGCTGATCGGGTCACCCCACATGTTCGAGGCCACCGCCCCAATGCCGACGTCGACCACGTCGCCGGCGATCATCAGGACGACATAGATGAGAAGGACCCACATGGGTGTCTCCGCGCAAAAGAATGTCGCCGCTCCCGAGGGCACTCTAAGCACGCGCTCTCGGATGCGACAATTCGCCCACGGGGCTGAAAGCCACGGGAACCGATTAATTTTTCGTAATGCTCTGCTCGCGTTTCAGGCGCCAAGAATGAGCCGCATGGCGATCCCCAACGCCGCCATCACCGCGACGACCTCGATCAGCCCGCGATGGAAACCGAACGCGAGCACTGCCGCGATCACAGCCAGCGCCGTCGCCTTGAGATCGAGCCCGAGCGGATTGAACGCGTACCAGCGCAGCCATCCGGAGTGCCGTTCCGTCACTTGGCCGAACAGCACGTGCAGCGCGAACCACACCGACAGATTGAGGATGACGCCGACCACGGCGGCCGTGATGGCGGCGAGCGCACCGGAAAGGCGCCGGTTGGCGCGCAGCGGCTCGATGAACGGCGCGCCGGCGAAGATCCACAGCATCGACGGCACGAAGGTGACCCAGGTGGTCATGATGGCGCCAAGCACGCCGGCCGTCACCGGCGAGAACGGCGCGGCCTCGCGGAAGCCCGCGAGGAAGCCGACAAACTGCGTCACCAGGATCAGCGGGCCCGGCGTGGTCTCGGCAAGGCCGAGACCGTCGACCATTTCCGGCGCCGTCATCCAGTGATGGGTCTCGACCGCCTGCTGCGCCATATAGGCGAGCACCGCATAGGCGCCGCCGAAGCTCACCACGGCGAGCTTGGAGAAAAACATTCCGATGCTGACCAGCACATGGTTTGGCCCGAGCGTGATGGCCGCCAACGCGATCGGCGTCGCCCACAAGGCAAGACCAATGGCTGCAGCCCATGTGAATTGTCGCCACGGATTGCCGCCGGAGGTCGCGACGATATCGACCGTGCCGGACAATCCGAGCCGAGCCGGCGCCTTCCGCGCGACGACGTATCCGATCAACGCCGCGGCGCCGACGATCAACGGAAACGGCAGCGCCAGAAAGAAAATTCCGACGAAGGCCAAACCTGATATTGCGATCAGCAGTTCGGTCTTGAGGGCGCGCTTGCCGATGCGCCAGAGCGCCTCGATCACGATGACCAGCACGGCCGCTTTGATGCCGAACAGTGCGCCGTCGATCGCGGCGATGCCGCGGCCGAGCGCGTAGAGCAGGCTCAAACCCAGCATCACCAAGGCGCCCGGCAGCACGAACAGAATGCCGGACACCAGCCCGCCGCGCACGCCATGCAGCAGCCAGCCGATGTAGGTCGCAAGCTTCTGCGCCTCCGGCCCCGGCAGCAGCATGCAGAAGTTGAGCGCGTGCAGGAACCGCAACTCCTCGATCCATTTCTTCTCGTCGACCACGATGCGGTGCATCATGGCGATCTGGCCGGCCGGCCCGCCGAAGTTGATGCAGCCGATCTTGAGCCAGACCTTGAAGAACTCGCCGAAGCTCGAGGTCTGCGCGCCGACCGATGTCCGTGTGGTCTCAGTTGTAGCCATTCAAGCCACCCTGGCCGGCCAGTTGCTCTTATCGACGATCTGCGGCGACTGCGCCGTGCCGATCGGATTCCGGAGATCGCTCGGTGAGATGAAATAGCTTGCTGAACGCATAGCCCCCTCCGTTCAGAGGAGGCGGTGCTTGGGCCTTGCGAGCCTTGGAAGCGCGGGGCGACCGCCGCGAGCCCCGCATCGCCATCATTACGTTATCGGCGAGGTGCGATCAAGCGCGGCACAGGGCTGCCGTGCCAATTCGACGCTCGCAAGTCGAGGCGGCCTCCGTTATTTTCTCGAAATGGCCAACACCATCGATCTCCGCGGGCGCAGCGCCGTCGTCACGGGCGGTGCGCAGGGCATCGGACGGGCGATCGTCGATCGGCTTCTGGAATCGGGCGCCTCGGTCGCGATCTGGGACCGCGATGGAAAGCTGGCCGAACAGATTGCAGGTGAATTGCAGCAGCACGGTCGGATCGCGGCGTTTGCGGCCGATGTCACCAAGCTCATTGAGATCGAAGCCGCACGCGATGCGATGCTGAAGGCGTTCGGCCGGATCGACATCCTGGTCAACAACGCCGGCATCAGCGGTCCCAATGTGGCGACCTGGGACTATCCGATCGGCGCCTGGCACGAGGTAATGCGGGTCAATCTCGACAGTGCATTCTACTGCTGTCGCGCCATCGTGCCGCTGATGATCGCGCAGAACTACGGCCGTATCGTCAACATCGCCTCGATCGCCGGCAAGGAGGGCAATCCGAACGCAGTGGCTTATTCTGCTTCGAAGGCGGGCGTCATCGCGCTAACCAAATCGCTCGGCAAGGAACTGGCGAGTTATGACATTGCGGTGAACGCCATCACGCCGGCCGCGGCCCGAACCGCGATCTTCGAGCAGATGTCGCAGGAGCATATCGACTACATGCTGTCGAAAATCCCGCGCGGCCGTTTCGTCGCGGTCGAGGAAATCGCGGCGCTGGTCGCGTTTTGCGCGTCGGCCGAGTGCTCGTTCTCGACCGGCGCGGTGTTCGACATCTCCGGCGGGCGGGCCACCTATTGACCGACGCCGCCCACGAGCAACGCCGCCAGCGGCTGGTCGGCATTGGTCTGATGTGCGGGGCGGTCGCGTCCTTCGCCTGTCTCGATTGCATGGCGAAGTATCTCGGCACGCATATGGACGTGATGCAGGTGGTCGGCGTGCGCTACGTCAGCGCCTTCCTGATTGCTCTT
>CAWKOD010000044.1:0-28883 GCA_963850885.1 uncultured Alphaproteobacteria bacterium | reverse complement strand
AGTTCCTCATTGTCGGATCGGACCCTATCACGAATGCGAAGCGCCGAACAGCGGCGCTCCCGAGCGCATGCCGCTATTTGTCTGACGCGATCCGTCGCGAGACGATTTCGGCCATCTCAAGATCGTCGCCGGCCGCTCTCGTGTTCAGGCCGTGCACGACGCCCTCCTGATCGATGGCCTCGCGGTTCTGGCTCATCTTCCACTTGCCTTCGAGCCGCGTGATGGCGAAACGGAAACCGACGATACCGCGCAGCATGACATCGATATAGCTGTCGGGCGCATCCGACAGTGCCCATGGCTTGGCTTCGGTCCTCTCTTGCTGGGCCGTCAGCTCGGTGACGTGGCGGAGCAGCCAGGCTTTTTCCTTCATCACTTCGGGACGGCCCGTGGCATGCACCACCGCATAATTCCATGTCGGCACGACCTTGCCGTGCTCGGCTTTTGAGGGATACCAGTTCGGCGTGATGTAGCCCTCGGGCCCCTGTAGATTATCAGCGCCTCGTTGCCCTCGGCAAGATCGCGGCAAATGCGGATTGGCCCGCGCTAGGTGACATTCGACCCACGCCGTAAGGCACCGTCGTCCTTGAGCACGGTCGGCAGATGGCTTGCCCATAAAGACCGGCCGGGCCGGCCGATATCAGCGTGGCAAAACGTCTGGCACGCATCAACGCATGCATCTCCGGCCACATCCTCGACGCGAAAATGATCGGGCAGGTACATGGCGATTATCTATTCCGGCGCGAAGACCTGGATGCAGCCGCCACACGGACCGTTGTTGGCGGTTGTCGCGAGGTAAATACGGCCGTTGGCCAACACTCACATCGAGCGAACGCGCTCTCTACCGACGTCGGCACCTTCTGCACGAGCTTTTGGGTCTTGATGTCGACGACATTGACCGCCGCATTGGTGGCCGCGTGGTAATAGAGGCCAAGCTTGGAGTTGATGGTCGAGCCGCCGTTGCCGCCCAGGCCGGTGCTGATGGATTTACCTTGCCGGTTGCCATGTCGAAAATCGCGATATCGCGGCCCGGCTTCGGGGTTGGGCCGTGGCCGTTGCTGCAACCCATGAAAATGGTCTGGTCCGTGACGATCGACAGGCTGCTGCGGGGTGGCAACCCTCGATCCTCGTAACAAGCTTTACGAGCTTGCCGCTCTTCGGGTCGGCTTCTTGGCGCAAGCCCTTCGTCGTGTCGGCGCGAAACACTGGGATGACCGTGTAGAACGTGCCGCTTGGCGCATGATAGGCGGAGCGCTCCAGATTCTCGGTCCAACTCCGGGATGGAAATTGGTCGATCGATCTTGTGGTCCGGTTCGGTGGAAATGCAGGCTGAGGAAAGGCGGTGCGTCGTTTGAGTTGGCGACGATCATGACTCTGCTGTTCGGATCAAACGCCATACCGTTGGCGCGCGCAGGTGCCGCCGGTGACAATCTTGGCCTTGGTGAGCAATCCGGATTTCGTGTCGATGACCGTGATTCGACACTATCGCCGTCGCTCACCCAGACCTCGGCGCCGCCGCTGACCACCACGATGCCGTTGGGACCCGAAGTGTTGCCGTTTTTCGCCACGCCGACGAAGCCGCCGACGCGCGAGACATAGGTGTCGGTCTTGGTGTCGAACACGACAACACCCTTGTTGTCTCTTGTCGGCGAGATAGCCGAGCCCGCTCGCCTGATCGATCGTCAGACTGCCAAACTGTTGTTGATCGGCGTGCTCTGGGATCGTGATCGTAGGCGACCTGTTTCAGGTTTTGCGCATAAGCAGGCGCGGCAACGAGGACGACCGCGACGGCGAACAGCAACCTTGCACCGAAGCGCATCGCCGCACCTCCCCTGATTTTTAATTCTTGAAACCGCTACTTGAGTTGGTCGGCCACCTTGCGATGGCGGCCTTGGCGCAGCTGTCGTCGCCCTCCTGGCCGCCGGACGTTCCGCTGACGCCGACGGCGCCGATCGTCTCGTCGCCCACGTTGATCGGCACGCCGCCGCCGAGCGCGATCACGTCGGCGAGGTTGCGCTGGCCTGATTGGTGGTCTCGCTGCGCTTGGCCCAATCGAGCGACGTGCGCCGAAAGGTCCGCGCCGTGTAGGCCTTGCGGCGCGCCAGCTCCATGCCATGCGGCGGCGAGCCGTCGCCGCGGATCAGCACCCTGAGCTGGCCCGAGCGATCGACCACCGCGACCGAGAGCCCGGCGCCGTTGTTGGCGCATTCCATGGCGGCATTGGCGATCGCCCGCGCCATGCGACGAGACGTTGCGTTCGGAGATGACGCCTTGCGCGTGGGCGGGATTGCGAGCGCGCCCGACAGCGAGCGCGCCCGCAAGCGCCTTGAAGACCGACGACATGGCGTTCTCCACTAATCGAGCGGTTCGAGCTTGACGATCGATGCGCCATGGTTGCTGCCGGCCCAGAACGCCGGCCGCGCCCCGCTGTCGTCGACGAACACGCGGCGGATATTGGTGGTGCGCGGCAGCAGATACTCGACGACCTCGCCGGTCTTGGTGTCGAGCCGCGCGACCTGATCGTTCAGCATCGACCCGGTCCAGGCCTCGCCGCGCTTGGTGAAGACCACGTCATAAGGCGCGCTCCACGGCGTCGGCAGCTTCCATTCCTTGATGGCCTCGGTCTTCGGATCGAACATGCCGATGCCGTTGGCGCCGTATTCGGCGAACCACAGCCGGTTCTGCTCGTCGACCCGGCCGCGGCGCGGCCGCGACAGCTCGGTCGGTGTCGCCCAGATGCGGACCAGGCCGCCTTCGTTGACCTTGCGCAGCCCGATGTGGGTGGCGCTGAAGCCGAGCTGGTAGACATTGTTGTTGCGGTCGGTCGGCATGCCATAGGCGCGGATCTGCCGGCCGGCCGGGTCCTTGGCCTGGCCGAAATTCTCCCATTGGCCGGTCGCGACATCGAGCCGATAGCCGTAGTGATCCTCCTGGTTGTTGCTCCACACCTTGCCGTCAACGTCGGAATGCTGCGGCGACACCATCGACGCCTGCGTCGAGGCCGACTGCCATTCCTTCGGGAACGGATAGGCCTTCACCTCGTGGGTCTTGCGGTCGATCTTGGTGACGCCGGCCTGATACATCATCGACAGCCAGACGTTGCCTTGCGGATCGAATTCGAGATCGAGGCCGCCCTTGGGCTGCTCGGGCTTCAGCACCGGGATCGGAATGTCCTTCACCGCGCCGGTCTTGGGATCGAGCACGCCGACGAACTGATGGCCGAAGTCCGAGTACCAGGCTTTGCCATCGGCATCGACGATCACGTCGTGCGGCATCGCCTCTTTGCGCGGCAGATCGTATTCGGTGACGATGACGCGGGTGGCGCGGCCCTTCGGACGCGGCAATCCCTTGAGTTCATATTCGGTTGCTTCGGCATTGCCGCGGCTGAGGCTGGCGAGATATTCCGCCGCAGCCTTGGCGGCATCGCCGGTGACGGCCGGCCGCTCGCCGCGCGGACCCGGCAACAGCGGTTGCGGATGGGTCGGCGTCGAGCCCGGCGAATAGCGCGACATGCGCAGGAACACCTGCTCGAACTCGGCCGGGCTGTGCGTCGACGTCAGCACCCGCTGCAAGGTGTGGCAGCCGACGCACATGGTCAGGAAGGCCTTCTGCTTGTCCTCGCCCGGCATGCTGACGAGCCACTCGCCGCTCGACAATTGTGCGGTCAGGTTCTTGACCTTGCCGAGCTTGAGATCGGCGGTGGCGGCGGCGCCGGCCGCGACTTCGGCGGTCTTCGGGCCGTCGAGCTTGTAGCCGATCGCGCGGATCGAGATGGTGTAGTTGCCGGGATCGAGCCGGTCCGCCGGAAAGGCGTAGCGGCCCTGCTCATTGGACACCACGGTGACCGTGACGGCGGAGCCCGCCTTCTTGGCGCTGACGAGAACGCCTTCCATGGCGGGCTCATCGGCCGACGAGACCTGGCCGGTCAGCGCCGCCGATTGCGCTTGTGCGGGCGCCGCTCCTGCCGGCAGCAGAGCAATGCCAATGCTTGCGAGAAACCACAGAAAGCCAAGTCGCATGATTGCCTCCCCAGGATCGGCTCCGAAAGGTGACGTTCGTTCGCGTCACTCTAAGACGGGCCAGCATACCGATGATTGCGGCCGGCTGGAAGGATCGGTCGGAGCCGCAAGACGGAAAATCACGCCCTTCGAACGAGGCGTGCCACGTGCTGCTAAGCGCGCGGCGGGCGGCGGCGCTCGTGGAACCAGGCGCGGTACTTGGTCATCTTGGTGCGCTGCGCCCCCGGCGCATAGCGCTTGCAGGTCGAGGCCTCGTCGCTCCGGGCCGGCGCGCCCCAGCGCAGCTCGACACAGTCGTTGACGTTGTACGCCATCTCGAGGTCGGCGGCGCGGTCGAACACGTCCTTGAGCGTGAGCGTCCATGACGAGCCGTCGCTCCGCAGATACGAAAACTTGCGGGTCGAAAGCTCCGACGCGAGCACGCTCTGCAATTCGGCCTTCACGTCGGCGACGCTCTTGCCCCGCGGCATCGCATAGCGCTCGGGCCGCCGCGCCACGCGATCCGGGAAGCCGCGCACCACGTCGATCGCGATCAGCAGCCGCAGATCGCGCGACGGCGTCGCGAAATCCTCCCATGCGCCGGTCGTCTCGAAGATCGCCGCGCCGTCCGGCATGTTGGCTTCGCCGCGCCCGCTGTTCAGGTACTTCCGCCCGTTCTCGACCGAGGTGACGCGCGTCTTCACCTGCTCGTCGAGCGAGGTGATCGCCTCCTTCATCGCGCCCAGCGGATCGAGCGGCGACGGCGACATCACGTCATCCATGCGGTCGTAGAAGTCTTCGACCCCCATTCGCGACGGCTCGAGCGAGAAATCGGCGTACTGCGGATTTTTCGCGATCTCGTCGTTGCTCAGCCGCCGCAGCACGCCGCTCCTGTCGAGCGCGATCGGGCGGAAGCGCTTGAAGCCGGGGCCGCCGAGCGCCGGATCCTGCGCGTACAGGAAATTGCCGCGCCAGAAGCGCTTGCGCGCCACCGTGCCGTCGGGCTGGCCGTCGACCGCGAGAATGATGCCGGCCGAGCCCTCGGTCTGCGCCACGCGCCGCACGATCATCAGAACGTGCCCATAGGGATCGTGGTACGCGGTGCCCGGCCGCAGCGTCTCTTCCTTGAGCGAGACCGGATAATAATCGGTGTTGTTGTCGGCGGCCGCCGTCCGTCCGGAGCCGGAATGCACGGCGTCGGCGAGCGTCCGCGAATATTGGCCGAATGACGCCGCAAGCCCGAGCGGCCTGGGCGGCGCTGCACTCGCCGGAGCCGCAGCGTTCGCGGCGCCCGGCGCGCTGGTCTGTTCGGAGGCGGGACGCGGCGCCTCGTGGTTCTGAATGCTGAACCACTGGGTGCACTGCGGCGGCCGGCCGGCGCCGCCGCGCGAGCACTTCGAGTAGCCGTACGGCAGCCCCATCTTGAATGCGAAGTAGGCGCGCAGGAAGTACGGCAGGTCGGCGCAGTCGGGGCGCAGCACCATCTTCATCTCGTCTTCGCCGAGACCGAGATGATTGAACAGCATGTTGCGCGAGCGATCGCGCAGCACCTCGTGCAGCGCCGGCCACGACGGCGCGGCGTCCAGCGGATCGTCGAACAGCTTCTCGATCCAGGCCGAGAACAGGTTTTCGGTCGCGCGGTTCCAGGCGTTGCGCAGCGGCCAGACGGTCCCGGCCGTGGCGCTGAGCGGCGGCGGCCGGTCGGCGCGCACGGCGATGTCGCGGGTGATCGTGCCGCAGCCGGCCGGTGCCCCGCGGTCGCGGGTCAGCGTCGCGCGCCAGGTGCCGGCGGCCGGCGATTTGACCTCGGCGAACCAGAAATACGGCGGCCCGCCGTGCCGCTCGCGCGATTTGGCGGCGACGCTGCCGTCGGGGCCGATCAGCGAAAGCTCGCCGTCGAGCGGCTTCTCCGCGGCGAAGATGACGCGGAGCGGCGCGCCCTTCCACGGCGTGACCGGCGACGGCAGCACCGAAAGCCCGGCCGCCTCTTCACAGGCGCCCGCGGCCCCTTGGGCGCGGGCATCCACCGTTGAGACAAGGCCGACGAAACAGGCGCCTGCCATCAGCAGCGATGCTGTCGTGGCGATGGAGGCAAACCGGCGTGCTGGAAACAATGGCATCCCCTTTGAATCCTCGAGGCAACTCAACAGCCAAGCTCCGGCTGAATCATGGCAACTGAATCGCCTGATCACAGTCTACCGCACCTGCAGCAACACGAACCATTTCTTGTCGTTCAGCGAGCATTTCTCGCGGTGGCCGGGGGCGCCGCGGCGGCTGGCCCGAGGCCTGCGGCAGGGTCCAGGCGCCGGCGCCGCCGCAATGGCCCTGCTGCGCCGCCGAGAACTTCAGGTCGCGCCGCAGATTCAGCTTCTTGGCGGTGACGGACTGAGCGACGTTGCCGCCGATGACATAGACCTTGCGCGCCTTGGCATCGACAGACGCGACCACGTCGCAATGGGTGCGCCGGACCGTGCGCGCGGCGGCGCTGCCGCCGAGCTCCGAGCGGATGCGCTCGCGCACCGCCTCTTCGCTGGCGTCGGCGAGCGAGGGCTCGCGCTGCTGGCAAACCAGATCGCCCGGGCGCGGCTTTGTGGCGGTGAGCGGACAGGCCCGATAAAGCCGGTCGCCGGCCTCGTTGGTCGGCTCGGCCGCGCTCGCCGCGAACGCGTCGTAGATATAGGCGCGGTGGGCGTTGCTGAACTTGAATGCCGTCACGCCGACGCCGGCCTGCCGGATCACATAGCTGATGAAGGCGGCCGACCACGGCGTGTCGATGATGGCGGCGCGCAACGCCGCCTCGCGCAGGACTTCGCGAGTCTCCGGATCGGACTCGGCTTCGGCGGCGCGCAACAGCCGGCCCGCCGAACTCCGCAGCATCGCCGCGGTCTGAGTCTCCTTGGTCATGGTCGAGGCGTCGCGATAGCCCTGCACCTCGAGGCTGTCCGCGGTGTCGTTGCCAAACAGCGCGCGCCAGTATTTCATCACCTGCCACCAGCCGAGCCGGCCGACGCTCGCCGCCCGGTCGCCGCCGTCGTCCTCCTCATGCTCGGCCTCGGTCAGGCCGAAGTGGAACAGCCGGCCGTTGGCATCGATCTCATGGCCGCCGAATTGGGTGAACTCGTTGATTGCCGCGCGCGCGATGCGCTGGCCGACTTCGCCGGCGGGCTTTGCCGCGGTGGCGTCGCAGGTGGCCTGCACGGTTTTCCAGAACGCCGCCGCGGCGCGGTCGGCCTGCGCGAACGCCGGCTGCGCGGCAAGGCCGATCGCCGCAGCAATAACGCAGACAAGGGCACGCATGATCCCTCCTGGGCCGGTGAACGGCGCGCCGCAGTATAGCCCGGTGCACCGGCGGAGGTCCGCGGCAAACGCGATGAGCGGCGGCTTGTTGTAGGACCGCAACTCGATCCACTCCGCGCAGTTCTGCGGATGGCCATCGGCCTCGAGAAGCGCTCGTCTGCTGCAAACGATATACAAGTTCAACTGGGGCCGTTAAATCTCCGTGAGCTTCAGCGAACCTAAGGCCCCGGACATCCGGGGCTTTTTTTGCGCCGGGCGGCGGCCGGCCGCCCGGGCTATTCGCCGTCCCGCCGCATCGCCCCGGCCCCGGCGGTTCGGCGCCAGAGCCATCAAGCAACACAGCGACAACAAGCCCGGCGCACGCGCCCGCGGCGTTGATCACGAAGTCGCTGAAATAGGCGTGCCGCCCGGGAACCACCAGCTGCAATGTCTCCATCAGCGCGGCGACGGCGACACCGATCAGGGCCAGCAGCATTCGACGGTTGGGATAGGCCAGGCCAAATGCCAGGCCGAGCAGCGCGAAGGCCGCGACATGTTCCAGGCTCCGGTTGAAGCCGGTGACCGGCCGCACCGTCGGTGGACCGAGCGTCATGACAACAATGGCAACAACCAGAAGCCACGCCGCAATTCTTGCGATTTTGACAACCATGTCCCACCCGAGTCTGTTGAATATGCATTAGCAGACTCCGGCTCGACGCCGGCATCCGAACCGAGGTTCATCATCGGGACGACGAGAGGCACTTGAACTCGGGCAGGGATATCGGTTTCGTCCGCCCGGAGGTGGCGACGTTAATAATTTGGGCAAGATACTTCTCGAAATATTCCCGCTATCCCCAATTGACGGTCACGACAACACCACATCGTCCAGCTACCAATTGGGGGCCCATGGAGGGGAAGCACACCGATGGCCTCGCATCTCCCGCGAATGAGCTTTGAACACCGAGGCCCACTTGGCAGGCCGTCCTGTCCCAAGTGCGGCCAACTGTGTTTGTTTCCCGAGGTATGGAATATGCGCCCGGTCGTGTTTGGAACAGCTGGCAATGCGACAGCTGTACCGCGCGCTTTCAAACATCCGCGGCCATGACCTCGGATCCCAGCCGACCATGCGCTGCGGCCTGACCGACTTTTTTTGCCACAACGGCCCTTACGTCGTCGTTAGCCTCTCGTCGCCACATCGCAAGAGAGAATTCACGAACCGCCTCGCGCCAGCGGGATATCAAGAGGGCGCACCAATTTCTTTCGGTTTCCGTTTGCAACCCCCGGAGAGCAAGCGGTGGATGCCGTTCACTGTTTCGCCGTTGCCGCGATGCGTGGCCATTCGTCCATCTGAACACGAGCGACGACTTTATAAGCCGCGCCGTCCGGCTTGAAGATCGTGGCCTCGCCTTCTTTGATCTCGAACCAGTCCTTGCCGAACGCGTCGATGATGTTGGGCTTGTGCGAGACGATGACGACATTGGTACCAGCCGCCGGAGCCGCACTGGCGAGCTTGCGGAATGCTGCAGCGCGCCGGTTGTTCTCGTCCGGCGAAACCACCAGGCCGCCTTCGGTAAGGTCTAGGCTCTTTTCCACATTGTCGAAGCCGGCAAGTTTTGCGGTCTGATAGGCGCGGTTGAAGTGGCTCGTGATGGCCTTGCTCACGGGAGCGCCAATTCGCTTAAAGGCCTCGCCGAGCGTCTTGGCGGCTTCCTCGCCCTTGGCATTCAGTTGGCGCTGTTTCGCGAGGTTCTCGTGGTTGAGCGGGTCGGTGTCAGCCTGATCTGCATGGGTCGCGCCATGTCGCAAGACGATCACGTGCCCTCCGGCGCGCAACATTTGCGCAAGCTCAACATCGCTCGGACGCGGCTGCGCGGAGGCCGGCACCGCGAACAGGAGGGCGGTGACAGCGAATAAAACCGCGAGGCGATTGCAATCCATGATCGGCTCTCTCAGTTGGCAGTTGGCAGTGCCTTGCCGTGAACGTCTGCGTGCGGCGCTGACGTTCCAGATCTTGCGATTAACGCCGCTGGTCATCAGCTTACAACGCCGCGCCGATGCGGTAATCGGAAAAATTCGCGGGTCGGCTCGAAATGGAGCTGGCGGCCGGCCCACTCCAAAGGGCGAACCGCCAGCTCGTCCGTAAGTCCTGTTCGACTATCGAGCCGCCGCCTTGCGCGGCGCCACGTCACGGCGCGCGTCGCCGCCGCTTTGCTCGGTCTCAACCACGTATCCGGCGCGCCGGATCAACACTTCCGTAATCCGCACGGCAATCGGCCATGCGACGCCAAACGCTCCCAGGAACAGGACCAGGAACGTCATCAAGCCAAGGGTCGGATATTCGTAGTCCACGATTTGACTGATCAGGAACCCGATGAATTGCACCATTGCAGTGGTCAGCACGTAAACGATCATGAGTGTGAGAGCCTGCATGGCCTCTACTCCGCAGCCGCCGCACCCCCGCTGCGATTGAACACCCGTTGTCGCCTCGTGGATACAGGGAAACGGGTGAATTCACCGGCGGTCGATGCCTCGATCCAGCGACCGCTCATGCGACCATGCCCGCTAAAGACCGTGACCAGCGTCGCTTCAGATCAGGATCGATGTGCTGAGATGCATTGTCCGCTAAGGTCAGCATCGCATCCGCAGAATCATCGAGGCAGGGAATATCCGTAATGAAATTTTGCAGTGTCGTCGCCGGCTTCATGCTGCTCGGCGCAGCCGGGATCGCGCAGGGTCAAGAGCCAGCCGCGAAATCGACTTCAAGCGGCGTGTTTAGCAATGAACAAGCCAAGCGCGGCGAAGCCGCTTACAACGCCAATTGCGTGACCTGCCACGGCGCGGAGTTGCGCAGCACCGACCGCGAGATTCCACATCTCTCCGACAAATCATTCAAGTTCGGTTGGATTGGGAAAACTATCGCGGAAAAGTATGAATTGGTCCGCGATACGATGCCGCCCAAGGAGGAACACAGCCTGAGCGATCAGGTCTACCTGGACATTGTCACCTACATTTTGAAATTCAACAAAGTCCCTGCCGGCGATCAGGAGCTGAAGCCCGACCTCGAAATCTTGAAGCAGATTTCGATCGCGGCGCCACCAGGCTGAGAATCGGACCGCTCACCACGTGAGTAGCGCACAGCCGCGGCGTACTCTTCGAGCGCGAGCTCAACGCGCCATCGACGTTCGGCTCCCGGGCAGATGCCAGTGCTGTCTCCCGCCGGGCCAAACCAACCTGCCGAACCGGGCCTGAAACGTCTCGGTGCCGGGCCGTTTGCCTGACGCAGCACCGCCGGTGCCTCTTGACCTTTTGTTCATGATTTGTTCTATATGCTCCATGCCGGGAATCAACGGAGGAAAACATGTGGGCGTTTCTGGTGGTTTGGGCCGCGCGACGGAAGCTGAAGCTGTGACCTCGCGCTACCTCGAAGCCGGTTCACCGACTTGCTGTTTCCTGCCGTCATGCCGGAAACCGTTTCGGGGGACCTGCATCCACGCCAACGACGGCCGCTTCTATTGCTCGCATGATTGCGCCGAGGAAGGCGCCAAGATCGATTTGTCGCACGTCGAGACATTGAAACGGAAAGCGCAAGGGAGATGACGATGTGGTCCGGTTTGTTCACCGTCGCTGGCGCGCTCTCGGCTGTGCTCGGCCTTCTCACCGTTGTCATCCAGGAGGACGTTCCCGATGTCCGTAACCTATTACGTCGCCCTTCCCTTCGTCCGGGCTGAAGACGGCTGCGCCGCCGGGCAGGCGCTGGAATGTCAAAGCGTGCCCGAGGCCAATCGCAAGGCCGAGATAATGTCGCGCGATCGCGCCAACGCCGGCGCGCTGTCGTTCATGCGCTCGGGCGATCCAAGCTTGGGGAGTTTCGCCGACGCGACGATCTTGAAGAAGTACGGCGACGTGCCGGATAATCTCGACGAATTATGAATTTGCCCTCCTGGTCCCTAGGCCACGATTTGGCAGACGGTGTGGTGGGCTTGGATAAGCCCGGCCACGCACAAAGGCCCGGTGCATCGCCGGGCCTTTGTCATGTCTCGATCACGGGTTGCGCGCTTAGGGCGGGTCCTCATAAAACATGCTGGCGGCTCATGCGACGCGTCAATTCCGCGATGTCGGTTTGCCCCCGAGAGGTTGGAAGGCGTCTGGGTCATGAACAACGACCTGAGGCACGAGCTGCTTCTTGAAGCGGCTAAATAGTTTTGAAATCAGGTTCGTGCTGGCCAACGGTTGGAGAAGCCCGGGTTTCCGCAAGCGTTTTACAGGCCCTCAGGATAACGGTATTGCCCGAATATTCAGGCAGTGGGGGAAGTCTCATCTGCGCGAACAAGGCTTCGCGCAGACCGTCAATTTCGATTGTCATGGGGAGTGGCCCTTCAAAGAGCCAACTACCTCAACGGGCACAATGTTCCAAAGATAAGGCCGCCACCCTGGGGAAGAATTCCCGAACACCTCGTTTTAGATAGGTTCCGCCGAACTAGCAGCATTCAAGTCGTTATTCGGGAATTTTTGAGGTTTCATATGCTACAATTGGTCCAAACAGCGTTGGAGTCCGGTTTTGTCGCTGCTTTGGCCGGGCCGCATTCTTGCCTTGGGCGTCACAGCCGCGTCGGCCGCCATCATGGCAGTTTACGCGGCCGCGGGCTTTACCGCTTACGTGGCGCAGCCACGGGTTGTCGGACGGGCGCAACTGTTTCTAATCCCTAATGAGCCGCAGGCATCCAATCAAACAGCCAAGTCGGATCGCGAGGCGCTGCTTCTAGGCAGCCCATCTTATACCAATTTCAATCCCGCATTCCTTGCCCTCGCCTTTTCGGTTGCGACTGCTGACCGCCAGTCCGACGTCAAGTTTCTTAATGACGGGCAGATCGCTGGTATCGAAAAGCGGCTCCGGTTGACTCAGCAACAAGCGGAACATTGGCCCGCTGTGGCAGCGGCATTACGTGACATCGGTCGTCGATATTTTCAGCGGCGCGGCCAGCACCAAAATGCGGCCCTGAATGTCGATGTGAATAGCCCGGAAGTGCAGCGGCTTATTGAAACTGCCACACCCTTGATCCTGCAGCTCAGGGAAGATCAAAAGCGTGAGGTGCGGCAACTGGTGCGCATCATGGGCCTCCAAACAATCGCCTCGCAGATTTGAGCGGAGCCGGACATTCCTGCGCGTTTATGAGTACACGCCCTAGTCATCTGAATTTAAAGTTCGCTGCATAATGTCTGTTGGGTTTTCTGACAAAAGCGCTTAACCGACGCGCGAATTTCATCTGCGGATTTGGTCCATCGATACGGCTTGGGCTTTTCGTTATGGCGCTCGATGACGTCCGTTCATCCGAGCTCAGAACCAACGGCGCGATCGGGCGCCCCACTGCATTTGTCATGACCTCGCCCTCACGACGCAGGTGAAAGCGAGAATTTATAATGACATGAACTTCAGTTCCACATGACTAGTCGGTGTCGGTCGGAAGCCCCGCCGCCTTCCACGCCAGAATCCCGCCGGCGAGGTGCGAGTTGTACGGCAGTCCATGGGCCTGCGCGGCCTGCGAAGCTGTCACCGAGCGGCGGCCGGAGCGGCAGGCGAACACCACCTGTTTGCCCTGCGGATCGGGCAGTTCGGCCGGGTCGAAGCTCGACAGCGGCACGATCACCGCCTCGGGATAGCGCTCCAACTCGGTCTCGTTCGGCTCGCGCACATCGACCAGCAGCACCTTGCCCTCGGCGATGCCGCGGGCGACGTCCTCGGGGGTCAGATCGTGGACCGGAGGGTCTCGGTGTTCGGACATGACGCAAACTCCAGCTACGGCGCGATCTTATACAGCACGGCGCAGACCCGTCACGCCGCGCTGTGACTTCACACTGTCACTTGGGTGCCGATCTCCACCACGCGCCCGGTTGGGATCTGGAAAAAGTCGGTAGCATCGGAGGCGCTCTTGGCCAATCCGATGAACAGCCGGTCCTGCCAGCGCGGCATGCCGGAATGCGCCGCCGGCTTCAGCGCCCGCCGCGACAGGAAGAACGACGTCGACATGATGTCGAAGTGCCAGCCCCGCTTGCGCGCAATGGCGAGTGCCTTCGGCACGTTGGGCGTCTCCATGTAGCCGAAGCGAAGCGCGACGCGCATGAAATGCTGCGACACCGGCGCGAGGGTCACCCGCTCCTCCTCGCGCGCGCGCGGCGTGTCCTCGGTGATGATGGTGAGGATGACGTTCTGCTCGTGCAGCACCTTGTTGTGCTTGAGGTTGTGCAACAGCGCGGTCGGCGCGAATTCGGGATCGCTGGTCAGGAACACCGCGGTGCCCGGCACGATATGCGGCGGCCTCTTCTCCAGGCTGTGCAACAGCGCTTCGAGCGGCACCTCGGTCTTGCGTGTCTTGTTGGCGAGGATGCGGGTGCCGCGGCGCCAGGTCAGGATCAACATCACCATGAAGATGCCGAACAGAAGCGGCACCCAGGCGCCCTCCAGCAGCTTGAGCAGATTGGCTGAGAAGAACGTGGCGTCGACGATCACCAACGGAACCATCAGGCCGGCGGCCTTCCAGACCGGCCATCGCCACAGCTTCCAGATCACGATGAAGCCCAGCACGCCGTCGACCACCATGGTGGTGGCGACCGCGATGCCGTAGGCGGAGGCGAGCGCATTCGAGGTGTGAAACAGGCCGACCAGCAACATGACGCCGACCAGCAGCGCCGTGTTGACCCGCGGCAGATAAATCTGGCCGGAATATTCCGCCGAGGTGTGCACGATCGCGAGCCGCGGCAGCAGGCCGAGTTGGATCGCCTGGCGCACCAGCGAATAGGCGCCGGTAATCACGGCCTGGCTCGCAATCACGGTCGCGGCGGTGGCGAGCACAACGAGCGGCAGCACCAGCGCTTCGGGCACCAGCCGATAGAACGGGTTCGCGATGATCCCCGGATCATCCGGATGGGCCAGCACCAGCGCGCCTTGGCCGAAATAGTTGATCAGGAGCGCCGGCAGCACGAGCCCGAGCCAAGCGCGCTGAATGGGCCTGCGGCCGAAATGGCCGAGATCGGCATAGAGCGCCTCGCCGCCGGTGACGGCCAGAAACACCGCGCCGAGCGCGATCAGTCCGATGTGACCGTGGGTCGAGACGAAAGTGATGGCATAGACCGGATTGAAGGCGGCGAACACCGCGGGATCGTCGCGGAGGTGCATGGCGCCGGCGATCGCGATGGTGATGAACCAGACCAGCATCACCGGGCCGAAGAAGCTCGCAACCCGCGCGGTGCCGCGGCGCTGCACCGCGAACAAAGCGAGCAGGATGACGATGGTGAGCGGCAGCACGTAGTGCTTCATCCCCGGCGCCGCCAGTTCGAGGCCTTCCACCGCCGACAGCACCGAGATCGCCGGCGTGATCACCGAGTTCGCCGAGGAACATCGCCGCGCCGATGACGCCGAGCAGCAGCAGGTAGCTGCGCCGGCCGAGCGCGCGGGTGGCGAGCGCGGTCAGCGACAGCGTGCCGCCCTCGCCGTTATTGTCGGAGCGCAACAGCACCAGCACGTATTTGATCGTCACCACGATCACCAGCGCCCACACGATCAACGACAGCACGCCGAGCACCGTGTCGCGCGTCACCGGACCGGATTCGGCCGCCGCCAGCACCGCGACGCGGAAGGCGTAGAGCGGGCTCGTGCCGATGTCGCCATAGACCACGCCGACGCTGCCGAGCGTCAGCGCCCAGATGCTTCCACCGCTATGCGATCCGGCCTCGGGCGGGATCGCGGGGCGGCTGACTTCGCGCACCATGTCGGTCATGTAACGGAGGGCGGCTTTGGTTGCATCGCAACATCAAGGGGCGGTGTTATACGCCCCTGCGCGCAATACAACAACGCTTGGCGTCAATTGTTGCGATGAAAATAGATGTGCTAACTCAAGGCTTTAAGTTAGCCGGCAGCGGCGACGCCTCGCTCATCAGGGTGATCGTAGCGCGGCGGTTAGCCGCAACGAAGGGGTCGTCCGGAAACAACGGCTGGGTGTCGGCCCGGCCGCGACCATGAACACGCTCGCGGTCGGCATGCCTTCTTCTTCCAGAATCTTGCGAATGGAATTGGCGCGATCGGCCGACAATTCTCACGGCCCATAGCCAGGCGGACCGGCCTGCTTGGTCGCCGCGGTGTGGCCGGAGATCGTGACGCGGTACCGCAACGCCTTGAGCGGCGCCGACAGCCGCTGCACCAGCCGCCGGGTGCGCTCGTAGGGTTCCTTGGAGCCTTCCGGAAACATCGAGCTGCCGTTCTGGTCGACCAGTTCGATGTTGAGGCCCTGCTTGGTTTCCTCGATCATGACCTGCTTCGAGATCTCGGGGACGGCTAGTGCCATCATGCCATCTGGGCCGCTGCGCAACCCGTCCAGGGCTTCCCTTACTTTTTCGAGCCGCTTAATCGTCCCAGACCGCGTAGGGGCCTCGCCAGAGGGATAGTCTTTCAGTATTTCCGTTAAGCCGCTCGCTGCCACTTTGACAAAGCGCTCTACCCGCGCCGCAGGGCACCCAGCAGTTTCGGCCATCCTCTTTAGGTCTGCCGCCACTACGCCCTCGCCTTATCGAGCGACACCACGTTGGGCGGCGGCGGCAATACGATGTCAAGTAGCCGACCAGCCCATAAGTCGAGCGCCTTTCGCTTCTCATCAAGGAAGCCGTACTGATCGTAAACTTTGCGCAGCCCCGGCCGTGCATGGGCGATGACGAGCTCGGCCACGTCGGACGACACCGGCGACGCGGACAATCCTGCGCGCATCGTGCGCCGCAAGTCGTGAATAACAAACGGCGGCAACTTGATCTTGGCGGCGGCCTTCTCGTCTGTCGCTCCCTTGCGCAGCACGGCAAGGATCGCAGCATCCAATCGCAGTTTCGGCACGGAGAACGCAGTAACCGGCACCTCACCGAATCGCATCGAAAAAAGATATCCGCCGCGGCTGAACCGAGGCAATGCGTTGAGTATCGCAATCACATCGTCGCTCAGCGGCACGACGTGCGGAGCCTCTGCCTTCATGCGTTCCGCGGGAACGGTCCAAAGCTTTGCGGGCAAGTCGAACTCGGACCATTGGGCTTCTGCGACTTCGCTCTTGCGCTGGCCGGTCAACAGCAGCATTTGGAAAAGCGGGCCGTACGGATAACCGGTGGCGCCGGCGGCCTCCCAGAACGCTCGCATTTCGGTTTCGTTCAGCGTGCGCGTCCGTGGCGACTTCTTGCCGATGACCTGCCCCGGTCGCATCCGATCGCACGGCGAGCGTTCGAGGCCGTACACGCCCCGCCCGATTGTCCAGTTAAACAATCGACGAATGTCGGTTAGGAGATTGTGAGCCATATAGGGCGCACCGCGCTCAACGGCTGCGTCCAGAACCGCCACAACGTCGTGCGAAGTTATCTCGGTGATTGGCCGGTCGGCCCACAGCGGCATGAACTCGCGCTCAATATTCCGCTTAAGCTCGGCACCCTTCCGTTGCTTGGGGTTCTCTGGATCGGGACCAATGACTGCCAGCCGAAAATAATCCTCCGCGACGGATCGGAATGAATTGGACCGCTTGCGCTGCTCGGCGACGCGCTCGCGCTCCTGCTCCGTTGCAGGGTCCACACCACGCCGGATCAGCTCCAGCCAATCCCGCGCCTTGTCCCGCGCCTTCTCAAGGGTGACAGCGCCATACTCGCCCAGCGCCCGGCGGGTCGGGTTTTTTGACCCAGGGAAACGGCTGACCAGGATAAAGGTGCGGCGGCCACTCTCAGAGACGCGAACGCCGAAGCCCGGCACGATCGCATCCATGATGTCGTACAGCATCCCGGCCGGTGCTGGCTTCAGCGCTTTGAGTGCCCTATCATTCAAGGCTCGTTTCGCCATTGGCTTCCTTTTCTGGCAACAGGCTGGCAACACAATCGGCGCAATCGGGTGAAACGCTATGTTGCCAGACGATAGGCTGCGTGGCCGTAAATGCAAGCAAAATTGGCTCTAGATGAAACACAATGCACCGGTGCGAAGCTCTAAGCAGACCAGCTTCCACTCGTTAACGACCGGTTGACGGCCCGGCGGCGTTAAAGTCCGGGCGGACAGCGTTCCAGGAGGACATGATGCGCGATATTGGCCACTTCGTCGGCGGCAAAGAGGTCAAAGGCGGCTCCGGCCGGACCGGCGACGTGTTCAACCCGAACACCGGCGAAGTGCAGGCCAAGGTCGCCTTCGCCAGCAAATCCGAGGTCGAAAGCGCCATCGCGAACGCGGCGGCGGCGCAGCCGGCCTGGGCCGCAACCAACCCGCAGCGGCGGGCGCGCGTCATGTTCAAGTTCCTCGAGCTGGTGCAGGCCGAATACGACGACTTGGCGCGGCTGTTGTCCTCCGAGCACGGCAAGACCTTCGTCGACGCCAAGGGTGACATCCAGCGCGGCCTTGAGGTGGTGGAATTCGCCTGCGGCATCCCGCAGCTGCTGAAGGGCGAATTCAGCGACAACGCCGGCCCGGGCATCGACCTCTATTCGCTCCGCCAGCCGCTCGGCGTCGTCGCCGGCATCACCCCGTTCAATTTCCCGGCCATGATCCCACTGTGGAAGTGCGCGCCCGCGATCGCCTGCGGCAATGCCTTCATCCTCAAGCCGTCCGAGCGCGATCCGTCGGTGCCCATGAGAATTGCCGAACTGTTCCTCAAGGCCGGCCTGCCCGCCGGCATCCTCAATGTGGTCAACGGCGACAAGGAGGTGGTCGATACGCTGCTCACCGATCCGCGCGTCCAGGCAATCGGCTTCGTCGGCTCCTCGGCGATTGCCGAATACATCTATGCGACCGGCTGTGCCCACGGCAAACGGGTGCAATGCTTCGGCGGCGCCAAGAACCATATGATCGTGATGCCGGACGCCGACATGGATCAGGCGGTCGATGCTCTGGTTGGCGCTGGCTACGGCTCGGCCGGCGAGCGCTGCATGGCGATTTCGGTCGCGGTGCCGGTCGGCCAGAAGACCGCCGACGTGCTGATGAAGAAGCTCATTCCCCGCGTCGAGAATCTCAAGATCGGCCCCTCCACCGACCAGAACGCCGACTACGGCCCGATGGTGACCCGCGCGCACTACAACAAGGTGAAGGACTACGTCGACATCGGCGTCAAGGAAGGCGCCAAGCTCGTGGTCGATGGCCGCAACTTCAAGCTCCAGGGCTACGAGAACGGCAACTTCATGGGCGGCTGCCTGTTCGACGAGGTGACGCCCGACATGCGCATCTACAAGGAGGAGATTTTCGGCCCCGTCCTCTCGGTCGTGCGCGCCAAGGATTACGAGGAGGCGCTGCGGCTGCCCTCCGAAAGCGAATACGGCAACGGCGTCTCGATCTTCACCCGCGACGGCGACACCGCGCGCGACTTCACGAGCCGCGTCCAGGTCGGTATGGTCGGGGTGAACTTCGCGATTCCCGTGCCGCTGTCGTACTACACATTCGGCGGATGGAAGCGTTCCGGCTTCGGCGATCTCAATCAGCACGGGCCGGATTCGATCCGTTTCTACACCAAGACCAAGACAGTGACCGCGCGCTGGCCGTCCGGCACCAAGGAAGGCGCCGAGTTCGTCATTCCGACGATGAAGTAAACCGCAACGCATGCATGACCCCCGCCGCGCGTCCGTTCCGATCCTGGTGCTGCTGGCGCTGACCGGCTGCAGCGGCATCGACTGGCCGGGGTCGAGTTCGTCGCGACGCGACGGCGACGGCGGCGCAACCGCAAGCCAGTGCGCCGCCGGTCAGTCTGGCCGGGCGCTGGCAGCTCAGTTCGCCGAGCCGCGGCCAGTGCAACATGACGTTCGGGGCAAGCAGTCCTGCCGCCGCTGACGGTACCATCGCGCCCGAGGGCGGCTGCCCCGGCAAGTTCTACATGAGCCGCAAGTGGACCTACGACCAGACCGGCCTCACGCTCCGCGACCATAACGGCCAGCCGCTGGCGCAGCTCGCGGGCGAACGCGGCGGCTTCCAGGGCAAGGCCACGAGCGGTGAGCCGGTCGCGCTGATGCGCTGAAATTGAACGAGATAGAGGAAATCCCGATGCCGGACTATCAGCTCTATTGCTTTGCACAGTCCGGCAATGCCTATCGTGCGGCGCTGATGCTCAACCTGATCGGCGCCGACTGGCAGCCGGTCTATGTCGACTTCTTCAAGGGCGGCGAGACGCGGACGCCGAAGTACCGCGCCGAAGTCAACGAGATGGGCGAAGTGCCGGTGCTGGTGCACGGCGACAAGAAGCTCTCCCAATCCGGCGTGATCCTGACCTACCTCGCCGAACGCACGGGCAAGTTCAAACCGGAGGGCGAGGACGAGCGGCTCGAAGCATTGCGCTGGATCATCTTCGACAACCAGAAGGTCAACGGCTTCCTCGGGCCGTATCGGTTCCTGAAGAATTTCGCCAAGCCGCCGGGCGATCCGGCAGTGATGGCGTTTTTGAAAACCCGCATCGACGGCAACCTTTCCATTGTCGACAAGCGGCTCGCCGGCCGGCCGTTCATCCTGGGCGCGCGGCCGACCATCGCTGACGTCTCGCTCTGCGCCTATCTCTACTACCCGGCCGAGGAGTTCGGCTTCGACATCGCCGGCACCCACAGCAACATCGCGGCCTGGCTCGACCGCATCAAAGCAATGCCGGGCTGGAAGCATCCCTACGAGCTGATGCCGGGCTATCCGCCAGTGCTTGCGTAACGTGTCCGGATCGCGGGCTACAAAACTCAACGTGCGGTCAGGCCGCCGTCGATGACGAACTCGGCGCCGGTGACGAAGCGGGATTTGTCCGACAAGAGATAAACGCACATGTCGGCGACCTCGGCCGCGGTGCCGAGCCGGCCAAGCGGAATGTCGCGGGTGATGCGGGCGCGGGCGGCATCGGGAAAGCTCGTCTCCTTCAGCATCAGGTCGACCATCGGACCTTCGATAAAGGCCGGATGCACGGAGTTGCAGCGCACCTGCGGATCGATCCGCGCGCCGTGCAGCGCCACCGACTTGGTGAGCAGCCGCACGCCGCCCTTCGATGCGTTGTAGGCGGCCAAGTTGTGCCCGCCGATCAGTCCGGCGACCGACGACAGATTGACGATCGCGCCGCCGCGCTGCTTAAGCAGCGCGAGGCCGTGCTTGCATCCGAGAAACGTGCCGTCGAGGTTGACCGCCATGACCTTCCGCCAGGTGGCGTATTCGGTCTCCTCGATGTTGCCGAGAGCGGCGACCCCCGCGGCGTTGACCAAGCCGTCGATCCGGCCGTGGGTGCGACGTATGTCGGAGATGACGCGGAGCCAGTCGAGTTCTTCGGTGACGTCAAGCGCGTGGGCTGCGCCCTGGCGACCTGGCAGATCGCTGGTGATGGCACGTGCGCCCTCGACACTGGCGGCCTCGGCCACCGCCTTGCCGATGGCGCCGGCCGCGCCGGTGATCAGAACGATCTTGTCCTTGAGCCGGTTCATCCCTCAGTCGTGCTTATGGTCGTGTTTGTGATGACCGTGGTCGTGATGATCGTGGTCGTGGGCATGATCGTGATCGTGCCCGTGGTCATGACCGTGCGCATGGCCATGGTCATGATGATCATGTCCATGATCGTGGTGATGGTGGTCATGACCGTGATCGCCCACCACCGCGTCGTAGGCGCCGCCCTCCGGCTCGAACGGCGCATCGATGGCGACCACCTTGGCGCCGAGGCTGTGCAGCAGCGTCTCGATCGCCGGATCGGGCTTGAGCCTGAGCCTGCGCTCCAGCACCTGCACCGGCACATGGCGGTCGCCGAGGTGCCAAGCGAGCCGGGCGAGCGCCGGCAGATCGGCGGCCCGCGCCTCGATCAGCGGCTCGGGCTCCGCCACGATCTCGACGAGCCCGCCGTCGTCGAGCACCAGCGCGTCGTCGGTGCGCAGCCGCACCGGCTCGGCGAAGTCGATCTCGACGCAGGTGCCTTTGACGCCGAACAGGAATCCCTTCTGCGCCTGACGCTGGGCATGCGGCAGAATAAGCGTGTCGACGGCGGACGTGTCCTGCCGCTCGGCGGCACGAAGAACGCGGGTGGCGCGGGGCATGGGTTTGATCCGATCAGGGGGCGGAGTGCCGGAACTTCAGTTGAGCCGGGCCGGACGGTCGGGATCCTCCGCCGGCGGCGTCGGCAATGCGTCAGACACCGGCGCATCGGCATCAGCTGCGGTGGCGCCTTGCGCCGCGCCCACCGCATCCTTGCGCTGATACTCCTTGTAGGAGACCCAGCCGAGGGGCAAGCAGGCGAGATAGCACACCGTGCCGATCGTCAGCACCCACCACGGATACGCGATCAAGAGCGCGGTGAACAACACCACCAGCACGAACACCGGCAGCACCATTTCCGGCGGCACGCGCTTGCCGACCCGCTTGCCGGAGAACACCGGCAATTGCGACACCATCAGGAACGCGATGGCGAGCGTGTAGAGCAGCGTGATCGTCACCGCGAATTTGGGACCGCCGAGCAGATTGACGTAGATCGGCAGCATCACTACAAGCGCGCCGGCCGGCGCCGGCACGCCGGTGAAGAAATTGCCAGCCCAGAGCGGGCGGTTCGGATCGTCGATCATGACGTTGAAGCGGGCGAGCCGCAACGCGCCACAGATCGCAAATACCATCGCGGCGATCCAGCCGACATTGCCGAAATCGTGCAGACCCCACATGTAAAGGATCAGCCCGGGCGCGCAGCCGAAGTTGACGAAATCCGCCAGGCTGTCGAGTTCGGCGCCGAAGCGCGACTGGCCCTTGATCAGCCGCGCGACGCGGCCGTCGAGGCCGTCGAGAGCAGCGGCAAACACGATTGCGGCCAGCGCCCATTCGAGCTTGTCCTCGAAGGCGAGACGAATGGCGGTCAGCCCGGCGCAGAGCGCCAGCAGGGTGATGAGATTGGGAATCAGGATGCGGACCGGAATCGCCTGGAAGCGCCGGCGCCGGATCGCCTGACGGTCGGGATCGAAGGGCGAGAATGTCATGACAGCAATATAGCGGATGATCGCTCGCGTCGCCACGCGGCGATTGGACCCGTTAACCAACCCGATAGGTGCGCCCGGCGTCGGTTTGGCCGAGATCGGCCAGCACGGTCTCGCCGGCAATCGCGCTCTGGCCTTCAGCCACCAGCGCCCGGCCGCCCTCCGGCAGATAGACATCGACGCGAGAGCCGAATCGGATCATGCCGATCCGGTCGCCGGCCGCGACCGCCTGGCCTTCCTGCACGAACGGCACGATCCGCCGCGCCACGAGCCCGGCGATCTGCACCACGCCGATGCGGGCGCAGGCCGTCGTGATGATGAAGGCGTTGCGCTCGTTGTCGTCGCTCGCCTTGTCGAGGTCGGCGCTGATGAATTTTCCAGCGCGGTAGACCATCCGCTCGATCCGTCCGGAGACCGGGGTGCGGTTCACGTGACAGTCGAACACGCTCATGAAGATCGAAATGCGCGGCAGCGGCCGATCGCTCAGCCCCAATTCCGGCGGCGGCACGGCGTTCACCACCAGGCTGACGCGGCCGTCGGCCGGCGCCACCACGAGGCCCTCGCGGAGCGGCGTGACGCGGACCGGGTCGCGGAAGAAATAGGCGCACCAGGCGGTGGCCAGCGTGCCGATCCAGCCGAGCGGCGTCCACAGGAAGAACAGGATCAGGCTCGCCAGCGCGAAACCGCCGACGAACGGATAGCCCTGCGGGTGGATCGGTGCGAGCTGCGAGCGGATCGAGTTGACGACGGACACAGCCAAGTTCCTTATCTACCGAAGGTCGCTTACTCCGCAGCCGTCGCCGGTGCAAGGTCGTCGTCGACCGGCGGCGGATTGCGGTTCGGCGCCGACGGGTCCTCGGCGACGCGGGCGAGCTTCTCGCGCGCCTCCTGCGCCTCGCGCTGCCGGTTCCACATGCTGGCGTAGAGTCCGGACTTGAGCAGCAATTCGTGATGGGTGCCGCGCTCGACGATCACGCCGTCGTCGAGGACGATGATCTCGTCGGCGCCGACGATTGTGGAAAGCCGGTGCGCGATGACGAGTGTGGTGCGGTTGTGCGAAACGAGTTCCAGCGCGTCCTGGATCTCGCGCTCGGTGTGGCTGTCGAGCGCGGAGGTCGCTTCGTCGAGCAGCAGGATCGGCGGCGCCTTCAAAATGGTGCGGGCAATGGCGACGCGCTGCTTCTCGCCGCCGGACAGCTTCAGGCCGCGCTCGCCGACCTCGGTCTCGTAGCCGTGTGGCGACATCTTGATGAAGTCGTCGATCTGCGCGAGCCGCGCCGCCTCCTCGACCTCGGCGTCGGTCGCCTCCCAGCGGCCATAGCGGATGTTGTAGCGGATGGTGTCGTTGAACAGCACGGTGTCCTGCGGGACCATGCCGATGGCGGCGCGGAGCGACGTCTGCGTCACGTCGCGGATGTCCTGGCCGTCGATCAGGATGCGGCCCGAGGTGACGTCATAGAAGCGAAACAGCAACCGGGAGATCGTCGACTTGCCGGCGCCTGACGGGCCGACAATCGCCACCGTCTTGCCGACCGGCACCTCGAAGGTCACACCTTTCAGGATCGGCCGCGCCGCTTCGTAGGCGAAGCGCACGTTCTCGAAGCGAATGCTGCCGGCGCGAACCGCAAGCGGCTTGGCGTCCGGCCGGTCGGTGATCTCCGCCGGGCGCTGCAGGATGTTGAACATGGTTTCGATGTCGATGGTCGCCTGCTTGATCTCGCGATAGACCATGCCCATGAAATTGAGCGGCTGGTAGAGCTGGATCATCATGGCGTTGATCATGACAAAGTCGCCGACCGTGTTGGTACCGGCGCGGACGCCGTAAGCGCACATCACCATGGTCACCGCGAGCCCGATGGTGAAGATCACCGCCTGGCCGGCGTTGAGCACGTTCAGCGACACGTAGGAGCTGACGCTCGCGCGCTCGTAGCGCTCCATCGAGCGGTCGTAGCGCTTGGTCTCGCGCTCCTCGGCGGTAAAGTATTTCACGGTTTCATAGTTGAGCAGCGAGTCGATCGCCTTGGTGTTGGCGTCGTTGTCGCTGTCGTTCATGCGGCGGCGGATCGAGATGCGCCACTCGGTCGCGATATAGGTAAACCACATGTAGAGCGCGACGGTGACGAAGACCGCAAGCACGTAGCGCCAGTCAAATTGATAGAGCAGCACGCCGGCGAGCAGCAGCACCTCGACGATGGTCGGCAGCAGCTGAAGAATCACCATGCGCACGATGGTTTCGATGGCGTTGCGGCCGCGCTCGAGCACGCGCGTCAATCCGCCGGTCTTGCGCTCCAGATGAAAACGGAGCGACAACAGGTGGATATGCGCGAAGGTGAGCAGCGCCAGCCGCCGCACCGCATGCATCGCCACCTTAGCGAACACGCCGTCGCGGAGCTGGGTCAGCACCGCCATCAGGATGCGCATGACGCCATAGGCGAGCGTCATCGCGACCGGCGCCGCGAAGGCCCAGAACAACCAGGAGTCGGCCGCAACCGGAGCGCTGCCCTGCCCGGTCAGCGCGTCGATCGCCCATTTGAAGGTGAACGGCACCGCGACGGTTGCAAGCTTGGCGCCGAACAGCAGCAGCGTCGACCACACCACCCGCCATTGCAGGTCGCGCCGGTCCGACGGCCAGATATAAGGCCACAGCCGCACCAAGGTGCGAAACAGCGCGCCGCCGCCGTCGGCGGAGACGTCGCGTTTCATTCGGTCCGCAGATCGGATGTGGGATTCACTCATGGGGCCCGGTCGGCCCTTCATATAGGGGATTCTTGGCCAAAAACATCGACGGTCTGGGGATTTCCCGCTACAGAGCGATCTCGCCTGTGCATGCCTATATGGGAATCGCATGAGCATTCTGAAACGGATTTGCGTGTACTGCGGCTCGGGACCGGGCTCGGACCCGGCTTTCGTCGCGGCCGCGCGGGCGTTCGGGGCGATCCTTGCCGACAATCGCATCGGGCTGGTCTACGGCGGCGGCTCGGTCGGGCTGATGGGTGAGCTTGCCAATGCGGTGCTCGACCGCGGCGGCGAGGTGATCGGCATCATCCCGACGTTTCTGGAAAACCGCGAACACGCCAACCCGCGCGGCGAACTGATCGTCACCCGCGACATGCACGAACGCAAGCAGCGCATGTTTGATGAGGCCGACGCCTTCGTCGCCCTGCCCGGCGGGGTCGGCACGCTTGAAGAGGTGGTCGAGCAGATGACCTGGGCGCAGCTTGGCCGGCACGAGAAGCCGATCCTGCTCGCCAACATCAAGAAGTTCTGGGACCCGCTCTGCGCGCTACTCGACCATATGGAAGAGCTGCAGTTCATCCGCCCTGGGCTTGCGGTCGATTATCTGGTGGCCGAGCGGGTCGACGACATCCTGCCGATGCTCAGGAAGACGATGGAGCGCGTCGCGGAGCAGGACAAGGCGATGCAGCCGCCCGTCGCCGGGCGGGTCTAAGCCTCAGCGCGCACCGGCCGTGATCGTCACCGCCTCGATCTTGTTGCCCTCGGGATCGCACACGAAGGCCGCGTAATAGCCGGCGGTGTATTCCGGCCTGGGTCCGGGCGCACCGTCGGAGGCGCCGCCGCCCGCCATTGCTGCTGCATGAAACGCCTGCACCGCCTCGGCGCTTGGCGCGCGGAGGCAAACATGCGCGCCGCTATTCGCATCGACTGGCGTCATGGCGCGGCGCTCGTTGAGCCAGAACTCCGGATACTTCTTGCCGAAGCCGATGGTACCCGGCCGCGTCACCAACCGGCTGAGGCCGATCGTCGCCAGCACCGCGTCGTAGAACCGGCCGCAGACGTTGAGATCGCGCACCGCGACAGAGACATGGTCGATCATGGCGCCCTCTCTTTTTCTCTACGACCTCATCCTGAGGAGCACTCGCGAAGCGAGTGCGTCTCGAGGGATGGGCCCAACTTGCAGCCCATCCCTCGAGACGCGCCCTGCGGGCGCCCCTCAGGATGAGGCTCTCGCTCTTGGATAATCCCTCACCGAGCCAAGGCTTCAGGCCGGCGCGCCCGCCTTGACGAGCTTGTAGACGATGGAATCCATCAATGCCTGGAACGAGGCATCGATGATATTGGGCGACACGCCGACCGTGGTCCAATGCTCGCCGGTCTCGTCCTCGCTCTCGATCAGCACCCGCGTCACGGCTTCGGTTCCGGAGTTGAGGATACGGACGCGATAATCGGTCAGCTTCAGCCCCTCGATGAACTTCTGGTACTTGCCGAGGTCCTTACGCAGCGCGACGTCGAGCGCGTTGACCGGGCCGTTGCCTTCGGCCGCGGAGATCAGCGTATCGTCGCCGATCTTGACCTTGACCACCGCCGTGGTCAGCACCTCGCTACCGTGTCCGTTCTGGCCGCGCTGCTCGACCTTGACGTCGAAATAGCTGATGTCGAAGAACTTCGGCACGGTGCCGAGCATGCGGCGCGCCAGCAATTCGAACGAGGCGCCGGCCGTCTCGTAAGCGTAGCCGACCGCCTCGCGCTCCTTGACCTCGTCGAGCAGGCGAGCAACGCGCCGATCGTTCTTGTCGACCTTGAGGCCGATGCGTTCGAGCTCGGCCAGCACGTTGGAGCGGCCGGCCTGGTCCGATACCAACAGCCTGCGGTGGTTGCCGACGGCCTCCGGCTCGACGTGCTCGTAGGTCTTAGGCTCCTTGACGATGGCGGAGGCGTGGATGCCGGCTTTGGTGGCGAACGCGCTGTCGCCGACGTAAGGCGCATGGCGGTTCGGCCAACGGTTCAACCGCTCGTCGAGATCGTGTGACACCCGAAGAAGATTCTTCATCTGCTCGTCGGACACGCCGATCTCGAATTTATCCGCGTACTCGGGCTTCAGCTTCAAGGTCGGGATGATGGAAACGAGATTGGCGTTGCCGCAGCGCTCGCCCAGGCCGTTGAGTGTGCCCTGGATCTGGCGGACGCCGGCGCGCACGGCGGCGAACGAATTCGCCACCGCTTGTTCGGTGTCGTTGTGGGCATGGATACCGAGATGATCGCCGGGCACATGCTTGACCACCTGCTCCACGATGGCCTCGACCTCGTGGGGCAAGGTGCCGCCGTTGGTGTCGCACAGCACGACCCAGCTCGCGCCCGCCTCGTGGGCCGTCTTGGCGCAGGCCAGCGCGTAAGACGGATTGGCCTTGTAGCCGTCGAAGAAATGCTCGCAGTCAAGCAGCACCTCGCGGCCTTTGTCCTTGGCAGCCTTCACGCTGTCGCGGATCGAGGCGAGATTTTCCTCGGGCGTGGTCTCGAGCGCGACCCGCACATGATAATCCCAGGACTTGGCGACGAAGCAGATCGCCCCGGCCTTGGCCTCAAGCAGCGCGGCGAGCCCGGGATCGTTCGAGGTCGAGCGGCCGGGCCGGCGCACCATGCCGAACGCGGTGAACGTGGCGTTGAGCATGCGCGGCTCGGAAAACAGCTGTGTGTCGGTCGGATTGGCGCCCGGATAGCCGCCCTCGACATAGTCGATGCCAAGCTCGTCGAGCATGCGGATGATGGCGAACTTGTCGGTCAGCGTGAAATCGACGCCATTGGTCTGCGCGCCGTCGCGCAGCGTGGTGTCGAACAGATAAAGATGTTCGCGTTCGGCGGCCATCACCAGACTCCGAAGTATTTCAGGGCCAGCGCCACGGCGGCGGCGAGCACCACATATTTCAGCACGATGTAATAGCGCCAATGGCGCGGGAACGGCGTGTCGGGGCGATTTATCGCTGGTCCTCGTTGGCGGCGAGCTTCTTCTTCATCGTGGTGTTGCTCAGCCATTCGTCGCCGGCCGAGACGGTGTTGCGCTGTTCGGGTGTGAATCCCTTGCGCTCGAAGAACTCGCGCGCGGTGTCGCTGGCGTCGACCGAAAGATGCGCCGTGCCGCGCGCCTTGGAAAGCTTCTCAATGGCGTCATAGAGCAATTTGCCGACGCCCTGCCGGGCCACCGCGGGATGCACATAGAACAGACCGATCTCGGTCGGCGCATCGAGTGAGATGAAGCCGACCGGCGAGCCTTCCATGGTGGCGATCAGCGTCAGGTGTTTGGCGAGGCGCGCGGCGAACTCCTCCAGATCGTCCGCCGCGGCGGCCCAGGCCTCTTGCTGCGGCGGGGTGTAATCGTCCTCGGTCAGTTCCTCGATGCTGGCACGGAAAATCTCCGCCAGCATGGCGGCGTCCTGCGGCAGATAGGGCCGCAACGCGAAGGTCGGATGGGCGCGGGCCATCATCGCGTCACCTCTTGACGCTGATGCAATGTCTCACTTAGCGATGTCAGGACGCCTTCGAGATTTTTCAGAACTTCGTCATTCCAAAATCGCAGCACGAGATAGCCGTTTTCCGCAAACCAGCGATCCCGATCCGGCTTTGATCCAGCATGTTGCCCGCCATCGACTTCAATCACCACTGTGACATCTTCGAAGTAGAACGACAAAATCGACAATGAATGGACCGATGGAAACTTGCCGGCGGAATTTGAAACTAGAAAACCGCCGTTCTCGCAATGCAAACCACAGCTTGGTCTCCGCATCCGTCATACGCCCGCGCAGTTGCCGCGCCCGGATGACGGACTTAGCGGTTTTCGCCGTTCGTGCAACACGCTCCGTGCCCTCTCCCCTTGCGGGAGAGGGCGGCGAGCGAAGGAGAGCTGGGTGAGGGGTCCCTTTGAAGAGGCCCCTCACC
>CAWKOD010000043.1:0-50997 GCA_963850885.1 uncultured Alphaproteobacteria bacterium | reverse complement strand
CCTAGGTCCGGTCGTCCGGTTTAATTGCCAACGCGATGGCGACGATCCAATTGAGTTGGCGCGATCTCAGAACAGCGCAATTTACGATTTTGGAAGTAGATGGTCGAATATCGATGAGCTGGTCACTCCGCATTTGCGGTAATTGGCTGAGTGGCCATATCAACGACGCCACCTAGCGGCGACGAAAGCCTGCACACGGGTCGCCGCCCAGAGTACAAGCTACGATTGCCCTAGATGACGTGCAGCAACCACAAAACCACGACGAGGCCCAGCGGCACGCCAAGTAGCCAGAGAATGATGGGCATTTCAGTCTCCTGTTCGTTCGGCTATGAGATCAATTCGCAGTCGGCACAAAATGTTCCGCCCAAGCACTTTAAGGCGCGAGAGCGTTCCTGTGACTGGTAGCTGACGAAAGGCATCGAGCGGCCTACTGGTTGGCCTTGTCGATGTCGGCTGCGATCCGCAGCCATGTGTCGGCAATATGCTCAAGCATGATGCGCCGAGAAAGCGTGGCTGCAGGCGATAGCGCGCTGCGAGATCATAATTAGCTGCCGACTAATACCGGTTAGCGCGGTCGGCACAAGGATTAGCCCGCCGTCGACCTTTACCCGAATGCCGCTATAAACGCGCTCGATTTCGCCAACGTCACTGCGGACTTACCTCCACATTCCAAGCCTCTGCAGCACCTTGGAAGCCCGCCACAGGCCAATCCCGCTTGGATTAAACGGATCACGGAGCACTCCCGCCCGCGTTATTTGGAAACTAAACATGCGCTGTTTGCGCAACAAAGAGCCCGATTGCCACGGGCTTTGTTCGAGCCCAAATCAAGCCCGGCAATTGGCCGGGCTTGATCCTTTTGTTTCTACTTATTTGCCGCGCAGCGTATCTTTAATGCCGCCAATCGTATTCTGAATCTTACCGGCAACCTCATCAGCCTTGCCTTCGCCTTCGAGCTTGCTGTCGCCGGTAACCTTCCCAGCGACTTCCTTCACTTTGCCTTTCGCCTGTTCGGCAGCGCCTTCGATGCGGTCTTTATCCATTGTGTTCTCCTGTGTGTGAATGGATAACGCGTCACTCGGGATAAAGCTCCAATCAAACAGGCTTGGCGGATTTCGCTGCACATCCATAATGCCGTAGAGTTTGAGAGCTATGGGTCAAACGAACATATTAATATCAAGAGCGCGGCACATCCTTTCCCGGCTGTACCGGATCACGCATTGGTCTGTCTTCTTTAGGGTCGCCGGGGGGCGGTTCTACCGGGTCTTTGTAAGGCTGAGGGTCTTTAATCGGCGGGTCTTGCGGTTCGGCGGGTTGCGGACCGTTCGACTGCGGTTCATTCGATATTGTCTGTCTCATTGGACGATATTGCCCGTTAATCCCCGTAAGTATGAAAAGACGACGGGATTGTCGGTTATAGGTCGATCGTAAAACACCGTCGCAGTAATCATTGCTAACACCGCGACAACCCCAAAAAGAATGCTGGCGGGGCTACGCATGGCGCGCAGATTTTCTTGGCGACGCTGGTGCAAAGTCGGATCGATTGCCATTATTTTTCCCTTCGTTTGCCAACGTTCAGTGAAGGGATGATGTTCCGCGGACTGATGTCGGCGCCGGAGCGGTCGGCGCTTAAGCTTCGGCAGATTAAAACGGATTATTACGAAGCATAATCAGTAGGTGGCGCGCGCGATACGCGAATTGCTAAACAATCATGTTCAAAAAAGGCACGACGCCTTGGGTAGGGAACCCGGGCCGTCATTCACGCTTGGAAGCTAGCGTTCAGCGCAGGCCAGATTTACATTGGCCACTATCGTTTAGTAACGTCTCCCCGTCGTTGATCTGGTCCCAATGTCCTCGATGCAAAAATCACCTCCTGAGGGATGCGCCACGGTCTCTAATTCTTTTCTTGCGGCGCAACCTCATCATCATCACTGAACTTTCCGAGCTCATGCACGTTGTATTGCGTTCCTTCCACGAAAGCTTACACGTCCATGCTAGAAGTCCTGGCAATGAACAGACATGCTGCGCGACAATGTCATGAGTGATTTTGTCCGGTCGTCGAGGATTAGCCCCCCCGCAGGCTCGGCGCTGCCGACAATTTTGCTTGTGGTGGTCGTTGTTGCAGCCCTCTATTTTGCGCGCGAAGTTTTGGTGCCAATTGCGCTCGCGCTGCTGCTTAGCTTCGTCCTGGCACCACTCGTTCGAATTTTGCGCAATTGGTACGTCCCCCGTGCGTTGGCGGTCGTTGTTACGGTAATCATTGCGTTTGCCGTAATTTTTGGCTTAGGCGCATTGATGGTTTCGCAGGTCACTCAGCTTGCGACCGATCTTCCCGGCTATCAGTCCACTTTACGCGACAAGATCCAAAGTTTGCGAGGAGCGACGGCTGGCACCGGAACGCTGGAGCGGGCCTCTGAGGTATTGAAAGAACTCGGCAAAGAACTTGATAAGCCGTCGCAAAGAAATGCCTCCGCCCCCGCCCTTCGTGTGGGGCCAGAAAATCCACCCCCAGAACAAGCCAATCCCCGTTGAAGTAAAACAGCCTGATCCGGGCGCGCTTCAAACACTGGTGGCGCTGATCGCCCCCTTGATACACCCCCTTACCACCACCGGTATCGTGATCATTTTTGTCATTTTCATCCTTATGCAAAGCCAGGATTTGAGGAACAAGATGATACGGCTCGCCGGCGCACGTGATCTTCAGCGCACGACGGCCGCGCTTGACGACGCTGGCCAGCGGCTGAGTCGCTTATTCCTCACTCAACTGGCACTGAACGCGGCGTTCGGTTTGATCATTGGTGCAGGTCTTTGGACCATCGGTGTTCCAAGCGCGCCGTTATGGGGCATGCTGGCGATGATCTTGCGCTTCGTCCCTTACATTGGCGCACTGATTTCGGCGATATTTCCGCTTATCCTGGCAGCGGCTGTAGGGCCGGATTGGAGCATGGTGATATGGACCGCAGCATTATTCCTCATTGTTGAACCGATAACGGGTCATGTCATTGAGCCGATGCTAACCGGGCAGAGCACAGGTCTCTCGCCTGTGGCAGTGGTTACCTCGGCGGCGTTCTGGACTTGGTTGTGGGGGCCTATTGGCCTCGTTTTGGCAACCCCGCTTACGATGTGCATGGTGGTACTCGGTAAGCATGTCGACCACTTAAAGTTCTTTGACATATTGCTGGGGGATGAGCCGGCTCTTAAGCCAGAACAATTGACTTATCAACGAATGCTAGCCGGCGATCCCATCGAAGTGACTGAGCAGGCCGAACAATATTTGAAGGAAAAGCCACTTCTTACCTATTACGAAGACGTTTTACTTGAAGCACTAAAATTGGCTCAGGCGGATGCAGATCGCGGTCATCTCGATGAGGAGCGGAAGCAGCGCATTCGCGACGTGGTGGCAGAACTTTTGAACGATCTCGAAACTCATGAGGACACACCCACGCTTGTGCCAGACGAAAAGTCGGAGACGAAACTCCCAATCGCAGAGAAGCAAGCTGAGGATGCGGCTGGGAAGGTAGACGGTTTGTCCGATGAATGGCATCTCAAGAAGCGAGTTTTGTGCATGCCAGGCCGCGATCTGCTCGGCGAGGCTTTCGCGCTCATTATTGCTCAGTTGGTGTCGAGAGAAGGAATAGGTGCAAGAGCCGAACAACGCGATGCCCTATCAGTCTCCCGGATATTCGGTCTCGAAACTGAGGATGTAGCAATCGTCTGCCTGTGCTTTATCGGAGAAACAACTGCTGCGCAGATACATTACGCCGTGCGGCGACTGCGAAGAAAAATGCCGCAGGCATTCATCTTGCTGACACTGATCGGCAGCTCCGGTTTCGACGAGGAATTCAGAGCATCAGCAGGGATCGGATCAATTCAGACCTCGTTGCGAGGAACGCGCGACGAGATTTTGAAAGTTGCAAAAGGGGCTCGCAATCCGATTCCGGCACCACTGAAAATTGTCCGATAATGCCACACCGATTGCACCGACGTCCTTTCGGCGAATGATCCTGTCGTGCGCGGAGTATGAGAGGATCGACCGATCAGGGAACGCTGCCGCTCGTTCTCAACATGCGGTGACGTCTTCCGGCATGCTCTCACTGTCAAGTGATTCCTGACGTATCCTGCGAAGGGACGATTTTAGCAA
The DNA here is from genome assembly GCA_963850885.1 of uncultured Alphaproteobacteria bacterium. Taxonomy (GTDB): domain Bacteria; phylum Pseudomonadota; class Alphaproteobacteria; order Rhizobiales; family Xanthobacteraceae; genus Z2-YC6860. The sequence continues at coordinate 46,859 of CAWKOD010000043.1, read as the reverse complement.
CTTGCCGCCGAATTGGCTGCGAAATCGATTCGCGTCACGCAGGTTCGCAAAGCAGAATATATATTTTGCAATATCATGCACGACCGCCGATTGGTGACCAGGACCGATGTTTAGATCTCCTACAATAAAGTTTGCGCAACGTTCCTTCGTCCCCGACGTTCTTGTCATACGAGTTTTTACGCCGACAAGGGCGAACGGCGGTCTGTGAACTCGTGGCGTTCCACGACCGCGCTCATTTCTTCTAGCGCCACTTGTGCCCTGAAAATCCGCAGTCGCGTTGTGCTGTGTCCGTATGCGCCACTCAGCTTTTCCGACACGTATTCAGCTATCCATTTCTTTACCGCTGGTGGCAACGAAGGCGATCGCAACATCCTCTTGATGACGGAGCCTGAGACACCCGAGGTTTTGTAACTGGCTTGGAGAATTGCCCAGGTCGTACTGCGGCTCAATCCGAGAGCGCTCGCTTGTTTGTCGAGCGAAGGATAACCCGATTGTTCCAAAACCCGTCGCAGTTCGGCGATTTTGGAACACTGCCGAGCCTTCATGGATTTAGCGGACAGCAAAGATAATTCTTGGAGTTGCCTTTGAGTTGCGCCCATTGCTCCACCCGAGATGCAGCGGATCGTGGTCTCCTTGGACCTCAATGTGCACCTGCCAGACGTATTGAAAGGGTTACTGTCTTATGCGGCCTTACGGCGGCGGCTTGAACTGCGCTTAAATGATTTTCTTGCGCTTGGCTTCGATGTTTTGCGTGCGTTACCCACACGCTTCGACGCTGGAGGAGCAGTCGCAGTCACTTGGCGAAGGGGCTTTACCTCGGCCGAGCCATCTGTCGTTCTATTCGGAATTGGGGACGTACGGCTGGTGGGGATCATTCGACCGACAGCGGCCATCGTGCCAAAAGCGATCGCCGCGGACAACTTCGGATAGAACTGACTGAAAGTCTGGAACGCCTCAAACCAACCTGCGCGGTTCACGGACATAAGTCACTCGCCTTTCCATCAATCGTGTGTTGCTGCAACGCACCAAACTGATCGAGGTTCCTCTGAGGATGGCCTATTCTGGAAATGAACGTTAGGCGCGGTTTTGTATTATTCCGACATGGACAAGTACGATACCGAGGTGTAAAAAGACACACGCGTGTTCCAATTGGAACGTCGAGAAATTTGGTGCATTGCCGTGTCGGCGGAAAATGAACCGCCCTTCCGAAACTCGCTAGCGTGTCTGGGGAAGCTCGGAGCGATTAGAGAAAGCCGGAAGAACGAGCTGAAGAGCCTGAGCACCTCCGCGCTTGGGCTCTTCGCTTTTTGGGGAACGAAGTGCGGCTCCGAACGCGAGTTTCAGTTTCGTGGGTGAAAAGAACCCGGAACCGCAGGTGTCAGCGTCCTTGTGTTGGGCTGCTGCTTGCACCTTGCACCTTCTCTATGCTGCGCGCGTCCTCTGTGCTGCCGCGGCGATGTATTCACCCCGTAACGCCCGGGTGACCAATGTTCGGCGTGAATCCGCTCAAATTTCCAAACTAGACCTAGCGCTTGTGCAATGCAGCAATTAGGTGACCCCCGAACAACAGGTCGACGACGTGATGAAATTCCAAGACACGCGCCCCATCGGCAATAAAGCGGGCGGGTGGCGAAAGTTAATTCAGGTTTTGGAGCGGCGTCTTGTCGGAACCGATGGCCCGGTCAGTACACGTTTGCGGGAAGTCCATGCCTTCGGATCGAATCCTGGCAACTTGCGAATGTTCAGCTATCGGCCTCCGAAGCTAGCGGAGAACCCGGCACTCGTCGTTGTGTTGCACGGATGCACACAAACCGCCGCAGGCTACGATCTTGGTGCTGGATGGTCGACGCTTGCGGATCGCTATGGCTTTGCGCTGCTCTTCCCGGAACAACAGCGCTTCAACAATCCCAACGGCTGTTTTAATTGGTTTCAGGCTGAGGATAGCCAGCGAGACCGAGGAGAGCCGCTCTCGATCCGACAGATGATTGCAAAATCTATAGTCGATCACGGTATTGATCGGCGTCGCATATTCGTCACCGGGCTATCCGCTGGCGGCGCGATGACGTCCATCATGCTCGCTTGCTATCCGGAGGTGTTTGCCGGGGGAGCGATCATTGCCGGCCTTCCCTACGGCGCGGCTACTAACGTGCAGCAAGCGTTTGAAAGTATGTTTCAAAGTCCCTCCCGTCCCGCGCGTGAATGGGGCGATCTCGTGCGCAAAGCATCATCTCACCATGGGGTGTGGCCGCGCGTATCGGTCTGGCATGGGAATGCGGACAAGACCGTGATCCCATCCAACGCCAGAGAAATCCTCAAGCAGTGGACTGATGTCCACGGTCTTTCGTTATCTCCCTCGGCGCAAACAAGAGTTGACGGATATCCCCGTGAGGTTTGGATGGACGGAGCTGGCGATGAGATACTTGAAGTCCTACACGATCACTAACATGGCGCATGGCACGCCGCTCGCTATCGGTGAAGTTGAAGGTGCGTGCGGGGTGGCAGGACCATTTCTGCTGCCAGTGGGGATTTCTTCGTCATATCATATTTCGAAGTTCTTTGGGATTGCCAATGCTCACCTTCGCCAGCGCACTCCTGAGGAGACGGAAAGTCTTATGATGAGGCTTTCTCCTGCGCTGACCCGTCACGAAGAACGTGCAGGGCCGGTGCTAGAGGGAGAAATGCTGGCAAAGGAAGACGAGCCAAAATCCCAACAAGAACTCAGGCCGTCCTTCCCCGAGATCGGCGCGGTGATCCAGAAGGCCCTGAAGGCTGCGGGATTGATTAGAGATTAGAAAACTCCAGCTGAAGCACCGCGCTCTAGATGACGTGCAGCAGCCACAAAACTATGACGAGGCCTAGCCGTCGCGCAATTAGCTATTCAGTCTGCTCATGGAAATGACACCAGACGATCTCTCTGCGCTGAGACGGGCCGTTCAGTCTCTTGAACATCCGGGGTTGGCTGCGCGCCTCACCAACATGGTGGGCAAGCCAATTGAACTGATGGGTCAGGCGCTGCCTGCTTTCGCGTCTCAGGCCATTGCTACTGCAACATCCAAGGGCCTTGAGGTTGCTCTCAAGGTGGCGCTGCGGACAATGCAAGAAAGCCCTTACGCTGGGTCGCAGCTGCTGCATAAAGCTCTGGCCACAGCGTCCGGTGCTGTCGGTGGCGCCTTTGGTTTGTCTACGCTTCCCATCGAACTACCAGTTTCGACAATCATTATCTTGAGATCGATCGCGGATATAGCTCGGAGCGAGGGAGAAAACCTTTCCGACCCAGAAACCGCACTCTCATGCGTGCAGGTTTTTGCGTTAGGTGGACGGGGCGGCTCCAGTGATGCTTCTGAAAGCGGATACTTCGCGGTACGTGGGATGCTGGCAAAGACTGTAACCGAAGCCGCACGCTTCATCGCAGAGCGGGGTGTTGTCGAGCAAGGCGCTCCCGTTCTCATCCGCTTCATCACCCAAGTCGCATCTCGTTTTGGCGCGGTGGTGACGCAAAAGGTCGCCGCTCAGGCTCTTCCAATTATCGGAGCGTTAGGTGGGGCCGCCGTGAACTACGCATTCATCGAGCATTTTCAGGAGATGGCCAGAGGTCATTTCACCGTAAGGCGCCTTGAACGAGCATATGGCAAAGACACTGTCCGCACGGAATACGAGCAGATTGCTCAACAGCACCGCTGAGCAGGAACCGGAACGGGATTTTAGAAATTACACGCCGGAGAATGTCGAGCAGGTGTCCGACAAGCTTTTGCTAAAAACCCAAGAGCCTTAGGGCGATTGTGCCGAGCAGGGCACCGATGATCCCAAGCAAAATGTGCGTGGTAAACATGGCGTGGAATCGTGCCACAAGGGTCTGAGGCTTTTTCTGCATGATTTGGCTTATGGTCTCATTTTGCGATTTTTTAACGGCCACCCTAGTCTTGGATAAGGAACTTTATGTCGTTCCCTTTCGTTCTCCGACTACATAACCGGGAGCGACAAGATGGGCATCCTCTGGACTATTGTGATCGGATTTGTTGCTGGGATCATCGCTAAGTTCCTTCACCCCGGCCCCAACGAACCCTCAGGCTTCATCCTGACAACCATTCTAGGCATCGCTGGAGCGTTCCTGGCGACCTTTCTCGGGCAAGCCCTCGGCTGGTATCGCCCTGACCAAGGAGCCGGGCTTATTGGTGCAGTGGTTGGAGCAGTTATCGTGCTCTTTATCTGGAGCATGTTTGCTCGCCGGAACACCACCGCGATCTGAATTGGCCCAACAGCAGTTTCCGCCATCTTCAGTTGCAACAAACAGATGCAGGAGCTTCCATGAGCCGCGGATTTCCATCCATGACAGCCCTCCTAGGTCTTCTCGCAATCGCGGGATACCAGAACCGAGACAAACTCGCCGAGATGCTTGGCGGCAAGCAGGGCGCTCCAGGCCAGACCGGCTTGGGCGGGTTGCTCGGGCAACTGAGCGGCGGCCTGGGGGCAGGCGGCGTCGGCGGCCTGCTAAGCGGAGGGCTTGGTGAACTTGTTGAGCGTTTCAAGCAGAGTGGTCAGGCTGACGCCGTCGATTCCTGGGTAAGTACAGGCCCCAACAAACAGATTGCTCCGTCGCAGGTCGAGCAAGCTATTGGACCGGAGGTGCTGGAGACTTTGTCAAAACAAACCGGTTTGTCGCGCGAAGAGATTCTCGCCCGGCTGTCGCGTGAGCTGCCCGAGGCCGTAGACAAATACACTCCGCAAGGGCGGTTACCCGCTGCAGCTTAGCAAGCGAGAGAACTTGCATTTTCTGCAGATACCACGCCCGCTCACGAGAGCTTCAAGGCAGATATTGCCAATTTTTGCTAATAGATGACGCGGGCTGAAAGGCTTCGCTACAAAGTCATCACATCCGGCCGTTCGCGCCTTCTCTTCGGCGCCACCTATTGCATGAGAAGTCGTCGATCGTCGGGCACTTCTTACCCTGCGGCGGGACCTTGAGAGTGCGAGTACCATCAGGTGAATTTTGCAGTGAACCGTCCGCACATGAGCGCGTTAAACTGCGGCAACAGCGCAGCGGACCAGCCACGAGCTTATGTCGTGAACATCTCTCAACTATGGGAGCTCCCAAAACAGACCGTTTTGGCCTTCATCGACGATGAAGCGATAAGTCGCGGAGCTGCAATTGCTTTCTACACCGTGACGTCTATCGCTCCCATCCTCCTCGTCGTTATCGCGATGGCTGGCTTAGTCTTCGGTCGGGAAGCAGCACAACAAGCTATTTCTGCTCAGCTCAGCGGTCTCATGGGCCAGCAAACAGCCGAAGTGTTGGAAACGGCGGTGGCTAACGCCTCGGCCAAGTCTTCCGGTATCGTCGCCACGTTGATCGGCGTCGCGACGCTACTCGCGACCGTGTCGGGCACTTTTGGGGAAATGCAGTCAGCCCTTAATGCAGTCTGGAAAACCAAGCCCAAGGGCTCCACAGTGTCCCGCTTAATTAGGGCACGGGCAGCCAGTCTAGGTCTGGTCGTGACGATGGGCTTTTTACTCGTCGTCTCTCTCGCCGCCAGCGCAGCACTTACCGCCTTTGGCAATCAGCTTGATGCTGCGTTGCCTTTCGGCAAGCTCGTAATGACGATTTTGAATTTTGTTGTATCGTTCGTTCTCATCTCCGCGCTCTTTGCCGCCGTCTACAAAGTATTGCCCGACAGGCATTTGGAATGGCGGGATGTTGCATTTGGAGCCGCGCTGACTGCACTGCTGTTCATAGCCGGTAAATCGCTGATTGGCTGGTATATCGGCAGCAGCGCTATCGCCTCGACCTATGGCGCAGCGGGATCCCTGATCGTGCTTCTGTTGTGGGTCTACTACTCGGTTCAGATCTTTTTACTTGGCGCAGAATTTACCAAGGTCTTTGCGAACCGGCATGGAAGTAAACGAGGCAAGCATGTCGCTGAAGGGCCGAACGCACGGGATCGACGGCGTGGCGAGGCTCAAACCACGTAATTACTGTTGCTCCGCCTAGCACATCGATGGAACGACGGGGGCTGCTGGTCGTTGCATTCTGATGACAAACATCAGGAAGCTCGTCACCAACAAGTCCAACAAGACCGTAAAAGAGCTTGAGGCCGCTCTCACTAAGGCGATGCTGGCTCACCCAGAATGTCAGGGCATCAAAGTTTTCAAGCTCACACCACTTGAGAACAACGACGGTGTGGCGAACTGGGACGCCGAGTTCGCCGCCGAGCCCGGCGTCACGATGTCGGCAGAGTGCAAGCGCGTTCTGCTCGGCGCGAAGCTAGGGGTGCAGAAGAACTTCGACTTGGCCGGCGAGGGTTGACCGGATCTTGGAATGGCCTCGACTGATGGCCCTGACCGGCGCATATTTCGAGGATGGTGCAGGTCCGCAAGACGGACACGACGACAGTATGCGAAAATTGCGGCGCAGCGATGGTGATCGTCCGCGTCTGGACGATCCCGGAAGACGGCGAAGTGCATATGTTCCGCTGTGAAATTTGCGAGAATACCGCGTTCTACAGAAGTCTAAATCCACCGAAGTCTGGCGATTAAGTTTCGTGCCAACGTTCGCCGCCTGGCCATACGCCGCCGCGCCTCGCGCCGCCTAACCGCGTCGCGGCAGAGGTTCCAGCTCGAATGCGTCCTGTTAATCCGCGGGTCGCTGGCGAACGAACGCAGGTAAGTTCCACCCGGAACACAATCCGCCCTAAAGGGTTCTCATCCGTAGTCGTTGAAAATGGAGAACTCTATGAGACGCATTGCCTTTATTCTAGTTGCCTCTGCTTCACTGTGCGCGCCCGCTCTTGCCGAAGAAGTCGGCGTTGGTGTTGGTGTTGGACCAGTCGGTGCTGGAGTTACCGTTGGCTCCGGTCCCGACCGTGTGGTCATAGAACGCGAAGTGATCCGGGAACGTGAACCGGCAAACAAGAAAGTGATCATCGAGAAGGAGCGCCAGCCAACGGTGGTAGAGAAGAAGACTATCGTGAAGGAACGCGATTAGTCGGTTTCGTTCTAGCCTCCAAAAGAGCCCCGGCATTCTTTATCGGGGCTTTTTTGTTGGCGACAAAACCGCATCACGGTCGATCTCGGCAACGAAAAGGAATTTAAAGCGGCTGAGCGCGAGAAGCTGTTCTTCAATCTTGTCAAATTCGCTCGGCGGCTGCGCCCGAATTCCCGCCGCTCTAGATGACGTGCACTCTAGATGACGTGCAGCAGCCACAAAACTATGACGAGACCTAGGGGCACACCCAGCAACCACAGAATGATAGGCATTTTCGGTCTTCGGTTCCTGTCTGTTGGCGCGCCAAATCAATTCGTAAGTGGCACCAAATGTTCCGCCCGCGTGTGAGAAAGCCCAATCACAAAGGGCCGCCCATTGCTGGACGGCCCTTCTTCATTTGAGCAGCGTGTCAGTAAAGCGCGCGTTCTTTTCTCACCTGGTCCGCGCTATATGCGGTGGCGTTCGGGTCGAACTTGGTCCAGCCCGACTTGCGATAGAGGTTGCCTCTGTCCGCGATCCGAACGGCGGAGCTGTCGAGGACCTTTTGCAAGTGTGCGGCGTCTGCGTCGTTCACACGCGCGCTGACGACGGTACCGCCGCGGCGCAGGCCTTCGGCATAGATATCCGCCTCGTCCTTGCCGACGCCCGCCTGAGTGAGCGCACCGAGCACACCGCCGGTCGCGCTGCCTGCGGCGGCTCCCGTCATGGTCGCAACCAACCAGCCGGCGGCAACGACAGGACCGACGCCTGGAATGGCGAGGAGGCCGAGTCCGGTCAACGCGCCGAGCGTGCCACCCGCAACGGCGCCAACCCCGGCGCCGGTGCCGGCCGCTTCGGCGCGATCATCCTTGCGATCCAGATCGCGATCCGGGAATGTGCTCGGCTTGCCCTGCTTGCCGTCCTTGTACCATTCGTCGGCATTGCTCGCGAGCACGCTGATATCGCCGTGCTTGACGCCGGCGGCTTCGAGGCGATTGATCGCCGCCTGAGCGTCCGGATAGCTGTGGTGCGCGTTTTAGAAGCGTGCGTTTCGCAGAAGCGTTCAAACATATCGTTGACACGGTCGCTGGCGAGCCTTTTGCGAAGTGCGCGTTTTTCCTCCTGCGGGTCGTGACCTTGAGCCACTAACCCGAGCACGCGCGCCGCTTGCTCTCTCGCCTTTTGTGGCGTGACCGGGCCGTACGCGCCGATCGTAAACTTACGAACGCGCGAGCCTCGACCGCCCATGCGGTATTGGACGATAAAAACCTTCTTGCCAGCTGGGGTGACTTTGCGGCCAAAGCCTCGCAGTTCGGTATCCCAGCAGATGAGGTCTTTTGATCCGGCTTGCAGGCCGTCAACCACCGTTTTTGTCAGTTTGCGCCTCAGCATGAATTTGGATTTCCGTGCTACCTAGATGGTCTATAGGTAGCACGGTTGTAACGGGCTGTGCAGGCTTGTGCTGGTGAACGAGGGAAATAATCGCATAGAATTCAGTCAGGTATGCCCCTCGTGCGGGTTTGCGCTGGCTAGTGAGTTGCTAGAGCAGCTGCCCCTCGGTCAGCGGAATGTCGCGCATCGTCGCCGGCGCGAACAATTCCTCAAGCTTGACGCGGCGGTCGGTCAGACCGTGCTCGTGGGTGTATTGCAGCAGCGCCTCGATGGTCGGCCGGTTCTGCTCGATGCCATAGGGATACCAGTCTTCGCCGATGATCCTTTTTTCCTCTTCGATCATCGGCTGCAACCAGGCGAACGACGCCTTCGGCGAGCCGGTCTCGGTGAGGTGATGATAGCAATAGTCCTTGGCGCGGCAGAGCGCGTTGTAGAGGTTGAGCGCCACCCAGGGATCGCGATCGTAAATCTCGCGCTTGATCACCACGGTGTGCATGATCGGATAGATCTTGGTCCGTTTGTAATAGTCCTTTTCCATCTCGGCGTAGTTCGGGAACAGCCGCGCCACCGATTTCGAACCGCGCCGGAACGACAGCGGGTTGTTCGCCGTCATCATGAAATCGATCTCGCCGCGCTCCAGCATGTCGCCGAGCTCGGTGCCGGCCGGCGCCTGGGTCAGCTTGATGTCGGCGGGAAGCTTGCGGCCGAGCCGGTCACTGCGGCCCTGCACCCATTCGACGTCGGACGGCTTCACGCCGAACTCATGCTGCATCAGCCCGCGCATATAGACCGCCGCAGTCATGCTGTATTCTGGAACGCCGCCGCGCTTGCCTTTGAGGTCCGCACCGCTCTTGATGCCCTTGCCGGTGTTGACGAAGAAATAGCCGTGCCGGAACACCCGCGACGGATAGACCGGAATGGCGATGAACGGCGATTTTCCGGTGCTGACGAGCGAGGTGTAGTTCGACAGCGACATCTCGGAGGCGTCGAACTCCTGGTATTGCAGCTGCCGCCAGAAAATCTCGGCGGGCTGCATGGTGATGTAGTTCAGGTCGACGCCATCGACACGGATGGTTTCGTCGCGAAGCGCCTGGGTGCGGTCATAGGGACCGCACGCGAAGTTCAGCCGGAGATTGCCCATGAACAGCGATCACACGGCCTTGAGGTGCGCGTCGCGGCGCTTGTAGAGCTCGTCATCGGCGTAGCCCATGGTCTCGGGCTTGGCGCGACCGATCATCACTTGGAAATACACGGGCTCTAGCGAGTTGTTCTGATAGCCGTGGATCACGCCGGCCGGACAGGCGATGCACTCCCAGGGCCCCAGCCGCGTGGTCAGGCGTTTGCCGGTCTCGTCCTCGACGAACACGTCGAGATGGCCCTGCAGCACGAAGAAGCACTCCTCGACCTCATGGGTGTGCGCCGCGTTGCCCTGCCCCGGCGGCACATACATGATCGACAGTGTGAAGTTCTTCGCCGGGATCACGGTCGGATCGTCGTGCTTGCCGGAGCCGCCGGCGCCGATGAAGCGATGCTGCGCGCGCTTGAAACCCTCGATCTTGGCGTCCTCGAACGCCGCCCAGTCGGCGCGCTTCTCGCTGTAGCGGCCGACGAACTTTTTCATGATCTCGTCGATCGGAACGCCTTCGAGTTCCTTCGGGCGCGGGTGGCGGGCAACACTCATGGGACGCTCCTGTCGAATGGATGGTTGCGGCGAATCTAGGCTTCGGGTGCGGGACCCGTCAACGCGCGAAGCGGCTCACTCCGCCGCCTGCTTCCGGCCGGCCTGCACCAATTCCCAGATATAGGCCGGCGACAATGGCAATTGCCGCGGCTCGACGCCGAGGCTCTGCAGCGCGTTCGCCACCGCATTCGCCATGCAGCCGCCGGCGGCGATGATGCCGCCCTCGCCGGCGCCCTTGGCGCCGAGCGGATTGATCGGCGACGGATAATCGTCGAGCACGACGCAACGCAGGTTGGGAAAGTCGGTAGCGGTCGGCAGCAGATAATCGGCGAGCGAGCCGGTGAGGAACTGGCCGTTCTCGTCGTACTTCAGATCTTCCAGCACCGCGCCGCCGAGGCCCTGCACCAGCGAGCCCAGCACCTGGCCGCGCAGAGTCAGCGGATTGACCGCGCGGCCGACGTCCTGCACCACCACGTAATCGACGATCTCGATGCGGCCGAGCTTGGCATCGACGGTGATATGCGCGACATGCGCGCCATAGCTGTAGGTGTGCTTCTTGTTGAGGAACGCGCCTTCGGCGGTGAGGCCCGGCAAACTCCGCCAGCGCCATCGAGCGGCCGCCGCCGTTGACCTTGTCGACGTCGAGCGTGACGTTGGATTCCGCGCAGCCCATGCGCTTGCCGGCGGCCTGGCGCAGCGTCGCCATGAAATTGTTGGTGGCGTCGAGCACCGCCGAGCCGCCCATCACGGTCGAGCGCGAGTGATAGGCGCCGTAGCCGTCGCTCACGTAGGCGGTCGAGCCATGATAGACCTGATGGATGCGCTCGATCGGCACTTCGAGCGCATCCGCGGCGATCTGCGCGAACACCGTCTCGACGCCCTGCCCGACCGACGACGTGCCCATGTAGACCGACATGGTGCCGTCTTTGTTGACCTCGATCCGCGCGCTCTCCTTCGGACCGGCGGCACCGCCCTCGATGAAGCAGACCACGCCGAGACCGTGATACTTGCCGTCGATCAGCTTGCCTTGAAGCTTTGACAGCTTCGGCCAGTCGATCTCCTGCAAAGCGCGGTCGAGCGTCTCGCTGTACTCGCCGCTGTCGTATTCGTCCTTGGCGTCGGTCGGCTGCACGTGCGCGATCGGATAGGGCTGCTCGGCGCTCTTGATCAGGTTCTTGCGGCGGAACTCGATGCGGTCGATGCCGAGATCGGCCGCGATCATGTCGATCATGCGCTCGAAAAAGAAACAGGCCTCGAAGCGGCCCGGCCCGCGGTAGGTGCCGACCGGCGTCTTGTTGGTCATCCACAGCGACGAGTCGATCTTGACGTGCGGCACGCGGTACGGACCGGCCATGAATTGCGAGACGTTGCGCGCGCCGACCGCGCCGTTGGTCCGCATGTAGGCGCCCATGTCGGTGTGGACCTCGCCGCGGATGGCAAGGATGGTGCCGTCGCGCGCGCAGGCGACCTCGAGGTCGCACTCCTCCTCGCGGGCGTGGTTCATCGCCATCAGATTTTCGCGGCGATCCTCGATCCATTTCACCGGGCGCTTGACGTGGCGCGCCGCGAACGGAATGAGGAAATCCTCCGGGTAGAACTCGCCGCGCGCGCCGTAGCCGCCGCCGACGTCGTTCTCGATCATCTCGATCTGCTCGACCGGGAGCCCGATCTGCGCCGAAAGGATGCGGCGGTTGAAGAACGGCACCTTCGCGGCGCCATAAATGGTCAGCTTGGCGTTGGCGTCGTCCCATGTCGCCATCACGCCGCGCGGCTCCATGGTGAGCCCGTAGTGGCGGCCGGTGCGAAAATATTCGCGACGGGTGTAGGGCGCATTGGCGAAAACGGCATCGGCGTCGCCCTTGCGGGCCTGGAACACCAGCGAGCGGTTGGTGCCGGGCTTCTCGAACAGCACGCTTTGATTCTTCGCCGCGGTCTGCCAATCGGCAACGGCCGGCAAATCCTCGATCTCGACGGCGATGGCTTCCAGCGCGTCCTCGCCGATGGCGACCGACGCGGCCAGTATCACCGCGATCGGCTCGCCGACGTAGCGCACTTTCTCGTGGGCAATAACCGGCTGCTCGAACGGCTTGAACTCCGGCAGCGGCTGCAGCCGCATCGGGATGATCGGCGGGCCGCCCGGCATGTCGGCGCCGGTGATGACCGAATGCACGCCGGGCACCTTGAGCGCCGCCGAAGCATCGATCGAGACCAGCCGGCCGTGCGCCACCGAGCTCCGCAGCATCACCGCATAGAGCAGCCCCGGCATCGCGACGTCGTCGACATATTCGCCGCGGCCGCGCAGGAAGCGCAGATCCTCGCGGCGTTCCATCGGGGCGCCGATGAAGGTGTTCTTCATGGCGTCACTTCTTGTAGGAGGCGCGCGCTTCGAGCACCGCGTCGACGATGCCGATGTAGCCGGTGCAGCGGCAGATGTTGCCGGACAGCACCTCGCGCACGCGGTCGGCGTCGCAGTCCGGCTCTTCGGTCAGCAGCGCATGCGCGGTGGTGATGAAGCCCGGGGTGCAGAAGCCGCATTGCAGCGCATGGTGTTTGCGGAAGGATTTCTGCAGCGGCGTCAGGTCGGCGTCGTTGGAGAGGCCCTCGACGGTGGTGATCTTGGTGCCCTCCGCCTGCACCGCGAGAATGAGGCAGGAACGCACCGCCTCGCCGTCGACCAGCACCGTGCAGGCGCCGCAAACGCCGTGCTCGCAGCCGATGTGGGTGCCGGTGAGGCGGAGTTCATGGCGCAGGCAATCGGCGAGCGTCAGGCGCGGCTCGACGTCGACGCTGACCTGCTTGCCGTTGACCTCGAATTTGGTGGTCATGGCGCTGACCTCGCTGCGGCGGCTTTGACCGCACGCTCCGCGAGCGTGCCGGTGAGCGCGCGCCGATAGGCCGCGCTGGCGTGGATGTCCTCCTGCGGCTCGACCTCGGCCGCGGCGGCCTCGCCGACCTTCACCGCGAGCGCCTCATCGACGGTCTTGCCGTTGAGCGCGGCTTCCGCCTTGGGCAAGCGGCGCTGGCAATCGCCGACGCCGATCACGCCGATATGGGCATTGGCGGCCTTGCCGCCATTCACGTCGTAGTAGAGCGCGACACCCGCCATGGCGAAGTCGCCGCGGCGGCGGGCGAACTCCTGGAAGCCGTAGCGCCGCGCCGCGGGCCAGGCGGGCAGATGAATTTCGGTGATGATCTCGTCGGACTTCAGCGCGGTGGTCAGCGCGCCCTGGAAAAAGTCGGCGGCCTTGATGGTGCGCGTCCCGGCCTTGCCCATCACGGTGATCTCGGCGTCGCAGGTTTGCGCAATGCCGGGCATCTCGGACGCCGGATCGGCATGCGCGCACGAGCCGCCAACGGTGCCACGGTTGCGGATTTGATAATGCGCAACGTGGGAGATCGCTTCCTTGAGAAGCGGATGCGCGGCGGCGAGCCGTTTGTCGTCGAGGATGTCGCGCCAGCGCACCAACGCGCCAAGGCGGACGCCGTCCGGGCCAATCTTGATGTCCTTGAGGCCCGGCAATTTTCGCAGGTCCACCAGCAGGGACGGCTGGGCGATGCGAAACGCCATCATCGGCATCAGGCTCTGGCCGCCGGCCAGGGGCTTGGCCTCGCCGCTGTGGTTGGCGAGCAGCGCCACGGCCTCATTGATGGTGGATGGGCAGGCGTATTCGAACGGCGGAAGTTTCATGGGTGTGCTTGCGCCTTCGCCTGCGTCTTTGGAATGATGACAGGCTACTATCGCCACCTCACCCAGGCCCGTCAACGCACAGGCCATGCAATTGCGGTATGGTACCGCGGCATGCCGCATCAATGCGCTGGAGATCGAGAATGCCCGTGGAATTGAGCCTGTCCGTCTGCAATTACGACCGCACCGCCGCGCTGTTCGACGGCCGCGCGCCGATCGAGGGCTGCGACGTCGTTGCGGTGGCGAATTCGCCCGAGGAGTCGTTCCACCGCGCCTTCAAATACCAGGAGTTCGACGTCACCGAGATTTCGATGAGCAGCTATCTGGTGACGCTGTCGCGCAATGACGCGCATTACGTCGCCATCCCGGCCTTCGTGTCGCGGCTGTTCCGGCACTCCGGCATCTACGTCCGCACCGACCGCATCAAGACGCCGGCCGACCTCAAGGGCAAGACGCTCGGCATGCCGGAATACCAGATGACTGCCAACGTCTGGGTCCGCGGCATGCTGGAGGAGGAATACGGCGTCAAGCCGCGCGACATCAAATGGCGGCGCGGCGGCCTGGAGGAGGCCGGCCGCGAGGAGCGCGCCAAGATCAGCCTGCCGCCGGAGATCGACCTTCAGCAGATACCGGATGGCCGCACCATTTCCGACATGCTGGCGAAGGGCGAGATCGACGGCCTGTTGAGCGCGCGGGCACCGAGCTGCTTTCTGCAAGGAGCGCCGAACGTCGGGCGGCTGTTTCCGGATTACCCGGCGGTCGAGGAGGCTTATTACAAGAAGACCAAATTGTTTCCGATCATGCACGCCGTCGGCATCCGCCGCTCGCTGGTCGAGAAATATCCGTGGCTCGCGGTGAACGTCTACAAGGCGTTCCTCAAGGCCAAAGCGCTGTGCATGGCCGAGCTCGCCGAAATCGGGCATCTGCACGCGACCCTGCCGTGGCCGGTGCATGCCTACGACCATGCCCGCAAGGTGATGGGCGAGGACTACTGGGCCTACGGCGCGCACGAGAACAAGCACGCGCTGGAAACGCTGGCGCGCTATTCGTTCCAGCAGGGTCTATCGGTGCGGCAGGTGCCGCTCGCCGAGATGTTCGCCAAGCCCACCTATGAACTGACCAAAATCTAGCGACTGACCAGCGCAACGCCTATCGTGACCAGAACGGCGGCGATGCCCTTCTGGGCGAACTCGCGCGCCGAGAGGTTTTCACGGCTGACGCTCGGGGCGACCAAGCTCAGCAGTACGCCGATCAGGAACACGAACAGCGTCGTGGTCGAGCCGATAGTCTGCACGACCGCCAGCGGCGCAAAGATCAGCGCGAAGCGGTTCGCCAGCCCGCCGCCGAGGTTGATCAGCTCGTTGGAGGCGTTGATGGCGATCAGCGCCCCGCCGTTCGACCGCAGCAGATCGAAAAACTGCCGGCGACAGCGGCCGATGCAAAGAATGGCCACGCCGAACAGCGCTTGCCCCGCGAACATCCAGAACGTGGTGGCCCAGAACTCGTCCTTCACCGCGAAAGCCTTGAAGATCAAGGTCGACAGCGACAGGATGAAACCGGCGCAGAGCATCAACGCGGCGAGCTTCCAGCGGAAGCGCTCGCGTTTCGGGCCACGGTCGATCGAGACGAACAGCATGCCGGAGATAATCAGTGCGCCGCCTAGAAGCTGCCAGCCGGTCAGCGTCTCGCCGAGCACGAGATAAGCCAGCGCGGCGCCGAACAGCGGCAAGCTCTGGAAGAACGGCGCGACCATCGAGGCTTCATGGCCCTGCAGCGCGCGGAGATAAAACGTGATGCCGCCCATGTAGAGCAGGCCCGACAGCGCTATCAGCCCTATGCTAAACGCGTCGCGACGAAACACGTCGGGCTCGAACCACGCGATGATCGGCGTCAGCACGAGACCTATCAGCGCCGTGAAGACCAGGAGCACCATGACGTCGGTGTCTTTGAAGTAGCGCTCGACCAGATACTTGTCCAAGTGGGTCGAGATTGCCCACAAGATCGGGCCGCACAGTGCGAAGACGAGCCAGGACATTTTGTTGCGCGGCCGCTAGAGCGTATCGAAATCGACCGGCAGGCCGAGGCGGATTTGTCCGTAGTAGGGCGCGGCGCGGTGCCAGCTCAGCGACAGATGCGCCGACGCCGCCGTCATGTCGCGGAAGATTTCCTGCAGCGGATTGGTCGTATAGAGCGCAGTGCCGCCGGCCGCCTCGAAGATCAGCTTGACGGCGGAATGTGCAAGCTGCGTCGAATAGGACGCATTCCGCCGCGACCAGGCGACCTGCTCCGCATCGATTTTCTGGCGTGACTCGACCATGGAAATGTTGCGGTCAAGGGTGTGCTCGCCGATGAGCGCCGCCGTCTCGGCCTGCGCCGCCGCTTCGGCCACCATCAATTGCATGGCCTCCAGATCGGCCACGCGCAAGCCGCGCGACCGCCGCTCGCGGGTGAAGTCGACGAATTCGGCAACCGCCCGCTCGGCGAGGCCGACGACGACCGAGCTCAGCGAGAACAGCGCCAGCAGATTGCGTGGCGTGCGGTAGAGCGGATTGTCGGGATGAACCGCCGCGCCCGGCGCGGTGCCGGTCTTGAGCTCATGCAGGCTGACCGAATGCGTCGCGGGCACGATGACATCCTTGACCGCGATCGACTTGCTGCCGGTTCCGCACAGGCCCATCACATGCCAGTCGTCGATGATCTCGACCTGGCGGATCGGCAATAGGAACATCCGCGATTCCGGCGCGCCGCCGGTTTTCGCCATGGAGCCGAGCAGAACCCATTGCGCATGGTCGCAGCCGCTGGCGAAGCCCCAGCGGCCGCTGAGCCGATGACCGCCGGCCACCGGCTCGGCCGATCCGCTCGGCGCGAAGCTTGCCGATGCAACAGCGTGGGGATTTTTGCCCCACAAGTCGCGCTGCGCCTGCTCCGAAAAATTTCCGACCACCCAGTTGTGCTCGCCGTGCACGGCCGCGACCCAGGCCGACGAGCCGCAGCCCTGGGCCAGGGTGCGGAGCATTTTCGAGAACACGCGGTAGTCGGAGGCGAAGCCGCCGAACATCGCGGGCTGCAGGCAGCGGGTCAGCCCGAGGCGCTGGAAATCGTCGATGGTTTCTTTCGGCAGACGGCGCTCGGCGGTGGCCTGTTTGGAGCGCTGGCGTAATGCGGGAACGAGCGAGCGGGCGCGCTCGATAAGGATTTCGGCGTTTTGCGCGTCGAAATCTGTGCCGGCTGTTCTTGCGTCGTTCATAACGCCACAATGCCACGGTAACCCATCCGCGTCATCGCTTGGATTGAATCAGCCCCCACACCCTCGGCGGCGACAGCGGCAGAACATTCGGCTCGACGCCGAGCGCGTTGGCGACCGCGTTGGCGATCACGCCGCCGACCGGAATGATGCCGCCCTCGCCCGCGCCCTTGGCGCCGAGCGGATTGTGCGGCGCGGGCTTTTCCTCCAGCGCATGGGCACGGATCACCGGGAAGTCGCTCGCGGTCGGCAACAGGTAGTCGGCCAAGGTGCCGGAGAGGAACTGGCCTTCCGAATCGTAAGCGAGATGCTCCAGCAACGCACCGCCGAGCCCCTGCACGATGGCGCCGACGGTTTGGCCGTGCAGAGTCAGCGGATTGATGATGCGGCCGACGTCCTCGACCGCCATGTAATCGAGCAGAGCAACGTGGCCGGTGCCGGGGTCGACCGCGACATGGGCGGCGTGTGCGCCATAGGAATAGGTGCGCTTGTTGCT
Organism: uncultured Alphaproteobacteria bacterium; assembly: GCA_963850885.1. Taxonomy (GTDB): domain Bacteria; phylum Pseudomonadota; class Alphaproteobacteria; order Rhizobiales; family Xanthobacteraceae; genus Z2-YC6860. The sequence continues at coordinate 29,403 of CAWKOD010000043.1, read as the reverse complement.
GGAATAGGTGCCTTCCGCCGCGATGCCGTCGGCCGTGAGCGCGGACAGCGCGACCGACGCGCCGTTCCGCCCGACCGCGTTGTCACCGTCGATTGAGATTTCGTTCGGCTCGCATTGCAGGCATTTTGCCGCCGCGGCGCGGATCGCGTCCTTGAGAAAGCCCGCCGCCTGCACGATGGCCGAGCCGCCCATCACGATCGAGCGCGACGAATACGAGCCGTAGCCCTGCTTCACAGTGGTCGTCGAGCCATGCTGTACGCGATTGATGCGCGCCATCGGCATATCGAGGGCGTCGGCGGCGATCTGTGCCATCACTGTTTCGACGCCCTGCCCGACCGACGACGAGCCGGTATAGAGCGATATGGTGCCGTCGCCTTCGAGCACCATGCGGACATTCTCGCGCGGGCCGGAGCCGCCGCCTTCGAGATAACAGCCGACCGCGATGCCGTGGCGACGACCGTCGATCAGCTTGCCCTGCAGCTTTTGCTTTTCGGTCCAGCCGAAATCCTTGAGGCAGCGGTCCAGCGTCTGCTGGTAATCGCCGGTGTCGGTCTCCGAGCCCTGATCGAGCGGCTGCACGTTCGGGAACGACCACGGCATCTCGTGTTCGGCCACGAGATTGCGACGGCGGAATTCAACGCGGTCGATGCCGAGATCGTTCGCCGCCATGTCGAACAGCCGCTCGCGAAAGAAATCGGCCTCAAAACGCCCCGGACCTCGATAGGTGCCCGACGGCGTCTTGTTGGTGAGCAGCAGCGCCATCTTGAAATCGATGTTCGGCACTCGATAGGGCCCGGTCAGCACCTGCGCGGTGTTGCGCGCCGCCGTCACGCCGTTGGTGCGGATGTAGGCGCCGAGATCGGCCGCGCCCGAGCCGCGCAAACCGCGGATGGTGCCGTCGCGCTCGCAGGCGATCTCCAATTCGCATTCGGCGTCGCGGGCGTGGTTGGACGCGATCAGGTTCTCGCGGCGATCTTCGATCCATTTCACCGCGCGGTTGAGCTTTCGCGCCGCGAACGGGATCAGAAAATCCTCGGGGTAGAACTCGCCGCGCACGCCGAAGCCGCCGCCGACGTCGGCCTCGATCATGGTGATGGCATCCTCGGGCAGCGCAAGCTGCTTCGCCAGGATGCGGCGGTTGTGGAACACCACCTTGGTCATGCCGGAGACGGTGAGATGGCCCTTGGCGGCGTCCCATTCGGCGAGCAGGCCGCGCGGCTCCATCGTCACCGCGCTGAAGCGCTGCACCGAGAAGCGCTCGCGGCGGGTGTACGGCGCATCCTTGAACGCGGCTTCGGCGTCGCCCTTTTGCGCCGACAAGGTGATGATGTGATTGCGGCCGGTCGCCTCGAACAGCAGGCTTTCGTTCTTGCGCGAGGTGGCGCGATCCGCCACCGGCGGCAGCGCTTCGATGTCGAGGCCGATCGCGTCGAGCGCGTCTTCGGCCAGCGCCGCGCTGTCGGCCACCACTACGGCGATCGGCTCGCCGACGTAACGCACCTTGTCGCCCGCGATCACCGGCTGCTGATACGGCTTGAACTCGGGCAGCAGCTCCTGCCGCATGGTGATGACCGGGATATCGCCGAGTCCTTAGCCGCGATATCTTTCGCCGTGATGACGGCCCGCACGCCGGGGCGTTTCAATGCCGCCGACGTATCGATCGAGCGGATGCGGCCGTGGGCGACGGAGCTTCGCAGCAACACGGCGTGCAGCGCATTTACACTCGGCACATCGTCGACAAACTCGCCGCGGCCGCGCAGGAAGCGCAGGTCCTCCAGGCGCTCGATCGGGCTGCCGATCGGCCGGTTCGATGGGGCGTGCGCTGTCACCGCTACTCGATCTTCACGCCGGCCGCCTTCACCACCTCGCCCCATTTCACGCGCTGGGCGCGGGTGAAGGCCGTGAAGGCATCCGGATTTTCGGAGAGCACGGAATCGGCGCCGGCGTTCATGAGCTGCTCCTTGACCTCCGGCAGGGCCCAGATGCGCCGGGCTTCGGCCGCGATCTTCTCGACGATCGGGCGCGGCGTGCCGGCCGGCGCAAATAGCCCCTGCCAGGCGGTCGCTTCGAAGCCCTTGATGGTCTCGCCGATCGCCGGCACCTCCGGCGCCGAGGCGCTGCGCTGCGGCGTGCTCACGCCGAGCGCGCGCACCGTGCCCTGCTTGGCGTGCGGCCAGACCGTCGTCATGCTGTCGATGGCGATGTCGACATTGCCGCCGAGCATGCTGTTCACCACGTCGCCGGTCGACTTGTACGGCACGTGCGTCATCTTGGTGCCGATGGCCTGTTCGAACATCACCACCGAGAGATGCGACGACGTACCGAGGCCGGACGAGGCGTAGTTCACCTTGCCATCGTTCTTCTTCACGTAATCGATCAGCTCCTGGACAGTCTTCACCGGCAGCTTCGGATTGACGATCAGCAGATTGGGGAAGCTGACAAGCTGCGTGATCGGCTGCAGGTCCTTGTCCACGTCGAACGGCAGCTTGGCATAGAGCGCGGCGTTGACCGCGATCGAGCTGACGGTGCCAAGCAGGAGCGTGTAGCCGTCGGGCGCAGCCTTGGCGACATAGTTGGTGCCGATGCTGCCGCCGGCGCCGGCGCGGTTCTCGACCACGACGGTCTGGCCGAACTTCGCCTGCATGTGGGTGGCGAGGATGCGCGCCAGCAGATCGGCTGAGCCGCCGGCGCCGAACGGCACGACGATGGTGATCTGCCTGGCAGGCCAGTCCTGGGCGCCAGCGGGCACAACGCCGACAAGTCCCGCTATCAAAGCTGCGAACAATAAGCGCATGCGAACCTCACTCGCTTGAAACCCGGATGCCGATTATGGGCATGTCCGCGAACGGTGTTCAATGCGACGTGTCGCGCACAACCCCTCCCCGTCATGCATGACAGCGGCGTTGGGCGCAGGCTACAATCGGACAACTGCCAAGGGAAAGGAAGCGAATGGCCCTCGAGTTCGGGATTTTCGATCATGTCGATCGCCACGATCAGCCGCTGAAGGATTTCTATGAGGACCGCCTCAAATTGATCGAGGCCTACGACCGGGCCGGCATTTACGGCTACCATTGCGCCGAGCATCATTCGACGCCACTCGGCATGGCGCCGTCGCCGAGCGTGTATCTGTCCGCGGTCGGCCAACGCACCAAGCGGCTCCGTTTCGGCCCGCTGGTCTATACGCTAGCGCTCTATCACCCGCTGCGGCTGGCCGAAGAAATCTGCATGCTCGACCAGATGAGCCGGGGCCGCTTCCTGCTCGGCATCGGCAAGGGCATCTCGCCGATCGAGGTCGGCTATTACGGTGTCGACTTCAAGAACGCCGACAAGATGTTCGCCGAGTCCTTCGCCATCATCATGCAGGCGCTGACCACGAAGCGCGTGGATTTCGAGGGCGAGTTCTTCCGCTACAAGAACGTGCCGTTCGAGGTCGAATGCTACCAGAAGCCGCATCCGCCGCTGTGGTACGGCGTGGTCAGTCCGGACAGCGCCGAGCGCGCGGCGAAGGCCGGGATGAACTTCATCAGCAATTCGACCGCCGCCATGGTGAAGGCCAAGATCGCGCGCTACACCGGCGCGCATCACGCCGCGCCCGGCATGCCCGCGCCGAAGTTCGGCATGAACCGCTACATGGTGCTGGCGGAAACCGAGGAGAAGGCCCTGGAGATCGGCCGCCGCGCCTACCGGCGCTGGTGGCAAAGCTTCATGGCGCTCTGGCTCAAGCACAACACCGCGCCGAGCAACGTGAATTATCCGCCGGAGATCGACGGCCAGATCGCCGACGGCCGCGCCATCGCGACGACGCCTGCCAAGGCGCTTGAGTTGTTGCGCGGCCAGATCGCCGAATCCGGAGCAAACTATCTGGTCTGCCGCTTCGCCTTCGGCGACCTGTCGTTGTCGGAATCGATGCGCTCGCTGGAGCTGTTCCAGCGTCACGTCATGCCGGCACTGCGCGAGAGCGTGCCGGTCGCGGCGGAATAGGCCCCATGATGCCATCGACACCATCGCGCCGCCGTTTTCTGCGCTGGGCCGCGGCCACCGTCGCGGCACCCGCCGTGTCTCGTATCGCCACGGCGCAAGGCTGGCCGTCGCAGCCGTTGCGGTGGGTGGTCGGATTTCCGCCGGGCGGCAGCGGCGACATCGTCGCGCGCATCATGGCGGCGTGGCTGGCGGAGCGGCTCGGTCAGCCGGTCGTCATCGAGAACAAGCCGGGCGCCAGCACCAACATCTCGATCCAGACCGTGGTCAATGCGCCGGCCGACGGCAACACGCTGTTGTTCATCGCGGCCTCCGCAGCACTCAATGTCTCGCTGTTCGACAACCTGCCGTTCAATCTGCAGCGCGACATCGCGCCGGTCGCGGGCTTGATCGATTTTCCGCTCGTCATGCTCACGCATCCGTCGCTCCCGGCCAAGACCATCCCGGAGCTGATCGCCCACGCCAAGGCCAATCCCGGCAAGATCAGCATCGCGTCGTTCGGCACCGGCACGACGTCCCACGTCGCCGGCGAATTGTTCAAGATGACGGCCGGCGTCGACATGACTCACATTCCGTATCGCGGCGGCGCGCCGATGATGACGGACCTGATCGGCGGCCAGGTGCAGGTCGCGTTCGACGTGCTGACCGGGGCGCTGTCGCACATCAAATCCGGCGACGTCCGGGCGTTGGCCATGGCCGGCGCCACGCGATACGAGGGACTTCCGGACGTCCCCACGATCGGGGAGACGATGCCGCTGTTCGTCGCGAACTCCTGGTGCGGGATCGGGGTGCCGCGCGGCACGCCTCCCGAAATCATCGCGAGACTCAACCGCGAGGTCGACGCCGGGCTGAAAGACCCCGCGGTCAGGGCGAAGCTCACGGCGCTGGCTACCACGCCCATGTTTTTCACGCCGGATGAATTCGGCTCCTACATCGGCGCCGAAATCGAAAAATGGAGAAAGGTGGTCCGCGCGGCGAACATCAAGGTGCAGTAACGTTGCCTGCGCCGCAACCCGCGCTGCACTGCGCCCTCTGGCCGCATGACGCCGACCGTTCAAGACGCTAAAAAGAAAATCTCACCGGGAGAACCAGCATGACCATTCAACGCCGACGTTTTCTCAAGCTCGCGGGCGCCGCCGCCCTCATTCCGGCCGCGCCTTATGTCGCTCGCGCGCAGGCCTATCCCGCGCATCCGGTCAAATTCATCGTTGGGCAGGCCGCCGGCAGTTCGTCCGACATCACGGCCCGCCTGATCGCCCAGTTCATGTCGGACAAGCTCGGCCAGCAGTTCGTCGTCGAGGCCCGCCCCGGCGCAGCCGGCAATATCGCGACCGAATTCGTTACCCGTGCGCCGGGCGACGGCTATACCCTGTTGCTGGTCAATGCGCAGAACACCATCAACGCCGCGCTTTACGACAAACTCAACTTCGATTTCCTCGCGGACATCGTCCCGGTCGGTGGCATCGACATCGTGCCGCTGGTGATGGAGGTCAATCCTTCCGTTCCAGCCAACACCATTCCCGAGTTCGTCGCCTACGCCAAGGCCAATCCGGGCAAGCTCAACATGGCGTCGGCCGGCATCGGCGGTCCGCAGCACGTTGCGGGTGAGCTGTTCAAGTCCATGACCGGGGTGGACATGACGCACGTGCCCTATCGCGGCTCGACGCCTGCGGTGACTGACATGATCGGCGGGCAGGTCCAGGTGATGTTCGACGTAACGCCGACGGCGCTGCCGCAGATCAAGTCGGGCAAGCTCCGCGCCCTCGGCGCGACCACGGCCAAGCGTCTCGACGCGTTGCCCGACCTGCCGACCATCGGCGAAACCGTGAAGGGATATGAGGCGAGCGCCTGGATCGGCGTCGGGGCGCCGAAGGGAACGCCGCCGGAGATCATCGCAACGCTCAACAAGCAAATCAGCGCAGCCGTTTCCGACGCCACCATCCAGAAGCGGCTGACCGATCTTGGCGCAACGCCGATGCCGCCGATGAGCCCGGCCGAGTTCGGCAAGATGATGGCCGACGACTATGCGAAATGGTCGAAGGTGATCAAGTCGGCGAACATCAAGCCGCAGTAACGCCGCGGCAGACTCAGGGCCGCGCCTTGCGCTAAATTCCGGCGGCACGGCAATCCCGCCGGCATTTGCGCGAGCATGCGATGACCGACATCCGATCCGTTGTCGAGTGGCTGATGGATGGCGCCCGGTCCGCGCCGCGCGCCGAAGACCTGCTGAGAGAGCTCTGCCACCGGATGATCGACGGCGGCATCCCGGTGTGGCGCGCGGCGGTCTTCGTCAACACGCTGCATCCCAACATCTTCGGCCGCCGCTTCACCTGGCAAGCCGGCAAAGGCGTCGCCGTCACCGGACGGTAAGTACGAATTGATGGACACCGATGAGTACCGGCAGAGCCCGATCACCGCGGTGCGCGCCAATGGTCAGCCGATCCGGCGCCATCTGGCCGACAGCGATAGCCCGAATGACTTTCCGGTTCTTGCCGAGCTCCGATCCGAAGGAGCGACGGATTATGTCGCGGTGCCCTTGGTGTTCACCGACTCCTCGATCCACGTCGCAACCTGGTCGACGCAGCAGCCGGGCGGCTTTACGCCCACGCAATTTTCCGATCTCGAATCGCTCACTGTGCCGCTGACGCGGGTCGCGGAAATCCGCGCGTGGTGGCGCACCGCCACGAATTTGCTCGACACCTATGTCGGCCGCCAAGCAGGCGAGCGGATTCTGATGGGCGAAATCCGGCGCGGCCACGTCGAAGCGATCCGGGCCGTGATCTGGCTCTCGGACATGCGTGGCTTCACCGCCACCGCCGAGCGGTTGCCGCCGCAGGAGCTGGTCGACCTGCTCAACCAGTATTTCGACTGTCAGGTGCCGCCGATCCTTGACCATGGCGGCGAGGTGCTCAAGTTCATGGGCGACGGGCTCTTGGCGATCTTCCCGTTGACTGGCAACGGCGACGACGCGTCCGAGGTCTGCACCCGTGCGCTCGCCTGCGCCCGCGAGGCGGAGGCTCTCATCGACAAGCTTGATGCGCCGGTGTGCGTCGCCAACAAGAACATGGTCCGCTTCGGGCTTGCGCTTCACGTTGGGCAAGTGATGTACGGCAACATCGGCGGCGGCAACCGGCTCGATTTCACCTGCATCGGACCAGCGGTCAACCTTGCGGCACGGCTGGAGAAGATCGCGGCGCAAATGGGTCAGACCATCGTGGCGTCGGCAGAATTCGCCTCGCAAGTGCCGGGCCAGTTCAACCAACGCGGCGAATGCACAGTGGCGGGCTTCTCCGCGCCGCAGGCGGTGTTCTGCTTGACCGCGCCGCAACAATGATTGAGCTTCCTCAATCATGAGCGACGACTATCATCCGTTCATCCCGAACCCGCCCAATGCAAAGATCGCCGGACCGACGGCCCGCGCCCATGCGGAAACGCGGACGGCGAGCCCCCGCGCCAAAGAACTATTCGGCAAGTGGGAGCGGATGTTCAACGAGCCGTTCCGCGGCATCACCACCGACGGCGCAGCCATGCCCGGTCTCTACGCGCCGCGGCCGGAGAGCGCGCCGACGCTCGCGATGATCGAAGCGGTCAACGCGCTGCTGAAGATGATGTCACCAGAACAGCGGAAGTCGTCGTGCTTTCCGGCGGGCTCGAACATGTGGCGGCACTGGCAGAACACCGAGCTTTATGTCGAGCACTATGGCCTGCGTCTCGACGAAATCGGCGAGCCGCTGCGCGACGCCGTGCTCGCGGTGCTGCGCGCCAGCATGAGCCAGCACGGCTACGAGCTGTCGCGCGATGTGATGAAGCTCAACCGGTTCCTCGGCGACATCGTGCACGGACCGGCGGTGATGGGCGAATGGAGCTACATCTTCTGCCTGTTCGGCGAGCCGTCGGCGACCGAGCCGTGGGGCTGGCAGTTCTTCGGCCATCACCTGGTGCTCAATTGCTTCGTGCTGGGCGACCAGATGGTCGCCACGCCGGCGTTCTGGGGCGCAGAACCGAGCTACGCCGACCACGGGCCGTTCAAAGGGATCCGGCTGTTCCAGGACGAGGAGCGCGCCGGATTGAAGCTGATGCGCGCGTTTTCACTGGAGCAGCAGAAGCGCGCCATCGTCGCGCATTCCATGATGGGCGGTGACCTGCCGGAGGGACGGCGGCACTTCGCCGACAACCTGCATCTCGGCGGCGCGTTTCAGGACAACCGCGTGGTACCCTACGAGGGGTTGAAGGGCGACGCGCTGAATGCCGCGCAGCGCCGCGATCTCATGGACCTGGTCCAGAAGTATCTCGCGGTGCTGCCTGAAGGCCCGCGTCAGGCGCGGATCGCTGAGGTCGAACGGCATCTGCCGGACACGCATTTCTGCTGGATCGGCGGCTTCAGCGAAGACAGCCCGTTCTATTACCGGGTGCAGAGTCCGGTCACCTTTATCGAGTTCGATCATCACGCCGGGGTGTTCCTGACCAACCCGGAGCCGGCGAAATTCCACGTCCACACCATCGTACGCACGCCGAACGGCAACGATTACGGGTTCGATCTCTTACGGCAGCACTACAAGACATCGCCGCACCACCGGCAGGCGCAAGAGCAGCAGCAACAGCAGGCGCACCATCATGGCGACGGCCGCCACCATCATCACGGTCACGGCCCGCATCGGCATGATCACCATCACGGCGACGGCAATCATCACCACCATCACGACGATGGGAAGAAGCGCTGAGCGGACTGGCGCTCGTCTTCTCGCGACCTCTCCACGTCGTTGCCGGGCTTGACCCGGCAATCCATGATGAAGCGCAGCGGCATTCAGCAGTAAGGTTTAACCCGTTGACACGCGCCATAAACCCCGGGTCAAGCCCGGAGGTGACGGCAGAGTGTGTTTGCGCTTCTACCGAATGGCCCGCTAGACATCGATCTCGACGATCTCTTCCGGGAAATAGTGGATCCGGTCGCCGGGGCCGTTACCGCCGATGATGTAGTTGTCGCACAGCCAGTTCAGATAGCCGCCGTGCGCGTAGGTCGGATGGACGACGATGTTCATGTCCTTCTGGATCGTCCACGGTTCGTCGTTGCGAATGAGCGGCCGCTCGACGAGATCGTAACCCTGGCCATGGCAATAGAGTCGTGCTTCCTCGGGCCGGCCGTTCTTGCGCATGAAATCGTTGAACGCCTCCCAGATGTCCTTGCACGGCGTGCCGGGCTTGAGCATGTCGAGGGTGAGCTTGCGCGATGCTTTGACGAACTCAAGCTCGTCCTTCATCTGCTGCGGCACCTTGCCGAGCACGCACGAGCGGCCAAGCTCGGTGAACATGGCGCCGGGCCCGGAGTCCTCGACCAGGAGCGCGAACGTGTCACCCTTCTGGATGGTGCGGTTCTGCACATGCCGCTGACCGAACTTGGCGGCCACGCCGGGCGGTGCCGACGCGCAGAGATAGATGCCGTTCTCGCTGCCGTGATCCTGACTGTAGTGCACCGCAACCGCGGCCACTTCGGTGTCGCGCATGCCGGGCTTGATCGCGGCGAAGGCCGCCTTCATCGCGCCGTCCTGCATGATGGCAGCGCGGCGAATGAGCTCCAGCTCCTCGGCGCTCTTGATGACCTTGACGCGGTCGACCAGTTCGCTGGCGTCGACATAACGCGCGCGGGGAAACTTCTTCATGATGGTGTCGCCCATCGCGAACGACATCTGATAGGTGCCGACAAGGCCGACGGTGCCTTTGGCGTACGGTTGCAGCGCCTTGGCGGCGAGCTCGGGATCGTAGCCCTGGGTGAAATGCGCCAACTCGTAGCTCGGCGTGGTGAGCATGCGCTTGACGCCGCGCCACATGTCGGCCGGCGGACGGCCGTCGCCCTTGAAGGGACCCTGGCAGACGACCGTCATCTCGTCGTCGGCCGGGAAGATCACCGTGTTGGGGTAGCCGTTGGTGGCGGGCATGTCGGTGAAGTACTTCACGTAGCCGCCCATGTGGTCGTTGTTGTTCTGCATCAACAGAACATCGACCCCTTCCCGCTTCATGGCGGCGCGGACGGCGTTCCAGCGGCGTTCAAGCTCCGCGGTCGAGATTGGCGTCTGCAGGCGCTCGCTCAGTCCATTGCCAGCCATTGTTGCCTCCCGGATTGTGGCGGCCATCATTAACACATTGGCGGTGCAAGACAAATTTCATCAGCCCGGTTCGCAAAATATTTTTCCGGGCCCGTGAAGAATCTCCACCGTCAATTCGCCTTCTTGTATAAATGTTATCAGGGGAGGCCGCCCCAGAGTTTCGTTGAATACATGGAAGCACTGCTCGTTAAGGTGTTCGCCACGGCCCTTGCCCTGAGCCTGGTCATGACCAGGCCGGACGCCGTCAAAACACAATTCGATCCAGCCACCGACAAGGCCGAGGTTCTGGCCGTGCTCGGCGCAGGCTGCGATGCCGTGAAGAAGTCGTTCGACATCGAGAACATCGATCTCGACGGCCTGATCGACACCGTGATGGTCGACAAGCAGGCGGCCGCCGGCGAAATCGCAGGCTTCAAGGGCATCAAGTTCGACGACCTGCACCTCGCCTACAAGCAATTGTGCAAGCACGAGAAGATCGACCGCGAGGTCATCGACATCGGCCAGGTGATCGAGTTCTACAACCGGGCGGCGGCCGACCTGCCCGATCATAACCGCCTGAAGGGCCTCAAGCTGCCCGGCATGACCACGGTGCTGGACGGCACCGGCGCCAAATTCGCCGAGCTGTTCGAGCCGGACAGCCGCCGGCACTGGGTGCCGCTCGCCGAGGTTCCGGAGTTTGTGCAGAAGGCGTTCGTCGCCGCCGAGGACAAGCGCTTCTTCGAACACCGGGGCATCGATGTACGCAGCGTCACCCGCGCCTTCATGAACACCATGGGCGGCGACAAACGCCAGGGCGGCTCCACCATCACGCAACAGGTGGCGAAGAACCTGCTGGTCGGCGACAGTGTCACCTTTGAGCGCAAGATCCGCGAGGTGATCGTCGCAAACCGCATCGAGAAGACGCTCACCAAGCAGGAAATTCTCGAAATCTATGTCAACTCGATCTATCTCGGCCGTTCGTCATGGGGCATCGACCTCGCGGCGCGGGCTTATTTCGGCAAGCCGGTGAAGGATCTATCGCTGGCCGAAGGCGCTTTCATCGCCGGCCTGACCAAGGGACCGGCGTATTACAATCCGGACCGCTACCGCGACCGGGCGCATGAGCGTCTCGCCTATGTGCTGGCCCGGATGAAGGACGACGGCTCGATCAATGCGGCGCAGGCGACCGACGCCGAGGCCGAGCGGCTGAACTTCGTCACCTTCGCGCGGGTCCGCCGCGACACCGGCTTCCATCTGGTTGACGAGATCGGACGCGAGGCGCGGGCTCTTGCCGGCGTAAGTTCGCTGACGTCGCAGTCCTACGAAGTGCGCTCGACCATCCGGCCGGCGCTGCAACGCGCCGCCGAGGCGGCCCTGCAGGAGGGCCTTGCGCAATACGAGCAGAGCACCGGCCGCGTCGAATTCCGCGGGCCCGAGGCCAACCTGAGCGATGCGATCCGCAAGCTCGAAGCGGACCGCAAGACCGACCGCAGCAAGCCCTCCTGGCTCATTGCGCTCGAGCAGGTGCGGCTGCCGCTCTACGACGTGCACTGGACATCTGCGGTCGTGGTGGAGAGAAAATCCTATCAGGGCGCCGACTCGATCCGAGTCGGCCTCAAGGACGGCCGCGTGCTGCCGTTGTCGACGTTCGGCGGCCGGACGCGCGCGAGGATCAACCAGAACGACGTCGTTTACGTCAAAGTCTTCGAAAGCACGATCCGGGAAAGCCCGAACCGGCAGCAACAGCAGAGCGGCACCCGCGTCGAGCTTCGCGTGCGGCCGACGGTGCAGGGCACGACCTTGGTGCTGGAGAACAAGACCGGTCGCGTGCTGGCGATGGTCGGCGGGTTCTCCTATCCGGTGAGCCAGCTCAACCGCGTCACCCAGGCGCGACGGCAGCCAGGATCGTCGTTCAAGCCGATGACCTATCTGGCCGCGCTCAGCAGCGGCCTGCAGCCCAACACGCTGGTCGAAGACGCGCCTGTCACCTATCCGCCGATCGGCGGTGTCAACCGCTATACACGCGACACCGACTACTGGTCGCCGCGCAACTACGATGGCGGCTCGTCCGGCACGATGACGATCCGGCGCGGGCTGGAGATGTCGAAGAACCTGGTGACAGCGCGCCTGCTCGAAGGCGGCATCTCCGGCGATCCGGCCGAGAGCCTCGACCAGATCTGCAAGCTCGCGATCGAGGCCGGGGTTTATCCGAAATGCGAGCGGTATTATCCGTTCGTGCTCGGCGCCCAACCGGTGCGGCCGATCGACCTCGCGGGATTCTATGCCGCGGTCGCCAACGAGGGCAAGCGCCCGACGCCGCACGTGGTCGAGCAGATCACGCAGGACGGCCGCGAAGTCTACAAGGCCAACGAAGGCCTGCGCCGGCTCGCCTCGGTCGACCCGGCGGCGATGTTCCAGCTCCGCACGTTTTTGCAAGGCGTGGTGGCGCGTGGCACGGCGGCGCGCCTGAGCGCTTTGTCGTCCTACCTCGGCGGCAAGACCGGCACCAGCGACGACTTCAACGACGCCTGGTTCGCCGGTTTCAGCAATGACGTCACCATCGTGGTCTGGATCGGCTACGACAATGCCAAGGGCAAGCGCACACTTGGCAACGGCCAGGCTGGCGGCAAGGTGGCGTTGCCGATCTTCGAATCAATCATGAAGACGGTGTGGGCGCAGGTGCACCCGCAAACGCCACTGCCACGGCCTTCGCCCGAGGCGGCGCGGCATCTGATCGCGCTGCCGATCGAGGTGCAATCCGGACAGCGGCTCGACGGCCGCGGCGAGACCCGCTTCGATGTCCGCGGTGCCGGTGGCGGCGGCAGCCGCATCAGCGGCGCGTTCATGGAGTATTTCAGGACCGACGAAAGCGGCCGCATCAACGACACCCAGGAACGCCTGACCTCGCGCGGCTTCGGCGGGTTCGGCGGCGACGACTACAACCCGTTCTTCCAGTCGTGGTTCGGCCGGCCGGCTTACGGTCCTTCGGGATTCGGCTACCCAGGCCAAGGTGGACCTTATAGCAATGGCGCAGGGTCGGACATCCGGCGCTCGCCGTTCGGCTCGATCGACGACCGCCCCCTGATCCGGCGGGTTAATCCCGCCGACCGGCGGGGTTTTTGAAACCAAGACTTTTGAATCACCTCCAACCCGCTTCTTTCATTCGAGGACAGCATGAGCCGTCTGAAGCTTTCGGTCGCGACCACCGACTACGATCATTTCCGTGATTTCCGGCTCGGTACCGTGCAAGCCGAAGGCATCGAAACGACGTGGTCGATGCTCGGCCATCATGAAATCTTCGCGCGCTTCACCTTCAACCGCGAATGGGATGCGGCCGAGCTGTCGTTTGCAAAGTTCACCGCCCAGGTGACGCGCAAGAACTCCGACATCATCGGCCTGCCGGTGGTCTGCTCGCGGCTGTTCCGCTTCTCGTCGTTCTACGTCAACAAGAAGAGCGGAATCAAAACCGCGAAGGACCTCAAGGGCAAGAAGGTCGGCTCGCCGGAATGGGCGCACACCGCCGCGGTCTACATGCGCGGCTGGCTCAACGACGAGCACGGCGTGGCGCTAAAGGACATCCACTGGTTTCAGGCCGGCACCAACGAGGCCGGCCGGATCGAGAAGGTGGAGCTGAGCCTGCCCAAGGGCGTCAAGCTGACCCGCGTGCCGGACAAGTCATTGAGCGACATGCTGGCGGCGGGCGAGATCGACTGCGCCATCATCGCGCGGCCGCCGGATTGCTTCCGTCAGGGCCACAAGGACGTGGTTCGCCTCTATCCGGATTTCTGGGCGATGGAGGAGAAATACTACAAGGCCACGAAGGTGTGGCCGATCATGCACATCATCACGCTGCAAAAGCGCGTGCTCGACGAGAATCCATGGGTGGCGCGCAACCTCTACAACGCCTTCCTCGCCTCGAAGAACCGCAGCGTCGAACGGCTGATGGACCCCGCCGTGTCGCGCTATCCGGTGGCGTGGCTGCCGACCTACATGCGCAAGCAGGCCGAGATGTTCGGCGGCGACACGTTTCCCTATGGCATCGACGAGAACCGCGCGACCTGGGAGCAAATGCTGCGCTACTCCTATGAGCAGGGCATCGCGCACCGGCACGCCAAGCCGGAGGAGATTTTTCCCAAAGGCATCATGACGTCGGTCCGGGTGTGACGTCTGCGGCGCTCCTCGCTTGTGGCGAAGAGCGCCCCGTCATGAGATCGAGGCCGGTTATTTCGCCGCGTTGCTCAGCAACTCGGCACAGGCTTGGGCCACTGCCGAATTCGGCTCGGCGTTTCCAGGCAATGTCGCCCAGCCGCCGGCGCTGACGTAGGTGCCCTTTTCCCACGAATAGCTGATGGCTTTCAGCTTGCCCAGATTTTCATCGGCATTCTTGGCGTGGCGGAACTTGTCGACGCAGATTGGCGACAGCGCCGCAGTGACGGCCTTGTCGGTTTGCTGCTGCGCCATTTCCTTGGCCTTGCCGCCGGTGACCCAGCCGCCGAACGTGAAGCCAATGATCGCCAGTGCAGCCGCGCCGCCAACGGCGCCCCAAAGCATGGACTCCATCTTCGGCGTCAACTTCATCGAGAACTTCATGACTGATCCTTTCGCCCGATGGACTCGGGCGAGAGCACGGGCACCCGGCGGGCGTCCGGTCGGCGTAGCGATTTGCAAGCTTGAGAGCCCGCGCGCGACTGTCGCGTTGGGGTGCGTGAACGCTATGGGGTTACCTACTCAAAGTCGAGGAAATTCATCTTACAACGATGCCGCAGCATGTCGCCGCACCAAAAACTCTGGCGTTTTTCCGCGTTTCGGCGCATAAGTCTGCGATGCGCCGTGACTTCGACCCAGAAGACTATGCTTTGGTCGCAAAACTGCGAGCCAATCCGCCGAACCCGTGGAAATGGGAAATCTACTGCGCCGGCAAACGCTTGCCGATCGAGCAGTCGACGACCTATTTCGACTCGCGCGGCAGCGCACAGGCGGCCGGGAAAAAAGCCCTGACGGAACTGCTGGCGAAATTGAGCGCCTGAATTTTCCGGGCGCGATTGTCATCCGCCCTTGATGCCCGCCGCCTTGATGATCGGCCACCACTTGTCGGTCTCGGCTTTGTGGAAGGTGCCGAGATATTCCGGCGTCTGCTCCTTGCGCGGCCCGACTTCGTAGCTCTGCTCGGCGAGCTTGGCGCGGACCGCCGGATCGGCCAGCGTTTTGACGACCGCGCCGTTGAGCTTGGCGATGATGTCCTTCGGCGTGCCCTTCGGCGCCCAGATCGCCTGCCACGGCGCCATGTGAAGGCCAGGTGCGCCGGCCTCGTCCACCGTCGGGACCTCGGGCGCATTTGCGGTGCGGCTCTTTGCCATCACGGCAAAGACCTTGATCGCGCCAGCGCGAAACTGCGGCAGACAGGTCACCGGATCGAGGATCGACATATCGATCTGCCCGGACACCAGGTCCGGGATCACCGGCGCGGTGCCGCGATAGGGCACAAGCTGAAAGCGCGTGCCTGTGGTGTTCTGCAGCAGGACCGCGCCGATGTGCGACGGGCTGCCGACGCCAGCGGTGCCAAGCGAAGCTTTGTCCGGATTGGCCTTGAGCCAGGCGACGAGACCCTTGAGATCGTTGGCCGGCAGGTCTTTCTTGGCGGCGATCAGCCAAGGCGTGGCCGAGATCAACGCAACAGGCTCGAAGTCCGCAATCACGTCGTAGGGCAATGTCATGGTCGCGGCGCTGACGACATGGGTGGCGAAGGCCGCGTAGCTGAGCGTGTAGCCGTCGGGCGCCGCGCGTGCCACGCGGCCAACTCCGATGGCGCCGGACGCGCCGGTCACATTCTCAATGATGACTGGCTGGCCGAGCGACGCTGACATGCCCTGGGCGACGATGCGCGCGAGTGTATCCATGGCGCCGCCGGCCGACACCGGCACAATCATCGTGATGGGATGCGATGGAAAAGCCTGCGCCTGCGCCGCAAGCGGCATCGCCAGACCAAGCGCGAATGCAGCAACGGCGCAGCTTCTCATCATGGCGTTCCTCCCCGGCGCATTTTGAGGCATAATAGCGCAAACGACCGTCCCGATGGAGATCGAAATGGCCCGTCACAAGACCTACGTCCCGCATGGCGTCATCCCGGCCGTCATCCTGCCGTTCCATGACGATCTCTCGATCGACGAGCCGAACTTCAGGAAGCATCTGCGCGACGTCACCGCGGTCGAGGGGCTCTCCGCCGTCACCATCAACGCGCATTCCACCGAGGTGGCCTCGTGCACCTTCGACGAGCAGAAGCGCGTGCTCGACATCGCCGGCAGCGAGATCGGCGACACCACGCCGCTGATCAACGGCATCTGGGCCGACGGCAGCCTCGAGGCCGCCCGCCTCGCCAAGATGGCGACCGCCGGCGGCGCCTCCGCGCTGCTGGTGTTTCCGCCGGCGCCGTTCACGATGGGCCAGAACGTCGCGATGGCGGTCGAGCACTTCAAGCGCATCGCCGACGCGTCCGACCTGCCGCTGATCGCATTCCAGTATCCGCTCGCGACCGGCCAGGGCTATCCGAACGAAACCATCCTGCGGATGATCGAAGACATTCCGACGCTCAAGGCCATCAAGGACTGGGCCGGCACGCCGCAGCAGCACGAGTGGCATGTCCGCACGTTGCAGAACCTGTCGCGGCCGTTCAACGTGCTGTCGACGCAGAGTTCGTGGCTGATGGCGTCGCTCAGCTTCGGCTGCAAGGGATTGCTCTCGGGCAGCGGCAGCGTGATCGCCGATCTGCAGGCGCAACTGTTCCGCGCGATGCAGGCGGGCGATCTCAAGACCGCGCAAGGCATCAACGACCGCATCTATCCGCTGGCCGGCGTATTCTACGCGCAGCCTTGGGTCGACATGCACAACCGCATGAAAGAAGCCCTGGTGCTGCTCGGCAAGCTACCGCGCGCCGTGGTGCGGCCGCCGTTGGTCAAGATCGAGCGCGTCGAGATCGAGCGCATCCGCAAGGCGCTGGTCCAGGCGAAGTTATTGCCGGCGGCGAGCGCAAAGGCGGCGTAATAAGGCTGCGTAATCACCGCTACACCGGATCCGCGTCGATCAATACGAAAGCAATGCAGCACGGCTGTTCGGTGCGATTGCTCCAGGCGTGGTTGGTGCCGCGCTGGACCAGCACGTCGCCGGCTTTCAGCAGCACCTCGCCCTCGTCCATCAGCGCGTAGATCTCGCCCGACAGCACGATTGCGTAGTCGATGGTCGAGGTCTTGTGGAAGCCCGGATGCCGCGCGTTCTTCAGGTCGCGGACATAGCCCTCCGATTTGCTGTCGTGCGAGGAGCCGTGGAGCGCGGCAACGCGCTTGGAATCCGGCGGGTATTCCACCACGCGGAATTTCGAGCCGTTCTTCGGCGGCGGCAGGCGCTGCGGCTGACCCACGGTCGGATCGGCGCTGCCGGCATTGCTTGCCGGCGTCGCGCTGGTTTCCCAGAGTTCGGTGACCGCCGTCGCGCCGGGGCCGCGGTCGAACACGGCCGGCGCCGGGCCGTCCGAGAGGAAGATGGCTCGGCCTTGCGCATTATGGCCAGTGACGATGCGGCGGATGGGTCGGGGCATAGTGGTTTCCTGACGGCATGAAGACCGCGAATTTGTACGCTTGACGAGGCGCAGCGACAACGTGCTTGCTGCGCCTATTGCATTCGCTCACGGACTACCGATGGCCTCCCCCGACCGCTTCCTCCTTGCCGCCGTGATGGGCTGGCCGATCTCGCAGTCGCGCTCGCCGATGCTGCACAATTTCTGGTTCGCGCAGCACGGCCTGGCCGGCAACTACGTGCCGCTGGCGGTCCCGCCGGAGCGGCTCGAGGCGGCGCTGCGGGCGTTGCCGGCGCTGAACTTCTCCGGCTGCAACCTGACCATTCCGCTGAAGCAGGACGCGATGAAGATCGTCGACGAGGTCGACATCACCGCGAAGCGGATCGGCGCGATCTCCTGCGTGGTGGTGCGGAAGGACGGCTCGCTGTCGGGCTCCAACAACGACTGGTACGGCTTCACCCATAACGTGCTGGATTTCGTGCCGGACTGGCGCGCCGACGCCGGGCCGGTCGCGGTGATGGGCGCCGGCGGCGGCGCGCGCGCCGTGGTCTATGGCTTGATGGAGCGCGGCGCCAAAGAAATCCGGCTGTGCAACCGCACATTGGCGCGAGCGCAGGCCTTGGCGAAGGAATTCGGCGGACCGATCAACGTGCTGCCGTGGGAGCAGCGCCACGACGCGATCGACGGCGTGGCGATGCTGGTCAATGCCACCAGCCAGGGCATGATCGGCCAGGCCGCGCTCGATCTCCGCCTCGACAAATTGCCGAAGGGCGCGCTGGTCAACGACATCATCTACATCCCGCGCGAGACGCCGCTGATCGAAGCGGCGCGAAAGCGCGGCAACCGCACGGTGACCGGATTGGGGATGCTGCTGCACCAGGGCATCCCGGCCTGGAAGGCCTGGTTCGGCATCGAGCCCAAGGTGACGGCGGAGCTGCGGGCGAAAATCGAGGCGACGCTTTAGCGCCGATTATTTAGCGAGCTGAGGCAACGCGGGTGCGCTTCGGCGCGGGCTTCTGCGGCGCCTTCGCGACCACTGTCTTGTTCACCGAAGTCTTGTTGACCAAAGTCTTGCCGGCCTTCTGCGACACCGCCGAGCCGCCGCGAGAGGCGCTCTTGTCCGGCACGATCCGGTCGGCAAGCTTGATCGGCGCGGCCGCGGAGCTTCTTCGCCGCGGCCAGCACGATAACGGCCTTTCCTTTGACCCGCTTCAGCGCGGTCTGGACCGTCTTCAGAGCGCGCGGCAGCTTGCCGGTCTGCTTCGCAGCTTGCGCCGACGCCAGTTGGGCCAATTGCGCCGCCTTGGCCTGCTCGGCGACCTCCTGGGCCACCTCCACGCATGGCGCCTTCGCCGGCATCACCTTAGCCTCCGGCGCCTGTACGAATTTTTTGGACGTCCACTTGTCGGCAGTTTTGCCGGTGATGCGAATGACGTAGTTGCGCGTCTCCTCCGGCAACCCGCGGCGCTTCGCGACATAGGCGCTGACGCGGCCAGGACCGGCGTTGTAGGCGGCGGCGGCGAGCCCGAGATTGCCGAACTGCCCGACCAGCTTGTTCAGGAATTTTCCGGCCGCATGGAGCGCATGGATCGGATCGAACGGATTGATCGAGACCATACTCCTTTGCCGTCTCCGGCATGAACTGGGCAATGCCCTGCGCGCCCGGCGCGGCTGACGACGCGCGGATCGAAGCCGCTCTCCTGCCAGATCAGGTTGGCGAAGAAAGGCGCCGGCAGGCCGTTGGCGCGGGCGACCGAGACCATGGCGCTGCACAGGCCAGTGCGAGAGATTGGGCGGGCTGGCTCGGCCGGGAACTTCGGCGTCAACGCCTCCGGGGTCGGGATCATCGTTGAACTCGCCGTCATCGGTATCGGCGACCTGCGCGATCACGGCGTCGGGCAGCGGCGTCGCCGGATGGCTGGTGGCGTAGGCGAACGATGTCGCGTCAGGAAGAAGATCGGCCGAGGCCAGCAACTGCGTAGGAGCTACGGCGCAGACGAATGCGCCAACGATCAACGACCGATTGAATTGCACGTCCCCGACCCCCAGGCGCCGGCAAGCGGGCGGCCTGTCCCTGTGTGCTTGTTTTTGTTGCGGTCTGGATTGTCCCCCGGACGCGCGCCGCCCTCATGCTGGTCATTCGTGACGACATTGTGGAGGCGACGCGTGTGATGGAGCTATCCACGCCGCGAGTTGCGCTGACGCGTGAAAGTTCCATCGAAACGAAAGAGCGGAAAAGTCGCGATTTTGTTGGGAAATTTCTGCGCGTTGCGAATAAATCCCTCGCAACAATGCGCAACAATTGTTAAATCAAGTGATTCACACCGCTGGAACTATTCGGCGCGAGCAGCAAGGCAACCCGAAAAACGAATCGCTCGCTCAGGAAATCTTCGAGCGGTAGTGATCCCAGGTCTTCTTGAACAGGCTCGGCGAGCGGAGCTTCTGCCGGCACGCCGCCTGCTCCTCGTCGCTGAACACGTAAGGATCGCCGATCTGCATCGCCATGTACTGGCGCCGCGCATTCTCCTCGACGTAAGCCGCGTAGGCGAAGCATTCCAGAACGGTCTCGCCGGCCGCGACCACGCCGTGGGCCTTCAGCATCACCACCGGATTGTCGCCCATGACGCCGACCATCTTCTCGCCCATCTCGCGGGTGTTGACCGACATCGGCGAGTTCATCACCGGCATGTCGCCGAGCAACGAAGCCTGGGCGTACACCACCTTCTGCGGATGGCCGGTCATGGTGAGATAAGTCGACCATTGCGGATGGGTGTGGAACACCGCATTGACCTTGGGCCGCGCGCGGTAGACTTCGGCGTGGATCGGGAATTCCAGCGGCGGCTTGACGTTGCCACCATCGACCGGCTTGCCGTCGAGATCGACCGCGACGATGTCCTCCACGGTCAGCGAGGCGCGCATCGAGGCGCCGGAGTTGATGTAGAACGAGTTGGCGTCGCGCCGCACGCTGCAATGGCCGTTGTGGTCGATGTATTCCGCATGCTCCAGCATGCGGATGGCGTCCACCAGTTCCTGCTTGATCTCGTGCTGCGACGGCTGTGCCATGACCTGTCCTCTCGCGGTCCGTGAATTTACTTCATCACCCGCTGCTTCCACAAATCCCACGAGCGGCCGACGGTCTGCACGTTGACCACGTCGGCGATCCGCCCCTCCTCGGCGTCCAACGCGGCGAGCGGACCGCCGAGCGCCAGCGCCTGATGCTGGATATTAGCGCTGGTGACGGTGAAGATCGCGCGGAACACCGCGACCGGCAAGCTTGGGCCGACCGCGACCATGCCGTGGGCGCGCAACAGCGCCACCGGCTTGTCGGCCAGCACCTGCGCCAGCGCCGCGCCCTTGGCGGCCGTGCTGATCACGATGTCGGTGGTGCCGAATTTTTCCCGGATGTCGAACACCGGCACGCCGGCCGCCAGAAACGCTGCGTTGTGGTACATCGCCCGCATCGGCGTGTTCGACAGCCCGAAGGCAATCACCGACGGCGAATGGCTGTGCGCCACCGCCATGACGTCGGGGCGGGCGCGGAGAATCTCGCCGTGCAGGTAGCGTTCGATGAAGCCGTTGCGGCCGCGC
The DNA here is from genome assembly GCA_963850885.1 of uncultured Alphaproteobacteria bacterium. Classification (GTDB taxonomy): domain Bacteria; phylum Pseudomonadota; class Alphaproteobacteria; order Rhizobiales; family Xanthobacteraceae; genus Z2-YC6860. The sequence continues at coordinate 8,190 of CAWKOD010000043.1, read as the reverse complement.
GCATCGATCGCGTTGCAGTCGAGATCGAACTCCATGATGTCGTCGGCGGTGATCATCTGCGGCGCCAGCGAGCGCGACATCAGGAACCGCTCGGGATGGCCGGGATGCCGCATCGAGACATGACCCGCCGCATCGAACACACCCTGATCCGCCAGGATGCGGCTCGCCGCCGCCAGGTCTTCCAAGGTGGCGCGGTCGACCGGACCGCCGGATGTGCTCATGGTTGCTCCTGAAACACTTGGCGCAGCAAGGCGTGGATGCCTGCTCTAGCATTCACCAAGAGCTTGCGCCAAGCTGGACGGGGCGGTTGGGCGTGCGCATGGCCTCGGTAAAGAGTTACGACTACGTCATCATCGGCGCGGGTTCGGCCGGCTGCGTGCTGGCCAACCGGCTGACCGAGGACCGCGACACCAATGTGCTGGTGCTCGAGGCCGGCGGCTGGGACCGCGATCCGTGGATCCACATCCCGCTCGCCTGGGGCAAGATCCTCACCAACCGCCTGCACGACTGGATGTACTTCACCGAGCCCGAGCCGAACCTGGCCGGCCGGCGGGTCGAATGCGCGCGCGGCAAGGTGATCGGCGGCTCGTCCTCGATCAACGCCATGACCTATTCGCGCGGCCACCGCGGCGACTACGACCGCTGGGCGGCGAACGGGCTGCCGTCGTGGTCCTACGCCCACGCGCTGCCCTATTTCAAAAAGCAGGAGACCTGGGAGGACGGCCCGAGCGCGCATCGCGGCGGCGACGGCCCGCTCGGCACCTGCTGGTCGACCTTCGAGGACCCGCTGGCCGAGGCCTACACCGCGGCGAGCCAGACCGCCGGACTTGAAATGGAACGCCGATCTCAACAGCGGCCACAACGAGGGCATCGGCCGCAACCAGAACACGATCCGCGAGGGCCGGCGCTGCAGCGCCGCGGTCGCCTATCTCAAGCCGGCCATGGCGCGGCCCAATCTCACCGTCGAAACCGGCGCGCTGGTGTCGCGCATCGTGCTCGATAAAAACCGCGCCGTCGGCGTCGAATATCGCCGGGGCGGCACGACCTACAATGTGCGCGCCCACCGCGAGGTGCTGCTGGCCGGCGGCGTCATCAACTCGCCGCAGGTGCTGATGCTGTCGGGCATCGGCGATCCCGATGCGCTCCGCGCCGCCGGGGTCAAGCCGCAGGTGGCGCTGCCGGGCGTCGGGCAAAATCTGCAGGACCACGTCACCGCGATGATCTCGTTCGAGCGGAAGCCGCCGGGCGGCGCGGTGCATCGCTCGATGCGGCTCGACCGCATCGCCGTCGCGCTCGCCGACACCTATCTGCTGGGCGGCACCAGCGTCGCCAGCGACATCCCGGGCGGCATGGCGAGCTTCGCCAAGGTGATGCCGGATGCGGCCGTCCCCGACGTGCAACTGCTGCTCGCCGGCGCGCCGCTGACCGCGCATCCGTATCTCAAGCCGTTCCGCCAGCCCTATCAGGACGCGTTCGGCGGCCGCGTCGTGATGCTGCATCCGGAAAGCCGCGGCGAATTGGTGCTGTCGTCCGCCGATCCCGGCACGCCGATCCGCATCCGGCAGAACTTCATGTCGACCGAGCGCGAGTGGAAGACGCTGCGCGCCGGCATGCGGCTGATGCATGAGGTGATGCAGCAGCCGCAGATGAAGCCGTTCGCGGCCCGCGAGCTCAACCCGGTCTTTGCATCGGACACGACGCTGGACGAGCACATCCGCAACACCGCGATCACGCTTCACCACCCGCTCGGCACCTGCAAGATGGGCCGCGAGGATGACGAGAGCGCCGTGGTCGATCCGCACCTGCGGGTGCGCGGCGTCGAGCGGCTGCGCGTCATCGACGCCTCGGTGATGCCCGACCTGATCAGCGGCAACATCAACGCGCCGGTGATGATGATCGCCGAGAAGGCCGCCGACATGATCCGCGGCACGCCGACGCTTGCGCCGCTGAACGTCTAGACATTCCGGAGTATTCCATGTCCCGCATGCCGCCGCTCGATGTCGAAACGCTGTCGCCCGAGCAGAAGCGGGTCTATGACCAGATCGCCGGCAAGCGGAAGACCGTGCGCGGGCCGTTCCCGATGTGGCTGCGCAACCCGAAGCTCGCCGAGCACGCCAACCAGTTCGGCGTTGCGCTCCGCGATCACAGCACCATCGGCCGGCGGATTTTCGAGCTCTGCGTCATCACGGTGTGCCGGGCCGGATCGGTGCAATACGCCTGGTCGTCGCATGCGCCGCAGGCCGAGTTGCAAGGCATCGCGCCCGAGATCGTCGCGGCCATCCGCGATAACCGGACGCCGGACTTCAAGCAGGCCGATGAGCGCGTGGCCTACGAGGTCGCGAAGGAGATCATGGATACCAACGAGCTGAGCCAGGCCGGCTACGACAAGGCGATCAAGCAGTTCGGCGAGCAAGGCACCGTGGAGTTGATCAGCACCGTCGGCTATTACGCCATGGTCGGGATTTTCCTGAAGTCCTTCGACGTGCGGCCACCGGACGGCAGTAAGCCATTGAAGTAGAAGCAATAACTGAGCTGCCTACCAACCCTTTGTTCAGTCGATTTCTACCCGGCCCGTTTACACGGGACCATTCCCGGCCATGTTCCCGGCGTCTCGCCTGTTACTGGCAGCAACGTGCCCGTGCGCTAGCTCCCACAATTTTGGAGGTCAGGCATGACGCAGTTCCTCAGACAAGATGGCTGATCTAGACCACCGGCAATCGAGGCATCTCATCTCTTGGTCGTGGGTAGCACCTTCTAAGACGATCGGGGTCGGATGCCGGGGCTGCCGAACTCAAGCGAGGTCATTTCGCAAACAAGTTCGTCGATGAATTGCAAAGGCCCCCCCCCCCCCCCCCCCCCCCCCCCCCGCCGCCCGCGCCGCCCGCCCGCGGCTCCGCGTCTCCCCGTCGGCCCCGCCTGTCTGTCGCGGGGCGCCCCGCGGTCCCTCCTGGCTCCCCCCTTGCCGCCGGGCCGCGTGCGCCTTCCTGCCGCTGTCGTCGCTGCGCTGCGCCCTCCTGCCGTGCCGTTCGTGTCCCCTTCCCTTCGCGCCGCCGCCCGTTGTGGCGTTGTCGCCTGCCCGGCGCATCGCCCAGCGACCGCCGACTCAACGTAACTCAATGAATTCGGTGAGCAGCCAATTTTCTTTTCCTTCCAAGTAGGTCATTAGCCCCTCAGGGTCATATCTGGACAACTCGCTGAGACGATGCATCGCAGCCATAATTAAGGTGAGGCTATAACGCTGTAAGTATCCAGCACCCGTCATCTTTCGTTTGACGTACCAGAGATCAGGTGTCGATGAAATATAGACTAAGTTCCTGCCGCAATCGGCGATGGTAGTTCGCCATCCGCACGATCGCACGGGCTTTTTCCTCCTTCGAAGCGCGACGCCCATACCATCTGACACGTCGCGACGTCCTGATTACGCAATCTTCAGTGTAGCCACGATCGACCTCGATCTGCTGAGGTAAAGTCGTTAGGCTACGCCCATCTGCGAAGCGACCGTCGATCCTAGCAGTGACCCAAACGTAGTCATCGCTCCCTTTGCGATACACGACGTTACGAACTGGAATGAACAATTCCGGATGAGAGCGGAACGTGTAGCGAAACGCTCGATGGATAAATGGTAGGTTCGACAAAATCTCTGTCAGCGTATGCTCATCCTCTTGTTCTTCCTCTTGGAGCAACTTCGACAGCGCCGGGAGAATGCCACCACCTTTAAAGGCGACACGCTCGTTTCGAAGTGCCCGCTTGGAGAGCGGATCAAATGTGCCTGTGACGCCGTGGTAATCCGAAAAATCGACACCTTTGACGGTCAACAGCGTCTTGGCTGCATTGAGGAGGCAATAGTAGCTTGTGAGCGGTGATGACTGTGCTGGCAAAGTCCGGCTTGCAAGGTAATAGCTTCGCGCTTGGTCCCAGAATGGAATCGCCCGGGGACACTCGCGCTTAAGCCACAGCTCGGCGAACTGGAACGCGTCGCGCGCCAGGACCCGTTCACTTTCGAAGTCCGGTGTAAGGATGGAAGCTTGTTATTGCTGGCATTTGTACTCTGCGCACGATGAACTGATCGTAGATGAGGCATTTTACGAGCAGTCTAGGGAGGGTATCGAACGGTTTCTGCTCCGATGCCTGGTGAAAGACTTCTGACCCTAACGCGTGCACCAACAGTACTGCCCCTACCCCCCTACAATTTATTGGCTTGGCAGGTATCCGGGATATTGACGACATCCGTCTAAAGGACCCAAAGAACCACGCTGCCAGAAAATAAAAAACGAAAAATAAAAACTAGTATCGCGGGGCGTGTACGCCAACCCGTTCGGCCTAACACCATTCGCAATCGAGTTGATAGACTTCAATCGTGGGGCCGGTTCGTTCGCTGGCTCAGGCCTCGTAGTTCAGTTCGTGGCTATTCGCCGATGTGTGAGCTGGCAGCCGTTTCCCTAAGACCCGAAAAATTCCAACCTCCAAGCAGACCGTTATGAGCGGTACGCCTCACCCGGAAAAGCCGGAAAGATCTGACGATTAGCGTGTCGTTTGGCGATGTTCGACGACGTTTGTTCTTGTTTGGTTGTTGTGTATCGTTGGTCAGGACGCCCGCTTGTATTCAGAAAATTCGGGTCCCACCCTATTCGCCAGTCAAGCCAGAAAGACGCGTAAGATTAGGTGACTTAGCTTTTCCCGTTTTGTGCCAGCCGGAATGCTGCGGGATGCGGTAGCCCAACTGGGCCTCGCGGCTTGCTCCGGTTGCCAGGCCATCCCGATCGCAAAGATCATCGGTCGGCTCGAACGCAGGCAGGTCGAGCCGCCGTTCTGGAAGGAGGCGCCGCCGGAGTGACCGCGCGCGCGGCAACGGTTACGTCTGCGGGCTGTTGCCCGCCCACTTCTCCATCTTGCCCAGCACGCCCCACGCCGTTATAGCAATGAAGATCGGCAAGGAGAACCCGCTTAGACCTGCGGCCGGCGTCAGCATCGCCAGCACCTGTCCGATACCGCTGCTCGGCGGAACGGCGGACAACAGCGCCGTCGCCAGCGAACCGATGACGCCGATCGCGGTCTTCTTGCCGTCGAGCAGCTTGCCGAGCGTCTCGCCCAGCGCGCCGTTCACCTGACCCAGCACCTGCGACTTGCCGAGCGCCTGGGCGATCATGCCGACCAGCTGGATCACCTGCTGGATCTGCTCCGCCTGCTGTTGCGGCGTCGCAGTCACGTCGCCGGCTGCGCGCTGCTGTTCGACATTCTGCAGAACCTTCATCGCCTGCTGCAAAACCGCGCCCAGGTCGTTCTCTGATGTCGGCATAGGAGCTCCTTGAGGCTTGTTCTGCAGCCGTCTGAAAAGTTGAGCAAACAGGCCTGCCACGAGATCTGGCCGCAGGGTCGGCGCTGGAGTGCCTGGCGATGGGGTCGTCGGCACGACGATGCCTCCTCCCGATATGACCGGCCCACTTGCCACGCCACTCATAAACTCCCATTCCACCTTGCCCTTGCCGGCGAGGCCGATCGCCTGCGCCGCAGCAGGCGTGAGGTCGATGCCGGCGGCATTGGTGGGCCGCCCCATCATGTCGGTTCCGGTTTCGGCCTGCGGGCGTGCGCCGCGCTCCCAGTAGGGATCGTCAATATTCCAAGGTCCGACATCGACGATGTCGCAGATTACCGAGCACCGCGTCTGCGAATGGGTCACCCGCACCTTCGGCCGGGGATTGGCTGTGACGCGATCGGGCAGCGCGACGCCGAATTCCTCGTCGGTGATGAAATGGTTGTCGTAGGCGCTATTGTTCGGATCGGCGCGGCCGCCGAACACGGTCGCCGTGATATCCATGCATCGCGCTGTAGCGCCGGACACCATGGGCGGGATTTCGATCCTCGCGACCTTGTCGATCGTCCACGGCTTCGTGTCGTCGTAGAGCGCCGGGTCGGCGTTGACCGAGACGTGCACGTGCTTCGTGTGCGCGTTCGCCCCTGTGTATTCACGCCACTGCCACGGCGTTTTCTGGCTGCTGAATATCCTGCGGTTCGAGATCACATATTTGATGCGCGGATCCTTCGACAGCCGCAGCATCTCGGCGAGCGCGCCGGCATCGACCCCGTGCGCGGGGTCGTGCGTGATGTCCATCGCGGTGACGACGTTGTTGGCATTGGGGTTGTGATCGGATTTCCTGGCGCTGTGAGCAGTATCTCCGATCGTGCCGTCGGCTGCTTTGCTTCGCGACGGCGCCATCGCATCGACTTGGGTTCGCAGGGTCAAAAGGCTCTTGGCCACTCTCCACGACATGACAACGCCCCATGATGTTGCTGTACACTAGACTAGTATTGTGATCGTGCTCCGAAGCTTGAGGTTGGCTGTGACGTAAATGGCAAACTAACGAAATCAAGAAACAGTGAAGCGGCCTCGATCCTCCGATTTTACATAATTGAGATGAGTTTTGTCTCGCAGGGATCGATGCTTTGAAGATTGACGCGCAATCACCTGCTGTGCAAGCATTATGGAGCGCGTGATGCACGGAGGAGGCCTTCGCTGACTCATGTGACTTGATTTGGGTATCGACAGATTACTGAGCACTCGGCTGACAGCGGCGCTGCCAGTCGGCATGTGAGGGCGTGACATTTTCAATCGAGGTCACGGTCGATGAGTTTTCTGACGACGCTGCCTCGGGACCGCTACAGCTCCGAAGCCTTCGCCGAATTCAATCCGCAACAAGCGGCGTTCAATCTCGGCACCGCGCGGGCGATGGCCTGGACTTGCCAGTTCGCTTACGAGACCGCCGACAAGGAGAAAGTCGCTTCGATCGCCGCCGATTGGTCTCTGACAATTCCCGCCGGCGGCATTGTCTCGGAGGAACACGCGACGATCTTGCCGCTGTCGAGCACGCAGCTCATCCTCGCCATCCGAAACGGCGTTGCGATCGTCGTGATCGCCGGAACCGATCCGCTCACGTTGCCCGACTGGATCACCGATTTCAGGTTTCTGCCGACCGCCAAAGGGTCCGCGCACGGCTTCACCGAAGCCGCGGTGAGCGTGTGGCCGAGGATCAAGGCTCTGCTCGATGGCGTGGCAGCAGGCCTGCCGGTGTTCGTGACGGGACACAGCCTGGGAGGCGCGCTCGCGGCGCTCATTGCGCAGTTCATTCATACGGACCAGCCCGCCCGTGTCCGCGCCGTCTATACATTCGGCATGCCGCGCACCGGCAGCCGTGGCTGGCAGACGAAATACGATCAGTCGCTCGGCACCGTCACCTATCGGCTCGTGCACGGCGATGACGTAGTGCCGACCGTGCCGCCTTCGGCGGTAGACGCCCGCCACGTCGGGCGCTTTCTGGGGTGCCGGAAGCTCGGCAAGTTCGACGCAAACGATCTCACGTCCGCCGCAGGCTCCGACGAGCCGAAATTCATCGACGGGCTCTTGACCCAGATCAGATCGATGCATCTCGGCGCGCTGTCGAACAGCATCACGATGGGCGCGCGCTTCAAGCTCGCAACGGCTCTGATGCTCGGAATGGGGCCGTTCGGAATGCGGACCGATCCCGGCGGCATCGCAATCGAACTGCTGCCGCCGCCGGTGCGCGACCACATGCCGGACCGCTACATCGGCGCAACATGAGAGCGCAGCCATCGATCGGACCTTTTCGAAATCCAGGTGGAGCGTGTCGATGCCCGTAACCTGGATCAAGGGGATGACCACCATGCCCGACCAGTCTTCGCGTCCAGTTGTCGTCACATCGCGGGAAGTTGAGAGAATTTTCAGCGGCAAGGAAGCGGTCGACAGTCTCGATGAAGCTTCGAAAAAGGATTCGACCGTGTCCGACCTGGAGCGGGCCGCGATCCTGGGCGGCGTCGGTCACGTCCTCAGGGAAATTCACAAGGCCGAAGACAAGGCGGGCGCCATGGTGCTGACCACGCCGCAGGGGGCTCCGCCTCCCGCCTTCAGAGCCTGATCGCGTCCGGCGAGAAAGCCAAGCTGAAACTCGAGCCGCTGCCGAGCGGCGGCCTGGAGGCCAAGTTCGACACCGGCGACTGGTTCGGCTGGGCCACGGTCGCGTGGGCCAAACTGAAAAACCCGTCGCCGCATCCGATGATCCGCCCGAAAAAGGCGGAAGCCCAGCCGATTCCGGACAGCGGACGGATCGCGGTCATCGGCGATTGGGGAACCGGCCTCTATGGCGCTCCGGAAATCGCGAAATCGATCCGCAAGGACGC
>CAWKOD010000042.1:0-24206 GCA_963850885.1 uncultured Alphaproteobacteria bacterium | reverse complement strand
CGTTGCGTGGACAGCGCATCGTCCAGTTCCGGGGTCCGTTCCTAATAGGGCCTCGGGGCATTTGTCCGTGATCTTAAGGAGCCAGCGAGTGGCTGGCTATTGCACCCACGCATATGTGGGCTATTGCAAACATGTATATTTGTGTCGGCTACCGGGTCCGGAACGCTCGACGGGACACTGCCGGGATACACGCGCGAACTGGGATCGGTTCAAGGATAGCCTGCAAGGTCCGATAAACTATCCATATATTTCAATTGCTTATTGAAGATAGGGACAGAGCGCCGAAAGGCGCAGGGTAACGTCGCAACGCCTTGCGGCGCACGCCCAATGACGCTGGGCGTTCGCGCTCAAATCGGGATTATGGAAGCGGGCGGTTTCCTACTCGATCACGTGGTTGGCCTGCGCAAGTATCAGGCTGGGAATTTCGATACCCTCTGCTTTTGCCGTTTTTCCGTTCACGATCATTTCGAATTTGTCGGCTGTTCAATCGGCAGGTCGCTTGGTTTTGCACCCTTCAGAATTTTGTCGCTAATGCTCAAGTGCCTAAAAAGATCGCACGGATGAAATCGCGGTACAGCATGACTTGTCGTGCCAGCGCCTCCTTGTCCTTGACTACTTTCGACAAAATGATGCCGCCGTCGGCGACGACGGACAGCATATCGGCGAGATCATCGAGATCAACGGCGATACGCGGCGGGTAGCGTGCGGCGATTGCATCCAGTCGCTCACGGAAGCGCTGGCGCCAGCCGAGCACGGCCTTTTCATTGAGTTCGCGGACTTCCTTATCGAACAGACGGTCCTGGTAGCAATAGGAAGCTACCAGGCAACCGGGATGGCCGCTCGGCAGATCGCTCATCAACTCAGACATCATCTTTAGCGCGATGAGAAAGCCGTGCAGCGGATCTTCGTTGAGCTCGTCGGCACGACGGAACAGGTCTCCGAATAGATCGTTCTCGCGCCCGATGTAACGGACGAGCAGGGCCTTGGCCAACTCCCCCTTGTCGCGGAAGTGATAGAAAAAGCCGCTCTTGGTGATGCCGACGGACGCGATCAGCTCGTCGATCGATGTCGCGGCAAAGCCCTTTTCGAGCACAGAAGCCTCCGCGGCGTCGAGAATGCGCTCGCGGGTATCTCCGCCACGGCGAGGTGTCGGGGCATCCATGGGTTCGACCTTCCGGTGAACTGTACCAGCAGTCTAGTTTAGAACTCGGATGATCGTCGCCTGCGGCAAATTGGCACCGTGGTGAAGCGTCTTTCTTTGATTTTTCAACGCTTCCCGAAAAACGCCGGTGCTGTACCACCAGTTCTCTAGACCCCCGGCGACGGCTCTGGTTTCTCCGCACCCATGACGGCGCGCGTTGCGCTCCCTTGCCCATGGAGAAAACTGATGACCCAAACTCGCCTGTTGCCCCATCAAGACGGCCGCCTTTACCTCACCGATGGTGGCTTCGAGACCACGATGATCTTTCACGAAGGTTGGGATTTGCCGATCGGCGAAGCTTTTGTGCTGCTTGAAAGCGACAAGGGGCGCAACAGCATCCGTACCTATTTCGATCGTTATCTGGCGATGGCGGTGAAGCACGGTATTGGCTTCGTCCTGGAAACCCCGACCTGGCGTGCTAATCCGGATTGGGCTGCGAAAGCCGGCTATGGCCGTGCGCATCTTGCCCAACTCACCCGCGACGGCATCGCGCTCATGCGCGAAGTACGTAAGAAATACGAAAGCCCGTGCACGCCGATCCTCATCAGCGGCAATATCGGCCCACGCGGTGACGGTTACGATCCCGGCAATTTGATGAGCCCGCAGGAGGCGGCCGACTATCACGGTTGGCAGATTGGCATTTTTCGCGAAGAAAACGTCGACTGCGTGTCCGCCTTCACGCTCACTAACGTGAATGAAGCACTCGGCGTCGCGCAGGCGGCCAAGCGAGAGGAAGGTTCCTTGCGTGATCTCGTTCACGCTGGAGACAGACGGCCGCCTGCCAACTGGCGAGACTTTGGGCGACGCGATTGAAGCAGTCGATGGTGAAACCGGTGCGAGCCCGATCTATTATATGATCAACTGCGCGCACCCGACGCATTTCGCTAATACGCTGGATAGTAATTCGAATTGGATCACGCGTCTCCGCGCTATCCGCGCCAATTCCTCGTGCAAGAGTCACGCCGAGCTCGACAATTCATCCGAACTCGACACCGGCAACCCTCAGGAACTAGGCGCCCAATATGCCGAACTGCTGCGCCGCTTTCCACACATCAACGTGCTGGGTGGTTGTTGTGGCACCGACCACCGTCACATTGCCTGCATTGGCGATGCTTGCTGCGGGCATCGACGCATGTCGATGGCGACATCGTAGGAGGTAGTAAGGTAATCGCCTCGACGCGTGGCGATCCGCCGCGACGAACGCCATATCATCTTCGCCGCCAAATGGGACGTTCGAATGGCAGACGGTATTCGCCCACTATGAGGCGAGCCGGAAGGCGAAGGCGGCTTGGTCTTTAGGACGCCGCCGAACTCTTCTTCGGTTTTGGCATATTAACGGGCGCATCCCTTCCACGCACGCGGGGGACCGGTGTAGCCTCTAGCGCTGATCTACCCAGCCCCTCAGCAACAAGGTTGGCGCGGCGGCAGGCACACAAGTTCTTTGCGGATGGAGTTTTACGTTACTTGCCGTAACCGTGCTCGCCAGCGATGGTGAGAACGGGGAGGAATGTTCATGCTGGGAATTAATCGTTGGCAAATGTTCAAGATGCTAGCCGCGATCCTGTGCATCGCGGGCTCCGCTTGGCTGGCGTTGGCCTATCTCATTCCCGCGCCACCGTCGAAAATTACAATCGCGACATCGCTCGCGGGTGATCACTACCAAGTGGTAGGAAGTCGCTATCAAGGCATACTTGCAGGCTCCGATGTGGATGTGCAGCTGCAACTAACCCAGGGGGCAAAAGAAAATCTCAGGCTTCTAAATGATCCAAATTCCGGCATTCAGATCGGATTTATGCAAGGTGGCATCTCGAACAGCAAACTTGCGCCTGACTTGCTGTCGTTAGGACGCATCGACTACCAGATGTTTTGGCTCTTTTATCCTACCGGGGAAACGCTAACCGATCTAACTCAGCTCAAAGGTAAACGCGTCGCCTTGGGATCGTCGGACAGCGGAGATCGAGTTGTATGTGAAAAGATTCTTGCGGCAGCCGGCATAAATTACGACAACACGACGCTTTTGTATTTTGCACCTCAAGACGCGGTCAAAGCACTCGATGATGGAACGATAGATGCGCTGTTTCTCAACCTTTCTCCGGATTTACCGATCCTGCATACTTTGCTGAACGGTCCCCAATACCGACTTATGAACTTTACGGAGTCGGAAGCCCTCACCCGTATTTTCCCATATCTCGTCCGCTTGGTATTACCGCGTGGTGCCGTTGATTTGGGCAGAAAAATACCACCTTCGGACATCGATCTCGTTGCGACGACCAACGTGGTGCTGGTGCGCAAGGAAATTCATCCTGCGATTATCGATCTTCTGACACGCGCAATTTTGGAGGCACATAGTGCCCCGGGACTTTTTCAGAAGGTCGGTGATTTTCCCACTCAGACCGATCCGGAATACCCTATCGCTCAAGGCGCTCGAGATTTCTACAAAAGCGGCCCTTCGTACATGAACCGGTATTTGCCATTCTGGATGACCAGTTATGTACAAAGAATCATCGCGGTGCTGGTGGCGGTCATAGCGATCGTCCTCCCGGTTTTCAATTATGCGCCCAAGCTGTACCTGTGGTTCATTCGCGAACGCGTGCGTAGGTTGTATCGCCGCCTCAGGGCGGTCGAACAAGAACTGCAAATGGAGCTCAGCTCTTCTCAGGTCCAGGTCCTCCAAAGCGACCTGGAGAGCATCGCTCGGGCAGCGACTATTCTTCCCAAGCGCAACTCAGATCTGTTTTTTGATTTTAATCGGCACATGGAGGCCACGCGCACACACCTCGCCTCGCGTCTTGTTGAGGCGCGAAGCCCATCAGCCAAAGTTGCTTAGGAGGCGATTAGGTCCGGTTTGTGCCACAAGCGACATCAAGTCCCTTATTCAATCGCCTCGTCGGCAAGCAGCTGGAGCGATGTCGGTATTGTAAGTCCCATCGCGGCGGCGGTTTTGAGATTGAGCACGAGCTGAAACTTTTCGGGCAGTTGCACCGGCAAATCGGCTGGCTTCGCGCCCCTGAGGATGCGATCGACATAGGTTGCCGCACGCCGAAACAATTCGACGACATCGACGCCATAGGACATCAGGCCGCCATCTGCTGCGATGTATCGAAAGGCATAAACCGCAGGCACGCGATGCCGCGCCGCCAATGCGATAATGAGCTCGCGATGAAAGTTGGTGGTGGAATCGGGCAACACCAGCAAGCCGCCGTTCGATTTACGGACGAAATCGCCCACAGCAGCCTCGATATCGGCTGAACTGTGAATTGGGACAGCAGTAGGCGTCACCGCGAATTGCGGGGCAGCCGCTTCGATTAGCTTTGTGTAATAGGACCCACCACCCGGAGCGACCTTTGGATCAAATATGAATGCGACACGACTGATGCTGGGCATCATCTCTTTGAGCAGTCCCAGCCATTTTCCGGTCAATAAATCTTCAGCGTTTGTAAAGCCAGTCGCATTTCCCCCGGCCGCGCAACACTTGCGACAAAGCCTTCACCGACGGGGTCGGAAACCACGGCAAACACAACCGGGATTGCTCGGGTTTGCTTGAGAAGTGCCCCCGTGACCGGGGTGCTTCTGGAAAAAATGACGTCGGGCTGCAACGCTACCAGCTCTTTCGCCAACGCCTGCATTCGCTCTGGATCTCCAGCAGACCACCGATAGTCAATCCTGAGGTTGCCGCCGTCCATCCATCCCAGAGTTTGGAGCTGCTGGGCAAATCCCGCTAATTCGAGCTTTCCTGCCGTGTCACTTGCCGCAAACGGCATCAAAACACCGACCCTTCGTACACGGTCTGCTTGCTGCGCATAGGCCTCAAGCGGCCACGCAGCCGAGCAGCCAAGAAGCGTGAGAAACTGGCGTCGTTGCATGTGCCCCCAGGATCGACCGCGCCGAATGCAATTGCCAAATTCTAGCATCGCCCGACTGGGCGGTGTCGGGAAAAGCCCCCACAACCGAGCACCTATTTCTCAGAAGGGGCGATGCCCGCTTGGGTCATATCACGCACCGCAACAAAACAACGTCCTTATTCGATCACCTCGTCGCTGCGGGGCCTTGCGACAATATTTCGAAGGCGAAGCGGAAGATCGGTAAATCTTCACCCGGATGGTCGTCGACTGCGGTCAGTTGTGGCAGGCGATAGTTGTTCGGACGACGCTCCGAGCCTTTGTAGATCGCCGGATAGAGATCGATGAAATGCCAACCCGGAGCGCCGGTTGCCTGCATGATGATCTCGATATCGCCCTGGCTGTTGAATGCACACGCGTAGCCCGAGGTCGCGTTGTCGTAGACCACGGTGTAGATGTTGGCGGTCTCCGACCAGCCCACGCCCTTGAGATGGATGCGGAAGGTGGTGCCCACGGGGCCGCGCGCCACGTCGAGCGGCAACGCGGTCGGCGCAATCCAGAATGTGCCTTCCTTCCGGGTCTCATCGGCCTCGACCCAGAGCTTGTGCGCCCCGCCGAGATCGTCTGGCGTCTTGAAATGAAATTCCGCGCGACCGGTGGCATCGGCCACGGCCGCGGCGATCGTACGAGGCTTCGTTTCCCAGCCGGCCGCCGTCATGCGGTTGCCGACCAGCGTATCCCAGTTGAGCTGGTAGTTCTTGCCCGGCTCAAAGCCCGAGCCGCTCACGACGACGGGCGCGCCGACGCCCGCGAACGCGGGCACCGCAACCAGATCGCCTGCCGGCGCAAGCCTGCGGACGTTCGTCTGCGCTTGTCGCTCAGGCGGCGGCGGCAGCACCGGCGCGCCCGGGTGATCGTGTAGTCGAGTCGAAAGTTTGGACGGTCGGGCACCGGCGACTGCTGCGTATTGCGATAAGGCGAGCCGAAATCGGAGTGCTGCACCTCGACGATGTGCAAGCCCTCGTGTCCGGTGGCGGGGATCGTGAAGCGCGCGGTCCCCTGCGTCGTCACCACCGACATGAAGCCGGTGAACATGTTGTCGTAGAGCAGCACCCAGCTGCCTTCGAGTTCGCGCCAGCCGATGCCCTGGACTTCGATCGCGATCGGTGAGCCGACCGGACCGCTCTGCGTGCCGACGATCCTTGCGGTGATATCGAGATTGAACGCCGTCTGGGTGAGGAGACGGGCGCCCTGCTGGATCACCACGTCGTGCAGGAAGCCGAAGTCCTCGGGCGCAACGAAGCTTGCCGAGATGTGGCCGGTCGTTGTCGCTCTTCACCGTCGCGAGCTGGTAGGCGGCGGGCGTAAATTCACGGCCGTGATATTCGGCGGGCGTGACCTTCCAACTGCCCTTCACCGTACGCCAGACGAGCTGGAACTCCTGATCCACCGGGAAGCCCTGTCCGGTCACGGCGATTGGCGTGCCGACCGGACCATGCGAGGGCGTGACCTTGAGCTGCCCCACAAAGCCGCCGGATGGCTCCGCGATCGGCGCCTCGGGTCCGAGATCGGCCGCCCGCGGCGCGGCATTTGCGCTTGGGCAAACTGGGTAAATCGAGCCAATGGAGCCCAGCACGAAGAGGCCCATGGCGCAGGCGAGCGCGGCGAGCTTGCCGCCACGTTGACGGAGCATCATGCCGGAAAACCTTTTTGGTCTATTTCTTGATTTCGATGGCGCCGTCGAGAACGGCCAATCGCGACGGCAGCGATTTGAACGGTTCCCAGGTCTGCGAGCTGCCGTCCAAATTGGTGGCGGTCACCTTATAGTAGAACGACCCGCTCGGATATTCGGTCGGAATGATCCATCGGGCGGTCCAGAAATGATCCACGGCCGGCCCGATGCGCGGCGGCGGATGGACACCAAACCGGGCCGGCAGCTTCTGCCCGTCAGCCAATTCGACAACAAGGCTCTTGAGACCCTTGTCGTCCAGCGGCTTGCCGGACGCATCGAGGATGCGCAACCGCCAGACCACCTTCTCCAGATGCTTGAACTGACTGTTGAGCACACAGCCTGGTCCAGGCGCCCCGTCCTGGTCACCGCGGACAATATCGCCTTCGAAGAACAGCTTGGTCTGCTGTGCCTGCGCCCCGCTCGCAAAGCCGCAAACCACTGCGAGAGACAGTACAATTCTCGACAAGGCTTTTTTCATGGCGTTCCCCCACTTGCTCCGCGGCGCAGCGATTATTCCCGTATTGCCAGCCTTTCTGCAAGGTGCCGTCGAAGTCCGTTTCGGGTTGCCGGCTCAACGGGTCGAGCGGCGGATCATGGCGTTTGCGCCAGCCTCCCGATACAGTCCGCACAGTTCAGAAGTGAAGCAGACCACGCCTGCGCGGTCGGTCTGCCCAGATTTGTGGAAGCTGCAGCAATGGCCGAGATCGTATTCGGGTTTGGAACGTCGCATGGCCCCCTCCTGGCAACCCCGCCGCATGAGTGGGACCTGCGCGCCAACGTGGACCGCAAGAACAAGGCGCTGGCGTTCGGGGCGGGCACCTATGATTTCCAGAAGCTCTATGAGCTACGCAAGGGCGAGCATTTCGAAAAACAAAACACGCTCGACGTCCGCAGCGAGCGCGATGCGCGCTGCCAGCACCAGCTCGACGTGCTCGGTGAACGCTTGGCGAAGGTCAACCCCGATGTGCTGATCATCGTCGGCGACGACCATCACGAATGGTTCCTCAACGACATCCAGCCGGCGTTCTCGATCTTCCACGGCAAGGAGGTGTTCAACCGCGCGCTCACCCAGGACGGAAGAGCAGCAGAAGATCGCCAATGGCGGCGGCTATGCCATGAAGATCTACTATCCGCAACGCGATGAAACCTATCCGTGTCCCTCGGACCTCGCCGCGCACATCATCAGCCGCACGATCCAGGACGATTTCGACACCGCCGCGCTGGGCGAGCAGCCGCAGGACGCCGGCGTGCCGCGCCAGCTCGGACATTCCTACGGGTTCATCTATCGGCGGATTCTGAAGAGCCGGCCGATCCCGCTGATCCCGATCCTGGTCAACACCTATTATCCCCCCAACCAGCCGACCGCCAAGCGCTGCTTCAACTTCGGCCGCGCCGTCGCGCGCGGGGTCAAGGCGTGGCAGGGCAACGAGCGCGTCGCCGTGGTGGCATCGGGCGGGGTCAGCCACTTCGTCATCGACGAGGCGTTCGATTGGCGCATCATCAACGCGATGAAACAGCGCGACTACAAGACGCTCATCGAAGAGCCCGAAGTGCATTTCCGCTCCGGCACATCCGAGACCAAGAACTGGCTCGTCGTCGCCGGCATGCTGGCCGAGACGGGCCTCGACATGGAGCTGCTGGACTATGTGCCCTGCTACCGCTCGGAAGCCGGCACCGGCAGCGGCATGGCCTTCGCAACCTGGCAGTAACTGAGCCGATCCCTAATCGACCTTCACGCCTGACAGGCGAATGATCTCAGACCATTTTTTTGATTCGGACGCGACGAAGCCGGCGAACTCTTGCGGCGTTCCGCCGAGCGGCTCCGAGCCGAATTTGGACAATGTCGCTCTGATGTCCGGGGACTTCAGAGCGTCATTGATCGCAGCATTGAGTTTGGCGACGATGGCGTCCGGTGTTCCGGCTGGCGCAACGAGCCCATTCCAGGTCACCACCCGCAAATCAGGCAATCCGCTCTCCACCATCGTCGGCACGTCGGCCAGTTCCGGCATGCGCTTGCTGCCGAGCGACACCAGCGCCCTTAACTTGCCGTCCCGAAGCAACGACGCCAATGGCGCGGGCGAGTCGAAGACGATGTCCATCTGCCCGGCCAGCACGTCGATAATCGCCTGGTTCATGCTGCGGTAGTGGATCGGCGTGATGTCGATGTTGGTCGCGCGCTTAAAAATCTCGCCGGCGAGATGCGGCGGACCGCCAGTTGGCGCGGCGAAGTTCAATTTTCCCGGATTGGCTCTGGCATAAGCCAGAAACTCCGCGACGGTCTTTGCCGGCACCGACGGCCCGACCGCGAGATGCATCGGCGAACTCGAAATCCCAACGATTGGTGTAAAGCTCCTGATCGGATCGTAGCCGACATTCGGGCTCAACGCCGGCGCGATCGCGAGCGAGGTCGAAGAGCCGAATAACAGAGTGTAGCCGTCGGGCTCAGCGGCAGCTGCAGCCTTGCTTCCGATCGTCGTGTTGGCGCCTGGACGGTTGTCGATCACGGTCGCACCAACCGTCGCCGCCAGATGTTGCGCGAACACGCGGGCAACCACATCCGGCTGCCCTCCCGGTCCGAAGGGCACGATGATCTTGATGACGCGATTTGGGTAGTTTTGCGCGGCTGCGACATCGGTGACGCACAGAATGACGATAGCGAAAGCCGCGGCTAGGCAATGTTGAAGCTTCACGAGGTTTGTCATGGACCGCACCCCTCAGCGACGCTACCTCAAGAACGCCGCCCATTTGCCTTAAAACTGCGTGGCGGCGTTGGCAATTTCTACAGGTGTTTCAGAGCGTTATGGAAAACTTGTGGAAGCGGCCCCAAGTGCGCCATAATATAGTTAATGCGGCGCCTTAGGTTGCTTCGGTGAGTGTCCCGGGGCTGAGAACGCGATGATGCGTGGCGCGACAACTCTGGCTGTTCTGACCGCCGCCTTTTTCATTTGGCATGCGACGCATGTCGACGTGCCGCCGGCAGAGCCTGCGGTCAGCATTGTCATTCCGCCGCATCGCGCCGACGCCGTCGCGGCACCAGCAAAGGCGGCGGTCCTTGTCGAATTGCCGGCCGCGCCTCCTGCCGTACCTTGGGGCTCGAACGCCACCCCGGTCTCGACCGCCGCCTCGTTCGGCTATTCAAAGAACCATCCAGCCACGCCGCTGCCCGCCCTCGCCTTCGCCGCCATGGCGAGCACGGAGCCGATGAACGCCGACGAGTTCGGCCCGACTTACAATCCCGCCGACGCGCCGTTCGACCCCCGCCCCGGACAGCTGCGGCTGCTGTCGCGCGGCGGCCTGTGCAGCGCCATCGTTTCGGTCGCCCAGGCGAACGATCTGCCGATCCCGTTCTTTGCCAACCTGATCTGGCAGGAAAGCAGCTTCCAATCCAAGACCATCAGTCCGGCGGGGGCGCTCGGCATCGCGCAGTTCATTCCGGAAACCGCGATCGAGCACGGGCTGATGAATCCGTTCGAACCGATCCATGCGCTGTTTGCGTCGGGCAAGCTGCTGCGCAAGCTGCATCGTCAGTTCGGCAATCTCGGGCTGGCGGCGGCCGCCTACAACGCCGGGCCCGGCGCATCTACGACTGGATGGGCGCGCGCCGCGGGCTGCCCGGAGAGACCCGCGCCTATGTGGCCCGCATCACCGGGCATCGCGCCGATCAATGGCTGTCGCGCCAGTTCGTGCAGGAGGCTGAAGCAACCCTGATGCCGGCGCGGGCGCCCTGCCCGGAGGTGGCCGAGGCGGTCAAGGAGCAGGCGCATTTCGTCCGCGTCGCCAACCTGATGTCGGAGTTGGTGGCCGCGACGGCGCCGCCACCGCCGGCCCAGACGCCGACCGCGGCATTGCCGGCCAACCGCGCCGTTGCGCAGAACAGCGGCGCCAAGCCTTCAGCGACGCAAGCCTTCAGCGGACAAGCAACCCCAGAAAAAAATCGTCGCGGCGCCAGGCCCGGCGGCGCAGAAGCTCGCGGCCGCGAAGCCGGCGACGGGATCGAAGCCCCAAGCGAAACCCAAGAGCACAAGCCCCAAGTGCACGTCGTCAGCGCGATGAAGGACCAGAGCCGGCCACAGTCGGCACACAACGCTGCAAAGCGGGCGACGATGGCGACGAACGCGGCGGCCAAGCGCATCGCCGCGCAGTAAAGCCTACAGCGTCGCCTGCTTGTGCCCGCATTCCTTGCAGGTGAACGGCACGCGGAGCTGCCCCGGCGCCGCCGAGACGCGATTTTTCCCGCCGCACTTGCCGCAGGTGGCCTCGATCCGGGTGTCGCCCTGCTTGATGGTGATGGCTTTTTCTCCATCGCCTCTTTGATCAGGCGGTCGGCTTCCGCGCGCATCGCTTCTTTCGACATTTCAAGCCCTGTCTGGTTTCAACTCAATTCGCGGCACGGCGCAACGACGCCAGCTACAGCCACTTCTTCCACTTGAAGATGACGAACGGCAGAATGGCGGAGCATATCATCAGCACGATCGCATAGGGATAGCCGAAGGTCCATTCGAGCTCCGGCATGTGCCTGAAGTTCATGCCGTAGATCGAGGCGATCAGGGTCGGCGGCATCAGCGCGACGGCGGCGATCGAGAAGATCTTGATGATGTTGTTCTGCTCGATGGTGACCACGCCGAGCATGGCGTCGAGCAGGAAGGTGATCTTGTTGCTGAGATAGGTGGCGTGGTCGGACAGCGACAGCACGTCGCGCTGGTTCGCCTGCAATTGCAGGCGCACGTCCTTGTGCCAGCGCATGCCCTCGGCCTCGTTGGCGAGGAACAGCAAGCAGCCGCCCGATCGAGACCAGGCTCTCGCGCACCTTCGAGGTCAGGTCGCCCTTGCTGCCGATCGCCTTGAGGATGTCCTTGTAGGACAGCGCTTGGCCGGAGGCCGCGTTGTCGGGCTCGAAAATGTCGTGCGAGACCCGGTCGACCTCCAGGCCGATGCGCTCGAGAATGTCGGCGGCGCGGTCGATCACGGCGTCGAGCAGATCGATCAGCACGGTTTCGCCGGTCACGTTGGCCGGGCAGTTCCGGGCGAGCTTGTTGCCGACGATCATGAACGGGCGCGGATCGTCGTAGCGCACGGTGACGAGGCGATGGCCGGACAGGATGAAGGTCACCGCGGTGGTCTTCGGCGTCGCGGTGTCGGAATTGCACATCAAGGTCGCGGTCATGTAGCGGGCATGATTTTCGACGTAGAGGCGGCTGGAGACTTCGATCTCCTGCATCTCTTCGCGGGTCGGCACCGCGATGCCGAGCAGGCGCTCGACCAGCTTGTCCTCGCCGGGCGCGGGATTGACGAGGTCGAGCCAGACCGCGTTGTCGGGCACCTCTTCGCCCGAAACGATGTCGCGGCGTTCGAGCGAATGGCCGTTGGGGACGTACGCCGCAAGCATGAGCAACCCGGATGCTTGCCCCGCGAAGGGCTTTGATCTGCGGCGCCACTCTTGGCCCGATCTCGGCGATCCCGCAAGAAAAAATGGCAAGAAAGGATGGAGAAAGAACGGAAAGAAAGAACGATCCGCGTCAGCACCCGCCGGTTTGTGACAAGGACAGGACAGGCCGCAAACGACAACGGCCGCGGTTGCCCGCGGCCGTCTGTGGTTCTGACCCGATCGGTGGTGGTCGCGGCTAGTTCGCCGGACTCCACGAAGCGCAGATCGATCCGCAGGCCCGGAGCCGACGCATGGGCCGTCTCATGCGCCGGGCTCTTGCGGCGATCGGAATAGCGCGCCGCAGCCGCCACCGCCTGGATGCCGATGCTGCCGTACTGGTGGCTGAGATTGGTGCGATCGCCGCGGCCGTCCGGCTGCGCGGTGTGCAAATTCTGGCTCGCCGCCGAGCTGGTTCTTGGTGTCATTGGTTCCTCCACTAGTGCCCGTTGTTGCCTGTCAAAGTGATCCCCGATCGCGGCAGAAATGGGCGGACAATGGAGTCCTATCGGGGCATTCCGGCCGGAGGCGGACGCGTTTTGGGCCGCCCGGCCGCATTTTTCCTGAGGTTTGGACGATAAAGCTTCAAATGAGCGCCGCTGCATTAAATAAGCAGTATGGTAAACCATTGATTAACGGCTTGAATCCAGAATGGCGGGAACGCGGGATCATGGCCGTGCGGCGTACCAACGCACTGCGGCATTCCTGCCACAGGTTCACAACGGCATGCATCCGAACCCGCATGTCGCCTGGAATCTCTTTGGCTTTATCGTCTATCTATGGATTCGAAATTGGACATGGTGAATGGCATGGGACTTCGCGGAACCGCCGGAAAACGGGGAATCGCCCTGCTCGCTTTGGGCCTGGGCGTACTGCTGTCGGGCTGCATGCAGCAGACCATCGAGCCGGCGTCCGACGCCAACCTGACGCCGCGCGACCGCAAGCTGCTGGCCAATGCGCCATACGCGAAGGCGACGATCCCCGAGCCGTATCAGCGCCACATCGTCGACTTCCACCGCAGGGAATCGCCGGGCACCATCGTGGTCGATCCGGATGCGCGCTATCTCTATTACGTGCTCGATAAGGGCAAGGCGATCCGCTACGGCGTGACCGTCGGCGAAGAGGCGCTGGTGTTCTCCGGCGTCGCCAAGGTCGGCCGCCGCGAAGAGTGGCCGTCCTGGACGCCGACCGCCGACATCAAGAAGCGGCTCGCCGGCATTCCGGACTTCGTCGGTCCCGGCCCGCACAATCCGCTGGGCGCCCGCGGCCTCTACCTGTTCTCCGGCAACAGAGACACGCTCTACCGCATCCACGGCACCAACCAGCCGGAATACATCGGCTCGGCGATCTCCTCGGGCTGCATCCGCATGACCAACGAGGACGTCATCGACCTGTACAACCGGGTCAAGCTCGGCACGCCGGTGGTGGTGCTGGCGCTCGGGCAGAGCGACTCGCCGTTCAACCCGCGCATGGCGCTGAGCGGCGCCAGCGGCGCCAACAACTAACGACTTCTCGGGGGAGAGGGCAGCGGCGCCGGACCAAGGTCCGGCGCCGTTTTTTATGGGCGTGCCGCGCTCGCGCGACCGGGTCTGGTCGGACGTGAGATTGATCGGGCGCGGCCGCGGCAACGGCACCGCCGCGGCGATCGCCTCCGGATCGAGGACATTCCACTGGCAGATCCGATAGCCGTGCGAGCGCTCGGCGAGATCGAGATGGATGTGCTCCTCGTGGTAGCCGTCCGAGCCCGGCCCCAGCACCGTGGTGAAGCGGGCGCAGGCGAGCGTGCGCATCTGCTCGCGAAACGGCTTCGATACCTGCGGATCGGTCAGGGTGAAGGTGGCGCCGTTCCTGAGCTTGATCGCGCCGATGTCGATGGCGTTGCCCTTGCCGTGCTCTGAAAGCTTGGCGCCCAGGATGTTGTTGCGGCCGCGGCACTCGTAGGAATCGAGGTCGGTGACGGCGGCAAGCGGCGCGCCGAGGGTGGCGGCGGCGGGCCCGACATCGGCGCGGACCCATTCGGCCACCGCCTCGGCCATGGTGCATTGCAGCTGCGGCGGCGGGGTGACGGCAACAAATGTCTGGTCGGGCATCACGACGCGGTCGAGCCGCACCATGTCGAAGCGCGCGCATTGGGCCGGCTCGACGCGGATCGGGACTGGCGTGAAATGGGCGACCTTGCCGAGGCGGTCGTAGCAGGCCTGGGTTTCCGCCGACGGGAAGACCGCGGCCGGCGGCATCTTGTGCAGCTCGCGGTAAAGCTCGCGCTCAGCTCCAACGGGGGTGTGCCGGCAGCGGACGCCGCGGCAACGCTGGCGCCGAGCGCGAGCGGCAGCAACAGGGGCATCAATCCGGCTCGGCGGCGCTGTCGCATCAATGGGCTCGTTAACGAAGCCTGCGCTGGAAGCCGTCAACGCCCCGACGCAGGCGGCGGCGATCCAACGCCGGACGGCCGGTTTGGTTCATTCCGCGGTTTGTCTCGCTGCCACTTGGCCGATAGGCCTGGGCGCGGGCCCGCTCGGCCAATTCGCAGCCCTCGCAATAGCGGGCGTCTTTGTAGTCGATCCAGTTGTGGGCGTAGATGCGCTCGGGCGGGATGCCGTAGCGCTCCTGGAGAAATTTCACCAGCAGCAGGCCCGCCTTGAATTGCTCGGGCGTCAGCGGCGCCCGCACATCCGGCGCGTTTCCGTTGAATTCGACGCCAATTGAATTGGTTCTGATCACCTGACGGAAGGTCTTGGAATTGTCGATGTACTTGTTGTCGTTCCGGTTGGCGCCGTCGCCCTGGGTGGTGACGACGGTTTCCGGCACCGACCAGTAGATCGTGCCGTCGGTTTCGACCCAGAGCGTGACGCCGCGCTTGGTCGGATTCCTCGACTGGCCCTCGGCCAGCGATTTCGCCGCGCCGGGCGCGCCTTCGGTCTGATGCAGGATGATGTTCTTCCAGGGCGCCTGCGCCGGATCGCCGAGCGACGTCATGTAGACGATGCGCAGCCCCGGGATTTGCGGCTGGCCGGCGCTCTTGGCCAGTTTGGCGAAGTCGGATCGCCCTGCGCCTGCGCGCCGAACGAGATGGCAAGGGCCAAGCAACTCAATACCAGGCGCGCGAGCATCATGGGCAATCGGTGCCGCATGAACGCGGCCATCCTTGAGTGCAGCTTGGCGCCAAACTAAACAAGGATGCTTCCGCTCACAATCGGATGTTGGCCGATGGCGCAATTCGACGTGGTCGTGGTGGGGCTCGGCGCGACCGGCGCCGCGGCGCTCCATCGGCTGGCGCGCCGCGGCGTCCGCGTGCTCGGGATCGAGCGCCTGACGCCCGGCCATGACCAGGCTCCTCGCACGGCGAGAGCCGCATCATCCGGCTCGGCTATTTCGAGCATCCGTCCTATGTGCCGCTGCTGCGCCGGACCTATGCGCTGTGGCGCGAGCTCGAGGCGCGAGGCTAACGCGAAGCTTCTGCACATCACCGGCATCGTCGAGATCGGCCCGCCCGACGGCGAGGTGGTGAGCGGCACGCTCGCGGCGTCGCGGCTGCACGGCCTGCCGCACGAGGTGATGGACGCGGCCGAGACCATGCGGCGCTTTCCGGCGTTCAAAATTCCCGACGATTATGTCGGCGTGTTCCAGCCCGACGGCGGCTTCATCGCGGCCGAAGCCGCGATTGCGGCGATGCTCGCGCAGGCGCGGGCCGCGGGCGCGGAGATCCAAACCGAGCATCGCCGTCCGTTCCGTGACGCCGCAGGGCGACGGCGTCCGCATCGAGACCAGCGCCGGCACGATCGACGCGCGCACCGCGATCGTCGCCGCCGGCCCTGGCTCAATAAGCTCATGCCCGATCTGCCGGCGCCGCTTCGCGTCACCCGCGAGGTGATGGGCTGGTTCGAGCCGCGCAACCCGGCGCCGTTCCTGGCCGGACCGTTTCCGGTGTTCCTGCTCGAAAGTCCGCACGGACAACACTACGGCTTCCCGCCATGGCGCGGCGGGCTCCTAAGATCGCCAAGCATCACCACCGCGACGAAACGGTCGACCCGGACACGTCGATCGGTCGTTTCGGCGGAAGACGAAGCGCTGATCCGTCCGGCCGTGGCCAATACATTCCGGCGGCCGCCGGCCCGCTCGCGGTCGGCCAAGACCTGCCTCTACACCATGACGCCCGACCGCGATTTCCTGATCGATCGCCTGCCGGGCGCGCCGAACATCGTCGTCGCCTCGCCCTGCTCCGGCCACGGCTTCAAGTTCGCGCCGGTGGTCGGCGAAATCCTGGCCGATCTGGCGACCGAAGGCGGAACCGGACACGACATCAGCCGCTTCCGATTCGGCCGGTTCGGCTGATAGGCTGCTGCATCCATTCGGCAAAAGCCGAAGTAATAAGAACGGTCCAACGGAGGAATGCCCATGCTTGGCCTGATGCAGGATTGGCCGCTGCTGTGCCATCGCATCATCGACCATGCCGCGATCCAGCACGGCAATCGCGCCGTCGTCTCGCGCTCGGTCGAAGGGCCGATCCACACGACGAACTACGCCGAAATCCGCAGGCGCGCGCTGAAGCTCGCGCAGCGGCTCGACCGCGACGGCATCAAGCTCGGCGACCGCGTGGCGACGCTCGCCTGGAACACCTGGCGGCATCTGGAAGCCTGGTACGGCATCCTCGGCATCGGCGCGATCTACCACACCGTCAATCCGCGGCTGTTCCCCGAGCAGATCGTCTGGATCGTCAATCACGCCGAAGACCGCATGATGTTCATCGACCTCACCTTCGTGCCGCTCCTGGAAAAGCTCGCCGACAAGCTGCCGAGCATCGAGCGCTACGTCATCCTCACCGACGCCGCGCACATGCCGAAGACCACGCTGAAGAACGCGGTGCCCTACGAGGAATGGATCGCCGAAGCCGACGGCGACTTCGCATGGAAGAGCTTCGACGAGAACACCGCCGCCGGCATGTGCTACACCTCCGGCACCACCGGCAATCCCAAGGGCGTGCTCTACTCGCACCGCTCCAACGTGCTGCACGCCTTCATGGCGTCGCTGCCGGACGCCAAGGGCATCGCGGCGCGCGACGTGGTGCTGCCGGTCGTGCCGCTGTTCCACGCCAACTGCTGGTCGCTCGCGTTCTCGACGCCGCTGACCGGCGCCTCGCTGATCCTGCCGGGCCCGAAGCTCGACGGCCCGTCGATCTACGAGCTGCTCGACACCTACAAGGTGACGTTCACCGCCGGCGTGCCGACGGTCTGGCTGATGCTGCTCGACCACATGGAAAAGAACGGGCTCAAGCTGCCGCACCTCAAGCGCATCGTGATCGGCGGCTCGGCCTCGCCGCGCGCCATGACGCAGAAGTTCCAGGAGAACTACGGCGTCGAGGTGATCCACGCCTGGGGCATGACCGAGATGAGCCCGCTCGGCTCGCTCTGCACCATGAAGCCGGAATACGCCGGCCTGACCGGCGACGCCAAGCTCGACGTGCAGATGAAGCAGGGCCATCCGCCGTTCGGCGTCGAGATGAAGATCACCGACGACAGCGGCAAGCCGCTGCCGTGGGACGGCAAGACCTTCGGCCGGCTCAAGGTGCGCGGGCCGGCGGTGGCGCGGCGCTATTTCAAGGACGACAGCGAGATCCTCGACGACGAAGGCTTCTTCGACACCGGCGACGTCGCCACCATGGACCCGCACGGCTACATGCAGATCACCGACCGCTCCAAGGACGTGATCAAGTCCGGCGGCGAATGGATCTCCTCGATCGATCTGGAAAACCTCGCGGTCGGCCATCCCAAGGTGGCCGAGGCCGCGGTGATCGGCGTGCAGCATCCGAAATGGGACGAGCGGCCGCTGCTGGTCATCGTGCTGAAGAAGGACCAGAAGGCCAGCAAGGACGAGATCCTCGGCTTCATGCAGGGCAAGATCGCCAAATGGTGGATGCCCGACGACGTCGCCTTCGTCGAGGAAATCCCGCACACCGCGACCGGCAAGATCCTGAAAACGGAGCTGCGCGAGCGCTTCAAGGACTACCGGCTGCCGACCGCGGCGGCGTGAGGCGCCATGAAGCCGCCACTCGGTGGCATGCCAAGGAAACATTGCGCGCCGACACAACATTGCCTCGCCGTTCTCTGCTAAGACGAGCTACGCACCGCTGATGCACACGCCGTGCCACCTCACCGCGCGTGACCGTAGCAGCATGGCGCGCCGCAGATTCGCCGACGAGCCGACGTCGCGGCTGGCCATCTGGGCCCGCCGCTGCGCCTTCTTTGCGCTGGCGGCGACCGTGCTGTCGATCCTGATCGTGCGCTCGGGCATCCTCGAACTCGATGCCGGCGCTCGCCACCTTTGCCGGCGCGCTGGTGTTCGCCGTGATCGGCATCGTGCTGGCGTTCGGCGCCTTCATCGTGATCTGGAAGGACGGCATCGGCGGCATGGGCCACGCCTTCGCCGCGATCGGCATCGGCCTCGCGCTGATCGCCTATCCGGCCTATCTCGGCTACCGCGCCAACAAGCTGCCGATGATCAACGACATCACCACCGACGCGCTCGATCCGCCGCGCTTCGACGTGCTGGCGCGGCTGCGGCCGCGCGGCACGGTCGAATACGCCGGCCTCTATGCCGCCGAACTGCAGCGCAAGGCCTATCCCGACATCGAGCCGCTGAGCGTCAACGCGGCGCCCAAGGCCGCCTATGACGCGGCGATGGCGGTGATCGTGCGGCGCAAGTGGCGCGTCGTGGTCGACCGCCCGCCGCAGCCGCCGCGGCGCGACGGCGTGATCGAGGCGGTGGCGCGCACGCCGATCATGGGCTTCCGCGACGACGTCGCGGTGCGGGTGCGGCGCGAGGACGACGGCGCCCGCATCGACGTGCGCTCGGCCTCGCGCTACGGCCGCCACGACTTCGGCACCAACGCCTCGCGCATCCGGAGCCTGCTCGAAGACATCGACGACCGCCTGACCGCCGACAACGAGAAGGCCGAGCGCGCGGCGCAGCGGCAATTGCAGCAGCAACAGAAGCAGAAAGAGCGGGCAAGGACGCGAAGCCGCCGCGGCGGCCATAGCCAACGTTCGCGTCGGGAATTCAGCGAGCAGTCGCCATCCACTCCCGTGGGGGCAGGTCTGACGATGTGGTATCCGCTGGAGACAAGCACTACGCCAGGCGATAACGCCCGGCGATCGAGGGCGGCCCGTTGGTCGCGACCGCGCCGCGCGCCACCAGGTCCTCCAGATGCGCCAGCACCGACATGCCGGCCGCCTTGAGCAGGCGCGGATCGAGGTTGGCGTAGATCGCGTTGACCAGCGACGGGATGTCGCTCTCGCCCTTTTGCAGGCGGTTGAGGATCGAGGCCTCGCGCGCCTTGCGATGCAGGATGTAGGCGGCGACGAAGCGCGGCGCGTTGTTCACCGCGGGGCCGTGGCCGGGGAAATAGACCGGCTCGGTGCGCTTGGAGAGCTTCTGCAGCGAGGCCATGTAGTCGCCCATCGAGCCGTCCGGCGGCGCCACCACCGGCGTCGACCACGCCATGACGTGATCGCCGGAGAACAGCACGTTGTTCTCCTTGAAGGCGAAGGCCATGTGGTTGGCGGTGTGGCCCGGCGTGGTCACGGCTTCGAGCGTCCAGCCGGCGCCGCTCACCACCTCGCCGTCGGCGAGCGCGCGGTCGGGCTTGAAGTCGGTGTCGTTGGAGGATTCCAGCCGCGGCCCGTCGCCGACATGCAGCGCGCGCGCGGCGCGATGCGGGCCTTCGGCCGAGCACCAGCGCGCCGGTCGCCGCCTTGATCGCCGGCACGCCGGGCGAATGATCGCGGTGGGTGTGGGTGACGAAAATATGCGTGACGGTCTCGCCGCGCACGGCGTCGAGCAGCGCCGCGCTGTGGACGGGATCCTCGGGACCCGGATCGATGATGGCGACTTTGCCGCGGCCGACGATGTAGCTCACCGTGCCCTTGAAGGTGAACGGGCTCGGGTTGTTGCACAGCACGCGCCGCACGCCGGGCATCGGCTCGTCGACGCGTCCGGGGACGAGCTCGAGGTTCTTGTCGTAAGGGATGTCTGGGGGAGTTTCTTGGGCCATCGGCCTTCATATCGTCATTTGCGCATGACGAGCAACCTCCGGACGCCCGCCCGGTTGGAGCTAGCTCTGGCGAACCGGAGCGAGGTCGATCGCGACGGGCCCCTCCTCCGCCAGCCGTTCACCGGTCGGATCCGGATCGATGCCATGCGCGGGCCACAGCCCGCGCATTGACTGCGCGGCGCGGGGAAAGCTCGCGACGTAAGCCTCGGTGATGGTCTGAACGTCGCGCCCGCCGGCCTCGACGCCAAAGTTCAATCGCTCGGCCGCCTTTGCGGGAACATGAAGCGTGCCGAACATCCAGTCCCACACCGCGAGGCAGCTTCCGAGGTTCTTGTTGAAGTGGGCCGGGTTGGCGGAATGGTGCACCTGATGGTGCGCCGGGCTGAGAAGGATACGGCCGGCCAGCCCGCGAAACGCAATCCACAAATGCGAGTGCTGGAAATGGATATAGACATGGATGAAGACCACCAGGATCAAGTTCGTGTCGGTCAGCACATATTGATAGACCGTGGTTCCAACCGCATAGTTCGCAACACCGTTGGCTGCGCCAACGACCACAGACATCATGTTGGCGAACAGCCACGTATCGACCGGATGGACGCGGAAGACCGTGATTGGCGTCAGCACATTCGCCGAGTGATGCACCTTGTGGAATTCCCACAGGAACGGCACCCGGTGACACAGATAGTGATGCAGCCAATAGCAAAGTTCATATGCGAGAAACAGCACCACGGTGAGAATCGCACGCGTGGCAAATTCGGGAAGCGCAGTCGCGGCCGGCGCGCCGACGCCGAGGTCAATACGCCGATGGTGCCGTTGCTGATCGCGCGAAAGGAAAATAGCGCCCAACCGAACATCGCGCCGAAGATGAAGGTGTTGAAGATCACATAGCTGATGTCGATGCCGGTCGATGCATGGAAGGTGATGCGGCGCGGGAACAGCGCGCGCATGATGACCCTCAGCCGGATGCGCCGCTGGCGGCGGCGGCGCCTCAGCGCGATCAACGCAACCGCGATGACGAGCGCGCAGGCAAGCGACGTCAGCGACAGCGTCGAGCCGAACGACAGGAACGGCCCGGTTACCCGGTCCAGCACTTGCAGGAATATGGACAAGGCGGCGTCCAATCCGCGCTCCTCGTGATGCCGATGATCGCGGAACTGTAGGGTTGGAGCGGTAAAGACGGCCTTAGCGGCGATGCAAAAAGCGACTGCTCCGGGATGCGGCTCGGACGCCTGTGGTCCGTCATTACGGTTAACAGCGCCACTTTCGCCATCATTCCGGCCGGCCCGCGCCCCGCCCGCTCCCCGAAAACGTCCCGGCGCCTTGCTCCTCTGTCTCATCGTGGGAATGCTTCGGGAGGGACCATGCGTTACGCATCCGTGGCATCGGGGATCGCGCTTCTCACTGCTGCTGCTGGCGCCGGCCCATATTCAGTCGGCCCATGCCGCGCCGGTGGCCAGCGCGAGCGATTTTGTCTCGCGCGCGTCGGTCATGGAGTGGATCGACAACTACCGCAACAAGCCGGAGCCTTCGCGCGTGCCCGAGGCGGTGCGGGCGCTGAGCGAGTTCGGCGCGCTGCGCGAGCCCGAGACCGCGGGCTTCTATGTCGGCTTCGTCGCCGGCGTGCTCGGCGCCAATCCGAAGGAGGCCGAGCGCCTCGTCGGCAAGATGCTGCCGCTGCCGCCGGCCGACCAATGGCTGGTGGTGCGCGCCATCGCCTATTCCGGGCTGCCGGCGTGGAAGAGCCTGCTCGCGCGCACCGCGGCCAAGGTGCCGGCGCGGCGCGGCATGATCGACGCCTATCTCACCGGCGCACTGCCGACGCTCGACGCGATCGAACTCGACAAGAGCCCGACGTTCCTCGAACAAGTCGGGCAGCACTTCGGCGTCAAGCCGAAGCAGCAGCCGGTGTCCTACGGCCGCAATCCCGAACTGCTCGACACGCTGTGGGGCCAGTATTTCGCCGCCGGCCAATACCGGCCGATCTGGCGCATCATCACGCTGTTGCCGTGGTCGAAGGAGCGCGACAGCGCCGAGCGGCTGACCATCGGCAGCTCGGCGAAATACACGCTCGCCAACAACGCCGCGCGCTATCCCGACATCCTGGCGCTGATCAAGGACATGGCGGCCTACCAGGAGGCCGACGTGCGGCCGATCCTCGCCGAGGTGATCCGCGCCGCCGAGACCACCGAAACCGCGGCGATCCGCAAGGAGCAGGTCGCGCTGGTCGACAAGCTCAAGACCAAGGGCGCGGGCTATCAGCGCGACCTGAAGATCTGGGGCTACGTCGGCCAGGGCGCGATCGGCATCACCTGCGTGGTGCTGGCGACGATCTCGCTGTCGGCGGCGGGCCTGCCCTGCGTGATCGGCGGCGCGGCGACGTCGGCGGCGCTGAACTACTGGGCGGCGCAGTAGCGAGTCAGCGCGGCGGCTTGTCCTCGTAGGCCGCGAACGGCCCGTCGGCATAGACGATGCGGCCGCCGACCATGGTGAGCAGCGAGACGATTGCCGCCGATCTCGTCGACCGGCACGGTGAGGTAATCCTTGCTCAGCACCGCGAGGTCGGCGAGCTTGCCCACCGCGAGCGCGCCGCGCTCGTCGTCCTCGAAGGTGAACCAGGCGCTGCCCTGCGTGTAGAGGCGCAGCGCCTCAAGCCGCGTCGGCAGCTCTTCCGGCGCCCGCATGGCGACGCCGCCGACGGTCTTGCCGTCGAGCATCCATTGCAGCGAGACGAACGGCAGATAGGACATCACCCGGTGCGCGTCGGTGCCGCCGCCGACCGGAACGCCCATATGCAGCGCGCTGACGATCGGCGGCGAGAGGCGCGCAACCTCGGCGCCGCGCTGGCCGAGAAACGCCTCGCCGCGGAAATAGAACGCGTTCTGCATCAGCCAGCCGAGCCCCATCGCCTTGATGCGCTTGAGGCTTGCGGGCGAGGCGTCGTTGAGATGCGCGATCGACCAGCGCAGGCTCGCGACCGGCGTCTCGGCGTTGACGCGCTCCAGCACGTCGAGCAGATGATGCACGGCGCGATCGTTGTGCCAGTGGAAGGTCGCGGTCATGCGGCGCGACACCGCCCAGCGCAGCACCTCGACCAGCGCGTCCTTCTGCGCCTCGGTCGGCGTGTCGTTGTTGTACATCCCCCAGGTGACGTTCTCGCCGATGCCGTTGAAGCGCAGCCAGTCGTCGCCGATAGCCCATCGGCAGCATCTGCGTGAGCTCCTGGAAGTCCTCGAGCTCGTGGCCGCGGCGCGGCGCGGAGAGGCTGTAGCGCACCCGGAGCGTCAGCCCATGCTCGCGCCAGACCTGGAACAGCGGCTGATAATCGGGGATCGAGAGATTGTAGCCGCCGGGGTCGAGCACGCCGGTGATGCCCACCGCATTGAGCGCGCGAAAGAACGCGCGCGTGCCCTCGACCTTCTGCGCCGGAGTCGGGCGCGGCAGCAGATCGAACAGATCGCTGATGGCGCGGTTGTCGCCGGTGAGCCAGCCGGTCGGCTGTCCGGCGCCGTCGCGCTCGATAGTGAGCGCGCGATGCGAGGCCCTGGTTGCCGGCGAGGCCAAGCGCATCGGCGCCGCCGGGGTCGAGCAGCACGCGGCTGTAGAGCTGCTGGATATAGACGTGATGGTCGGGCGCGGCCGCCACGATCTCGGCCTGGGTCGGGCGGCGGTCCTCCTTGAACTGCCGTTCGGTCCAGCCGCCGGCGACGATGAGCCAGGCGCCCTTTCGGCGCGCGCGTGGCCGCCGCGCGGATACGGTCGAGCGCCTCGGCCAGCGTGCGGACGCCGATCCAGTGCACCTCGGTGGTGAATGAAAGCCCGGCGCGGATGGCGTGGATGTGGGAATCGATCAGCCCGGGAATGACGGTGCGGCCGCCGAGATCGATGACGCGGGTCGAAGGACCGGCCAGCGCGCGAATGTCGTCCGAGCGCCGATCGCGGCGATTTTTCCATCGCGCACCGCC
>CAWKOD010000041.1:0-23891 GCA_963850885.1 uncultured Alphaproteobacteria bacterium | reverse complement strand
CTTTTAACCGTAATGACGGACCAGGCGTCCGAGCCGCATCCCGGAGCAGTCGCTTTTTGCATCGCCGCTAAGGCTGTCTTTACCCGCTCCAACCCTGCAGTTCCGCGATCATCGGCATCACGAGGAGCGCGGATTGGACGCCGCCTTGTCCATATTCCTGCAAGTGCTGGACCGGGTAACCGGGCAGTTCCTGTCGTTCGGCTCGACGCTGTCGATGACGTCGCTTGCCTGCGCGCTCGTCATCGCGGTTGCGTTGATCGCGCTGAGACTCCGCCGCCGCCAGCGGCGCATCCGGCTGAGGGTCATCATGCGCGCGCTTTTCCCGCGCCGCATCACCTTCCATGCATCGACCAGCATCGACATCAGCCGTGGTGCTGTTTCTCGCATATGAACTTTGCTATTGGCTGCATCACTATCTGTGTCACCGGGTGCCGTTTGTCTGGGAATTCCACAAGGTGCATCACTCGGCGAATGTGCTGACGCCAATCACGGCCTTTCGCGTCCATGCGGTCGATACGTGGCTGTTCGCCAACATGATATCTGTGGTCGTTGGCGCAGCCAACGGTGTTGCGAACTACGCGGTTGGAACCACGGTCTATCATTATGTGCTGACCGACACGAACTTGATCCTGGTTGTCTTCATCCATGTCTATATCCATTTCCAGCACTCGCATTTGTGGATTGCGTTTCGAGGTCTGGCCGGCCGTATCCTTCTCAGCCCGGCGCACCATCAGGTGCACCATTCCGCCAACCCGGCCCACTTCGCTCCGGTTCGCCAGAGCTAGCTCAAACCGGGCGGGCGTCCGGAGGTTGCTCGTCATGCGCAAATGACGATATGAAGGCCGATGGCCCAAGAAACTCCCCCAGATATCCCTTACGATAAGAATCTCGAGCTGGTCCCCGGACGCGTCGACGAGCCGATGTCCGGCGTGCGGCGTGTTCTGTGCAACAACCCGAGCCCGTTCACCTTCAAAGGCACGGTGAGCTACATCGTCGGCCGCAGCAACGTCGCTATCATCGATCCGGGTCCCGAGGACCCCATCCACAGTGCGGCGCTGCTCGACGCCGTGCGCGACGAGACCGTCACGCACATCTTCGTCACCCACACCCACCGCGATCATTCTCCCGGGGTCCCGGCGATCAAGGCGGCAACCGGCGCGCTGGTGCTCGGCGAAGGCCCGCATCGCGCCGCCCGCGCGCTTCATGTCGGCGACGGGCCGCGGCTGGAATCCTCCAATGACGTCGACTTCAAGCCCGACCGTGTGCTCGCCGACGGCGAGGTGGTGCGTGGCGACGGCTGGACGCTCGAAGCCGTGACGACGCCGGGCCATACCGCCAACCACATGGCCTTCGCCTTCAAGGAGAGCAACGTGCTGTTCTCCGGCGATCACGTGATGGCGTGGTCGACGCCGGTGGTGGCGCCGCCGGACGGCTCGATGGGCGACTACATGGCGTCGCTGCAGAAGCTTTCCAAGCGCGCCGAGCCGGTTTATTTCCCCGGCCACGGCCCCGCTGTGAACAATGCGCCGCGCTTTGTCGCCGCCTACATCCTGCATCGCAAGGCGCGCGAGGCCTCGATCCTCAACCGCCTGCAAAACGGCGAGAGCGACATCCCGACGATGGTCAACGCGATCTACGCCAACCTCGATCCGCGCCTGCTCAAGGCGGCCGGCATGTCGGTGCTGGCGCATCTGGAGGACCTGGTGGCGCGCGGCGCGGTCGCGACCAATGGCCCGCCGTCGATCGCCGGGCGTTTTCGCCTGGCGTAGGCGCGCATACTCATAAATGCATATTCCTCCGTTGCAGTTGGGGCCGGTGGCAGGATTTTGCCATCAGCCTGTTGGCAAGCCCGGCAATATCATGATTGTATTTCGACACTTCTGGTAGGCCGTTTATAGAGGTGCGTCCGAACATGAAAATGCGTTTTCTGGTTATGAGTGTATCTGTTGCGGTCTTGTCCTTGGCGCACACGCTGGCTCAGGGGGAAACGGCGAACAAGAAGTCATGGAGCGTTGGGGCCAGGACTGCTGCTTGCAAAAAGGATTGCAGCGCCGGCCATCTCCATGGAACTTACCGAGCCTACGGCTCATCCGACCCGGAGCTCAAATCCCCTGAGGGGCGGAAGCTC
Organism: uncultured Alphaproteobacteria bacterium; assembly: GCA_963850885.1. Taxonomy (GTDB): domain Bacteria; phylum Pseudomonadota; class Alphaproteobacteria; order Rhizobiales; family Xanthobacteraceae; genus Z2-YC6860. Next base: position 21,763 of record CAWKOD010000041.1, on the reverse strand, counting down.
TACGCGGAATGTGTCCGATTATGCCTTGACCCATTGCCGACTATTTACGTCCAGAGGTCCATTATCGAAGCTGGCGGTTCGTGGTTTGGACAGACCAAATCAGACTGCCTGGGTTGCCACGCCGTAGGTAAGCCCAAAAGGAATTGGGCCGGTGTGAATACAATCCCGGATAATCTCAAACGCGATAGTGCAACTCGATAATCGTCGCGACGAAGTCAATTCTTTCGGGATGATTTGAAAAGAAAGCCCCCGAATTGCGACGATTTGGATTGTTCGTTGATTGAGCGTGGGTCGCTGAATGTCGCTTCGCTCCGAAAGCGACTGAATTGCTACGTCGCCACGAAATGTCGCTAAGTGCCAATCGCTGCGATATGCACCGCAACAAAGCGCTCGCTATTCGATCACTTCGTCGGCGCGAGCAAGAGAGATCGGAGGCATAGTGAGGCCGGGTGCTTTGGCGGTCTTGAGATTTATCACGAGCTCGAATTTGGTTGGTTGCTGCACGGGCAATTCCGCCGGTTTGGCCCTCTTAAGAATTTTGTCGACATAGACGGCTGTCTGCCGGGAAAGATCGGGCAGATTTGCTCCATAGGACATCAGCCTTCCGACATCGACGCCCTCTCTCGCTGAATATATCGCCGGCAACCGACTGTCTGCGGCGAGGCCTGCGATGCGGCTGTACTCGGCAAACAACATCGGGCTGGGAAATACAATGAGCGCCGCGGCGTGCTCTCTGGTCATCGCGGCAAATGCGCCGGTGATATCGTCAGGCCAGCCGCTGGCACGAGTTGAAGCCGTATTCCCAAGGTCTGGGCTGCGCCTTCGATCTCCTTCAACATGCCAGCCATTGTGCGATCGCTGTATGCACGTGGATGCCAAAGGACGGCCACTTGAGAGAGTTGCGGCACGACCTCTCTGAGCAACTGCAGACGTTTGGCGATCAGCTCCGGGCCGAGAAAGCTTGTCCCGGTAACATTCCCGCCTGGCCGTGCAAGGCTGGCAACCAGTTCGTCCTCGACGGGATCGGCCAATGCTATTGCGACGATGGGAATGAGACTGGTCGCTTTTTTAGCAGGGCGGGCAGCCCTCGTACTAAATGCGACGATGACATCAACCTTGCGTTCAACCAGTTCAGCAGTGACTTTGCGGAGGCGATCCGGGTTCGATTCTCCAAACCGGCGCTCAATGACGATATTCTGTCCTTCCGTGTAGCCAAGCTCGCGCAGTCCCGCCAGCAGAGCGTTGAGAGTTGCGCGACTTGCGTCGGGACCTTCGGAGGCGCCCGGCGCCAGGATTCCTATCCGAGGTATATTGGCTACCTGTTGAGCACGGGCGGTGAGCGGCCACGCCGCTACCGCACCACCCAGAATGCCGAGAAATTTCCGCCACCTCATGTCGCCCTCGGGTTCAGCTACTGCACATAGCTGCTGGCCGATGTCCGAGATGGGTCATTTTCAGCGGGGTGAGGCCAATATCGACTCATGGCCTTCTCGGCGGCTTGGCGTCCTTGCCGGCCGGTTGTTTTTGCTTCTGTTGCTGCTGCAATTGCCGCTGCGCCGCCCGTTCGGCCTTCTCGTTGTCGGCGGTCAGGCGGTCGTCGACGTCTTCGAGCAGGCTTTTGATGCGCGCGGCGTTGGTGCCGAAGTCGTGGCGACCAAAGCGCGAGGCCGAGCGCACGTCAATGCGGGCGCCGTCGTCCTCGCGCCGGACCCGCACGGCGATATCGTCGCGGAAGCCCATGATCGGGGTGCGCGCCACCGCCTCGATCACGCCGTCGCGCCGGGGCGGCTGCGGCGGGCGGTCGACCACGACGCGCCATTTCTTCCGCACGATCACCGCCATGGCCGCGTCATAGGCGACCCTGGGCGCGGCGTTGACGCTCAACGGCTCGACGTCGGGATAGGCCTTGCGCTGCAGCTCGGCGGCATAGAGGCCGGCGTATTCGACCGTGCCGCGCGGCCGCAGCCGTGCCAGCACGTCGAAGCGCGGCGGATCGAACGCGTCGGTGGTGATGTCGTTGATCATCGGCAGCGTATAGGCGCGATAGCCGAGATAGGCCGGATAGGCGATCAGCGCGAGACCGATGGCGATGGCCGCGAAGGCGTGGCCCATGCCGCGGCTGCCGTCCTTCCAGATCACGATGAAGGCGCCGAACGCCAGCACGATGCCGATCACGGCGAACACCAGCGCGCCGGCAAAGGTGGCGAGCGCCGGCACGATTTCGAGGATGCCGGAGCGCACGATCAGAATCGACAGCACCGTCGCTGCGAGCGCAAAGAAGGCGCAGCGGCGGGCCCAGATGGCCAGCCGCGATGTCGGATCGTCGGCGAATCGGCGGCGCGCCATGCTTTATCCGGGGACGCGCGTCCGCACGGCCCAATCGGGCGGCGCCGGCAGCGGCTTGGACGTGCTCAGCATGGGCGGGGTCTCACGCGGGACAGGGAAGGCAAACTCGTAAATGCGTCCGCCGGGCAATGCAACCGTTCCTCTCGCCTGCGATTGCGGCACGGCGCCCCCGCGGTGCAGCGCGGTCTGCAGACCCGGCGTTGATACCATTGGACAAACTTCGAGCGGTACGGGACATCGCCAAGAGAATCAGTTCCTAATTGCAATGTTTGAAGCGCTTATGCCCTCCGGCGCTTCCCAACCAAGGGGAAAGACCATGGCTAAAAAGGCAAAGAAGAAGAAAGCTAAGTCCAGGAAGAAGAAGTAGTCTTCCAGGCTCGGGCGCCAATGCCCGAGCCCGTTACCTTCGTTGGAGACGGGGCGTTGCCCGTGCTCACGCCGCCGCGGTCGGTAGCCGGTAATCTTTGAAGCGCTCACGCAGTTCGGTTTTGAGGATCTTGCCGGTTGCGGTGTGGGGGATTTCCGCGACGAAGGCGACGTCGTCCGGCATCCACCATTTGGCGATCTTGCCCTGCATGAACGAGAGAATCTCGTCTTTGCTGGCCTGCTGATCCTTCTTCAGCACGACGACCAGCAGCGGCCGCTCGTGCCATTTCGGATGCTGCACGCCGATCACCGCGGCCTCGGCCACCTTAGGATGGCCGACCGCGAGGTTTTCCAGGTCGATCGACGAGATCCATTCGCCGCCGGACTTGATGACGTCCTTGGAGCGGTCGGTGATCTGCATGTAGCCGTGCGGGCACATGGTGGCGACGTCGCCGGTGTCGAAGAAGCCTTCGGCGTCGAGGATCTCGCTGTCGTCCTTGAAGTAGCGCCGCGCCACCGCCGGTCCGCGCACCTTGAGCCGGCCGAAGGTCTTGCCGTCCCACGGCAGCCTCTTGCCGCGGTCGTCGGTGATCTTCATCTCGACGCCGAACGGCGGATGGCCCTGCTTCATCTGCAGGTCGAGCTTGGCGTCGCCGGTCAAGCCGGCATATTCCGGCTTCATGGTGCAGAGCGAGCCGAGCGGGCTCATCTCGGTCATGCCCCAGGCGTGGATCACCTCGACGCCGTAGTTGTCCTGGAACTTCTGCGTCATCGCGCGCGGCGACGCCGAGCCGCCAATCACGATGCGTTTCAAGCTCGGCAGCTTGAGCCCGTTCTTTTCCATGTGGTCGAGCAGCGCCAGCCAGACCGTTGGGACGCCGGCGGTGAACGTCACCTTGTAGGTGTCGAGCAGCTCGTAGATCGACGGACCGTCCAGTTTGGGTCCCGGCAGAATGAGCGACGCGCCGGTTAAGGGCGTCGAGAACGCAAGCGACCAGCAGTTGGCGTGAAACAGCGGCACGACGGGTAGCACCACGTCGCGCGCCGCAATCCCCTTGGCGTCCGGCAGCGACGCCATGAAGGCGTGCAGGATGTTGGAGCGGTGCGAATAGAGCACGCCCTTGGGATTGCCGGTGGTACCGGAGGTGTAGCACATGCCGGCTGCGGTGTTCTCGTCGAAGTTCTTCCATTCGAAGTCGCCGTCCGCTTCGACGATCCATTCCTCGTAGGGCACGGCGTTCCTCAGCGTCGTCGTCGGCATGTGCGCCGCGTCGGTCAGGATGACATAGCGTTGGATGCCCGGCAGCTGGCCGGCGAGCTTTTCCAGGAGCGGCACAAAGGTGAGGTCGGTCATCATCACGCGGTCTTCGGCGTGATTGACGATCCAGACGATCTGCTCGGGGAACAGCCGCGGATTGACGGTGTGGTAAATCGCGCCGATGCCGAGGATGCCGTACCAGGCTTCGAGATGCCGCCAGGTGTTCCAGCCGAGCGTCGCCACCCGGTCGCCGAGCTTGATGCCGTCGCGGTCGAGCCGCTGCGCGAGCTTGAGCGCGCGCTTGCGAATTTGGGCGTAGTTCGTCGTGTGGATCGGCCCTTCGACCGAACGCGTGACGACGGCGCGATTGCCATGCTGGATCGCGGCATGGTCGATGATGCGATGGCACAGCAGCGGCCAATCCTGCATCAGGCCAAGCATGGGCATTCCTCCGTATGGACCGGTCTTATTACTTCGGCTTTTGCCGAATGGATGCAACAGCCTATCAGCCGAACCGGCCAAATCGGAAGCGGCTGATGTCGTGTCGGGTTCCGCCTTCGGTCGCCAGATCGGCCAGAATTTCGCCGACCACCGGGGCGAACTTGAAGCCGTGGCCGGAGCAGGGCGAGGCCACCACGATGTTGGGCGCCCCCGGCAGGCGATCGATCAGGAAATCGCGGTCGGGCGTCATGGTGTAGAGGCAGGTCTTGGCCAACCGGAGCGGGCCGGCGGCCGCCGGAATATATTGGCTCACGGCCGGACGGATCAGCGCTTCGTCTTCCGCTGAAACGACACGATCGAAGTTGTCCGGGTCGACTGTTTCGTTGCGGTGGTGATGCTTGGCGATCTTCAGGAGCCCGCCGCGCCATGGCGGGAAGCCATAGTGTTGTCCGAGCGGACTTTCGAGCAGGAACACTGGAAACGGTCCGGCCAGGAACGGCGCCGGGTTGCGCGGCTCGAACCAGCCCGTCACCTCGCGGGTGACGCGAAGCGGCGCCGGCAGATCGGGCATGAGCTTATTGAGCCAGGGGCCGGCGGCGACGATCGCCGTGGGAGCGTCGATTAAGCCGGCGCTGGTCTCGACGCGGACGCCGTCGCCTTGCGGCGTCACGGAACGCACCGCGATGCCGGTTTGAATTTCCGCGCCCGCCGCCCGCGCCTGCGCGAGCATCGTCGCAATCGCGGCTTCGGCCGCGATGAAGCCGCCGTCCGGCTGGAACACGCCCACATCATCGTCGGGAATTTTGAGCGCCGGGAAGCGCTGCATGGTCTCGGTCGCGTCCATCACCTGGTGCGGCAGGCCATGCAGACGCGACGCCGCGAGCGTGCCGCTCACCACCTCGCCGCCGGGCGGCCCGATCTCCACGATGCCGGTGATGTGCAGAAGCTTTGCGTTGGCCTCGGCCTCGAGTTTGCGCCAGAGCTCATAGGATCGGCGCAGCAGCGGCACATAGGACGGATGCTCGAAATAGCCGAGCCGGATGATGCGGCTCTCGCCATGCGAGGAGCCCTGGTCGTGCCCGGGTGTCAGGCGCTCGATCCCCAAGACACGGACGCCGCGCCGTGCCAGCCGATGGAGCGCCGCGGCGCCGATCGCGCCGAGCCCCACCACGACCACGTCGAACTGCGCCATCGGCCAACATCCGATTGTGAGCGGATGCATCCTTGTTTAGTTTGGCGCCAAGCTGCACTCAAGGATGGCCGCGTTCATGCGGCACCGATGGTCCATGATACTCGCGCGTCCGGTATGGAGTTGCTTGGCCCTTGCCATCTCGTTCGGCGCGCAGGCGCAGGGCGATCCCGACTTCGCCAAATTGGCTAAGAGCGCCGGCCAGCCGCAAATCCCGGGGCTGAGCATCGTTTACATGACGTCGCTCGGCGATCCGGCACAGGCGCCCTGGAAGAACATCATCCTGCATCAGACCGAAGGCGCGCCCGGTGCTGCGAAATCGTTGGCCGAGGGCCAGTCAAGGAATCCGACCAAGCGCGGCGTCACGCTGTGGGTCGAAACCGACGGCACGATCTACTGGTCGGTGCCGGAAACCGTCGTCACCACCCAGGGCGACGGCGCCAACCGCAACGACAACAAGTACATCGACAATTCCAGGACCTTCCGTCAGGTGATCAAAACCAATTCAATTGGTGTCGAATTCAACGGAAACGCGCCGGATGTACGGGCGCCGTTGACGCCCGAGCAATTCAAGGCGGGCCTGCTGCTGGTGAAATTCCTCCAGGAGCGCTACGGCATCCCGCCCGAGCGTATCTATGCCCACAACTGGATCGACTATAAAGACGCCCGCTATTGCGAGGGCTGCGAATTGGCCGAGCGGGCCCGCGCGCAGGCCTATCGGCCAAGTGGACCAAGCGGCGACAAACCGCGGAATGAACCAATCCGGCCGTCCGGCGTTGGATCGCCGCCGCCTGCGTCGGGCGTTGACGGCTTCCAGCGCGGCCTTCGTTAACGAGCCCATTGATGCGACAGCGCCGCCGAGCCGGATTGATGCCCCTGTTGCTGCCGCTCGCGCTCGGCACCAGCGTTGCCGCGGCGGCGGCTGCCGGCACACCCCCGTTGGAGCTCCAGCGCGAGCTTTACCGCGAGCTGCACAAGATGCCGCCGGCCGCGGTCTTCCCGTCGGCGGAAACCCAGGCCTGTTACGACCGCCTCGGCAAGGTCGCCCATTTCACGCCGGTCCCGATCCGCGTCGAGCCGACCCAATGCGCGCGCTTTGACATGGTGCAGCTCGACCGCGTCGTGATGCCCGACCAGACCTTTGTTGCCGTCACCCCGCCGCCGCAGCTGCAATGCAACATGGCCGAGGCTTTGGCCGAATGGGTCCGCACGGACGTTGGGCCTGTCGCGGCCACCCTTGGCGCGCCGCTTGCGACCGTCACCGACCTCGCTTCCCACGAGTGCCGCGGCCGCAACAACATCCTGGGCGCCAAGCTTTCAGAGCACGGCAAAGGCAATGCCATCGACATCGGCGCGATCAAGCTCAAGAACGGCGCCACCTTCACGCTGACCGATCCGCAGATGTCGAAGCCGTTTCGCGAGCAGATGCGCACGCTCGCCTGTGCGCGCTTCACCACCGTGCTGGGGCCGGGCTCGGACGGCTACCACGAGGAGCACGTTCACCTCGATCTCGCCGAGCGCTCGCATGGCTATCGGATCTGCCAGTGGAATGTCATCGATCCGGAGGCGATCGCTTCGGCGGTGCCGTTGCCGCGTCCGCGCCCGATCAATCTCACGTCCGACCAGACCCGGTCTCGTGAGCGCGTGACGCCCATAAAAAACGGCGCCGGACCTTGATCCGGCGCCGCGCCCTCTCCCCCGAGAAGTCGTTAGTTGTTGGCGCCGCTGGCGCCGCTCAGCGCCATGCGCGGGTTGAACGGCGAGTCGCTCTGCCCGAGCGCCAGTACCACCACCGGCGTGCCGAGCTTGACCCGGTTGTACAGGTCGATGACGTCCTCGTTGGTCATGCGGATGCAGCCCGAGGAGATCGCCGAGCCGATGTATTCCGGCTGGTTGGTGCCGTGGATGCGGTAGAGCGTGTCCTTGTTGCCCGAGAACAGGTAGAGGCCGCGGGCGCCCAGCGGGTTGTGCGGGCCGGGACCGACGAAGTCCGGAATGCCGGTGAGCCGCTTCTTGATGTCGGCGGTCGGCGTCCAGGACGGCCACTCTTCGCGGCGGCCGACCTTGGCGACGCCGGAGAACACCAGCGCCTCTTCGCCGACTGTCACGCCGTAGCGGATCGCCTTGCCCTTATCGAGCACGTAGTAGAGATAGCGCGCATCCGGATCGACCACGATGGTGCCCGGCGATTCCCTGCGGTGGAAGTCGACGATGTGGCGCTGATACGGCTCGGGAATTGTCGCCTTCGCGTATGGCACATTGGCCAGCAGCTTGCGGTCGCGCGGCGTCAGGTTGGAGTTGGACGCAGGCTCGATGGTTTGCTGCATGCAGCCCGACAGCAGCACGCCCAGGCCCAATGCGAGCAGGGCGATTCCCCGTTTTCCGACGGTTCCGCGAAGTCCCATGCCATTCACCATGTCAAATTTCGAATCCATAGATAGACGATAAGGCCAAAGAGATTCCAGGCGACATGCGGGTTCGGATGCATGCCGTTGTGAACCTGTGGCAGGAATGCCGCAGGGCGTTGGTACGCCGCACGGCCCTGATCCCACGTTCCCGCCATTCTGGATTCAAGCCGTTAATCAATGGTTTACCATCCTGCTTATTTAATGCAGTGACGCTCATTTGAAGCTTTATCGTCCAAACCTCAGGAAAAATGCGGCGAGGCGGGCCAAAACGCGTCCGCCTCCGGCCGGAATGCCCCGATAGGACTCCATTGTCCGCCCATTTCTGCCGTGATCGGGGATCACTTTGACAGGCAAACAACGGGCACTAGTGGAGGAACCAATGACACCAAGAACCAGCTCGGCGGCGAGCCAGAATTTGCACACCGCGCAGCCGGACGGCCGCGGCGATCGCACCAATCTCAGCCACCAGTACGGCAGCATCGGCATCCAGGCGGTGGCGGCTGCGGCGCGCTATTCCGATCGCCGCAAGAGCCCGGCGCATGAGACGGTCAATGCGTCGGCTCCGGGGCTGCGGATTGATCTGCGCTTCGTGGAGTTCGGCAAACTAGCCGCGACCACCACTGATCGGGTCAGAACCACAGACGGCCGCGGGCAACCGCGGCCGTTGTCGTTTGCGGCCTGTCCTGTCCTTGTCACAAATCGGCGGGTGCTGACGCGGATCGTTCTTTCTTTCCGTTCTTTCTCCATCCTTTCTTGCCATTTTTTCTTGCGGGATCGCCGAGATCGGGCCAAGAGTGGCGCCGCAGATCAAAGCCCTTTGCAGGGCAAGCGTCCGGATTGCCCATGCTTGCGGCGTACGTCCCCAACGGCCATTCGCTTGAACGCCGCGACATCGTTTCGGGCGAAGAGGTGCCCGACAACGCGGTCTGGCTCGACCTGGTCAATCCCGCGCCCGGCGAGGACAAGCTGATCGAGCGCCTGCTCGGCATCGCGGTGCCGACCCGCGAAGAGATGCAGGAGATCGAAGTCTCCAGCCGCCTCTACGTCGAAAATCACGCCCGCTATATGACCGCGACCTTGATGTGCAATTCCGACACCGCGACGCCGAAGACCACCGCGGTGACCTTCATCCTGTCCGGCCACCGCCTTGTCACCGTGCGCTACGACGATCCGCGTCCGTTCATGATCGTCGGCAACAAGCTCGCCCGGAATTGCCCGGCCAACGTGACTGGCGAAACCGTGCTGATCGATCTGCTCGACGCCGTGATCGACCGCGCCGCCGACATTCTCGAGCGCATCGGCCTGGAGGTCGACCGCGTCTCGCATGACATTTTCGAGCCCGACAACGCGGCCTCCGGCCAAGCGCTGTCCTACAAGGACATCCTCAAGGCGATCGGTAGCAAGGGCGACCTCACCTCGAAGGTGCGCGAAAGCCTGGTCTCGATCGGGCGGCTGTTGCTGTTCCTCGCCAACGAGGCCGAGGGCATGCGCTGGCACAAGGACGTGCGACTGCAATTGCAGGCGAACCAGCGCGACGTGCTGTCGCTGTCCGACCACGCCACGTATCTCAGCAACAAGATCACCTTCCTGCTCGACGCCATGCTCGGCGTGGTCACCATCGAGCAGAACAACATCATCAAAATCTTCTCGATCGCCGCCGTCGCGCTGATGCCGCCGACCCTGATCGCCTCGATCTACGGCATGAACTTCAAGAAACTGCCAGAGCTCGAATGGACCTTCGGCTATCCCTACGCGGTCGGGCTGATGATATGCTCCGCTATTCTGCCGTTCGTCATCTTCAAGTGGAAGAAGTGGCTATAGCTGTCGTCGTTGCGCCGTGCCGCGAATTGAGTTGAAACCAGACAGGGCTTGAAATGTCGAAAGAAGCGATGCGCGCCGAAGCCGACCGTCTGATCAAAGAGGCGATGGAGAAAAAGGCCATCACCATCAAGCAGGGCGACACCCGGATCGAGGCCACCTGCGGCAAGTGCGGCGGGAAAAATCGCGTCTCGGCGGCGCCGGGGCAGCTCCGCGTGCCATTCACCTGCAAGGAATGCGGACACAAGCAGGCGACGCTGTAGGCTTCACTGCGCGGCGAGGCGCTTGGCCGCCGCGTTCGCTGCCATCGCCGCCGGCTTTGCCGGGTTGTGCGCCGACCGTGGCCGGCTCTGGTCCTTCATCGCGCTGACGACGTGCACTTGCGGTTTCGATTGAGGCTTCGATCCCGTCGCCGGTTTCGCGGCCGCGAGCTTCGCCGGGCCCGGCGCCGCCACGGTTTTCTTCTGCTTGTTCGCTGAAGGCTTGGCGCTGTTCGACGCAACGGCGCGGTTGGCCGGCAAGGCTACGGTGGGCGTCCGGTCCGATGGTGGCGGCGGCGCCGTCGCGGCGACCAGCTCCGACATCAGCTTGGCGACGCGGACGAAATGGGCCTGCTCCTTCACCGCCTCGGCCACCTCCGGGCACGGCGCTCGCGCCGGCATCAGGGTTGCTTCGGCCTCCCACACGAATTGGCGCGACAGCCATTGATCGGCGCGATGCCCGGTGATGCGGGCCACATAGGCGTGGGTCTCGCCGGGCAACCCGCGGCGCGCGCCCATCCAATCATAGATGCGCCCGGGCCCCGCGTTGTAGGCCGCCGCCGCCAGCCCGAGATTGCCGAACTGATGATGGAGCTTGCGCAGCAACTTGCCTGACGCAAACAGCGCATGGATCGGCTCGAACGGATTCATCAGCCCATGATCGATCGCGGTTTCCGGAATGAACTGCGCGATGCCAAGCGCGCCCGCCGAACTGATGGTCTTGGATTGGAAGCTGCTCTCCTGCCAGATCAGGTTGGCGAAGAAGGGGATCGGCAGATCGTTGGCCTGGGCGACCGAAACGATAGCGCTGCACAGGCCGCCGCGCGACAAGAGCCGGAGCTGTCCGGGGCGAGGGTCGAACGGCTCGTCGGCGGGATTGTAAGTCGGGCCGAACTCGTCGGCGTTCATCGGCTCCGTGCTCGCCATGGCGGCGAAGGCGAGGGCGGGCAGCGGCGTCGCCGGATGGTTCTTTGCATAGACGAACGAGGCAGCGGTCGAAACCGGGGCGGCGTTCGAGCCCCAACGTATGGCCGGAGGCGCGGCCGGCAATTCGACAAGAACCGCCGCCTTCGCTGGTGCCGCGACGGCGTCGGCGCGATCCGGCGGCGCTGCCGGCGGCGCGTCGACATGCGTTGTGTGCCAAATGAAAAAGGCGGCGGTCAGAACAACCAGAATTGTGGCGCCACGCATGATCGCGTTCCCAGCCCCGGGGATCCTCACCGAAGCAACCTAAGGCGCCGCATTAACTATATTATGGCGCACTTGGGGTCGCTTCCACAAGTTTTCCATAACGCTCTGAAAGACCTGTAGAAAATGCCAACTGCGCCACGCAGTTTTAAGGCAAATGGGCGGCGTTCTTGAGGTAGCGTCTCTGAGGGGCGTGGTCCATGACAAACCTCGTGAAGCTTCAACATTGGGTAGCCGCGGCTTTCGCTATCGTCACTCTGTGCGTCACCGATGTCGCAGCCGCGCAAAACTACCCAAAACGCGTCATCAAGATCATCGTGCCCTTCGGACCGGGAGGGCAGCCGGATGTGGTTGCCCGCGTGTTCGCGCAACATCTGGCGGCGACGGTTGGTGCGACCGTGATCGATAACCGTCCAGGCGCCAACACGACGATCGGAAGCAAGGCTGCAGCAGCTGCTGAGCCTGACGGCTACACTCTGTTATTCGGCTCTTCGACCTCGCTCGCGATCGCGCCGGCGTTGAGCGCGAATGTCGGCTACGATCCGATCAGGAGCTTTACACCAATCGTTGGGATTTCGAGTTCGCCGATGCATCTCGCGGTCGGGCGGTCGGTGCCGGCAAAGACCGTCGCGGAGTTTCTGGCTTATGCCAGAGCCAATCCGGGAAAATTGAACTTCGCCGCGCCGACCGGCGGTCCGCCGCATCTCGCCGGTGAGATTTTCAAGCGCGCGACCAACATCGACATCACACCGATCCACTACCGTAGCATGAACCAGGCGATTATCGACGTGCTGGCCGGACAGATGGACATCGTGTTCGACGCGCCCGCGCCATTGGCGCCGTTGCTTCGGGACGGCAAGTTAAGGGCGCTGGTGTCGCTTGGCAGCAGGCGCATGCCGGAACTGGCCGACGTGCCGACGATGGTGGAGAGCGGACTGCCTGATTTGCGGGTGGTGACCTGGAATGGGCTCGTTGCGCCAGCCGGAACACCGGACGCCATCGTCACCAAACTCAATGCTGCGATCAATGACTCCCTGAAGTCCCCAGATATCAGAGCGACATTGTCCAAATTCGGCTCAGAGCCGCTTGGCGGAACACCGCAAGAGTTCGCCGGCTTCGTTGCGTCCGAATCAAAAAAGTGGTCTGAAATCATTCGCCTGTCAGGCGTGAAGGTCGATTAGGGACTCGGTCAGCTACTGCCAAGTCGCGAAGGCCATGCCGCTGCCGGTGCCGGCTTCCGAGCGATAGCAGGGCACATAGTCCAGGAGCTCCATGTCCAGGCCCGTCTCAGCCAGCATGCCGGCGACGACGAGCCAGTTCTTGGTCTCGGATGTGCCGGAGCGAAAATGGACTTCGGGCTCTTCGATGAGTGCCTTGTAGTTACGCTGTTTCATCGCGTTGATGATGCGCCAATCGAACGCCTCGTCGATGACGAAGTGGCTGACCCCGCCCGATGCCACCACGGCGACGCGCTCGTTGCCCTGCCACGCCTTGACCCCGCGCGCGATGGCGCGGCCGAAATTGAAGCAGCGCTTGGCTGTTGGCTGGTTGGGGGGATAATAGGTGTTGACCAGGATCGGGATCAGCGGGACCGGCCGGCTCTTGAGAATCCGCCGATAGATGAACCCGTAGGAATGTCCGAGCTGGCGCAGCACGCCGGCGTCGTGCGGCTGCTCGCCCAGCGCGGCGGTGTCGAAATCGTCCTGGATCGTGCGACTGATGATGTGCGCGGCGAGGTCCGAGGGACACGGATAGGTTTCATCGCGTTGCGGATAGTAGATCTTCATGGCATAGCCGCCGCCATTGGCGATCTTCTGCTGCTCTTCCTCCTGGGTGAGCGCGCGGTTGAACACCTCCTTGCCGTGGAAGATCGAGAACGCCGGCTGGATGTCGTTGAGGAACCATTCGTGATGGTCGTCGCCGACGATGATCAGCACATCGGGATTGACCTTCGCCAAGCGTTCACCGAGCACGTCGAGCTGGTGCTGGCAGCGCGCATCGCGCTCGCTGCGGACGTCGAGCGTGTTTTGTTTCTCGAAATGCTCGCCCTTGCGTAGCTCATAGAGCTGCTGGAAATCATAGGTGCCCGCCCCGAACGCCAGCGCCTTGTTCTTGCGGTCCACGTTGGCGCGCAGGTCCCACTCATGCGGCGGGGTTGCCAGGAGGGGGCCATGCGACGTTCCAAACCCGAATACGATCTCGGCCATTGCTGCAGTTTCCACAAATCTGGGCAGACCGACCGCGCAGGCGTGGTCTGCTTCACTTCGAACTGTGCGGACTGTATCGGGCGGCTGGCGCAAACGCCATGATCCGCCGCTCGGGCTTCCGACCTATGAGCAACATCGCCACCATTTCAAGTTGCAGTGGCTAACCACTGTCAATATGGGGCACTGTTTCTCCTGATACATATCGGGAGCCAATGGGCCTTTTGAAATCGAAGACACACAGGGAACTGATCATGCGCAGGATTGCACTGGTAATTGCCTTCTTGGCCGGACTGGCCACGCCGGCGTTCGCCCAGAAGGCCGCGATTGAGGCGGTGAATGCGAAATGGACGGAATTGTTCAACAAAGGCGACTTCGCCGGCGTCGCTTCGCTCTACACCGAGGACGCGACCGCCTTCCCGCCCGGCTCCAGTATGGTGAAGGGCAGCACTGCGATCGGGGCAATGTGGAAGGGCATGGCGGACCAAGTCAGCGATCCGAAGCTCACAACGCTCGATGTCAAGAGGCTCGGGCGCTCCGCAGCGCGCGAGATCGGAACCTTCAGCCTGAAGACCAAAGGCGCGACGCCGAAAGAAGTCACCGGGAAATATGTGGTCGTGTGGGAGAAGGTCGGAAAGAATTGGAAGCTCGCGGCCGATATCTGGAACGACGGCAAGTAGGCATGCCGAGCCTTTCTGAATTTGTAGCGCGCAAGGCAATGATGCGCCGCCAAAATGGGTTCGCGAGCGGATCAAGCGGTTCAGTGCTGCACCTCCTCGCCCTCAAGGGTTTGCAGACGCTCAAGCAACTCTTCCATCCTTCTTGGGAGTGGCTCGTGACACACCGTGAACGCAGCCTTCAAGCCCGCCTCATACGCAGCGGTAGACGACGGCTGCCTGCCATATTGTGAACGGTCCATGCGTTCCATGCTTAAGTAAAAAGACATAAGCGACGCAGATGTTCCAAACGGAACAAAATGACAAGCAACCCTTCATTTGTTGAAGCTGCAGTTGGCGCCCCGGGAACATCGTCGCAGATGTGGCGTTATAAAATCTAGATTATTTGATGAATTGCGATTTCCAATAGGAGCGTCAGATGACGGCGCGCAAATCTCTTGAGGGCATACGGATTTTAGGTTCTCTCGATGCCGCCGAGATCGCAATGCTTAATTCCCGCTGTCACTGGCGTGGTGTTCAGTCCAAGCTATGGCTGCTCCATCAGGGCCACCTGGGTACGGACGCGTATTTCCTGACCGAGGGCGCGCTGCGGATTGTTATGAGCACTCCTGTTGGGAGCGACGTTATTCTCGCCGATATGAAGGCCGGTGACTATTTCGGTGAGATGCCGGCCATTGATGGGCAACCGCAACCTGCGGGAATTGTTGCAATCAGTGACGCAACAGTCGCTTGCATGCCAGCTGCAGTCTTTCGAAACGTCCTTCATGGGCATCCCGAGGTAATCGAACGGGTGCTGAGGGACTTTGTTTCGCGGATGCGGTCGCTGCATCAGCGAGTGAGCGAGTTACACACGATGCCGGTTAGACACCGAATTTATGCCGAACTGCTGCGGAGGTCACGGACCGACCCAATCGACGAACGCCGCGGCGTGATATCGCCAGTGCCACGGCACGCCGAACTTGCAGCTCGTGTCGGCACGCGACGGGAAACTGTCGCCCGAGAGCTTAAGGCACTTGAGCGCGAGGGCGTCTTTACCAGGAGCAGGGGAGCATTTGTCATTGCCCGAGACATTTCGCAAAAGGCTTCCTAGTTTTGTGTTGCGATGGCTGGCCATTTTTAGTCACCATCAAAGAGTTCGCTTGAGCCGTTACAATTCCAGCTCCTAAACCTGGGGGGCGGCCATGAGGCGGCGGAAGAACAGCGGAAAACATAGGCTCAATGCGAGTTCTTCGCCTTTTAACCCGAAACGGGCTTCGACGGCACCTTGCAGAATGGCTGGCAATACGGGAATAATTGCTGCGCGGCGGAGCAAGAGGGGGAACACCGTGAAAAAAGCCTTGTCGAGAATTGTGCTGTCTCTCGCGGTCGTTTGCGGCTTTGCGGGCGGGGCGCAGGCGCAGCAGGCCAAGCTGTTCTTCGAAGGCGATATTGTGCGCGGTGACCAGGACGGCGCGCCCGGACCGGGCTGTGTGCTCAACAGTCAGTTCAAGCATCTGGAGAAGGTGGTCTGGCGGCTGCGCATCCTCGATGCGTCCGGCAAGCCGCTGGACGACAAGGGTCTCAAGAGCCTTGTTGTCGAATTGGCCGACGGCCAGAAGCTGCCGGCGCGGTTCGGTGTCCATCCGCCGCCGCGCATCGGGCCGGCCGTGGATTATTTCTGGACGGCGCGATGGGTCATCCCGACCGAATACCCGAGCGGGTCGTTCTACTATAAGGTGACCGCCACCAGTTTGGACGGCAGCACCCAGACCTGGGAGCCGTTCAAATCGTTGCCGTCACGGTTGGCCGTTCTCGACGGCGCCATCGAAATCAAGAAATAGACCCAAGGGTTTTCCGGCATGATGCTCCGTCAGACGTGGCGGGAAGCTCGCCGCGCTCGCCTGCGCCATGGGCCTCTTCGTGTTGGGCTCCCTCGGCTCGTTTTGCCCGAGTGCAAATGCAGCGTCGCGGGCGACCGATCTCGGGCCCGAGGCGCCGATGGCGGAGCCATCCGGCGGCTTCGTGGGCAGCTCAAGGTCACGCCCTCGCATGGTCCGGTCGGCACGCCGATCACCGTGACCGGACAGGGCTTGCCGGTGGAGCAGGAGTTCCAGCTCGTCTGGCGCACGGTGAAGGGCAGCTGGAAGGTCACGCCCGCCGAGTATCACGGCCGCGAGTTCACCCCGGTCGCCTACCGGTTCGCGACGGTGAAGAGCGACAAGGCCGGCCACGTCTCGGCAAGCTTCGTTGCGCCCGAGGACTTTGGCTTTCTGCACGACGTGGTGATCCAGCAGGGCGCCCGTCTCTTCACCCAGACCGCGTTCAATCTCGATATCGCCGCAAAGATCGTCGGCACGCAGAGCGGGCCGGTCGGCTCGCCGATCGCGATCGAGGTGCAGGGCATCGGCTGGCGCGAGCTCGAAGGCAGCTGGGTGCTGCTCTACGACAACATGTTCACCGGCTTCATGTCGGTGGTGACGACGCAAGGGACCGCGCGCTTCACGATCCCCGCCACGGGACATGACGGCCTGCATATCATCGAGGTGCAGCACTCCGATTTCGGCTCGCCCTATCGCAACACGCAGCAGTCGCCGGTGCCCGACCGTCCGAACTTTCGGCTCGACTACACGATCACCGCGGGTGCGCCGGTGCTGCCGCCGCCGCCCGAGCGGCAGGCGCAGGCGAACGTCGGCAGGCTTCCGCCAGCAGGCGAGCTGGTCGCAGTGCCGGCGTTCTCGGGCGTCGGCGCGCCCCGTCGTCGTCAGCGGCTCGGGCTTTAAGCCGGGCAAGAGCTACCAGCTCAACTGGGACACGCTGGTCGGCAACCGCATGACGGCGGCCGGCTGGGAAACCAAGCCTCGCACCATCGCCGCGGCCGTCGCCGACGCCGCCGGTCGCGCGGAATTCCATTTCAAGGCGCCAGACGATCTTGGCGGAACGCACACCCTCTGGGTCGAGGCCGATGAGATCAGGAAGGAAGGCACGTTCTGGATTGCGCCGACCGCGTTGCCGCTCGACGTGGCGCGCGGCGCCGTGGGCACCACCTTCCGCATCCATCTCAAGGGCGTGGGCTGGTCGGAGACCGCCAATATCTACACCGTGGTCTACGATAACGCGACCTCGGGCTACGCGTGTGCATTCAACAGCCAGGGCGATATCGAGATCATCATGCAGGCCACGGGCGCTCCGGGTTGGCATTTCATCGATCTCTATCCGGCGATCTACAAAGGCTCGGAGCGTCGTCCGAACAACTATCGTCTGCCGCAACTGACCGCAGTCGACGACCATCCGGGTGAAGACTTGCCGATCTTCCGCTTCGCCTTCGAAATAGTGTCGCAAGGCCCCGCACCGACGAGGTGATCGAATAAGGAAGTTGTTGCGGTGCGTGATGTGACCCAAGCCGGCATCACCCCTTCTCAGAAATAGGCGCTCGGTTGTGGGCGTTTTTCCTGACACCGCCCCATCGCGCGATGCTAGAATTTGGCAATTGCATTCGGCGCGGTCGATCCTGGGGGCACATGCAACGACGCCAGTTTCTCACGCTTCTTGGCTGTCGGCTGCGTGGCCGCTTGAGGCCTATGCGCACAGCAGACCGTGTACGAAGGGTCGGCGTTTTGATGCCGTTTGCGGCAAGTGACGCGGCAGGAAAGCTCGAATTGGCGGGATTTGCCCAGCAGCTCCAAACTCTGGGATGGACGGACGGCGGCAACCTCAGGATCGACTATCGGTGGTCTGCTGGAGATCCAGAGCGAATGCAGGCGTTGGCGAAGGAGCTGATAGGTTGCAGCCCGACGTCATTTTTTCCAGGAGCACCCCGGTTACGGGGGCGCTTCTCAAGCAAACCCGAGCAATCCCGATTGTGTTTGCCGTGGTTTCCGACCCCGTCGGTGAAGTCTTTGTCGCAAGTGTTGCGCGACCGGGGGGAAATGTGACCGGCTTTACAAACGCTGAAGATTTCATTGACCGGAAAATGGCTGGGACTGCTCAAAGAAATGATGCCCAGTATCAGTCGCGTCGCATTCATATTTGATCCAAAGGTCGCTCCGGGTGGTGGGTCCTATTACACAAAGCTGATCGAAGCGGCTGCCCCGCAATTCGCGGTGTCGCCTACTGCTGTCCCAATTCACGGTTCAGCCGATATCGAGGCTGCTGTGGGCGATTTCGTCCGGAAACCGAACGGCGGCCTGCTGGTGTTGCCCGATTCGACCACCAACTTTCATCGCGAACTCATTATCGCATTGGCGGCGCGGCATCGCGTGCCTGCAGTTTATGCATTCCGATACATCGCGGCAGATGGCGGCCTGATGTCCTATGGCGTCGATGTCGTCGAATTGTTTCGGCGTGCGGCAACCTATGTCGATCGCATCCTCAGGGGCGCGAAGCCAGCCGATTTGCCGGTGCAATTGCCCGAAAAGTTTCGGCTCGTGCTCAATCTCAAAACCGCCGCCGCGATGGGACTTACAATACCGACATCGCTCCAGCTCCTTGCCGACGAGGTGATCGAATAACGGACTTGATGTCGCTTGTGGCGCGAACCGAACCTGATCGAAGTACTTGGTCTTCGACGCCGTAGCCTTCGCGATCTTGCCGAGCGATCTCTGCTAATTCGACGTCGGGGCAAAACGCTGGGCCAGCGATTCCCGCCCCGCACCGGCGACGGCTTTGACCTTCTCGCCAATCCCTGCAGCCGCGCTCTTGGCGGCGTCCGGAGTCAGGCCTTGCCGGTCCGCTTCGTCTTTGAGGTCGGAGGCGATCTGCTTCGCGCGGTCGGTCACGTCGCCGGCCAGTCCGTGTAGCTTTTCGCGCGCCGCCGATCCCGGCTCGCCCATCAGTTCGCTCTCGACCGCCGTGGTGGCGAAGGTCGACGCAATGCCGGCACCGATCGCAAGGCCGATGGCGCCGAGCAACAGTGGCTGTTTTTCCAGGCTTTCGGAAAGCCGGGATTGAATGGCGGCGCCGTACTCTCGACCGGCGGCGGCCGCCGAATTGATCCGGTTGCCGACCGTGGCGCCCGCGTCGGCGCCAGCCTCGAACGCCTTGTCGGTGTCGGGAATGGAAATGTCCGGGACGAGGGACGCGACCGAACCGGCCATGTCGGACGCCGCACTTTTCAACCCGGCGGCGGTGGCCGAAGCGGCCTTGGCGGCGCCGCCCGCGACAGCGCCGCCGGCGGTTGCCGCCGCGGAGCCAGCCATTCCGGCTGCATCCTTGGCGGCGCCTGCCATCACGCCGAAGCCTTTGGCCCCGCCCATCAGCATCCAGGCGAGGCCGGCGCCGATCAGGCCGGCGGCCAGAGGATTGTCGCGGATGGCTGCGTTCAGGCGGTCGACGACCGGGCCTGCGCGATCGAGTTCGTCCTTGAAGATCATCGTGCCATTTCCTTCGCGGTCGCGACGTCGCGCTGAACCTGCTGCATCGTGACCTTGGGTTTGAGATTTTCGGGCTTCAGATGGCTCATGCCGACCATGGCCAGGATGGCGCTGATCGCCGCGCCACAGGCGGCGGCGGCGAGATGGGCGAGCACGGGGGAGAGGCCCAGTTGGGTCAGCCACAGCGCCAGCGCGATGAGAAGAAGCACCAGCGCCGGGATGGAAAGGATCGCTGCGCCGGCGACATAGGCCGCGCCAATGCCCGCCTGAGTCATTTTTTGCGACAGCTCAGCCCGCGCCAGCTGCACTTCATTCTGCACGAGCTTGCCCAGCTGCTCGACGGCATCGCCGAACAGCCGGGGGATCGCATTGAGGTCGTTCGACAACGCCATGATCGCTACCCTTCGCGGCGCTGTTCGAACGCGTTCGATTGAGCTTGACCATTGCCGGTCGTCGGTGCCGTGCTCTTGAGGAAGCGCAGCGCCGCGAAGCCCAGGACCACCGCGCCACCAAAGAACAGTGTCGGCTGACGCCGCGCAAAATCCTGCACCTCACCGACCAGCTCGCGCACGTCGCGCTGGCGGACGGTGTCGGCGACACCCTGCATCTGTTCGGACGCCTGGCGGATGTAGTGCGCGGCTTGGGGCAGCTCAGCCTCGAATTCATGCGCCGCGCGTCCCGTCGCTTGCGCGATTGAGCCGATGTAATCGGCGCCCAGCGACTTGCGCTGTGACACCGCGGCTTCGACCTTGTCCTTGGCGGTATTCGCCATGTCCATCGCGGCGTTGCCGAGCTGCGATGCATTGTCCTTGGCGGCGCGCGTGACCTCATCCGTCAGGCCGGACGCCTTCGTCTTGACGTCGCGAACCAGATCCTTGGCTTGGCCAGCTAAATCTTTTCCGGACATGTCCTTGCCGCCCAGGTTTCTGCTGTTGGGTCGGGATGTGCAGGTATCGCTCATGTCGCGTTCCTCTGGGTGGTCGGTCGTTGGCCGCTCGATTGTTGACCGGATGATGGGGGGCGCCGAGAGCGGTTTCCAGGCCGCGATCCGCCACCTTCCGCATGCTATCGGCGACGGTGTTCAAAGCGCGTTGGACGCCGCGGCATCGATGCCCTCGCGGGCGGCGGCGGTGGCAACGGAGCCCGCCGCTTCGGCTGCGATGTTGCCGGCCTGCTCGATACCTTGGGCCGCGGCTTCGCGGGCTTGTCCTTGAGCTTCTCGCTGCCCGCGCCAAACATGCGGTTCTCGGCCTCCGACGATGGGATCGAGGCGGCGATAAACGCACCGACAGCGGCGCCGATGCCGGCGACGAGCAGGGGATTGTCGTTGACGAAGTTGGTCAGGGCATCGCGCGATTGCGCGCCGATAGCGGCGGCTTTATTTTTGGCGGTCGCGGCGGTCTCGCCGGCCGCGGTGCCGATGCCTTTGCTGCGGATGCCACTTGGCCGGCAGCGCCGCTGACGGCGCCTTCGCGGCATCGGCGGCGCCGCGAAATACGGATTGCGCTTCGTCGGTCACTGCGCCTGCGGCGGATGCTACCGTACCGCGAAGCTCTTCGGGCGTAGCGCGCGCCGGCGAGCCGGTCTTCAAGATCGGAGCGCATGGCACCGGCCAGGTCCGACACTTTCTCGGTGCCCTGGTGGACTATGTCATCGACCTTCGCTCTAATTTCTTTGGTCGATTGCTGGCCGGGTTTGCTGGTCAGGAACAATCCGGCGCCGATCAGCAGCAGGGGCGTCGGGATCGCGCGGAGCAGGCTCCACACCGGGTAGGCGACCGCCGCACCGACCGCTGCCATCTGCAACGGATTGTCTTGGGCCCGGCGCTGAATCGACTGTACTACGCCTTCGCGCTCTTCGCGCACGTAGTTCCTGATTTCTTTTTTGATATGCGTGGGCGAGATGAGGGTTTTGATTTCGGCTGCGGTGTTGCCGACCGTGTTGCGGAGTTCGCTCACGGTGGAGGCCAGCGCGTCGCGGGACCGTTCGGATTCTCGCGCAGCTCTTCGACGGAGAGTTCTCGTGTGGATGGCATCGGTCGACTTCCCGGCGCAGCAGAAGTGCCGCGGCACAGGATCAAGCCGAATGAGCTTGTTTGGTTCCGAACGGGAGGGGACGAGATGCGTTGAACGATTTATAATCATCGCGACATGTCAAAATACATTACATGCGCACGAGAACAGTACGCGTCGCGGGAAAACGAGCAAGGCGCGCAGACAGCAACGTTGTCATGTTGCGCAAATGTGGCTTCCGTGTGGGG
>CAWKOD010000040.1:0-129985 GCA_963850885.1 uncultured Alphaproteobacteria bacterium | reverse complement strand
TAAAAGCCAGGCAGCAAATGTCCCAGGCAGCAAATGTCAAAGGCTGAGGTCGCTTCTGATCTTGGCAAGCACTGCCCATTGGCAAGCCAAGTGGTAGCCGGGGACGGCCCTCCTGTGGTCGCACCGAGCAATATTCAGCAAGTCTAACCGCAGCAAACGCCACACTATTAACGGAACGGAATCAGTGCGCGGTTGATTAACCGATAGCCTCTTGCGCGGGGGCGAGGGCCGGAGACGGTCTATGAAGTCCCGTGGCGCGGATGTATCGCAGCCAGCGTGCGCCCGATGCGGCAGACAAATGGGTCTAACACGGAGGGTGCCGGTTCCTGCAATGGGTCAAGGTCACGAATTTCGCACATACGAATGCCCGAGGTGCGGATACACCAAAATGGAGCGCCGTCTCAGTGACCGCCCGAATGGCCAGGATGGCGAAAAACGGGCGGCGTGAAAGACGGCCGTTGCATTCTGGGGGCGTTTTTTTCACCACAAGAACCAAGTACACCAGCCCCCAAATTACTCCTACCACGACGATGAGCTGGAAACTCCGTATGGCATCGGGAGTGGCGCGGTCGTCGTTGTGAGAAACAACCATGGGCTGAGCAATTCCCTGCCGGCCCCCACGCGCCCATCAATGGAACCAATGCGCGGGTAGTGTCTCAGTTTGAATTTTTCGAGCCAAGTCGTATATCCCCTTAGCGCCCTGTCATGGGCTCGTGGCGTTCTTACGCCTTGTTGGGAGAAAATTTGGTGACCCAGGCTCATCTCACTATCGGCAAGATGCCGAACGATATTTACAAATTCGAGTTCGATGCCGTTCAGGGGAAGCTGGTAGGCCAAGTGTCGGTCAGGCTTAGCGGCCTAGACGCCCGTTCGGACGAGGAAAAGAAACAGGCAGCCCTTGGCAAATTCAAGGCGCTAGCACACGCATTAGATCAAGCCATTATCGAGGTCTGACAATGCCGCGCCCGTGCGCCCTAATGGACCAATGCACCGGGGAGATGTTCACTCCCCGATGAATAAAGAACAAGAGCTGCAGGCCATATAACACCGCGAGCGCCGCGTTGATGAAGCGCTCAGGGATACTTTTCCGGCGAGTGATCCGTCCGAGGAACTGCAGATGCCGTTCTGCACCACAATTACACGGTGACCAAAATCGACTGCGTCGAGCACAGCGGCCAACACGCAGACATCTGTTTCAGAACCGGTGACGATCAGGCCGTTAGCGTCGTCAAGCCGCTAAAGTCGTCCTCGTTTAACCGAAGCGATCGTTGGCTGTGACGTATGGTCAACCTAACCGGGATTTTGCGATCCCGCAGCGCAAGGAATCCACCGGACCGCCGATTTTGGAGGCCTTCTTTACTTCTTCGATCGTGCGCTGGTGCGTACGCGTCCGGTGAAGGCCGCGGCAAAATCGGCGGCGGCATGATGTCCGCAACAGCAACGATCATTGCGCATCTGGGGAGGGACGCGACGACGATGGGGGTCGGGCGTGCTAGGCTTTATTCAAGACTGGGAGGTCGAAAGATGCTGCGCGCGGGAGGCTGCCTTTGTAGCGCCGTTCGTTACGAAATCGCGGGCGAACCGCATGTGACCTACGCTTGCCACTGCACAGACTGCCGACGTCAATCAGGCAGTGCGTTCGGATTGACCATGGTCATCACCGCAAAGCAGCTAAAGATCACACGTGGAGAACTCAAGACCCACAGCCGAATAGCTGAAAGCGGTCGGACCATGACCCGCTACTTCTGCCCAGAGTGCGGCACATGGATATACAATGTTCCGGAAACGCTGCCAAACAGTCGCAGGATCAAACCCGGGACCTTGGATGATGCAAGCTGGGTCCGACCGACGGTCCACCTTTGGCTCAGGAGCGCTTTGCCGTGGGTCCAAATACCGGCAGATGCCATCAAGCATGAGACCCAGCCGAGTGATCGCAGCTGGATCGTGCCTCCGTCGAAGCCGTCCTCCACGGTCGATGGCTAGATTGAACGGCGCGAGGTTCTGCATCAGGTACGCATGCAGTGAAGGACGCGGTGCAAAACAGCCAGTTATTCGATCACCTCGTCGGCGCGGACGAGCAGCGCGGGCGGAATGGTGAGACCGAGCGCCTTGGCAGTCTTCAGATTGATCGCAAGCTCATACTTGTTCGGCGCCTGTACCGGCAGGTCGGCGGGCTTTTCGCCCTTGAGGATGCGATCGACATAGTTGGCTGCACGCCGGAACTGGTCCACCAAATCGGGCCCATAAGAGATCAGCCCGCCGCTGGTGACGAAGATGCGCTCCCAATAGACCGCTGGCAGCTTGTGCCGGGCCGCGAGCGTGACGATCAGATCGCGATGCAAAATTGACAACGCGCTCCCCGTCAGGATCAGACCGCCATTAGGAGCGCGCGTGAAGGCCGAGACGCCGCGCTCGATCTCGGGCGCGTCGCGCACGTCGACGGGGCTCACCTCCAAGCCGATTGACCGCGACACGTATTGGATGACGGCGAACTGGCCGATGCCGGAGGTTATTGCAGGATCACGAAGGACCGCCGCTCGCGTCACGCCGGGCGCGATCTCTTTGAGCAGCTCCAGCCATTTCGCGCTCAAATCGTATTCGTACAGCATAAAGCCGGTAACGTTTCCGCCCGGCCGCGACAGACTATCGACATAGCCGGCCCCGACTGGATCGGAGACGCCCACGAATACAATCGGCACGGTGCGCGTTGTCTGCAACAACAGCGTCAAACTCGCGATGCTAACAGCCAGGATGACGTCGGGCGCAAGCGCGACCAGTTCCGCCGCGTATTTGCGAGCCTTGTCGGCATCACCCGCGGGCCAGCGATAGTCAATCCTCACGTTTCGGCCGTCGGTCCAACCCAATTGCTGCAGCGCCTGCAGGAACGCAGCGGTGCTGGCCTGCGAGCGCGGATCGTCCGCGTCGCCGCCGCCCTGAAGGACGCCGATGCGCCGCACGGGCTCGGGCTGTTGCGCGCGCGCGACGAGTGGCCACGCTGCCGCCGCTCCACCGAGAGCACCGAGAAATTCCCGCCGCCGCATGTCAGCCCCTTGGCTCAGGAGGCAGCATCGTAACGGCTTAAACGAGTTCTTTGATAGAGCCCAAAACCCGCTTCGGTACTGCAACATAAGATGCTGGCCGATGTCGCCTATGGGTCAATCGCTACCGAGGCGTCCGGCCCCAGGGCCGACCGATGTCCGCTATGGTCCGAAAGCGACCTTTCAAGGCAAGTGTCCGAATGGTCGCGAAGTGCCATAAGCGGACATCTTTCGATGCGCAGACCGTGTCCGCAATTTCATCGGAAGCGAGATGAAAAGCAGGACCGGCCGGAAGCGGCGGGATAGGATGCGAAATGGCAGTGAATGGTGGGCACGGCGGCTCTTTGGCCCACCCTGCTCTTGCTCAAGCCACGGGGGTCCTCATGAAAATTTTTGCTATCGCGTTATCCGCAACGCTTCTTGCCTGGCCTCACGCGGCCGCGGCCCAGGTCAAAGTGCTGATGTCGGGCGGCTTCTCTGCGGCCTACGAGCAATTGCTGCCGGAATTCGAAAAGACGACCGGCATCAAGGTCACGACCGGATCGGGCGCGTCACAGGGAACGGGACCGCAGACGATCGGCGGGCAGCTCGCAGCTGGCGCCACCGCAGACGTGGTGATCCTGTCGCGCGAGGGCCTTGAAGAGCTGGAAGCCGCCAAGCGTATTGCAGCGGGCACGGATGTGAACGTCGCGCGCGTCGGCCTCGGCGTCGCGGTGCGGGCCGGCACGTCAAAACCGAACGTCAGCACGGTCGAAGCATTCAAGCAGGTGGCGTTGGCGGCACGGACCGTCTCAGGTGCCAGCACGAGCGGCATCTGGGTGCAGAAGGAGCTGTTTCCGCGCCTCGGCATTGCGGACAAGATCGACGTCAAGATCACGCCGCGCGGAACCGGTGCGACAGCCTTGGTCGCCGATGGCAGCGCCGGCATCGCGGTGATGCCGATCAGCGAAATCCTGACCGCAAAGGGCGTCGACTACGCCGGAAGCCTCGCGCCGGAAATTCAGTTTCCCCAGGTGTTCGCCGCCGCCGTCGTGGCCGGTTCGAGTCAGGCCGACAACGCGAAGAAGTTGATTGCTTTCCTCTCCTCCCCGCAGGCCGCGACGGCGATCATCAAGAGCGGAATGGAGCCGATGGGGGGCGGGAAATAGACGAGGTCGCGCGTCGCGAATAACCTGACGCTGCCATCGATGCTCTGGCCATGTCCGCTATTTCCCCGGAAGCGGACATTTTACGTGGCGACTTTCATGTCCGCTTTGTGCCAAAAGGCGACATCGCCGGTGCGCAATAGCGCTGCTTTTCGGGCGGCGAAAAGGTCCACGTGCCATATCGTGGAGAAGCGCCCGCGATCACCGACCTGCTGGGGGGCCAAATTCAGGTGATATTTGGAACCGTTCCTGGGTCGATCGAACACATTAAGGCAGGCAAGTTACGTGCCCTTGCCGTGACCACGGCGTCTCGTTCCGACAACCTGCCCGAGGTTCCTGCTGTGGCGGAATTTATACCGGGCTACGAAGCGAGTTACTGGGCCGGTTTTGGTGCGCCCAAGCACACGCCCGCCGAGATCATCGACAAGCTCAACAAGGAGATCAACGCGGGCCTCACTGATCCCAAGATGAAGGCGAGGCTTGCCGACCTGGGAGGCACGCCGCTTGTAGGCTCGCCCGCCGATTTCGGGAAACTCATTGCGGAGGAAACCGAGAAGTGGGGCAAGGTGGTCAAGTTCTCAGGGGCCAAGGCGGATTGATGCAGCCGAACGTTCCATAAATTGCGTTACACGAACGACGCCAGCGTGATGTCCGCTCCGGGTCAAACGCAGACTTCATAAGAACGTCCGCTGTTGGAGAGAAGCGGACATGGAGAAAGCAGCGGTTGGCCTAGAACGCGAACAAAATCTGCAAAACCGGCTGCAAAACCATTCGTTGAAAATCAGCTAAGTGTTGGAGCGGGCGAAGGGAATCGAACCCTCGTATGAAGCTTGGGAAGCTTCCGTTCTACCATTGAACTACGCCCGCGCTATTTTCATTCTTAGCAGCTAACGCTCCGCCTCTCCATATCAAACCAGCTACTGTTGCCTGTGGAAAGTTTTTCCTCTCAACCATCCGCAAAACACTAAAAAGAGCCAGAAAAGAGCCAGACGGATTTTTCGCGTCTCACAAAACTCACTTCTAAGTGCTTGTCCACACTCACTTTGCCAACGGCTAAAAGAGCTGTCGTTCCGTGTTATGCTGATTTCATATTAGCTAGGCCGTCGTGTTCCCTCCCTGCGCCTAGCGGGGACGGGATACGGCGTTAGATTTATGCGAGAGATAAAGTTGTGGGACGCCTCCAATAAGCAGATGTTCTATGCGCATCACATGCACGGTCACCATGGCGGGCCGCTACGTATCGCTACCATCATCACCGCCAACGTCATGGTGGAGCTTCGTGGATGGAGCTTCGTGGGTGGCACTGAGTGGGACTTCAAGCGATGGAGGTGATCAGGAGGGGGTGTCGGACTCACATCGTCATCGTTGGGGTGAGTGACCGAGAGGGGTTTCCCAATTCAGAACGAGGCCGACAATTTGCAAAACGAATTGACCAGGGTCGATCGGTTCAAGTGCTACGCGGCTTGCTGAGATTCAATCGTTGACATTATTTTCTCCGCTTTAGATTCGCGATCCGCTCATTTGAATTTCGCGTCGCGACATTTCAGTCCTTGCGGTACTCAGCGGGATCTTCCAAAAAAACACCGAGCCGACGAGTTGGTCGGCCGGGCATTGATTGGCATGACAGCCACGGTCGTCAAAATGGGTGGATCGATTTTCGATTCTATCTCATGTTCTCGACTGACCAAAGCGCACAATGCTGATACCCCCGCGAGCCAGGCCTGGGCTGTCCGCCTCGTCCGTATCGGCTGCTTTTCCGTCGGCCATGCTGCGAAGCGCGAGAGCCATCGTGCCCAGACGGGTGGCAAGCACCAGCGTCTCTGCATTTCGAGCATTGAGCGCGAGGGTCGCTATCTTGCCAACGACCACACGCTGTCCGTTCTTTTCCTCCACCGTCTGATCGATCGCCAGAACACGAACGTTCGTCAGGATGGTCTCGGAGGTATAAACTTCGCCGGTACCGGTTTTTTGGGCGCGAATGAGAACGACATCGACTCGATCGTTCGGCAGAATGAAGCCCCCAGCCCCGGTCTCGGGAGAGATCGGCGTGGAGATGGCACGCATTCCCGCTGGCAGTACCGCCGCCAGATACCCACCGTTGCCCCTGATGAGCTTGTCCTCACGGATCGGTTCTCCGGCGACAAACGGCGCACGGGCGATCGATCCGGCAACCTGCTCTATTCCATTCGGCGTTTGTTTCTTGAGAATGAAACTGGCCGATGCCGTGGCTGCGGCCGGCCAAGTCTGCCAGCGCAATGTTTGTGGTGAAACCGCCTGCCCGATTCCAATATCGTTGCCGGCGACCAACACCTCATCAGTCTCGACCGCGGCCACCGGTGGCGGGGCAAGAGGCGCAGTCTCGTCGGTTTTTACGAGGTACGCGGCAACTCCGCCGGCGGCAAGGGCAACACCAAGGACGAGGATACGCGCGGCTTTCATGGGGAACCACTTTCACGCTGACTTGCGCCGCTTGGCGCACTCGACATGAATTTGGACTTGAAGATGTCAACTATTGGTAAAGCAAAGGTATTAAAAGTCGGGCGTTCATACATTGTTAACTCGGCGAAAAACCAACGGTCGCCGCAGCTGTGACGGCGCTGCATTGATGAGCATTTTGATCGCTGGAAGAAGCCGCGCGCCGAGTATCACGCGCCCGGGATCGCACCCTTCGGGAATTCGATTCCGACCTGGCAAATAACGCGCTCGTGCGCCGGGAGGAAGCGGTACGATTGGGCATCGCAAAGGGGAACCACATGCCGGTCGTCTATCACGAGAACATCTCAAGCGAACCGTTCCGGGGCGGCGCCACATACCAGACGGTCGTCTGCGACGAATAGGGCTCGACGCCCGTGCGGCTTGGCATTCAGGCCTCACCGCTGGGCTATCGGACGCCGCTCCATTCCCATCCCTATATGGATGCCCTCATGATCCTGGAGGGAACGGGCGAGGCATGGATCGAAGGCAGCGATGACCTGATCGCGCTCGCACCGGGAATGACCCTCGTCTTTCCCGCCAACGTCCGCCACCAGTTCCGAAGCCTGGGCCATTCACCCCTGAAAACTCTGGGCGCGCATTCGTCGCCGCATCGGATCGTCATCGTCCACGAAGACAATCTGGACGCCGGACACGACGACCGCCCGGTCGGACCGCGGCGGTTGCCCAAAGGATAACCACGCCGCCATTCGCGCACGATCGCGCCACAGCATCCCTCCCCGTTTTCGGGGAGGTACCGCGTCAGGCCAGCTTGACGTTCTTCAGTGGCAGGCTGCGCATCGGCTTGCCGGTCGCGGCAAAGATGCCGTTGAGCACCGCGGGCGCCGCAACGCAGATCGTCGGCTCGCCGACCCCGCCCCAGAAGTCGTGGGTCTGCACGATCACCGTCTCGACCTTGGGGAATTCGGCGAGACGCATGATCTCGTAGCTGTCGAAGTTCAGGTTGGTCATGCGGCCCTTCTCGACATTCATCTCGCCGTAGAGCGCGGCGGAGAGCCCATAGGCCACCGAGCCCTGGACCTGTGCCTCGATCTGGCTCGGGTTGACCGCGTGGCCGCAGTTGAGCCCCAGCACCAGGCGATGCAGCTTGAGCTTGCCTTGGTCGCTCACCGACACCTCGGCGACGGCGGCGGAATAGCTGCCGTAGCCCATGAACTGCGCGATGCCGCGATGCACGCCGGCCGGCAGTGGCTTGCCCCAATCGCCCTTCTCGGCCGTGGCGTTGAGCACGGCGAGGTGCTTCGGATATTTCTCCATCAGGGCGCGGCGAAACGCGAGCGGGTCCTTCCCCGCCGCTTTTGCCACCTCGTCCATGAAGCATTCCATGTAGACGGCGTTCTGGTTGGTGTTGACGCCGCGCCACGGCCCGACCGGCACGTGGGTGTTGCGCATCGCGTACTCGATCAGCAGGTTCGGCACGGTGTATCCGAGCTGCGCATCGCCGGGCTCCGCGTAATAGCCCTGAAGCTGGCGCATGTCCTTGCCGCCCACGATGTTTGTCGGATTGAGCGTGGCGTTGATCGACTGCCCTGACACGCGGACATGCAGGCCGGTGAGCTTGCCGTCGGCGTCGAGGCCGGCGGAAAGCTTGCACTGCGAGATCGGCCGGTAGAAGTCGTGGGCCTGGTCCTCCTCGCGGCTCCAGATCAGCTTGACCGGGATGCCGGGGAATTCCTTGGCGATCGCCACGGCCTGGTGCACATAGTCCTGCGTGCCGCCGCGCCGGCCGAAACCGCCGCCGAGGTCGTGGCGGTGGATTTCGCACTTGGCGAGCGGAATGCCCGAGGCTTCCGACAGCGCCGCGAGCGACGCTTCGAGGTTCTGCGACGGCACCCAGCACTCGGCCTTGTCGGCCGTGAGCTTCACGGTGGCGTTCATCATCTCCATGCAGGCGTGGGCGAGGAACGGCGTCGAGTAGACCGCCTCGACCTTCTTCGCCGCCTCGTCGATTGCCTTCAGCGCATCGCCTTCCCTACGCTCGCCGTTGGTCGTTGCCGAGGAGAGGCCCTCCTTGAGCTGCTCGGCGATGCTCGCGCTCGAGACGTTGCCGTTGCCGGCCTCGTTCCAGACGATGGGCAGTGCGTCGAGCGCCTTCTTCGCGCGCCACCAGGTGTCGGCCACCACCGCAACGCCGGTGTCCTTGACCTTCACCACCTTCTTCACGCCGGGCATGGCGGCGATCTTGCTCTCGTCGAAGCTCGTCATCTTGCCGCCGAACACCGGGCAATCCTTGATGGCGGCGCACAGCATGTCCGGCAGCTTGACGTCGATCGCGTAGATCTTGCTGCCGTTGAGCTTGTCGGCGGTGTCGAGCCGCTTCAGCGGCTTGCCGGCGATGCTCCAGTCCTTCGGGGCCTTGAGCGTGATGGCCTTCGGATCGGGCGGCGTCACCTTGGATGCTGCCGCCGCGACCTTGCCGTAGCTCGTCTTCCGCTTGCTCGCCGCGTGGGTGATGACGCCCTTCGATACGGTGAGCTCGGCAACCGGCACCTTCCATTGATCGGCCGCCGCCTGCAGCAGCATGATGCGCGCCGCCGCGCCGCCGCGTCGCACGTAATCCTGCGACGTGCGGATGCCGCGGCTGCCGCCGGTGCCCATCTCGCCCCAGGCGCGCTTGCTCGCAAGGTTGCGCCCAGGCGTGACGCCTTCGGTCGTGACCTTGCTCCAGTCGCATTCCAGCTCTTCCGCGACGAGCTGAGCGAGGCCGGTGAGCGTGCCCTGCCCCATCTCCGAGCGGGCGATGCGGATCACGCAGGTGTCGTCGGGCTTGATTGCGACCCAGACGTTGACCTCGTTCGCCGCACCGTTCTGCGCTTGTGCGAACGGCACGTTCAGTCCGAGCGCCAGTCCGCCGCCGGCCATCGCCGCCGAGCCGACGATGAACTTCCGCCGCGAGAGCTGCTTGCCTTTGCCGAATGTCATTTTTCTCATGGCGCCCTCCCTACGACTTGCTGCCGGTGGTCACACCACCAGCTGCCATGTGGACCGCTTCGCGGATGCGCTGATAGGTGCCGCAGCGGCAGATGTTGGTCATCGCTTCGTCGATGTCCTTGTCGGTCGGCCGCGGATTCTTCTTCAGCAGCGCCGCCGCCGCCATGATCTGGCCCGACTGGCAGTAGCCGCACTGCGGCACGTCGACCGTGGCCCAGGCCTTCTGCACCGGATGCGACGAATTGGCCGAAAGGCCTTCGATGGTGACGATCTTGTCGGCGACCTTCACGCTGCCGACCGGGATCGAGCATGAGCGCATCACTTCGCCGTTGATGTGCACCGAGCAGGCGCCGCATTGCGCGACGCCGCAGCCGTATTTCGTGCCGGTCAGGCCGACGTGCTCGCGAATGACCCACAAGAGCGGCGTGTCATCTTCGACGCGCACGTCGCGGACCTTGCCGTTGATGTTCAGCTTAGCCATGTCTCGCCTCCCTCGACGGCTTACGACCGTCACATTGTGCTGGCGCTTTCGGCGGGCTTACGGCCCGCTCCAATGCCGGTTGTTCTTGCTGTTGAGGGAAGCTTAGCGCAACGGCCGGGCGCTGCCTACGCAGTTTTTGGGGCGTCCGCGTCCTCGCAGCACAACAAGCCTGTCATGCCCCGCGAAGGCGGGGCATCCAGTAATCACATCTCGCGATTACTGGATCGGCCCTTTCGCGGGCGATGACGGCTAGCGGAACGGAATACACTCGGAAGTGCTTCGACAGCTTCAGCCCCTGGGCCTGGTAGTTCGAGCCGATGCCCATGCCGTAGAGCGTCGTCGGCCGCGCCAGCATGCTCTCGTAGACCAGCCGGCCGACGATCTGGCCGTGCTCCAGGATGAACGGCACCTCGCGCGAACGCACTTCGAGCACCGCGCGGGCGCCGCGCCCGCCGGCGCCCTCGTAGCCGAAGCCCGGGTCGAAGAAGCCGGCGTAGTGCACGCGGAATTCGCCGACCAGCGGATCGAACGGCACCATCTCGGCCGCGTAGTCCGGCGGCACCTGCACGGCCTCCTTGGACGCCAGGATGTAGAACTCGTCGGGATCGAGGATGAGGCTCTTGTCCCGGCGGGCCACCATCGGCTCCCAGAATTCGGCGAGGTCGTAGCCGCCGCGCCGCTCGACGTCGATCACGCCGGTGTGCCGCTTGGCACGATAGCCGACCAGTCCGTCCGGCCCGAGCCCCGCCAGATCGACGCCGACCGCGATGCCGTCACCGACGTCGGCATCGGTGTCGTCGGTCAATCGCTCGCGATCGTGCAGGGCGCGCAACGACGCCATATCGAGCTGAGCGTGGCCGCGGCGGAATCGGATCTGCGACAGCCGCGAGCCCTCGCGCACCAGGACCGGAAATGTCTTCGGGCTGATCTCAGCGTAGAGCGGCCCATGATAGCCGGCCTCGATGCGATCGAAGCCGCGGGTGCGGTCGGCGATGACGCGGGTGAACACGTCGAGCCGGCCGGTCGAGCTTTTTGGATTGGCGGCGGCCGCGACGTCGCCCGGCAGCGCGAGGCTTTCGAGCAGCGGCACGATGTAGACGCAGTTGGTTTCCAGCACCGCGCCGTCGGTCAGCGCGAACTCGTGCAGCTTGAGTTCGTTGATGCGCTCGGCGACCGTGGTCTGCGGCCCGGGCAGAAAGCTCGCGCGGACGCGATAGGCCACCTTGCCGAGCCGCAGGTCGAGGCTCGCCGGCTGAATCTGATCGGGCGCGAATTCGCGCATGGGACGAATCCCACCGCTTTCCGCGAGCGCGGTGATCATGTGATCGGGCAGGATGCCCTTTGTCCCATTGGTAGGCGGCACGCTCGCCTCTCGGTGCGACGTATGGCCTTCGATCTACCCCGACAGGTGCCTTGACGGGAAGTCGGTCGGATCGTATGACCACATCTATCTCGTGGTCATTTGAGCCGGCCGGCTTGCTAGCCACGTAAAATAAGTAGCTAAAAGGCCGGGGACACGTGTGCCCGGCCAGGATTTTTCCTCGGCCGGTTTTTTGTTGGCCCAAGGCCCACAGAGAGGCCCACACATGTCAGCGTCCGCGCACAAATACCGCCCCGAAACTCGCCTGGTTCAGTCCGGAATCCTGCGCTCGCAGTTCGGCGAGACGTCGGAGGCGCTGTTCCTTACTCAGGGCTACGTCTACGACAATTCCAAGCAGGCGGAGGCCCGCTTCAAGGGCGAAGACGCCGGCTACCAATATTCGCGCTTCGCCAATCCGACCGTGTCGATGTTCGAACAGCGCATCGCCGAGTTCGAAGGCGCGGAAGCCGCACGCGCCACCGCGACCGGGATGGCCGCGGTCACGCTCGCGATGATGGGCCAGGTGAAGGCCGGCGACCATATCGTGGCATCGAAGGCGATCTTCGGCTCCTGCCTCTACGTCATGGAGGACTACCTGCCGCGCTACGGCGTCACCTCCACGATCGTCGACGGCTTCGATCTCGACGCCTGGCGCGCCGCGATGCGGCCTAACACCAAGACCTGCTTCCTGGAGACGCCGACCAATCCCAATCTCGAGGTGCTCGATATCGCCGCGATCGCCAAGATCGCACACGCGGCCGGCGCGACGCTCGTGGTCGACAACGTGTTCTCGACGCCGCTGTGGCAAAGCCCGCTCGAGCTCGGCGCCGATTGCGTGGTCTATTCCACGACCAAGCACATTGATGGTCAGGGCCGCTGCCTCGGCGGCGTGATCCTGGGCTCACAAAAGTTCATCACCGACCACGTCCACACCTTAATCCGGCAGACCGGACCCTCGATGTCGCCATTCAACGCCTGGGTCATGCTGAAAGGCCTGGAGACATTGGCGGTGCGGGTGCGTGCGCAGACCGACACCGCGGGCAAGGTCGCTGACGCGCTGGCCAAGCATCCGAAGGTGTCGCGGCTGATCTATCCCGGCCGGCCGGACCATCCGCAGGCCGCCGTGGTGGCAAAGCAGATGCGCGGCGGCTCGACCCTCGTGGCGTTCGAGGTCGCCGGCGGCAAGAAGGGCGCATTCGCCTTCCAGGACGGGCTCAAGCTCGTGCGTATCTCCAACAACCTCGGCGATGCCAAGAGCCTGATCACCCATCCGGCGACGACGACGCACCAGCGGCTCAAGCCGCAGCAGCGCGCCGATCTCGGCATCAGCGACGGCATGGTTCGCCTGTCGTGCGGGCTCGAGCATCCCGACGATCTGATCGACGACGTGGTGACGGCGTTGAAGGCGGTCTGAAGAATTACTGTCGGCCGCGCGCCGTGGCGGTTACGGTCGCGCGGCCCGCGGCCTCATGGATCGCGCCGGCCAGAAGCTTGGCGATGCAGCCATAGCTCCAGTCGTTCATGTGCAACTCGTCGGGCGAGATGAACGTGCTGAACGGAATGTCCTCGGTCAGCCGCCAATAGCGCATCACGGCAAACCGTTCGAACAGATCGACGTTGGTTTCTTTGGCCGTGAGGTGGATCAGATCGACCATGCCATCGACGTCGTGCTTGGTGATCACCTTGGGCGCGTATTGCGGATTGATCAGCACAACGTCCGAGCCCGCCACGCGCAGCCGCTTGAGGCCGTCGCGCAGCGAGGCATTGGCCTCGTCCAGCGGATGATCGCGCAGCACGGAATTGCTGCCGACCTGCCACAGCACCAGGTCGGGATTCTGCGCGAACACGTCGCGATCGAAGCGCGCCACCATGTCGCGGGACTCTTCGCCGTTGACGCCGCGATTGGACACGGTGATGGACAGGTTCGGATACATCGCCTGCAGCTCGACCGCGAGCCGGCTCGGATAATTCATCGCGGGCGAGCTTGCGCCGGCGCCGGCGGTCGACGACGAACCGATGGCGACGATGGTCAGCGGTTGGCCGGCGACGACCCGCTGCGCCACGCGCTTCAGCGGATTGACCAGGCGGACGAGATCAGCGGGCGCGTTGCAGGATGCGACGGGGGCTGCCGCATTTTCGGCGCGGGCGGACACAAGCGCGGCCGTTGCCACCGCAGCGGCGAAGGTCAGCGATGTGGCCGATCGAAAAAAATATGGAAGAGATCTCACTGGGGCGCAGCCTCTTGCCGCGCTTCCAGATGCGCCGCGTCGATGATCGTGGAGCCGAGTGCTCTGCCAAGACAATCATGCACGCTCTTGGCCGTCTTCATGTCCTTTGTCGCCTTGTAGAGATCGAACTGCCCGGCGTCGTACCAGTGGCGCATGATGGCCAGCCGATCGAACACCGGCACTTCGCGCTCGCGCGACACCCAGCGCATGCCGTCGGCATAGGCGCTGATCGCGACAATGGATTCTGTGCGCGGGCTGTATTGCATGTTCACAAGGACAACGTCCGCTCCACCTGCCTGCAGCTTTTCGACGCCATCAGAAACCGCAGCGCGGAACTCTTCCGGATCGGTGCCACGCACCGCGTCGTATGTTCCGGTTTGCCATATCACCAAACTCGGCCGCTGGTCGAGCAGTAATTGACCAATGCTTTCAGCCATTTCTGCGGCAGTTTGGCGCGTCCTGGTCAGCGTCGTTACCGTCACTTTAACGCCCGGCAACCGACGCGTGAGGGCAGCTTCTAACCGTGCCGGATAGGCGAAACTAGGGCCGTCCGGCCCCGGCAACGTCGACGACACGCCGCCGAGCACAACGATTTTGAGTTCCTTGTCTTTGGTGACCGCAGCGTTGACGCGGTTCAAAAGGCTATCGCCGAACAGCAAATAGCCCGGCACGGCGCACACGTCGGCGGCTTCGCCAGGTGCTACCGCACTGCACAACAAGATCGCGCCCATTGCGACCGCTCGCCCCAGGGCGGTCCACTTTTTCATGCCTCGCCTCCGGCAAGGTCGGCATCCGGCGGCCGCTTCGGCGTCCCCGAGCCGCGGCCCTCAACCCGCTTGTACCATGAGATCACCAGCGCTGTGCCAGTCATAATGAGGATGCCGGCCATGCTCATCGCCACCTGCATCGCGGTTCCGCCGTAGAACTCGACCATGACGAAATGCGCCGCGAACGCCAGAAACACGCCGAGGCAGAAGATTTCCAGCGA
Organism: uncultured Alphaproteobacteria bacterium; assembly: GCA_963850885.1. Lineage (GTDB taxonomy): Bacteria > Pseudomonadota > Alphaproteobacteria > Rhizobiales > Xanthobacteraceae > Z2-YC6860. Next base: position 115,321 of record CAWKOD010000040.1, on the reverse strand, counting down.
ATGCTGCCCGCACAGGATCGCCGGTCGCAGCCAAATCGACTGCAGCACCGGCCAGTCGCGCGGAATGAAGCGCACGGTCAACGCGGCAAGCGCGAGGAAATGCGCAAAGCGCAGCACGTCGAGATTCGTCTTGTCGATCGGGTACATCCATTCGCCGAGCCAGTGCGGAATGAGGAAACCGAGCCGCGGGAAATACCAGGTCAGCGTGACGCCGAACGCGAACGCAAGATAAGCGATCGCAAGCCACGTCGTAACCGGCGAGCGCAAGGCGGGCGCAAGCCGCGTCGCACCGCCGAGCGCGCACCAGGCGCCGAACACGAACAGCAACTGCCAAGCCATCGGGTTGAAGAACCAATGACCGCTAGGATAGGACTCGAAATTCCAGCCGTACTCCCAGGTCAGCACGTAGAGCGCGACCGAAATTGCGAGCGCGAGCGACGCGTTGCGGATCAGCAGCCAGAGCGCGAACGGAAACATCACCAGCAGCACGATATAGAGCGGCAGCACATCCATGTTCGCAGGCTTGAACTTGAGCAACAGCGCCTGCATGATCGTGACATCCGGGGTCTTGAGGAAGTCCAGCGCGTTCATTTCCTCGACGTAGAGCGGATTCTCGAAACTCGACGCGACGTAGGCGATCTCGGCGATGTAGATCGCGAACAGAAAGACATGGGCCACATAGATCTGCCAAGCCCGCTTCAAGATGCGCGCGCCCGCGACGATAAAGCCGCGCTCCACCATGGCGCGGCCATAGACGAAGGCCGCCGTGTAACCGGAAATGAAGATGAAGATTTCGGTCGCGTCGCTGAAGCCGTAGTTGCGAATGGTGAACCAGGCGACGATGTTGTTCGGCACGTGATCGAGGAAGATCAGCCAGAGCGCGAGCCCGCGAAACAGATCGAGCCGCAGATCGCGTCCGGGCGCCAGCGCTGTCACCGGGACTGCCGGAGCCTGGATCATCGGAGCCTGGACGATCGAAGCCATTATGAGCTAGCGCTGCCTGATGGAAATCCCCGAATGGTGCGGGTTGCCCGAATGGTGGGCATCCTGCCGGGCCACCGTACCGGAATTGTGACCATTGCGCGGGGTTTTCCAACATTGAATTACCGCCACCGCGCGCGGTATGAAGTCGCCCGGCCGCCAGCTAATAAGGGTTCCCCATCGATGTACCGCGCAACCACCCGCGGCATAGAGGTCCAGGTGACGCCGCGCTTCCTCTCGGATCGCTCGTCGCCGGAGAACGGCTATTATTTCTGGGCCTACACCATCGAGATCACCAACCGCGGCCCCGCCACCGTACAGCTCAAGACCCGTCACTGGCGGATCACCGACGCTCACGGGAAGCTGCAAGAGGTGCGCGGCGCCGGCGTCGTCGGCGAGACGCCGACGCTCGAACCCGGCGAGTTGTTTGAATACACCAGCGGCGTGCCATTGCCGACGCCGTCCGGCTTCATGACCGGAACCTACGGGATGGTTACAGTGGGCGGCGAAGGCTTCGACATCCAGATCCCGGCATTCTCGCTCGACAGCGCGCAGGGCAAGCCGACGCTGAATTAGCTCGGGATGCGAGAGAGAGCGACCGCTGACGGGATTACAACCACCTTGGTCCCGATAGGCGTACGGTCGTAGAGGTCGACGATGTCTTCATTTGTTAGGCGAATGCAACCCGAAGAAACATTCGTGCCGATCGTTTGCGGCTCGTTGGTGCCGTGAATCCGGTACAAAGTATCCTTGTTGCCCTGCCAAAGATAAAGTGCCCGGGCACCGAGGGGGTTTTCGGGGCCGCCGCGCATTCCGATTCCGCTTTGGAGTTCGGTCATTGATCGTCTAAGTTCAGGTTTTCGCCGCAGCATTTCCTCAGGCGGATACCAGTCCGGCCATTCTTGTTTGCTGTGCACACGGGCGACACCGGACCACCCGAATCCCTCCGCGCCCACTCCAACGCCGTAGCGAAGGGCCGTCCCACCCCGTTGGACAAAGTAAAGGTAATGGTTTTGCGGATCGACTACCGCTGTGCCCGGTGCCTCGCGAGAGTTGTAGTGAACCACCGTGCGCCGATAGGCTGGATCGATGTCCGACGTCCGAACGTGGGTCGAGGCACAGCCACCCAATCCCAAGCTCACGCCCAGGGCGGAGGATCCAATGACAAAGGTCCGGCGGCTCAGGATATCCATGCTTTCGCCCGGCCCCAGGTAGCCGGAAAGAACATAGCATACCTTGGAGTAAGACTTTAGACCCGCTTCGGCGGCGTTTCTACGACAAGAGCCTCTCCAACAGCATGGCCACCACAACGGACAAGGCCACAGCTGTAAAGCCATAGCGTAGCGCCCGTTCATCCGAACGAGTTCGAACGGCCAGTATCCGGCACATTTTGCGCATGAAGATTTCCCCGACACAACGCTAACGGCTGTATGTTAAGCGTCCGTTTCAGGCCGGAGTTTGTTGCGAGCGTGGTAACATTGAGGGCGTGCAGACCCCTCCCCAGGTTGGGTTCCGCTTCAACCCCGGGATTTTGGGAACCCGCTTCGACGGGCGCAACATCGTCTTAGAGCATCGTTTTCCGGATGAGCGTCCGGACGGTTTTAGAAGTATGGCGGCTGGCTGCGGCGCTTATTCCGAATTTCGTGGCGGAATAATCGACACCGCGGCACGTCGGCTTTATCCCCGGAAGCGGGCGTTCATGGGGCCGCCTGAGTTAATGAGCCCGCGCTCTAATCTCTGGGAAGGCAGCCTGACAGCCGCTCCAGAGCGCCACGCGGCAGGATCGCCAGCACGGCGCCGCCGGCGGCGAAATCCTGCAACGCCTCGACCCGTGGCTCGGGCATCGCGACGCAACCGGCGGTGCCGGTCGTTGGCGAGCGCCAGACGTGGATGAAGATGCACGATCCGGCCTGCTTCTTTGCGTCGGTCGGATAGTCGACCAGCAGCCCGCGGCGATACATCGGCAGCACCCGGCTCATGTTCTCGGCGCGGACCGCGGGACCAACGCGAGCGCGCGAGGCGATGGTGTTATAGGCCGGAGACGAAACATCATGCACGCAGATCGTGTCGGACGTGACCTGAAGATAATCCGGCCGCGACGATGCCAGGATGCCAAAGCTCCGGCCGATCGGATAAATGCCGGCCGGCGCCCGTTTGTCGCCTTCGACTTTGAGCGGTTCGCCGCGGCGAGCAAGCCTCGTGAAAAACTGCGACCAGCCCATCCCGGCTCTGCCGATTGTCGCCGGCTCCGTGGCGCCGAGCGCGCGCCAGGCCGCGTTCGCCGATGCGCGCTCGTAGAGCCGCATGGTTGCCGCCATGTCGTTCATGCTTGGCGCGGTGACCAGCACCAGGCGCTTGGCATCCGCGAGCGGTGCTGGACAGCTTTGCGCGCGTGCGGCGACCCCCGAATGCACTGTCGCTACGGCCACCACGGCGATCACCGCAGCCACCCGGCGCGCGCTTGAGTTCATGTCTCTGGCTTTGCCTCGCCGGATTCGCCCCCGGCCTCGGGGCGAACATTATCTGGCTCGAACTGATAGTTCGCGCTGCAAAACTCGCAAGTCACCGAAATCTTGCCGTTCTCGACCATGTGATCGCGGTCGTCCTGCGAGAAGCTCCGCAGCATGGCCTCGACGCCGTCGCGCGAGCACGAGCATTGCGCCACGATCGGCACGCTCTTGAACACGCGTACGCCGCGCTCGTGGAACAGGCGATAAACCAGCCGCTCGCTCGACAGTGACGGATCGAGCAACTCCAGATCCTCGACCGTCTCGATCATCGAGCGGCCCTCGACCCAGGCATCGTCCTCCTGGACCTTATGCTCGGGCGTGCCCTCCGGCGCGTCGCCGGGCGGCAGGTCGGGCACGCGCGCGCGCTCCGGCGCCTTGGGCAGAAACTGCAGCAGCATGCCGCCGGCGCGCCAGCGATGGCCCGAGCCCGGCGACATCTCCTCGCCGACCGCAAGCCGCACCCGCGTCGGGATCTGCTCGGAGCTTCGGAAGTATTCGTGCGCGGCGTCCTCGAGGCTGCCGCCGTCGAGCGCGACCAGTCCCTGGTAGCGGCTGGTGTCGGCGCCCTGGTCGATGGTCATGGCAAGATGACCATGGCCGAGCAACACGCCGGCCGTGGCCTTGCCAGCCTCGATGGCGCCGGCCACCCGCGCCGCGTCGAAGCGCGCGCAGGCGCGCACGTTTCCGGGGCTGCGGAAATCCACCACCAGCATGTGAACCGGGCCATCGGTCTGGGTTTGCAGGATGAAGCGGCCCTCGATCTTGATGGCGGAGCCGAGCAACACGGTCAGCGCGACGGCTTCGCCCAAGAGCTTGGCTACCGGGGGCGGATAATTATGAGGCGCGAGAATCCCGTCCACCGCCGGTCCGAGCCGGACCACGCGACCGCGCAGATCGAGGGCCGACACGTCGAACGGCTGGACGGTGTCATCAGCGGATGTTTTCGCCGGCGCACGCACCGGAATGTCAGTCTGAGGCTGTGTCATTTCGCGTTATGTAGGAAGCGACGGCCGAAAGGCGACCCCCGCGGAACAACGCCGTTACCGCGCCGAAGCGTGCAGGCACCAGGCGAGGATGCCCTTCTGGGCATGCAAGCGGTTTTCGGCCTCGTCGAACACCACCGACTGCGGCCCGTCCATCACCTCGTCGGTGACCTCCTCGCCGCGATGCGCCGGGAGACAATGCATGAAGAGCGCATCCGGCTTGGCCCTCCCCATCAGGCGCGCATTGACCTGATAGCGCTTGAGCAGGTTGTGGCGGCGATTGCCGTCCTTGTCCCCCATCGACACCCAGGTGTCGGTGACAACACAATCGGCGCCCTTGACCGCATCCTCCGGATCGCTGCCAAAGCGGACCGAAGCGCCGGACTTCTTGACCCAATCGAGCAGCCATTTCTCGGGCTTGAGCTCCGGCGGCGTTGCCACCCTGAGATCGAACTTGAAGCGGTCGGCGGCCTGCATCCAGGATGCCAGCACGTTGTTGGCGTCGCCGGTCCACGCCACGGTGCGGCCCCCGATCGAGCCGCGATGCTCCTCGAAGGTCATCACGTCCGCCATCACCTGGCAGGGATGCGACCGTTTGGTCAGGCCGTTGATCACCGGCACAGTGGCGAATGCTGCCAGCTCCATGAGCTGCTTGTGATCCAGCGTGCGGATCACGATGGCGTCGACGTAGCGCGACAGCACGCGTGCGGTATCAGCGATGGTTTCGCCGCGGCCGAGCTGCATCTCCTGGCCGGTCAGCGTGATCGACTCGCCGCCGAGTTGGCGGATGCCGACGTCGAACGAAACTCGCGTCCGCGTCGAAGGCTTGTCGAAAATCATGGCAATCGTCTTGCCGGCGAGCGGACCTTTGCCGGCCGCGTTGCCGCGTTTTTTTTTCATCGTGCGGCTGACATCGATCATGTCGCGCAGTTGCTTGCGCGGAATGTCGATCAGGTCGAGAAAATGGCGGATGCCGTCGGTGCTCACCCAGCCGCCCCCTGCTTCTGGGTCGCCTCATGGGCCGCCTCTTGGGCGCGCTCGACCGCAGCGCAGGCACGGTCGACCCGCGCGATGGCTTCGGCGACTTCGGCCTCGGTGACGATCAGCGGCGGCACCAGCCGCGCGACGTTATCACCGGCACCGACGGCCAGGAGCTTCTCGGCGCGGAACGCGTCGATCAGCTCGACATTCGGAACTTGGCTCTTCAGTCCGATCAAAAGCCCTTCGCCTCGCACCTCGGCGATCACCGTGGGATGGCGGTCCTTGATCTCGGCGAGCCGCTGCTTGAACAGCAGCGCGATGTTGCGGACGTGATCGAGGAAGCCCGGCTTCTCCACCACGTCGAGCACCGCATTGCCGACCGCGCAAGCCAGCGGATTGCCGCCGAAGGTCGAGCCGTGGGTGCCCGGCGTCATGCCCTTCGCCGCTTCCTCGGTGGCCAACACGGCGCCGATCGGAAATCCGGCGCCGAGGCCCTTGGCCAGCGCCATGACGTCGGGCGTCACGCCGAACTTCTGGTAGCCGAACATTTCGCCAAGCCGGCCGATGCCGGTCTGCACCTCGTCGAACGCGAGCAGGAGGCCGTGCTCGTCGCAGAGCTGGCGCAACTCGCGGAAGAACTGCGGCGGCGCCGAGCGCACGCCGCCCTCGCCCTGCACCGGCTCGATGACGATGCCGGCGGTCTCGGGCGTGATGGCGAGCTTGAGCGCCTTGAGATCACCGAGCGGAACCTGGTCGAAGCCGTCCATGGCCGGCCCAAAGCCGTCGAGGTGCTTTTTGTTCTTGGCGGCGGCAAGCGTCGCCAGGGTGCGGCCGTGGAACGAGCCCTCGAAGCTGATGATGCGGTAGCGCTCGGGATGGCCGTTGGCGGACTGGTACTTCCGCACCATCTTGATGACGCCTTCCATCGCCTCGGCGCCGGAATTGGCGAAAAACACCTTGTCGGCGAAGGTCATGGCGCAGAGCCGCTCGGCCAACCGCTCGCCTTCGGGGATGCGATAGAGGTTGGAGACGTGGATGACCTTCTTGGCCTGCTCGGTGATCGCCTCGACCACTTGCGGATGGGAATGGCCGAGGGCATTGACCGCCACGCCTGAGGCAAAATCGAGATAGCGGTCGCCGTTGGTCGCCGTCAGCCAAACGCCGTCGCCCCGCTCGAAAGCAAGGTCAACCCGCGCGTAGGCTGGCAACATATGCGATTGCGATGGCACGACCGCCCTCTCCGATACCGAAAATAGCCCGAAATGAAATCGTGCCGCCTCTCCGGGCGGCACGTTGAGACTATCTTATTTCCGGGCCGCTGGGTGTCAACACGCCGGTATTCCGATGCCGGCCGTCGCCGCCTGCCGATGACACAAAAACCACAGTGCCCACACTTTTCTGAGGATTGACGAGTCGAAGTAACAGGAAAATGTGGAAGTGAGTCGCGCCAACTCTTGCGCCCGACTCTCGCCATATTGTAGCGTCACCTCCGTTCAGTACGACATTCAGTACGGCATGTCGTAGCGAACAGTTCCCTGTGTTTTGCAGCGTGAGTGAGCCCAGTCCGGCCTGTCGCCGGACTGCGAGGGCGGATTCTGCCAGCGGCACTGGCATTTCCGATGGGGGAAACAGGCTCATGTCTTGGACCGACGAGCGGGTCGAGTTGCTTAAGAAACTCTGGGCGGACGGGCTGTCCGCAAGCCAGATCGCCGGCGAGCTGGGCGGCATCACCCGCAACGCCGTGATCGGCAAGGTGCACCGGCTGGGACTCTCCGGACGCGCCAAGTCGCCATCCTCTTCGGCGCCGCGGGCGCGCAAGCCGCGCTCCCACATGATGCGCGTGCAGCGCCCGATGTCGCGCGGCAACACCGCGCTGGCGCTGGCCTATGAGATGGATCAGGAGCCCGAGCCCGAGTTGATCGAGAACATTATCCCGATCGGGCAGCGCCGCACGCTCCTGGAGCTCAAGGAGGACACCTGCCGCTGGCCGATCGGCGACCCGGCGACCACCGAATTCTTCTTCTGCGGGGGCAAGCCGCTGGACGGCCTGCCCTACTGCAACTATCACTCGCGCGCGGCCTACCAGCCGGCGAACGAGCGCCGCAACCGCAAGCCGCCGTTCCGGCAGGGCTAATCGGGTTCACCATCCTGAACTATTGCCCCGGAGAAATCCGGGGCTTTTTTTGCGCGCAGCGCCGCCTGGAACATTCTGTTTTCCTTCCCAATTGGTGGAGGGCGGCCGCAAACGCTTCGGTTCACCGGAAACAAGCATTCCATGCGGGTTGCCCCGTCGATCCTGGTCGCCGCGCTGATCGCTTGTTCCGCCGCCGCCGGTGCAAACGCCGTGAACGACAGCGACGTCGAGCGATTGATCGAGCGACAACTGCCTGTCCTCTTGGGCGAAGACGGCGTTGGTGGTGTCGCCGTCGCGGTCCGCATCGGCGGGCGCACGCTGTTCTTCAATCATGGCTGGGCTGACGTCGCCAACCGGCGCCCGGTCACGGCAAACTCGCTTTTCAACATCGCCTCGGTGCGCAAGGTGTTCGAGGCCATCGTGTTAGCGCAGGCTGTACAGCGAGGTGAGCTCCGGTTCGACGATCGCGTGGAGCAATACGTCCCCGAGTTGCGGCAAGGTAAAACGATCCGCGAGGTGACGCTCGGCCAGCTCGCCAGTCACACTTCTGGGCTGCTGCTGCCGACGGATCATCCGCCGTGGCCGGAGCGCGGCTATACGCTGGAGGGATTCATCCGCGCGCTCAACACCTGGACGCCGGAGGCGGGCCGGCGGCCCGGCCAGACGCACACCTATACTCACGCCGGCTATGTGCTGTTGCAGCTCGCGCTGGAGCGCCGATTCGGATTGCCGATCGGCCAACTGATCGATCAGCGCGTGCTCAAGCCGCTCGGCATGGACGCGACCGTTCTGCCAGCTCGTCAGCTCGGTGGCGAGCACGCGCCGTTGCCCGACGCCGTGCAGGGCTATGGCGAGGATGGCGAGCCGATCGGCGTTCCCGGCAACCAGCAGAGCTATTACGATTTTCCCGGCACCGGCCAGATGTTCTCGTCGGCACGCGATCTCGCCACCCTGCTCACCGCCAATCTCGGCGATGGTCGGATTGATCCGGACTTGCGCGCGGCGATGCAACTCGCGCAACGCAGCGTATTCCGCATCAGCCCGCGCAACGCGCAGGCGCTCGCCTGGGAGGTCAACAACTTTGGCGGCCCGACAATCATCGATAAGCCCGGCGGCGTCGACAACGCCTCGGCTTATTTAGGCATGGTGCCGGACCAGCGGCTCGGCATCGTGATTTTGGTCAACCGCGGCTCGCGCAATCCCTACGAGGTTGCGCGCGACATCATCCTGCCCGAGCTGGCCCGGTTCTGACGGTCGACGGTTTCCGACGGCGGATCAGCACGTTCGGCAGATCGCGACACTTCTGGCGCACAATCGAGGATTGAAAGCATTGGAACTATTCGAAATTCCAGCGGTTCCTACTGAACTCGCTCAAACTATGGAGCAGGGCAATGCGTCTCGTATTTGCTTTGTTTGTGGTGCTCTCAGTCGGCAGCGCTGCTTGCGCAGGGCAACCCGAACCAACCCAAACAACCCATGCCGGCGGAACCGCAAACGACCGGGCAAGGATATCGCGCAGGCGAAATACCTCAAGCACCGATTGGCCACCTTCAACCAAGAGTGACAGATTTGCCACCGGAGGTCCGGGATGCCGGTGCAAAACCAACTCCCGCACAGGAAGAGTTTGATAAACGATTGCGCATTTGTCGCGGTTGTTAGGACCGCCAGGTTCTTCCGTCTGACCGCCGTCTGTTCGAGCGGCGTCAGTTCTATTGTCTTCTTGGTCCGGGCCGTTATGCAGCGTTTTTTGATAGCCGGTTCATTTCGCGCCGAATGAGCTGACGATAACATCCATCCCGTCGCAGCAAGTGGTCCGGCGACCCATCCTCGATAATCCGTCCTTCTTGCAGCACCACAATCCGGTCGAAGCTGCGGACCGTCGACAGCCGGTGCGCGATGGCAATCACCGTCCGTCCGCGCATGAGCGAGTTCAATGCGTCGCGGATTGCCTCTTCGGATTCGCCGTCGAGCGCCGACGTGGCCTCGTCCAGCATGAGCAGTGGCGCGTCTTTCAGAAAAGCGCGGGCGATAGCGATGCGCTGACGCTGGCCGCCTGACAGCTTGACGCCACGGTCGCCAACGACCGTGGCGAGGCCGTTGGGCAACGAGGCAATGAAATCGCACCTTGCCGCCGCGGCTGCTTCGTAGACCATCTCATCAGATGCGTTCGGCGCTCCGTACCGAATATTTTCCATGATGGAGCGTTGAAAGAGAGCAATGTCCTGCGGAACGACAGCGATGGCGTTTCGCAAGCTATCCCGCGTCACTCTCGAAATATCCTGACCGTCGATCAGAATTCGCCCGCCGTGCAGGTCATAGAACCGCTGGAGCAGCGCGAACAACGTCGACTTGCCACCTCCTGATTGGCCGACCAGGCCGACGCGCTCGCCGGGCTCGATCTTCAGGTCGAAGCCGGCAAAAACACGCCGGCCGTCGGGGTATTGGAATGCGACATTCTCGAACGCGACGCTGGTGCCCTGTTTGACCAACGGCGTTGCCTCCGGATGATCTCGCATGTCGTGCGGCACCAAAAGCGTTCCAAGCGCCTCCGATAGCCTGGCGACATGCTGAGTCACATCAACGAGAGCCACGGCCAGATCCCTCGTGGCATGAAGAATCGCAAGGCCGAGCGTACAGGTCAGAACGACGTCGCCGGTCGTCACTGCCCCGCGCTGCCACAGCACGATCGCCCATGCCACCACTCCGGCCGTCAGAACGATGGTGATCAGGGCGTGCAGGATGCGCAGCTTCTCGAGGTAAAGGAGACTGCGCCGCCGGGCCGTCATCTCCTGATCGACGACCTTGTCGAACCGGCGATGCTCGTGGCCCACACCGCAAAACGCATTGACCAGCGGCATATTGCTGATGACGTCGACCATCTCGCCGTCGATGATGGCCGCTTTGTCCGCGAAATCGTGATGCAGCGGCCGCCCCGCGGCCGCCAGACGGAACATTGCAATCACCAGGATGCTGGCGACTATGCCCAGGCCCAGAGCCATCGGCGCACTGACGGTTGCCAGTAGCGCGATGGCTGCCACGGTTGCCATACAGGGCGGCATTACGTTCCATACGAACATATTCTCCACGGTATAGATGGCGTTGGACGTGGCCGTAATCCGGCTGGTCAAGGTACCGGGCAACCGATCCGCGAAATAACCAAGCGAATGACCGGTGAGATGCCGGAATAAATCGCGCCGCAAGTCGCCCGTGACGCGGACGAATGTGAAACTTGCGATCCAGCTGGCGACCCGCCACAGCAGATTGTCGGCGGCAATCAATGCAAGGAGGAAGGCGAACGCGATCCAGACCTCGCCGGCCCGGCCGGAGTCCGACAGCACGTCGACCATGAATTTGACGGCATATTGCGTGCCTACAGAACAGGCAACCGCTGCCAATACCGCCGTCAGTATGACGGCGTGAGGCCCTGGCCGCATCCGGATGTATCGGAAGATGAAGGCAAAAGGCCGACTGCCGTAAGGATGAGAATCATTCATCGGCTGCTGATCTCATCTTTGCGTTGGCAGCAATGCCCGGCCAACCAACGTCTGACCCTCTCTGAAGTTTCCGTACACCACAGATGCAGGTCTGTGATGACGAAACTGCATTTCAAAGGTTCCAAATTCGCAATGGAAATTATTTCCTGTCGTTGCTGAATTTTTGCCTTGTTGTCGCCGATCCGTCTTCACACGTTACAGAGCTTGGGCCTCGGGGCTTCTGGCCGGATTGGAAGGAGTTCTCTCGATGCGGATCGCGCAAGTCGCACCTTTGACCGAAGCCATCCCTCCGAAATTGTACGGCGGCACTGAGCGTGTCGTTTCGTGGCTGACGGAAGAGCTGATCCAGCTCGGTCACGATGTGACCTTGTTTGCGAGCGGCGACTCGCGCACGTCGGCCAAACTTGAGGCACCGTGGCCGCGGGCGCTCCGCCTTGACGGATCGGTTCGCGATGCCAATGCGCTGCATATGGTGATGCTCGAACAGGTGCGGCGGCGCGCCGATGAGTTCGACTTCATCCACTGCCATCTCGATTATTATCCGTTTTCACTTTTTTCGCGGCAATCGACATCTTTCGTGACCACATTGCATGGCCGTCTCGACTTGCCGGAACACCAGCCGGTGTTCAGTACGTTTTCCTCCGTACCGGTGGTTTCGATCTCCAACGCGCAACGGCGGCCGGTTCCAAACGCCAATTGGGTGCGCACGATCCACCACGGATTGCCGGAACGGATGCTCGCGCCGTTGCCGGTAAGCCAGCAGTACCTCGCATTTCTCGGCCGCATCGCACCCGAAAAGCGCGTTGATCGCGCAATCCGGATTGCGCAGGAGTGCGGCCTGCCCCTAAAGATCGCGGCCAAAATCGACAATGCCGATCGCGATTATTACGAGGAAAGCATCCGCCCCATCATGGGCGGTCCAGGCGTGGAGTACATCGGCGAAATCGCCGATCACGAGAAGTCGGCGTTTCTCAGCGGCGCAGTCGCGCTGCTTGTACCGATCGATTGGCCGGAACCGTTTGGCCTGGTGATGATCGAGGCCATGGCGTGCGGCACGCCGGTTATCGCCTTCAACCGTGGCTCAGTGCCCGAGATTGTCGAGGACAATCTGACCGGATTCATCGTCGAGGATGAGAAGAGTGCGGTCGGATCGGTGTATCGCGTGGCTGAGCTGTCGCGCGCGAAGGTGCGCGAGCGATTCGAGCAGCGGTTCACGGCGCACCGGATGGCGCAAGACTATCTCGCCGTCTATCGAAGCTTGATGGATGCCGAGAAGCCGCGGCTGAGACTGGTTGGCGGCGAGGCTCCGTCAATGCACCGTTCCACCGTCGAGCTTTCCTGATCTGCGCTGGCACTGTGTGCCGGTGACCGGTTCAAACCACTGCCGGCGCCAGCCGTTCTCGTTCGGGCGCCGGCCGGGTTTCCGGCATCAGCGCCCACGCCACCATCACCGAGGCCATACCGATCACGGCCAGTCCGAGAAATGCGAATTGGCTGTTGACGTATTCCGTCAAATATCCGGCCACGGTGGCGCTGGCGGCGGCGCCGAGTCCGGTCGTGGTGCCGATAATGCCTTGCGCCAAATTGAAATGCCCGGTGCCACGGGTAACGTCGGCGATCACCAGTGGCACCATCACCCCGAGCACGGCCGCGGTCAGGCCGTCCAGCAACTGCACCGCGACCACCAGTTCGGGGCTGCCGACGGTCGCAAACAACAATCCTCGCACAGGCATCGCCGCAAGGCCCATGAGCAGCAAGGGCCGGCGTCCCCAGGACTGCGACCGGCGTCCGACCCAGGGCGATATCATGGCGACAACACACTGCGGTACGATGATGCAGGCCGCAATCAGCAACGTCGCCCATTGGCTTGAGCGCGTCGTCAGGACGCTGCCCATGAGCGGAAGCATCGCCGAATTTGCGAGGTGAAACAGCATGATGCAGGCGGCGAAAATGAGCAGCGATCGACGACGAAGGAGAGAGATGAACTCGGCCGGCGACTGTTTTCCGCGGCGCGCCGGGACGCCGCCATGGGCCCGCTCAGGATTGATCTCGATCGCCGATATGCGCCGAATGGCGAGGAGCGTGGGAACGAGCAGCAGCGCTGTGACGACAAAAACGGCGCGCGCCGAGAAGAAATAGCCGCATGCGCCCATCGCTCCGGCGGCAAGGCCGTTGCCGATCGATGCGAAGCGGGCATTTCGTCCAAGACGTTCTCCTATGGCTTGATGTCCCACCAGCCCAAGACTGATGGCGGCGATCGCCGGCCCCAGCACGCAGCTCGCGGCGGCATGGAGGCTAGCGGCAGCGAGCACCACCGGAAAAATCGGCCAGGCCGCATAAGTGAGCGCGCTGATGCTGATCGCCACGATCGCGAGGCCGGCAATGAGGCGTTCATTCCGCACAGCGTCCACCGTGGCACCGCCCGGGATCTGTCCCGCCAAAGCGACGAGACCCGCCGCCGTCAACACCAGACCGATGTCGACCTGGGTCCATTTCTGCGTGGTCAGATAAACGGCAACAAAAGGACCGAACCCGGTCTGCACATCCGCGACGCAAAAGACAAACCAGTCCAGTCCCCGCAAGACTCTGTTGCGACGGAGTGGGCGGTGGTTCCACGGGCTCCGGTGTGCCGGGTATGACCGAAAAAACTCGACGCGCGTCCGCAGGTTTCCGCCGCCGGTCGTCGCCGGACATTTCGACCGCGCGCGGAGACGGTTTCGCGGACAGCTTACTTCTCCGAATTTACCGACGTGCTGACGCGAAATCGATCATAGCCTCCCATCGCGCTCAGCACGATGATGGACTTGCCGTCCTGATATTCCGGCGCGGCCTTCACCTGATCTCGTGTGAACTCCGCTGTGATACGATCGTGGCCATCGACTGCTGCAAAACGAAGTGCATTCCAGTCGACTGCTATTTTTCTGCTGCCGACGCCCAGAAAACCTCCGAAATCGATGACCGCGGCGCGCACGGTTCCCGCTCGATCGACAATCACGTCGATGATGCGACCCATATTCTCATCGGCGGCGCTGCGGACCTCCCGACCCAGCACGCCCTGCGCCTCTTGACGATCAAGCGCCACGCTTGCCGGTGGGTTGGCGACATTTTCAGCCGGTTGGCCGGAAACCCGTTTCTTGGCGCGCAGGCTGGGCAGCTCAGCGGGCGCCGATCCCACGGTCTGTGGGCCCGGTTGCGACAGGTCCTGTGGTTGAGCCTGCTGCGTCAGTTCTGCGGCGTCCAGGAATTGTGCTGTGGCGACCATTCCTGCCAGCGACAGCGAACCGGCCAACAGTGCTACCACCATTCTGTGATCTAGGCGCATGACTCCCCCAATGATGTTCGAGAACACAGAGGAGCAACTTGCGTTGCACATCTCCGGTTCCCTGGCGGGATCACAAAGGCCAAATAGTGGAACTACAATCCAACTTATGACGACAAGACGGCGGAAACTTGAATTTTGCCTTCCGCCCGCAGCCGAATTGCGCGGACTTCTCCAATAAAAACAAGCACCAACAGAACATTGCTTCTGTGGCGGCGATCTTGTCGTGCTGATGTCAGCAGTTCAGCTTCGCTACGCGGCAGACCGCCCGAAACGGTCGTCCAATGCGTAGCCGGCGCCCCGGACAGTTCGGATCGGGTCGGCCTCGCGGCCGCGGTTGAGCGCCTTGCGGAGCCGCCCGACATGAACATCCACCGTGCGCTCGTCGATATAAACCTCGGAGCCCCAAACACCGTCGAGCAATTGCTCGCGCGAGAACACTCGGCCGGGCCGCTCCATGAGGAATTCGAGCAGGCGATATTCGGTCGGGCCGAGATCGACCTCGCGGCCGGCGCGCGACACCCGCTTCTTCTCGCGATCGAGCTCGATGTCGCCGTGGCTGAGCACGTCGGCAACGCGCTCCGGCGAGGCGCGGCGCAGCAGAGCACGCACGCGAGCGATCAGCTCCGGCACCGAGAACGGCTTGACGATGTAGTCGTCGGCGCCGGTCGCGAGACCACGGACGCGCTCGCTTTCTTCGCCGCGCGCGGTGAGCATGATGATCGGCAGCGCCTTGGTCTCCGGACGCGCCCGCAGCCGCCGGCACAGCTCGATGCCGGAAAGGCCGGGCAGCATCCAGTCGAGCACCGCGAGGTCCGGGGCGCCTTCGCGAAGCCGGGTGTCGGCGTCGTCGCCGCGGGCGATGGTCTCGACCTCGTAGCCCTCCGCCTCGAGATTGTAGCGAAGCAAGAGCGCCAGCGGCTCTTCGTCCTCGACGATCATGATGCGTGCGCCCATCGTGCGGCCTCTAGGTCAGCGCCGCTTTCGCAAACGCGGTGGTATCGCCCTTCGGCCGCGTTTCGGCGATCGGCTTGCCCTCGACCATGTAATGCACGGTCTCAGCGATGTTGGTGGCGTGGTCGCCCATCCGTTCGATGTTCTTTGCGCAGAACATCAGGTGGATGCAGAAGGTGATGTTACGTGGATCTTCCATCATGTAGGTGAGCAACTCGCGGAACAGCGAGGTGCACATGGCGTCGATCTCCTCGTCGCCCTTCCAGACCGCCAGCGCGCTCGGCAAATCTCGGCTGGCGTACGCGTCGAGCACCTGCTTGAGCTGGCCGAGCACGAGCGAGGCCATGTGCTCGACGCCGCGCAACAGCTTGCTCGGATAAAAGTCGCCCTCCAGCGCGCCGACGCGCTTGCCGATGTTCTTGGCGAGGTCGCCGATCCGCTCCAGATCGTTCGCCACGCGGAGCGACGCCACGATTTCCCGCAAATCCACCGCCATCGGCTGGCGGCGGGCAATGGTGAGGACGGCCTTTTCCTCGATCTCCTGCTGCAACGCATCGATGGTCGGATCGGCGGCGACCACGCGCATGGCCAGATTGGCGTCGCGTCGTGTCAGCGCCTGGATCGAGTTGGCGATCTCGCGCTCGGCCAGGCCGCCCATTTCCGCCACCTTGCGGGTGAGCTCCTGCAGATCGCTATCGAACGCCTTGGCGGTGTGTTCGTTCATCATGTCTATCATGCTCTCCACCGTCAGCCGAAGCGACCGGTGATGTAGTCCTGGGTGCGCCGGTCGTGCGGCGCGGTGAACATCTTGCTGGTGGTGTCGAACTCGATCAACTCGCCGAGATACATGAAGGCGGTGAAATCCGACACGCGCGCAGCCTGCTGCATGTTGTGGGTAACGATCACGAGGGTGTATTCCGATTTGAGCTCGTCCATCAGCTCTTCGATCTTGGCGGTAGAGATCGGGTCGAGCGCCGAGCATGGCTCGTCGAACAAAATAACTTCGGGCCGCACCGCGACGGTGCGGGCGATACACAGGCGCTGCTGCTGGCCGCCGGACAGGCTCAAGCCGTTGGCGCCGAGCTTGCCCTTGACCTCGTCCCACAGCGCGGCGCGCTTGAGGGCTGTTTCCACCCGGTCGTCGAGATCGCTCTTCGGCAGCTTCTCATACAGCCGGATGCCGAAAGCGATGTTCTCGTAGATCGACATCGGGAACGGCGTCGGCTTCTGGAACACCATGCCGATCCGTGCGCGCAACAGATTCAGATCCTGCTTGGGCGACAGGATGTCCTCGCCGTCGAACGTCACGTCGCCCTCGGCGCGCTGGTTCGGATAGAGATCGTACATCCGGTTGAGCACGCGCAGCAGGGTGGACTTGCCGCAGCCGGACGGACCGATGAAGGCCGTCACCTTGCCGGCGTAGAGCGGCAGAGAGATGTCCTTCAACGCCTTGTTGTCACCGTAGTAGAAATTGAGGCCGCGGATCGAAATCCGCTCGTCGAGCCCAGCGGTGTCGACCGGAGCATGCCGGACGGTGGGTGTCGTAACGCTAGGGGAGGTCATCGTGGCGACGTTCATGACTGTTTTCTCGTCGTGGTCAAAGCGCGTGCGGTGATACTCAGCGCAAGCACGGCCATGGTGATGATCAGTGCTCCGGTCCAGGCCAGCGCCTGCCAGTCCTTGTAAGGACTGAGCGCGAACTGGAAGATGACGACCGGCAGGCTTGCCACCGGCGCATTCATGTTGCTGCTCCAGAACTGGTTGTTGAGCGCGGTAAAGAGCAGCGGTGCAGTCTCGCCGCTGATGCGGGCGATCGCCAGCAGCACGCCCGTCACCATGCCGGCCTTGGCCGCGCGATAGGCGATGCGGATGATCATCAGCGAGCGCGGCAAGCCGATCGACGCTGCCGCCTCGCGAAGCGTATCCGGCACCAAGGTCAGCATGTCTTCCGTGGTTCGCACCACCACCGGGATCACGATCACCGCCAGCGCGACCGAGCCGGCCCAGCCGGAGAAATGCCCCATCGGGTACACCATCACCTCATAGATGAAGAGGCCGATGACGATCGATGGCGCGCTAAGCAAAATGTCGTTGATGAAACGCACCACCGAAGTCAGGCGGTCGTGGCGGCCGTATTCCGCCATATAGGTGCCGGCCAGGATTCCGATCGGCGTGCCGATCAGCACGGCCAATCCGGTCAGCACCAGGCTACCCATGATCGCGTTGAGCAGACCACCGGTCGAACCGGGCGGCGGCGTCATCTCGGTGAAGACTGCAAGCGACAGGCCGCTGAAGCCTTCCCACAGCAGCACGCCAAGGATCAGCACTAACCAGCCGAGTCCGAACGCCGTGGCGGCCAGCGACAGCACCATCGAGGCGGTATTTTTCCTGCGGCGGGCGGCGTAAAGATTTGCCATGAATCACCCGATCCGCTTGTTGATCCGCGACAGCATGTAGCGGGCCGCCGCGAGCACGAAGAAGGTGATGACAAACAGGATAAGGCCGAGCAGAATCAGCGACGAGGTGTAGAGGTCGCCGACCGCTTCGGTGAATTCGTTGGCGATGGTGGCGGAGATGGTGGTTCCGGGCGCCAGCACCGAGGCCGAAATCCGGTGGGCGTTGCCGATGACGAAGGTCACCGCCATGGTCTCGCCGAGCGCGCGGCCGAGGCCGAGCATGACGCCGCCGATGACGCCGACCCGGGTGTAGGGCAACACCACGTAGCGCACCACCTCCCAGGTGGTGCAGCCGAGGCCATAGGCCGCTTCCTTGAGCACTGGCGGCACCGCGTCGAACACATCACGCGAGATCGAGGTGACAAACGGCAACACCATGATGGCAAGGATCAGTGCAGCGGTCAGCGTGCCTATGCCGTAAGGCGGTCCCGCGAACAGCGAGGACAGAACCGGGATATCGCCGAACACCGCGATCAGGAACGGCTGCAGCGTATCCTG
Organism: uncultured Alphaproteobacteria bacterium; assembly: GCA_963850885.1. Taxonomy (GTDB): domain Bacteria; phylum Pseudomonadota; class Alphaproteobacteria; order Rhizobiales; family Xanthobacteraceae; genus Z2-YC6860. The sequence continues at coordinate 97,011 of CAWKOD010000040.1, read as the reverse complement.
CAGGAATGGCGCGAACACGAACAGGCCCCAGATTCCGTAGATGATGCTCGGGATGCCGGCCAAGAGTTCGATGGCCGTGCCGATCGGGCGCCGCAGCCATTGCGGGCACAACTCGGTGAGGAACATCGCGATCATCAGGCCGATCGGCACGGCGATCAGCATCGCGATCAGCGAGGTGACGATGGTGCCGTAGATCGGCGCCATCGCGCCGAACTTCTCGGTAACCGGATTCCAGCGCTCGCTGAACAGAAAGCCGAGGCCGAACTCCCGGATCGCCGGCAGCGAACCGATTACGAGCGACAGGATGACGCCGCTGAGAATGAGGAGAACCATGACCGCGGCGGCACGGGTCAGATGACGGAACGCCACGTCACCGAGCCTCAACCGCGCCAACGCCTGAGAGCGAGAAACGGCCTCTCTGGCCCGAACTGCCCCTCCCTGTAACGCTAGATCAACCACGTCTCGCCTCCCGGCGGGCTGCATTCAAAGCTCCCAGTGGTCTCGTTGTCGGGAGCCCACTCAAGCCGCGTCCCCGCAGCCTCGCAAGTCGTGTTTTTCCAAGAGCAGCGAGGGAAAGGCGCCAAACGGCGCCTTTCCCCACAAGTCACGTCAATGGGCCGCCGTGAACAGAGGCTTACCACCAGCGTCTTTCACCTTGGCCGCCCATTCTTTTTGAATGGCAGTCACGACCTTGTCAGGCATCGGGACGTAATCGAGATCCTCAGCCATCTTGTCGCCCTTGGCGAAGGCCCAGGAGAAGAACTTCAAGGCCTCGGCGGCTGCCGCCGGGTCTTGGGGCTGCTTGTGGATCAAGATGAAGGTCGCGCCGGCGATCGGCCACGATTCGGGACCAGGTTCATCCGTAAGGATCACATAGAAGCCGTCAGCCTTCTCCCAATCGGCATTGGCAGCCGCAGCTTGGAAGGCCTTTGCACTTGGCTCGACGGCCTTACCGTCCTTGTTGATCATGTTCACGGTCGTCATCTTGTTCTGCTTGGCGTAGGCATACTCGACGTAGCCAATTGAGCCTTTGGTGTTGGAAACGTTGTTGGCGACGCCTTCGTTGCCCTTGGCGCCGATACCAACGGGCCATTCTACCGACGTGTTGGCGCCGACCTTCGACTTCCAATCAGCGCTGACCTTCGACAGATAATCCGTCCAGATGAATGTCGTGCCCGAACCGTCGGAACGATGCACGACGACGATCGCCTGCGACGACAGCTTGGCGCTGGGGTTCAGCTTCTGGATCGCTGGATCATTCCAGGTCTTGATCTCGCCGAGGAAAATCTTGGCAAGCGTCGCGCCATCGAGCTTGAGATCGCCGGACTTGATGTCTTGGAGATTGACGACCGGAATGTCTCCGCCGACCACCGTCGGAAACTGAATCAGGCCGTCTTTCGTGAGTTGGTCCGGCTTTAGCGGCATATCGGTGGCGCCGAAGGTCACGGTGCGGGCGGTGATCTGCTTGATGCCGCCGCCGGAGCCGATCGACTGGTAGTTCATTCCGTTTCCGGTCTCTTTCTTGTACGCATCCGCCCACTTGGCATAGACCGGATACGGGAATGTCGCGCCGGCGCCGGAAATATCGATGGCGATGGCCGGACATACGATGGCGGCGGTGATGGCGCCGGCCGCGAGAATTGTCTTCATGTGTTTCATTCGTTCTCTCCTGTCATGTCCAAAGGCTCGTCCCCCACGGGTCCGAGACCCGCGGCAAGCGCCTTTGATTGTTTTGGTCAGTTGGGGTCGTAACGCAGGTACTTGTGGCTGGGCCGGCTTGTGTTTTTGAGCGATCCGTAGCGAAGCCCCAGTCGATGTTTAAACGTCCCATGTCATCGTTGTATGATCGTTCCGTGACAGCTACGTGACACGGCAATACGTTGAAATATAAGCAGTATTCCTATTTAAGTGGTGATTTTCCGTCGCTTAATGACAACCGCACCGTGAAGGTGGCCCCCTCACCTTCCCTGCTCTCGATCGAAAGCCTGCCGTGGTGGCGGTTGAGGATGTGCTTGACCAGAGCAAGGCCCAGGCCGGTGCCGCCCTGGGCGCGACTCTCGCTGACATCGACGCGGTAGAACCGCTCGGTCAGCCGTGGCAGGTGCTCGGTGGCGATGCCCGGCCCGTAGTCTCGCACCGAGACGCGCGCCTCGCCCTTGCCGTCGCTTGCGGTGACGGGCGTCAGAGCGATATCGACGCGCTTGCCGCTGGCGCCGTATTTCAGTCCGTTCTCGATCAGGTTCTCGAACAGCCGCGTGAGCTCGTCGCGGTCGCCCAGCACCATCAGCGGCTCGGCGGGCGCCGCAACCTCAAGCGCGACGTCGCGATCACGTGCCAGGGTCTGCAAGCCGTCGACGATCTGGCGCACGATCGGGACGAGATCGACCGGCGTTTCGGGCCGCTGATGCGCGCGCAGCTCGATCCTCGAAAGCGAGAGCAGGTCGTCGATCAGCCGCGCCATGCGCCAGGCCTGCGCCTGCATGATGCCGAGAAAGCGTTCGCGCGCTGCCGGATCGTCGCGCGCCGGACCTTGCAATGTGTCGATGAAACCGGTGATGGCCGCGAGCGGCGTGCGCAGCTCGTGGCTCACGTTGGCGACGAAGTCGGCGCGCATCTCCTCGACCCGCCGGATCGGGGTCAGATCGTGGACGGTAAGAACCACGATGCCGGCACGGCCGGGCTGCGCCAGCGTGACTGGAGAAATGAAAGCTTCCGAGAAGCGCGGCGACGGCAACCGCGCGGAAAATTCGATACGCTGCGCCTTGTCGGTCGCGCTGGCGGCACGGATGGCTTCAACGAGCTCCGGCATGCGAAGCGCAATCGAGGCGGGCTCGCCGCGGCGGAGTGCCGGCGCCAGCGCCGTCGCCTCGGTGTTGAAGGCGATGACGCGCCCGTCCTGATCCAAAACCACGACTGGGTCCGGCATCCCCGAAATGACGGCGTCGAGCAGCGCGGTATCCGGGGCGTTGCGGCCAGGGTCGGTGGCGGACCTGGCCGCCAGCGTGGCGTGCGTGTCTTCCTCGCGCGCGCCCAGCAGACGGCTCAGGCGGGCGACCCAGCCCTCGTCCGCGCCGCCGCCGTCATCGGTCGCTGACATTGCGCCGCTCGAAAAAATGCAGCTTGAACTCGCGTATGCCGAGCACCGCGAGCGCCAGCATGAATGGCACGAGATAATAAAGCAGCCGGAAGATCAGCAAGCCCGCCAGCAACTCCTCGGCATCGAACTCCCAGAGCGCAACCAGCATGGCGGCGTCGAACACGCCGAGCCCGCCCGGCGAATGACTGGCGAAACCAAGCAGCGTCGCGGTGATGAAGATCACCGCCACGTCGATGAACTGCATGTGCGGATCGTTCGGCACCAGCATGTACATCGCCAGCGCGCAGCACGACAGATCGACGATCCCGATGACGATCTGCAACAGCGTCAACGGCCCGTTCGGCAGCCGCACCTGCCAGTTCTGCCGCCCGATGACGCGCGGCGTGCGCCACACCCAGGCGATGTAACCGGTCAGGATCACGAGCGCCGCGATGCCGAGCGTCCTGTTCAGCCAGAGCGGAAGCAGGTCGATGTCGGAGGCGGCCTGCGGATGGTAGGAAAATCCGAAACCCAGCACCGTGATGTTGCCGAGCCAAAAGGTGAGACCGGCAATGAAGCAGATCTTCGCCACCTCGATGGCATCGAGCCCCCAGGCCGAATAGATGCGGTAGCGAACGGCGCCGCCGGTGAAGACGCTGGCGCCGACGTTGTGGCCGATCGAATAGGAGGTGAAGCCCGCCAGCGCCGCGATGCGGTAGGGCACATCCCTGCGGCCGATCGTGCGCAATGCGAACAAGTCGTAGAAGGTCAGCGTGAAATAGCCGAGGGCGACGAACAGCGCGGAAATCGCGACGTCCTTGTATTCGACCGTCGCCACCGCGGTCAGCACCTTGCTGATGTTGACGTTGTGCAGCTTGCGGTAGAGCACAACTGCGGCGATGGTGATGATGATCAGGCTGAGGATGATGCCAAGTCGGTGCAGGCCGATCTTTTGATCAAAGAACCGCCCAAAAGCACGCAGCCACGTCATTTTGTGCCCCAGATCGGTCCGCGAACCGACGATTGCTGGCTAGTACCAGAACTTGCCTGCGGAGGCGAGCATTCCTGGGTTACGGCCACAAGCAGAATGGCTATTGTTCCCCTGTAATTAATGGGGAGCCGTTCGATGCAGTCGCTGACGTTTGCCCTCGGAAATTACGGGCTGACCAAGCCAATCAAACAGGCAGGCACGGATTTTGGACGGTTCGATCTCAAATTTGTCGAGGTCGACCAGATCGTCCCGATGATGCGCCGCATGTGCCGCGGGCTCGAATTCGACATTTGCGAGATGGCGTTCACGACCTATGTCTGCGCCCGCGCCGCCGGCCTGCCGTTCACCGCAATCCCGCTGTTCGTGACGCGGAATTTTCATCACTGGGCGATCTTCTACAATGAGAAATCCGGCATCCGGACGCCTAAGGATCTGGAGGGCCGCAAGGTCGGGGTCAACCGCGGCTACACCGTCACCACCGGGCTGTGGGCCCGCGGCATCCTGCAGTCCGAATACGGCGTCGATCTGAACAAAATCACCTGGGTGCCCACCGACGACGAGCACGTACTGGGATTTCAATACCCGCCCAACGTAGACACCAGCTGCCGCGGCAAGCCGATGAAGGACCTGCTGCTGTCCGGCGCGGTCGACGCCGCCCTTGGCGAGGTCGGCGTCGAAGCGCCCGAGATCAAGCCGCTCATTCCCGATGCCCGCAACGCTGCGTTCGACTTTTTCCGCAAGACCGGCATCTACCCGATCAACCACGGCATCGTCGTCAAGAACTCTGTGCTCAAGGACAATCCCGGGATCGCCGGCGAGTTGACGCGTGCGTTCGAGACGGCCAAGGCCGAATACCTCCAGAATATGCAGGGCAACGAAATCGCGTCGTGGGACAAGGCGGCGACCGTCAATGCCGCGGTGGTCGGCGACCCGTTCCCATTCGGCATCGAGAAGAACCGCAAGGCGCTCGAGGCGATCACGCAGTTCGCGTTCGACCAGCACATGGTGCCAAGGAAGTATGCGGTCGAAGAGCTGTTCACGCCGGTAAATTGACAGGTCCGCCGGCGTCATTCCACGGTGCGCTGAAAGTCCGGCGCTAAATTGACAGACGTCTGACGAAATGAAAGAATGTTATTCAATCGCACGTCCGGCAAAAGCCGGTGCGGATAAAAACAAATCAACATCAGGGACGGAGAACGCCGATGGCCGAGCTGAAAAAAGTCAAAGCTTCGATGATGAACGCGGTGCACGACCTGCCGCTGCTGGTCGCGCGCGACGAAGGTTTCTTCCGCGACGAGGGTCTCGACGTCGACATTCTCGTCACGCCGGGCAGCGGCCAGCACAACTCCGACGACCGGGCGCTGAAGGACGACATCTTCAAGCGCGGCTTGGAGGCGACTTACGACCAGGGCCAGTGCGACCAGTTCCGCATGTGCGAATGGGGCATCATGAAACGCGCGGTGGAAACGATCCAGGAGAAGAACCTGCGTCCCGCCAAGATCGTGGCGCTGGGCTCCGCAATGTCGAGCTTCGCCATTGTGGTCGACCCGCGCTCCGGCATCTACGAGCCCGAGCAATTGAAGAACGTGCCGATCGCGGTGAGCCAGTACAACGGCTCGCACTTCACCATGCTGAAAATGATGGAAGGCTTCATCAAGCGCGACGAGATCAAGATCACCAACGCCGGCACCCACCGCCAGCGCATGGAGGCAGTGATGTCCGGCAAGGTGAAGGCGGCAAGCCTGCAGGAGCCGTGGATCAGCGTCGCCGAGGCCCAGGGCGGCCGCGTCATCATCGAGTCGCACTCGACCCGCAGCGAAGCGGCCGGCGACGAAATGGACGGGCCGACGCTTGCCAAGATGTTCCGCGCCGAGGCGCGCGCCGCCGAAACGATCCAGAAGAACCCGGAGAAGTTCGCGCATTACATCGTGGCGGAGGCCGGCGGCCTGATCGGCCTGAAGGACCTCAAGCTGGCGCGCATCCTCAACGCGCCGCCGGTGCCTTACACGCGCGAGCGCTTTGACGACAATTACAACTGGACGCTGGGCTGGGGCCTGGTCCCGCCCGGCGCGACCTACGAGAACACCGTGGACAACCGCGCCTGGCAGTAACCAGACGGAACTGGAGTGTGGCGGCGCCGACGCGATGTCGGCGCCGTTTGCATTTTGGCGGGGCGACAGCTTATTGAGCATATCGGGCAAGCTATGGCATCGCCGAAACATCCCCTCGACAAACTGTACCGCCGGCCGGGCTTCATGATCCGCCGCGCGCACCAGATTTCCGTGTCGCTGTTTCTGGAGGAGACCGGCGCGCTCGGCATCACCAACCGGCAATACGGCATCATGCTGGTGCTGAAGGCGGAGCCCGGCATCGACCAGATCACGGTGGCCAAATTGTTGGGCCTCGATCGCTCCACCACCGGCATGGTGCTGACCAAGCTCGAGGACGCCGGCCTCGTCGGCCGCGTCGTCGGCAAAAATGATCGGCGGAAACGGAGCCTGAAGCTCACCCCAGCCGGCGAACGGATGCTCAAGCGGCTCGCCGAGCCGGCCCGACGGGCGCAAGAGCGCGTGCTGTCGGCGTTTTCGCCGCACGAACGCGAGACGTTCCTGGGCCTGCTCGACAAGTTCGCCCGCGCCTTCAATGACACGACGCGCGTGCCACGGGTGGTTCAGCGCGCCGAGAAGAAGATCCGCGCGAAAAAGCCCTAGCCGATATGGCTCTTGTGGTTCTGCAAATACCAGTCCGCGATCTCCTCGCGGGTCGCCCACCACACGCCGTCGAATTTCTTCGCATAGTCCAGGAACTCGCGGATGGCGCGGGCGCGGAAGGCGCGGCCGATGATGTGCGGGTGCAGACCGATGCTCATCATGCGGCCGCTTTTCTCCCCGGCGCGGTAGAGCTCGTCGAACTCGTCCTTCCAGAGCCCGAAGGCCTCGTCCGCGGTGAGATTGCGGCGGAGGAACATGCCGATGTCGTTGGCCTCTTGCGTATACGGCGTCGAGACCAGCGGCCCATGGGCGGTGTTGATGAGATACGGCTGCTCGTCGTTCATGTAGTCGCAGTGATAGGTCAGCCCCAGCTCCTTGCAGATGTCGGAGGTGTTGACCGTGCAGCGGAGCGACGACGACAGCCAGCCCTTCGGCCGCTTGCCCGTGGTTTTCTCGATCAGGTCGAGCACGCGAAGAATGACCGCCTTCTCCTTCTCGCGATCCTCGCGGTAATTGATCATGAATTCGGTCTGGATGTAGTTGTGCGCGATCAGCTCATAGCCGCGCTTGGCCGCGGCCAGTCACGATCTGCGGATGGCGCTCGCACAGGATGCCGTTGACGGTGCAGCTCGCCGGCACCTTGGCCTCGTCGAAGATGTCATAGATGCGCCAGATGCCGACGCGGTGGCCGTACTCGCGCCAGGAGTGGTTGTTGAAGTCGGGAATGCGCGCCGGCAACAGCCGCTCGTTGATCGACGGACCGCCCGGAAAATACGGCCCGTCGTGATCCTGCGTCAGCTCCCAGTATTCCAGGTTGAGCGTGATCAGCAGCGCCAGCCGCTTGCCGTTCGGCCATTTCAACGGCTTCCGCTCCGAGATCGGCACGTAGTCGTAGAGCATTCCGGTATCTTGCATGGCTATTTCTTCAACCCCTTCTCTTCGACGAACGCGGTCCAGCGCTTGACCTCGCCGGCGATGTATTTCGTCAGCGCCGGCGGGTCGGCATCCATCGACAACAGCGCGCTCTTGTCGAACATCTGCTTCGTCTCGGGCGCGGCGATCAGGCGGCGGATTTCTTCGTTGAGCTTGGCGACGATCGGCGCCGGCAAGCCCTTCGGGCCCGCCAGCCAGAACCAGATCGCGCCGTTCATTTCCGGATAGCCGATCTCGGCGAAGGTCGGCACGTCCTTCAGCGCCGGGACGCGCTCGGTCGAGGTCACCGCCAGCGGCACGATCGCGCCGGCCTCGGCCTGCTGCAGGATCGGCAGGATCGGCGTCGCCGCCACCGGAATGTGATTGCCGAAGAAATCCGTCAGCAGCGGCGCGCCGCCGCGATAGGGCACGTGGTTGAGGTTGGCGATCTTGCGCAATTGCATCTGCTCGACCATGAGCTGGCCGAGCGAGCCCGCGCCGGGCGTGCCGCAATTGATCGGCTCCGGCTTGCTGTTCGACAGCGCAATCAGCTCCTTGAACGATTTCACGCCGAGGCTTGCCTGCACCGACAGCGCAAAGCTCTCGCCGCCGATCATGGCGATGTGGCTGAAGTCGCCGACCGGGTCGTAGCCGATGTTGGGATTCTCGGCCGGCCCCATGATGTGCGGCCCCGAGCCGCCGATCAGCAGGGTATAGCCGTCGGCATCGGCGCGGGCGATGTCCTTCGACGCCACCGCGCCGCCGGCGCCGACCCGGTTCTCGATGTAGAACTGCTGCTTGAACGCCTTCGACAGGTGGTCGGCGGCGATGCGGCCGAGCCGATCGGCCGCGCCGCCGGCCCCGAACGGCACCACCACCCGCACCGGCCGGTTCGGCCAGTCCTGGGCTTGCGAGACGGGCGCGGCGAACGCAAAAGCCGCCACCGCAATGGCCGTCAGGCCGATGGCCTTGAACGCCCTCATCCCCCGCCTCCCACCTGCCGCCGTGCGCGGCGGTCTGCTATCATTCCGTCAAACAGCCTGTCGCGCAACGGCAGGGCAACTGGGGAGACGCGACATGGAAGGCGAACATGACATCGCACGGCGGACGGTTCTTGTGAGCGCGGGCGTTGGAATTGGCGCGGGCCTGGTGTCCGGCCTATCCTCCGCGCAAGCGGAAGGCGCGGCGCCCGCCGCCGCGGGCGAGGCGGAAATCTGGAGCTCGGAATACTGGGCCAACAAGGGCGGCGTAAAGCTCAACCTGTGGCGCAAGCGCGTCGGCGCGCCGAAGCCCGGCGAGAAGCCGCTGCCGATCCTGTTCCTGGTGCACGGCTCGTCGAACTCGACGCGCTCGTCCTACGATCTCAATGTGCCCGGCAAGGGCGAATACTCGATGATGAACATCATGGCGCGCGAGGGCTATGACGTCTGGACCATGGATCACGACGGCTACGGCCACTCCGGCTCATCCGGCAACAACTCCGACATCGCCAGCGGCGTCGAGGATCTGAAAGCCGCGATGCCGGTGATCGCGAAGGAGACCGGCCAGCAGAAGATGCACATGTACGGCACGTCGTCGGGCGGCATCCGCGCCGCGGCCTTCGCGCAGGCGCAGCCGGCGAGCGTCGACCGGCTCATTCTGTCCGCCTTCACCTACAAGGGCGAAGGCGCGGAAGAGATCGCGCGGCGGCGCAAGCGAATCGACGAATTCCGCGCCAACCCGCGGCGGAAACGCGACGCCGCGATGATCCGCTCGATCTTCACCCGCGACGGCCATCCCGGCTCCACCGATCCGGCGGTGCCCGAGGCGATCATCGCCGTGGAGATGAAGTTCGGCGACACCATCCCGACCGGCACCTATCTCGACATGGCGGCGAACCTGCCGATCGTCGACCCGAAGAAGGTGCTGTCGCCGGTGCTGATGATCCGCGGCACGTGGGACGGCAACTCGACCAACGAGGACCTGCTCGACTTCTACAAGCAGCTTCCGAACGGCGACCGCCAGTTCGTCATCCTGCCGGAGACGGCGCACAGCCCGGGCTATGGGAAGAACCGGCACCTGTTGTATTACGCGGTGAAGAACTTCCTGGCCGCACCGGCGCCGATCGCGGCGTCTTAGGATTGCACAAAGGAGAGACCGATGAAGATCGTGCAAGGTGACGAGCTGGAATGGGTGCGCGGGCTGGAGTACCGCGGCGGCACGTTCCACTACCGCAATCTGATGGAGGGCACGCCCGGCACCATCGACAACTTCCAGCTTTCGATGGGGCGCAACGACAAGGATTTCGTCTCGCCCCGGCACCGGCACAATTTCGAGCAGTTCCGCTTCCAGCTCGAAGGCGATCTCAATTTCGCGCGCGACGGCGTGATGACGCCGGGCATGGTCGGCTATTTCCCGGAGGGCACGTCCTACGGCCCGCAGACCAGCGAGGCGACCGCGACGACCTTCGTGCTGCAGTTCGGCGGCGCAAGCGGCCAAGGCTATCTGTCGCGGAAGGAGGTCAAGCAGGGCATGGATGCGTTGCGGGCGACCGGCACATTCGACGGCGGCGTCTATCGGCGCAACGAAGGCGAGCCCGGCAAGCGCAACATGGACGGCTTCCAGGCAATCTGGGAACAGGCCAACGGCCGGCCGCTGCAATTCCCGAAGCCGCGCTACGCCATGCCGGTGATGATGGACCAGGCGAACTACGAATGGGTCGCCTCGCCGGATCAGCCCGGCGTATTCGAAAAGCTGCTCGGTGTGTTCACCGAGCGGCGGTCGGAAGCCGGCCTGTTCCGGCTCAATGCCGGCGCGACGCTGACCGGATCAGGACGCGGCCTTTATCTCGCCTATCGCGGCGGCGGGCGTGTCGACGGCCAGCCGCTGCGGCCGCTGACCACGGTGTTCCTGGAGCGCGGCGAGCGGGCGTCGTTCGTCGCCGAGCAGGAGACCGAGCTTCTGCATTTCGGCCTGCCCGATCTGCGCGGGCTTGAGGCAAGGCCGGCCTATACGGCGGAAGCGGCGGAATAAGAGGCGGTTGTTTGAAGCGCTGCCGCCGTTAACCCGGCAGCGCCTCCATCTCCTCCCCGACCGTGATCGGGTGCGCCATCGTGTCGTGCAACGCCTTGACGTCGAGCTCGCCCTCCCAGCGGCTGATGACGATGGTGGCGACGCCATTGCCGATCAGGTTGGTGAGCGCGCGGCATTCGCTCATGAACTTGTCGATGCCGAGAATGATGGCGATCGACTGCACCGGGATGTCGGGCACGACGGAAAGCGTGGCGGCGAGCGTGACGAAACCCGCGCCGGTGACGCCGGACGCGCCCTTCGACGTGATCATGGCGATCACCAGGATGCCGAGCTCCTGGCTGATCGTGAGCGGTGTGTTGGTGGCTTGCGCCAGGAACAGCGTCGCCAAGGTCATGTAGATGTTGGTGCCGTCGAGGTTGAAGCTGTAGCCGGTCGGGATCACGAGGCCGACCACCGATTTCGACGCGCCGAGATGCTCCATCTTCTGCAGCATGTGCGGCAGCACGGTTTCCGAGGACGACGTGCCAAGCACGATCAGGAGTTCGTCCTTGATGTAGGCGATGAAGCGCAGGATCGAGAAGCCTGCCAAATGCGCGATGGTGCCGAGCACCACCAGCACGAACAGGATGCTGGTCAGGTAGAACGTCGCGACCAGCGCCGCGAGATTGACCAGGGAGCCCAGGCCATAGGCGCCGATGGTGAAGGCCATGGCACCGAACGCCCCGATCGGCGCGACCTGCACGATGATGCGGATGACGCCGAAGAACACTTTAGCGGCGGCGTCGATGGCGCCGTTGATCTTCTCGCCGAGCTTGCCCAGACGCGCGATGGCAAAGCCCGACAGGATCGACACCAGCAACACTTGAAGCAGGTCGCCACGGGCCAGCGCGCCGAGGAAACTGTCGGGAATGATCCCCAGCAGATGAGCGACGATGCCCTGCTCCTTGGCCTGGGTGACATAGGTTGCCACCGCCTTGGGATCGAGCGTCGCAGGCATCGATGTTAAAGCCCTTGCCGGGCTCCAGCACCTCGCCGACGATCAGGCCGATCGCCAGCGCCAAGGTCGAGACCATCTCGAAGTAGAACAGCGTCTTGACGCCGACGCGGCCGACCTTCTTGAGGTCGCTCATCGAGCCGATGCCGTGCACCACCGTGCAGAAGATGATCGGCGCGATCATCATCTTGATGAGGGCGATAAAGCCGTCACCGAGCGGCTTCATCGCCTTGCCGGTGTCCGGAAAGTAATAACCAATGGCGACGCCGAGCGCGATGGCGATCAGCACCTGGATGTAAAGGACGCGGTACCACGGACGGGATGTTTTGGTCATGGCATCAATCCTTGCAATAACCGGCTTAAAACGTCGCCCCCGCGACCGCTAACAATGTCATTTCGCCAGAAAGAACTCTCGAAGCTCCTGATAGGTTTCCTCCGGCGCCTCTTCGGAAAGATAGTGTCCGCTCGGCACCGATCGCGCGCCGCGGATATCGGATGCGTATGCCTTCCAGACATCGGCCGGCTTGTGGTTGCGGCCGACGCCGCCGGTCGCGCCCCACAGCAGCAGCAACGGCGTGGTGATCTTGCGGCCGGCGTCGAAGTCCTTGGTGTCCATAGCGAGATCGACGCCGAAGGTGGCGCGATAATCCTCGCAGATGGCGTGGATGGTCTCCGGGTTGCGGAAGCAGCGCATGTATTCGGCGAGCGCCTCCTTGCCGAAGAACTCCAGTCCCTGCGGAGTTTTGGCGAGCTTCCTCTGGATGAACCAGTCCGGATCGGCGCCCATCATCTTTTCCGGCAGCGGCTCCGGCTGGATGTTGAAGAACCAGTGCCAGGAAAACTGGCCCCACTGCCGCGTCACGTTGTTGAGCAGGTGATGCTGCGGGATGATGTCGAGGATGGCGGCGCGCTCGACCTTGTCGGGATGGTCGAGGCACATGCGATGCAGCACGCGCCCGCCGCGGTCGTGGCCAGCCGCCATGAATTTCTTGAAGCCCAGCGCCGCCATCACCTCGACGTTGTCGAGCGCCATGTTGCGGAACGAATAGCCGGAATGATCGTCGCCGCCGGGCGGCTTCGAGCTGTCGCCGTAGCCGCGCAGATCGGTGCAGACGACGGTGAACTCCTTGGCCAGCCGCGGCGCGAACTTGTGCCACGACAGATGCGTGAACGGGTTGCCATGCATCAGCAGCAGCGGCGGGCCGTTGCCGCCATGCACCGTGACGATATTGGCGCCGCTCGTTTTGATCTCGCTGCGCTTGAAGCCTTCCATCATCATGAAACGTCCCCGGTGCTACTGACTGCCCTCGAGTCCGGCGCGGCGCACCACGTCGCTCCAGCGCACGATCTCTTTTTTCACGAATTCCCGCACCTCGTCCGGCGTGCCGGTGAGCGCCGGGCCGATGCCGCGGCGTTCCAGCTCCGCGATCACCGCCGGATTGCTGAAGATCGTGTGAACCTCGCGGTTGAGCAGCGCGATCACCTCCGGCGGCGTCGCGCCCGGCGCGACCAGCATCTGCCACGAGGCGGATTCATAGCCCGGCACCGTCTCGGCGACGGCCGGAATGTCCGGCGCCGCAGGGCTGCGCTTCGCGGTGGTAACCGCGATGCCGCGCACCGTGCCCTGCTGGATCATCGGCAGGACCGAGGTGGTGTCGCCGAACAACACCTGGATATGGCCGGCGAGCAGATCGTTCATCGCCGGCGGCGTCGCCTTGTAGGGCACGTGCGTCATCTCGATGCCGGCCAGGCTCTGCAACAGCTCGGTGCTGAGATGATGCATCGAGCCCGGCCCGCCCGAGCCGTAGTTCAGCCCGTTCGGCTTCGACTTGGCGAGCGCGATCAGGTCCGCGACGGTCTTCACCGGCGAATTGGCATTGACCACCAGGAAAAACGGCGACGACGACAACAGCGCCACCGGCACGAGATCCTTGAGCGGCTCGTAGGGCATCTTCTTTTGCATCGACACGTTGATGGCCATGGTCGAGCTGGTGGCCTGCATCAGCGTGTAGCCGTCCGGCGTCGAGCGCACGGCCTGCATGGCGGCGAGCGTCGTCCCGGCGCCCGGCCGGTTCTCGATGATGAAGGGCTTGCCGAGCTTCTCCTCGAGCTTCTGCGCGACGAGGCGCGCCAGCAGGTCGGAGCCGCCGCCGGCGGCGAACGGCACCACGATGGTCACCGGCCGCGACGGATACTGCTGCGCGCCTGCGCCGGCGCCGCGGCGAGAGCCAAGAGCGCAGCAGCGCCGAACACGAGCCGCATCTCATCATGCCTGCTCCGCGCCGATCATCGTGCTCAGCATCCGCCGCGCCTGAAGCTGCGCGGCGTCGGCGGTGATATGGATCAGGCCGTCGAGCGAGCCGTCCGACGCGGTTGGTCTGCACCGCTTCGAGAAATTCCACGTCCTCCAGGAAGGTCGCGCGCGAGCCCTCGAACAGCAGCTTCGACATTTCCTTGTCGTCGGTTTTGAAATCGCGGGAGAAGCCGAACATGTAGTGGCTCGAGTGCTCGGTCTCCGGCGTGATCAGGTGGCTCGACCAGATCGAGATGCCCTGGCTGCGGTCGCCCTGCGGCGCGCCGGTGCCGGCCTTGGCGCAGCCGACGTCGAGATAGACGACGCCGGGCGGATGCCAGGTCACGAACTGCCAGCGGTCGACGTTCTCCTTGAAGTTGCCGGCCTTGGCGAACAGCGGCGGCGGCACGAAGTCGATCATCCAGCGGCCGACGCGCACGCCGTCGTTCAGCCGCTCGGTCTTGGTCGGCGTCGTCGCCTCGCGCGGATCGCCGGCGATCGTCTTCTTGTGGACGTGGGCGACGTGGGTCAGATCGAGCAGGTTGTCGATGAATGAACTGATAGTTCGTCTTGACGTAGAGCCGGCCCGGCGTCGCCGCCCATTTCGGATCGGACAGCCACGGCAGGTCGGGAATTTTCGTCGACGTCGGCCTTGTCCGGCGTCGCCCATCCAGATCCAGACGATGTTGTTCTTTTCGTGCGTCGGATAGCCGCGCACCTTGGCGCCGGCCGGCACCTCGGGCTGGCCCGGCACCTCGACGCAGCGCCCGTTCACGTCGAACTTCAGGCCGTGATAGCCGCAGGCGAGATATTCGCCGGACAGCTCGCCCATCGACAGCGGCGCGGCGCGATGGCAGCAGCAGTCTTCAAGCGCGCCGACCTGGCCGCTGGCGTTGCGGAACAGCACGACCTTCTCGTTGAGGAACGTCTTGCCGACCGGCTTGTCGGTCAGTTCGTGGGACCACAGCGCCGTATACCAGCCGTTGCGCAGGAACATGCCCGACCTCCCTGGACCGTCTCTTGCCGTCTATTGTTAGCGCGGCAGCGGATGCTCTTCCAGATAGCGCTGGTACTCCGGCTCGACGTCGATCTGCAGCGTGCCGAGGAGCCGCACCACGGCGTTGTAGAATGCAATCGCCAGCGTCAGGTCGATGACCTGCTCGCGGCCGAGCGCCTTCTCCAGCGCGGCGAAGGTCGCGTCCGACATGGCGAGATCGGTGGTCATCTCGCGGGCGGCGCGCAGCACCGTCTTCGACAGCGCGTCGAGCTTGGTCGGCCGGCCGGCGGTCTCCTCGTTGATGGCGCGGATGTCGTCGTCGGTGACGCCGGCCTCGCGGCCGAGCTTGACGTGGTGGGAGTATTCGTAGGGCGACCTGGCCAGATAGCCGACCTGGAGAATGGCGAGCTCGCGCAGCCGCGGATCGAGCTTGCTGTGATGGCGGATGTACATCGCAAGCCCGGTCATCGCCTTGGCCGCGTTCGGGCTGTTCGCCATGGCGCGGTTGAGCGCGATCGGCCGCGCCAGAATGTCCTGGTGCTCGGGCGGCAGATCGGACTGCTGGAGATAAGGAACGCGCGCCATGGTGTTGTGGTCCTTCGGGCTTGGTCTTCGGAGCTGGCGGTTCGTTGAAGCGAGACGGCGATGCTGTACCATGCCGCCATCGCGCCGCGACGACAACCGGCCATTTGGGGAGCAAGCCATGCAGGAAATCCGCACACCATTGACCCGCCGGACCATGCTCGCCTCGGGCGCCGCGATGATCGCAGCGCCGGCTCTTGCTGATTGCCCGATCGGACCGCCGAAGCACGACAAAGGCCCGGCAGTCTGGATGGACATGGATCAGGTCGAGATCGACGCCGCCTATGACCAGGACTTCTATGCGCCGGCGTCGGCCAACATCCGCAGGCGCTACATGACCAACAGCGACGCGCTGCGCGCCCGCATCGGCGAGCCGCGGCGCGAAGCCTACGGACCGGGCGAATTCGAAAAGCTCGACATCTATCGCGCCAAGCAATCCAACGCGCCGATCTTCGTCTACATCCACGGCGGCGCCTGGCTCGCCGGCACCTCGCGGGCATCGGGCTATCCGGCCGAGATGTTCATCAACGCCGGCGCGCATTACGTCGCGCTCGACTTCGTGCAGATCAGGGAGGCCGGCGGCGATCTCGGCATGATGGCCGATCAGGTTCGGCGCGGCATCGCCTGGGTCTACAAGAACGCCAAGAGCTTCGACGGCGACACCGAGCCGCCTCTACATCGGCGGCTTCTCGTCCGGCGGGCATCTGTGCGGCGTGGCGCTGGTCACCGACTGGCAGAAGGACTTCGGCCTGCCCGCCGACATGATCCGCGGCGGGCTGTGCATGAGCGGCATGTACGACATGAAGCCGGTCCGCATCTCCAAGCGCAGCTCCTACGTCAAGTTCACCGACGCCATGGAGCAGGCGATGAGCACGCAGCGGCATCTCGACAAGCTGCGCGCGCCGGTTGTCGTCACCCATGGCACCGACGAGACGCCGGAGTTCCAGCGCCAGAACCGCGATTTCGTCGCCGCGGTGAAAGCCGCCGGCAAGCCGGCCGAGCTCGTGGTGGCGCAGCACTACAATCACTTCGAGATGGGCGAATCGATCGCCAATCCCTACGGCCCGAACGGCCGCGCCGCGCTGGCGATGATGAAGCTCGCCTGAGCGATCAGTCGCCGCTCGGCTCCTCGCCCGGACGCACCGGCGTCTCGGGCAGCAGCCCCCGGCGCTGGCGCTTGAGCGTCTCCCGGCCGGTCTCTTCCCAATCGCCGGCCGTGGTGCGGCGCGCGAAGGTCTCCCAGGTGTCGGTCCAGTCGTCGAGCGTGTAGCCGTGCCACGGCGCCTGCACGTTCAGCGCCGGCAGGCCGAGCTCCTCCCACAGGCCGCGCGCATGCTCCATGTATTCGCGCGTCGGCAGGGCGAGCGGCGGCATCGCGCGCTTGCGCGTCGCATCGACCAGCAGCCCGGAGTCGGTCTTGTTGCCGGCGTATTGCGCGCCCTGCACGCCGCCGCGGTTGGGCACGATGTGCATGTCGTCGACCGGATTGGTGCGATAGGCCAGCGACCACAGCACCGCGTCCATGCTCGACGGATCGATGTCCTCGCTCACCGCGATGACGATCTTGCCGCAGTTCGATTGCAGGGTCGAAGCGCCGTTCAAGCCGCGCCACACCTCGCTGCGCGGCGTGCTCGGCGGCGAACTGCAGGAAGATCACCGGCCGCAGGTTGGTCAGCCGCTCGTGCATCACCACGCGGCGGATGCCCTTGACGCCGAGCTGCGTCTTGAGATGCGCGAGGAACATCGGCTCGTAGGCCACCTTCTTGATGACGCTCAATTCGCTCGGCGTCACCTGGCTGATGATCTGCGCGAACACCGGCTTCTTCTTGTGGGTGATCGCCGTCACCTCGATCGGCATGTTGAAGGCTTCGAGCGCGACATAGCCGTTGCTCTCGCCGAACGGCGCCTCGGGCTCCAGCACGTCGCAGTCGATCAGGCCCTCGACGACGATCTCGGCATCCGCCGGCACGTCGAGGTCGATGGTGCGGCAGCGCGTCATGCGGATCGCCTCGCCGGCCGCGCCGCCCGCGACCGCCATCTCGTCCACGTCGGTCGCAAGCTTCTGCGGGCCGGTGAACATGACGATGGGAGCGGCGCCGACCACGATGGCGATCGGCATCTTCTCCTTGCGCTCGCGGTATTTCAGCCAATGCAGGAAGCCGCCGGCGCCGGTGGCCTCGCGCGCCACCATGCGGCACACCGCGCGGTCGGCCGCTTTGAGCGCGACGCGATAGGTGCCCATGTTGCGGACGCCGCTCTCGGGGTCCTTGGTGACGCAGAGCGTCGCGGTGAGATAAGGCGCGGCGTCGAAGCCCGGCGTCGACACCGGCACCGGCAGGGCCTTGAGCCCTTCCGTCTTCAGCGCGTCGCCGGTGATGACGACCTCCTGGCACGGCGCGTCGTTGGTGGCGACCGGCGGGATCGGATGCGCGATCGCCGCCATCCAGGCCTCGCCGATCTCCTCGACCGGGCGGCCCATGCCGAGCGCGTAGATCGCCGGCGACGAGGCCAGCGCGCCGACCACCACCGGCATGTCGTATTTGCGGCCCTTGGAGTCGATGACGTTGGTGAACAGGAAGGCGCGGCGCTGATCCTCCGGCATGCCGCCGATGAACTGCCAGCGCACCAGCGGGATGAGCTCGGTGTCCTTGTTGATCGGCCGGTCGATGCGGATCAGCAGGCCCGGCCGCTTCCAGATCGGCCAGATGCTGCTGCAGGTCGAGACGCGGGCCGGAGGCTTTCGAGCCGCTTTGCGGGTCTTGGAGGCCGGTTTGTCGAGCATGGCTGGATTGTCTCGCAACAGATGGTGTTGACCGTAGCACGCCCCGCTTCCAAGCTGGCTGCAAATGCAGCGGCAGACAAGCCCGCAGAACACGAGGCGAGGAAACGTGAGCGACCGCAAAGACGATCCGGCTTTCATCTATTTCCCCACCAACTATCGCTGGTCGATGGGGCTGCTGCTGTGCCTCTCCGCCGCGCCGTGGGGCGGCGCCGAGATCGACGAGGTCAACCGCGTCGGCCGCGCGTTGCGCGACAAGATCGGCGACGACAACGCCTGGTTCGAGGAATGGGCGCGCATGGGCGACGTGGTCGAGGCGCGCGGCCGCGACGCGCAGAAGAAAGGCCACACGCTGACGGCCGCAGCCTGCCTGATGCGCGCGGCGCACTACTACCAGACCGGCGAGCGGTTTCTGCAGCACGGGCCGCGCTCGCCGGAGGTCTACAAGAAAGCGGTGAAGTCGTTCGCCGACGGCGCGGCGATGCTGAAGCGCCCGCGCATCGAGTCGGTGGAGATTCCCTACGGCGACAAGAAAATGCCGGCGCTGTTCGTGCATCCGGCGCCGGAGGTCGCCGGCAACAAGCCCGCGCCGGCGCTGGTGTTCTTCGACGGCTTCGACATCACCAAGGAGATCCAATATTTCAAGGGCGTGCCGGATCTGGTGGCGCGCGGCATCGCCTGCCTGATCGTCGACGGGCCCGGCAACGGCGAGAGCGTGCGCTTCCGCGACCTGCCGCTGATCGCCGAGACGGAGAAATACGGCACCGCGGCCTACGAATATCTGGCGGGGCGGAAGGAGGTCGATGCCAAGCGCATCGGCGTGATGGCGATCAGCCTCGGCGGCTATTACGCGCCGCGCGCGGCCTCGCTCGAGCCGCGTTATGCCGCCTGCATCGCCTGGGGCGCGCAGTGGGACTATTACGACACCTGGAAGAAGCGCTTCGATCTGCTGGACAGCGGCACGGTGCCGTCGCTGTCGGTGCCGCCGGAGCATCTGATGTGGGTGTTCGGCGTCAAGAGCCGCGCCGAGGCGATGAAGAAGCTCGAAGGCTTCCGGCTCGACGGCATCGTGCAGAAGATGAAGTGTCCGTTCCTGCTGCTGCACGGCGCCGGCGACGAGCAAATCCCGCTGGCGATCGCCGAGAAATGCTTCGCCGCGGTCGGCTCGAAGGAAAAGACGCTGAAGGTGTTCCAGCGCGAGGAAGGCGGCTTCCACCATTGTCAGGTGGACAATGTCACCATCGGCACGAATTACATGTGGGACTGGGCGGCCGATGTGCTGAAGCCGGGGACGTGAGGCTTCAGTGAAAGTTGCGGCCCTTCGGCATCACCTGGGCGGTGCTTTGCGACGAGCGCAAGCTCCTCCAGCGCGGGCTTGCCCTCCTTCAGCATCGTGACCAGCGCATCGCCCGCGCGCGGATGGCGCTGGCGTGAAATCACCGGCCGCTTGATCTCGTCCACCGGCGCAGTGGCATCGATGCGGCCGCCCTGCTCCGACAGCCGCCCCAGCAGGTGCGTCAGATCCTCGAAATGATCGGCGACGATGTGGATCACGTTCTTTTCGTTCTGCAGCACGCCGGTCACGCTGATCAGCCGCGCGCCCATCACCACCGGGCGATACTCCTCGAACTTGCGCGGCCACACGATGGTGTTGGCGATCGCGGTCTCGTCCTCCAGCGTCATGAAGATGGCGTTGCCGGTGCCGGGCCGCTGCCGCACCAGCACGAGGCCGCCGATGGTGACGCGCCGGCCCGGCGCCAGCGTGGGAAGCAGCTCATGGCGCACGATGCCGCGCGCATCGAGATCGGCGCGCAGGAACGACACCGGATGCGCCTTCAAGGACAGGTGCAGATGGCGATAGTCCTCGATCACCTGCTCGCCCGGCGGCATCGACGGCAGATGCACGTCGGGCTCCATCTCCGGCATGGCGGCGCGCGCGAACAGCGGCAGATCGTCCTTGTCGCCGGCGCGGCGGAGCGCCTTCACGGCCCATAGCGCATCGCGGCGGCTGAGCCCCAGCGAATTGAAGGCATCGGCGTGGGCGAGCTTTTCCAGCGCCTTCGGCGGCAGGCCCGTGCGCAGCCAGAGATCGCGGACGGAGTTGAAGCCGCGGCCGCGGACGCTTTCGATCTTCTTGCCCAGTCCTCGAAACAGCGTGCGCAGCCAGAGATCGCGGACGAGTCGAAGCCACGGCCGCGGACGCTCTCGATGTCTTGGCCCAGTCCTCGGAGAAGCCGTCGATCTGGCGAAGGCCGAGGCGGACCGCGTGCGTCGTCAGAATATCCCCGCTCATCGAAGCATGGCGCGGATGCAACCGGCCTTGCGGCGCAAGCGCCTCCTCCAACGAGCAATCCCAATCGGAGCGATTGACGTCCACCGGCCGCACTTCAACGCCGTGCTCCTGCGCGTCACGAACAAGCTGCGACGACGCATAAAAACCCATCGGCTGGCTGTTGAGCAGCGCCGCCAGGAACACATCGGGGTAATGGCATTTGATCCAAGCCGAGGCATACACCAGAAGCGCGAAGCTCGCGGCGTGGCTTTCCGGAAAGCCGTATTCGCCAAAGCCTTCGATCTGCTTGAAGCAATTTTCGACGAACTTTCGGGGATAGCCGCGCTCGCACATGCCCTCGATAAAACGGTTCTTGAAAAGCTTCGACCTCGCCCGTGCGCTTGAAGGTCGCCATGGAGCGGCGCAATTTGCTGGCTTCCTCAGCCGTGAATCCGGCGGCGACCATGGCGATCTGCATGGCCTGTTCCTGAAACAGCGGCACGCCAAGAGTCCGGCCGAGAACCTTCTTCAGTTCATCCTTGGGGCCGAACTCAGGACCGGGAGAAGGAATGTCGACTGGGTCCAATCCTTCCTTCCGGCGCAGATAGGGATGGACCATATCGCCCTGGATCGGACCGGGACGCACGATCGCAACTTCGATCACGAGGTCGTAAAATTCTTTCGGCCGGAGCCGCGGCAACATCGACATCTGCGCGCGGCTTTCGACCTGGAACACGCCGATCGAATCCGCGCGCGACAGCATGTCGTAAACGGCTGGCTCATCTTCCGGAATGCTCGAAAGCGTATGCTCGATCCCATAATGCAGTCGCGAGCAGGTCGAAACCACGCCGCAGGCACGACAGCATTCCAAGGCCGAGCACATCGACCTTGAGAATCTCCAAAGTATCGAGATCGTCCTTGTCCCACTCGATCACCGTCCGCTTTTCCATCGCGGCGTTCTCGATCGGAACGATCTCGTCGAGATGCGTTTCCGAAATGACAAAGCCTCCGACGTGCTGGGAAAGATGCCGGGGAAATTCATGCAGCTCCTCGGCCAGCGCAAGCGTCTGATTGAGGCGCGGATCGGAAGCATCCAAGCCGGCGCGCAGCGCCTCCTCTTTCGTCACGCCTTCCATCGACCATCCCCAGATGGAAGAGGTCAGGACGTCGATGACGTCCTTGGACAGACCGAAGACCTTGCCGACTTCACGGATCGCGCTGCGGCTCCGATACGAAATGACCGTCGCCGTCAGCGCGGCATGGCGCTCTCTGTAATGCTCGTAGACATGCTGGATGACCTCTTCGCGGCGCTCATGTTCGAAATCGACATCGATGTCGGGAGGCTCCCGGCGCTCCACTGACATGAAGCGCTCGAACAGGAGCCCTCGCTCACCCGCTCCGGGCTGACCGCGGTGATGCCGAGGCAATAACAGACGAGAGAATTGGCGGCCGAACCGCGGCCCTGACAAAGAATCCCTTTCGACTCGGAGAAACGGACGATGTCGTGGACGGTCAGAAAATAAGCGGCGCATTCCAGCTCTTCGATGACCTGCCAGTTCGTGGCTCAAGGTCTTGTGGACTTGTGCGGGAACGCCGTTCGGATACCGGCGTTCGGCGCCTTCTTTCGTCAAAGCAACGAGCGCCTCATGGGCCGTTGCATAGCCTTTGCGGAATTCGCTGGGATAGCGATGAGGTTTGAGATCATCCAACGAGAAGCGGCAGCGCTTGAGAAAACGCGTCGTCTGACCGATGGCCTTGGAAGTTTCGCCAAAAATCCGCGTCATCTCTTCGGCCGATTTCAGATGCCGCTCGGCATTGGCCGCCAGAAGCTTGCCCGCCTCCTCCAGCGTTCGATGCTCCCGAATGCAGGTGACGACATCCTGCAGCATCCGGCGTTCGGGCACATGATAAAGCACGTCATTCACGGCGATCAGCGGAACGAGTGCACCGTCGGCCGCATCCCTCAATTTCGCCAGCCGGCGGCGGTCGTCGCCGCGATAAAGCAAGCTGGCGGCGAGCCAGACCGAGCGGCGCGACTTCTCCTTGAGGCGGCGAAGCACCCTGACCAGGGCGTCGGAATTGATCCGATCGGGCGGCATGACAATGAGATTGAGGCCCTCCGCTTCTTCCAGCAAATCCGGCAGCCCAAGAATGCAATCACCCTTTTCCGCGCGATCCTTGCCGACGGTCAGCAAACGGGTGAGACGGCCCCAGGCGGCGCGATCTTGCGGATAGGCCAGAATGTCGGGAGTGCCATCGCTGAAAACCAAACGCGCGCCCACCGCGATCTTGAAATCCAATCGACCTTCGCCATCGCGTGCGCCCGCACGACGCCGGCAACCGAGTTGCGGTCCGCGATGCCGATACCCACAAGGCCAAGCTCCTTGGCGCGCAAGACCAGTTCTTTGGCTGTTGAAGCGCCGCGCAGAAACGAGAAATTCGTCGTGACGGCCAGCTCGGCATACGCAGACATGACTCGCACTCACGCAAACAAGCCGTGCAGATACCAACGCGGCTGATCGGGCGGCTTAACCTCCCGGTCGTAAAGCCCTTCGCGGTAGAGCCACATCCGCGCGCCAGCTTTGCTCTCGACGCGGAAATAATCGCGCGTCAGCTTGTTGCCGTGATCGTCGCGCCACCATTCCATGGCGATGCGCTCCGGGCCTTCGACCTGAGCGACCTGATGCGTCATGCGCCGCCAGGAAAATTGCATCGGCGGCCCGTCCGGCACCTCGGCGATGGCCTCGATCGGTTCCGGCCGCTCGAACAGACGCAGCGGACGGACGGCGGACAGAGATGTCCTGCTCAACAGCGGTGCATGGCCGCCGATCGCAGCGGCGCGGCGCATGCGCCGGCACCGCCGCCACCGCATATTCCGGAATATGCGTGTCCTGCGGAACGAGCCGCGTCACGCGGCGCAGGCCAAACCGCGCGCCGAACCGGTCGATCAGATGCGCCAGCTCCTCGGCGTGATCGGAGCCCGCAAGTCCGGTCTGCGCCGGATCGCAACGCTCGGTGACCAGCGCCGAGAGCCGCACCATGTCGTAGCCGAAGCCCGGATCGCAGGCGTCGCCGAGCACGGCGAGCCGCTCCTCGAACAATTTTCGGATGCGCGCGGGATCGCGCAGCGGGGAGCCGGTGCCGATCTCGAGCCGATGCACCTTGCCGTCGGCGCGAAACAGCGCCACCTGGAACAACCGCCCGCCCTCGCCGCGCCGATCCAGCACAGCGAACAAGCTGACGCGCCAGATGCTCGATGGTGCCGAGCACGTCGGCCTCGCGGGCGATCGGCTCGGGAAAGCGCTGCTCGGCCATGGCGGCCGGCAGCGGCAGGCGCGGCGTGATCGGCTCGTCGGCATCGCCCAGCGCCTGATCGAGACGGAGCAGCAGCGCCTTGCCGAAGCGCGCGGCGAACGGCGCGCGCGGACGCGCGGCGAGATCGGCGACGCAGATGAGGCCGGACGTTTTCAGATCCGCGGCGGTCTCGGCATCGACGCGCAGCGCCGCGATCGGCAGCGGCAGCACGGCCGCTTTGGTTTCGCCGCGCGGGACGATGCCGGGCTTGCCATAGCGCGCGACGCCCCAGGCGCAGCCGACCGTGTCGGCGACCGCGACGCGGGCGCGCAGGCCCTGCTGCGTGAGCCGCGTGACCAGATCGCGCGCGAGCGCCGCTTCGCCGCCGAACAGATGCGCGCAGCCGGTGACGTCGAGGAGCAAGCCGTCCGGCGCATCGAGGCCGACCAGCGGCGTGTAGCGGTCGCACCAGTCGGCGATATTTTCGAGCAGGCGCCGGTCGGCCTCCGGATCGGCCTCCACCACCGGCAGCTTCGGATACCGGGCGCGGGCGTCGGCCAGCCCCATGCCGACCTTGAGGCCGAGCCGTGCCGCGCCGTCGGTCAGAGCGGTGATGCGCTGCGCACCCTTGATCGACGCGACGACGACGAAGGTCTCAACCCGCTCGGACGAGCGGCGCTCGATCCGGTCGGTCGAGAGCCGGCGCAGCCACACCGACAGATAGCGCCGGCTGGAAAGCACGCTCATGATGATCCCACTCGATGATCCAACGGCCGGACGGTCCGCGCCGGTTCTTGCAAAGCGAAAGGTCGAAACGCGCGCGGCCGATGCCGCCATAGGCGTCGGGCTGGCTCAGCGCCGGCGCGATCTCCCAGCGGGTCGCCGCCGCGCTCGGCATGTCGGTGATCTTGTGGCGGATCAGCAGGCCGAGGCCGGAGTTCTGCGCGCTGATGCCTTCGCGCGCGGCGAGCGCGAGGCGGCGCGTCGCGGTGAGATCGGCCGCCGCGCCCTCGCCGGTCATTTCGGCGATGACGCAGGCGAGCGCGCGGCAGCGCAGCGCCTCCTCCATCGCCCAGAGCACATCGACGGGCTTCGGCACGCGGAGCATCAGCAGGCGCGCCGAGGCCATGCCGAACAGGTCGAGGCCGGGGCCATAGGGTCCGCCGCCCTCGCCCGCCGCGTAATCGGTGGTCACCCAAAGAACCTGCCGCCGCTCCCCGCTCGCGCGCGCCGCAACGGCGAGGGCAAATCCGCTGGTGGCGCCGAGATGGATGGGCGCCGTGGGGGCAAGCTCATGCAGCGCGCCGCAGGCAAGCCCGCCGCCGAGGGCTCGGTCGATCGGATCGGCAAGCCCAACGAGCCGCTCCTCGCCGGCGAGGCGGGGGGCATTGCTCGGATCGATTTCCGCCAGGGTCTGGCGGAGACGGTTCAGCGTGGGCTGTGGCGCGGCCGTGCCCATGGGAATCTCTCGGATTTGTTCACTGTTTGTTCTAAACATTCCGGAGCCCTACGCCCGAAGTCAAGCGCCCTGAATTTCTCCTGTCCGGTGAAGGCATTAGGAATATCCCCAAACATGCCAGGGTTCCCGGGAACCAACATCCGATCCTTGCATTTAAAACCATTGGATCGAACCGCTACCTCGAGAAAAAGAAACAAGCCAACTGATGTTGACCCCCGAGTTCCTGCGTCGCCAAGCCGAAAACTGCCTCCGCATCGCGCGAAGCTGCTTCGATCTCACGAGCGCCGAGCGTTTGCGCCTGATGGCCGCCGAGCTCAACGCCAAGGCCGCCGAAATGGACGAGGACAAGCGGCAGGACCGCTGGCCGCGCGTCATCGAGCGGAACCCTTCCTAGCCCTCAGAACAATCCGCCGTCGCATCGCGCGGCATCAGTCCGATCCAACGTTACGATGTCGCGGCAATGGTCGCAGCGGACTACGGCCACGAGAATCCTGCGCGGCCAGGTTGAGATGGCCGCCGCTGATCGAGCGCGCCGGAATTTCGTTGAATTAGCGCGCGGCCCGAACGATCTTACCGGCCATGAACACAATCCTGACGCGGCTGTCGGCCGAGCTGATCGAGAAATACGAAGCCGAAGGCTTCTGGCAGGGCGACACCATCTATGCGCTGGTGCGCTGGCATGCCGCAGCACACGCCCGCAGGCGTTCGCGGTGCGCGACCGGTATCGCCGGCTGACCTACGCGCAACTGCTGGCGGCGGCGGATGCGCTCGCCGCCGATCTCGCCCGCTATGACGTGCGCCCAGGCCAGCGTGTCGGCGTCTGGCTGCCGAGCCGGATCGAGAGCGTGGTCGCGCTGCTGGCCTGCTCGAAGAGCGGCGCGATCTGCTCGCCGTCGCTGCACCGCGACCACACCACCGGCGAGGTGGTCGAGCTGATGCAGCGCACGCGCTGCGTCGCCTTCATCTGGCAGAACGGCTACGGCGCCGACGCCGACAAGCGCGACCTGATCGACGCGCTCAAGGCGGTTCCGACGCTGCGGCACGTCTATCAACTGAAGCCGCTGGCCGAGACCGACAAGGCGCCGTTTGCCGAGCTTGCGCCGGCCAAGAACGACAGCGCCGCAGACAAGACCGACCCCAACCAGATCGTCTATCTGGCGTTCACCTCCGGCACCACCGGCAAGCCGAAGGGCGTGATGCACTCCGACAACACGCTGCTCGCCAACGCGCGCCAGCTTGCCAAGGACTGGAGCATCGGCAACACCTCGGTGGTCTATACGCTCTCGCCGCTCAGCCACAATCTGGGCTTCGGCGCGCAGGTGATGGCGCTGGCGATGGGCGCCGAGCTCGTCATCAACGACCTGCCGCGCGGCGCGAGCCTCGCCGACCGCATTCTCGAAACCAACACCAGCTTCCTGGTCGGCGTGCCGCCGAACGCCATCGATCTTCTGGCCGAGATGCAGAAGCGCGGATTGAAGGGCCTCGGCCGGCTGACCGGCTTCCGCATCTCGGGCTCCGCGGTGCCGAGCGAGGTGGTCGCGGGCCTGATCGCCCAGGGCATCAAGCCGCAGAGCGGCTACGGCATGACCGAGAGCTGCGGCCACCAGTACACCATGCCGGACGACGAGGCGCGGCTGATCATCGAGACATCGGGCAAGTGCTGCGCCGGCTACGAGCTTCGTGTCTTCAAGGAGAACGATCCCGACACCGAAGCCGCAATCGGCGAGGTCGGCCAGCTCGGCGGCCGCGGCGCGAGCCTGATGCTCGGCTATTTCGACGATCAGGCCGCGACGGAAGACGCCTTCAACAAGAGCGGCTGGTTCATGACCGGCGATCTCGGCTCGATCGATGCGCTGGGCTATCTGCGCATCGCCGGCCGCAGCAAGGACATCATCATCCGCGGCGGCCACAACATCCATCCGGCGCATATCGAGGAGCTGGCGACGCGGCATCCGGCGGTGCAGCGCGCCGCCGCGGTGCCGATGAAGGACGCGCGGCTGGGCGAGAAGGTCTGCCTCGCCGTGGTGACGCCGGGCCGGCACGGACGTGGCGCCGGCCGAACTGCTGACGCATCTCGATGCCGCCGGCCTGTCGAAATACGACATGCCGGAATATTTCCTGCGGCTCGACGAGATCCCGCTGACGCCGAACGGCAAGATGCTCAAGCGGGCGATCCTGGACTGGATCGAGGCCGGCCGCGTGACGCCGCAGCCTGTGCGTTTCGACGGGACACGCAGCAGGGATGCGGCAAACCCCAATTGACTCAGGTTGCGGCCTGCCACATATCAACGGTCAACGGGCGTTTGGTAAGGCCCGCAGAAATCAAGCAAAATACCGCAGCGACATGGCGTTTGAGACGTCCGACAAATACACCAATTCAGCGCTCCGGATCGGGGACGTCGACACTTATCCGGAGCGGAAGGTTGGCGAGTTCATCGGCACCGTGGTGTCGAATGCCTCGATCAACGACGAATACAAACACGTCGTCCTCAAGGTTCACCCGCAGGCGTTGAAGGCCTACGCCGGGCAGATGTTCCACCTGCTCTGCCCGTCGCCCGACGGGGCCGAGGTCTGGATGCGCCGGCCGATGAGCGTGTACCGCGTCGACAGGACGCAATGGTCAGATCGAGTTTCTCTACAAGACCGAAGGCCGCGGCACCCGCGGCATGGCATTGCTCGAGCCGGGCGACGACTTCAACGTCGCGGGCCCGCTGGGCCACGGCTTCACGCTCGATCCGGGCTGGAAAAATATCGTGGTGCTCGGCCGCGGCGTCGGCCTGGCCACGCTCGCGCCGCTGTCGCAACTGGCGGCCGAGAACAAGGTCGGCGTCACCGCGATCCTCTCCGCGCGCAATCCCGGCGTCGTGATGTCGAAGGAGTTGTTCGAAGGTCTCGGCGCACGCACCATGGTCGTGGTCGATTCCGACAACAGCAGCGCGGTCGAGAATGTCGAGAAAATCCTCGAGGACCTGATCGCACAGCGCAAGGCCGACGCCTTCTTCACCTGCGGCTCCAACCGGCTGCTGAAGCTGATGCAGCGGCTCGGCAAGAAGCACGGCATTCCAGGCCAGGTCGCCATGGAGCAGATCATGGTGTGCGGCTTCGGCGCCTGCTACGTCTGCATGCGCACGTTCGAGGTCGATGGCCAGCGGGTGCTCCGGCGCGTCTGCCGCGATGGCCCGGTGTTCAACATGCAGGAGGCCGTGGGATGGTAGACCTCTCGGTCAAGATCGGCGACATCACGCTGCAAAATCCGATTCAGCCGGCGTCCGGCGCCTTCTCCTGGGAATACAACGACGTCATCGACCTCAACCGGCTCGGCGCGCTGGTCGCAAAGACCATCTGCCGCGAGCCGCGGCTCGGCAATCCGACGCCGCGCATGGCCGAGACCGAAGCCGGAATCATCCAGTCGATCGGGCTGCCGGGCAAAGGCATCGAATACTTCGTCGATCACATCGTGCCCGAATACGCCAAGTTCAAGCCGCCGCTGGTGGTCAGCGTGAACTCGGAGACGATCGAGGATTTCGCGGCGCTCGCCGAAGAGCTGAGCGTTCCGGACGTCGACGTGATCGAGGCGAATATCTCGTGCCCGACCCGCAACCAGACGGGCGGCAACTTCGCGATGCACGAGGACTACACCCGCGACTGCATCACGGCGATCCGGGCGAAAACCAAGAAGCCGCTGTGGGTGAAGCTGTCGCCCAATGCCGGCGACATCGTCTCGATCGCGCGTGCCGCCGAAGCCGCCGGCGCCGATTGCCTGGTGATCGCCAACACCTTCCTGTCGCTCAAGATCAGGACCGACAACTTCCGCCCCGCGCTCGGCAACAAGTTCGGCGGACTGGTTTCGCCGGCGCTGAAGCCGATCGTGCTGCGGATGGTCTATCAGGTGGCGAAGCAGGTGAAGATCCCGATCATCGGCATCGGCGGCGTGACCAAGGCCGAAGACGTGGTCGAATACATGCTCGCGGGCGCGAGCGCGGTCGGCATCGGCTATGCGGGTTTCCGCAATCCGACGGCGCTGATCCAGATCATCGACGACCTCGAAGCCTGGTGCGACGAGCGCGGCATCAAGAAGGTCACCGAGCTGATCGGTGCGGTGAAAGACGCCGACATGGAGAGCGACCCGCTGGTCGCGGCGTCGGTCGGCGTCTGATCCGCCGCGCATTCGGCGGCTGTCATGGCGAGCCCATTCGAGCAATCCGTTGCCGACGCGGTCGCGCATCACGAGGCCGGGCGTCTCGATCAGGCCGAGGCCGCCTACCGTGACGCGCTTGGCCTTGCTCCGGGCCATCCGGCCGTCACCCACAATCTCGGCGTCATCGCCGCGGCCAAGGGCAGGCATCGCGAAGCCCTCGCCCATTTCGACGCCGCGATCGCTGCCGAACCGCAATATGCCTCCGCGCATTACAACCGCGCCTCGGCGCTGCAGGCGCTCGGCCAATCGCGCGACGCCTTGCAGAGCTTCGCGCGGGTCTGCGCGATCGATCCTGGCCACTACGACGCCCATCGCGCGCTCGGCTTCCTCTGGCTCGCCGAAGGCGACCGCGGCCGCGCGCTCGATCATTTCGCGCGCACCTACGAGCTCCGGCGCGGCGACGACCGGTCCGGCATCGCGGCCAAGTCGCTGACCTGGGCGGTGCGCGACAAGCTCCTGCACGACGCCGAGCAGTTCCGTTATCTGGCGGAGCGTCGCCGCGACCGGCTGCGCTTCGAAGCTCTGGCGCGGAACTATGAAGCGGTCGCGGAAGGCGTTCCGGAGCAGGCCGTGCCGCTGTCCGACGAGCAGCTCGACGCACTCGGCGAGGACTACAACACCGCGATCCATGTCGGCGCTGCGCCGGAGATCGCGGGCCGTGCCGTCAGCGAGCGGCCGGACCGGGACACCCTGATGGAGCGCTACCGCGAGGGCGAATGCGGCGCGGTGTGGTTCGACGACCTCCTCACCCCTCCGGCCCTCGCCGCGCTGAAGCGCCACTTGCTCGAAAGCACGATCTGGCACGACTTCAGCCACATCGGCGGCTTCGTCGCCTCCTATCTCGAGGATGGCCTCGCCTGCCCGCTGCTGCTTCAGATTGCCGACGAGATTCGCGGCGCCTTTCCCGACCTGCTCGAAAGCGCATCCGCTGTCCCAGGCCTGGGCGTTCAAGGGCCTCGAAGCCACGGCGGCCATTGACGCCCACGCCGACGATGCCGCCGTCAGCATCAACTTCTGGGTGACGCCGGACCACGCCAACCGCAATCCCGATGGCGGCGGACTGGTCGTGTGCCGCGTTCCGCCACCCGCGGCATGGCAGGTGCAAGGCTACGATGCGGACATGGCAGCGATCTCGGCATTCCTGGACCGGCACGCCGCCGACAGCCTGGTTGTGCCTTACCGCGAGAACCGCGCGGTCCTGTTCGAATCCCGGCTGTTTCACCGCTCCGGCGCCACGGATTTCGCAACCGGCTACGAAAATCACCGCATCAATCTGACGCTGCTGTTTGGCCGCCACACCGATTGATGGTTCAATCCAGCAACGAAACCGCCCAGTCAGCAGAGATCGATATGCGCGCAGTCGTGGTCCGCGAATTCGGTGGCATCGAGAACGCAAGCCTGGGCGACATGCCGAAGCCCGCGCCGAAAGCGGGCGAGGTGCTGCTCGAGACGCGGGCGGTCTCGGTCAATTTCGTCGATCTGGTGATGATGAGCGGCAGCTATCAGTTCAAGCCGCCGCTGCCGTTCATTCCCGGCAAGCTGCCGGTCGGCGTGGTCGCGGCGGTGGGCGACGGCGTGACGAAGTTCAAGCCGGGCGACCACGCGCTGCTGATGGCGGAGTCGGCGGGATTTGCCGAGTTCGCGGTGATGCCGGAGGGCCAGTGCATCAAGCTGCCGCCGGCGCTGCCGTTCGAGGAAGCCGCCGTCGATGGCGCTGGTTTACGACACCGCCTATTTCGCGCTGAAGGACCGCGGCCGGATCGCGCCGGGCGAGACGGTGCTGGTGCTCGGCGCGACCGGCGGCGTCGGGCTTGCCGCGATCCAGTTGGCCAAGGCGATGGGCGGCAAGGTGTTCGCCGCGGTGGCGAGCAAGGACAAGGAGGACATCGTGCGCGCCGCCGGCGCCGACGCGATCGTCGATCTGTCGGTGCCGGATCTGCATGAGGGTCTTCGCCAGCAGGTGTTCGCGCTGACCGACAAAAAGGGCGTGGACATCATCGTCGACATGCTGGGCGGCGATATTTTCGACGCCGCGGTGCGGGCGCTCGCCTGGTGCGGGCGGTTGATCGTCATCGGCTTTGCGGCGGGACGCATCCCGTCGCTGAAGATGAACTACGTGCTGGTGAAGAACATCGAAGTCAGCGGCATGCAGATCAGCGATTACCGCAAGCGCAAGCCCGCCGACATGCAGGCGGCGTTCGCCGATATCTATGCGATGCACGCGGCGGGGAAATTGAAGCCGCTGCCGACCAAGGCCTATCCGCTCGAGCAGTTCGCGCAGGCGTTGGGCGACATCAAGGATCGAAAAGTTCGCGGGCGCATCGTGCTGACGATGGGCAAATAGCTCACAATCCCGGCAGGCGCGGCGGGGCGTCGGGCGCTTCGCCCAAGCGGACGCCTTCCAGCGCCAGCAATTTCTGCTTGGTGGTGACGCCGCCGTAGGCCGAGAAGCCGCCGGGCTTGTTGCCGGCGGCGAGCACGCGGTGGCACGGGATCACGATCGGCACGGGATTCTTCCCCATCGCCTCGCCGACGTCGCGGGCGCCCTCCCAGCCGGTCAGGCCGATCTGCTTGGCCAGTTCGCCGTAGGTCACGGTGCGGCCAAAGCCGATGCCGCGCAGCGCCGCGTAGAGTTTCTGGCGGAAGTCGTCGATGCCGCCGAGATCGACCGTCGATCGCGGAAAAATCGACCGGCTGGCCGGCCAGATAGCGCTGGATGTCGGAGATGACCGACTGAATCCAGGGCGGGACGTCGTGCCGCGCCGGTGCTGTGGCATTTGACGGCGAGGCGGAGCTCGGTCTGGCCGCGATCCTTCTCCGGCAATTGCACGCCGACCAGGCCGCGCGAATTCCACGCGACGCCGCATTCGCCGATCGCGGTGTCGAACAGATGATGATGGGTGGCCTGCGCGTTCATGCGCGGAAGTTAAGTCCGCATGTCCGGCAATGCCACCCGATTTATGCCGAATGCTCACATCATCGGCCAATACGGCGCGACGCCGTAATAGTCGTAGATGTCGCGGCCGCGCGCCGGATCCCATTTCCATTCCTCGCCGGTGGCGTAGTGCGGCGCGTTCTTGAGCTGCGCGTCGGTGAGGTTGACCTCGTAGCCGCCGAGCTTCTCGTTGTAGGTCAGCCGCTGCCACGGGATCGGATAATGGTCCTCGCCCATGCCGAGGAAGCCGCCGAAGCCCATCACGGCGTAGGCCACCTGGCCGCTGATCTTGTCGATCATCACGCGCTCGATCTCGCCGATCTTCTTGCCGTCGGAGCGATAGACGTTGGTGCCTTCGACGCGGTCGCTGCCGATCAGGTCGTGGCGGCCGTGCGCCAGCGGGGTCGACATGGCGTTGCCGCTGTTCATGGTCATGCTCATGGTGACGTCCTTCCTCAGTGGATGCTTTCTCGGGAAGGAAACGTCCGGCGGCGCGAGAGGTGTTCCGGGCCCGCCAATCGCGACGCGGTCTATGACTATATTCTTAGAATGAATCGCCGGAACGGGTTCCGCTTCGGCGCGTTTTCCGGATGGGGCACGCACAGCAATTAAGGAGGGAGTCATGTCGAACCTCTCCCACCACCGAGAAATCCAGCGACTGCCGCCAGGCCGTGCGGCACGAAGCCTCCACGTTCACGCTCGGCGGTGGTGATGGCGGGCATCTTCGCGTTCTTCGTCGCCGGCATCGCCTCGGCGTTCATCTACGCCAAGGACACCAACCCGACGCGGACGGCGGCAGCGCCAAAACCGCCGGTCACCACGGCAGCGCCGGCCGAGACCACCGGCTCCGGCGGCACGCGCTGACGCCAAATAAGGCAGCGGTTTTCGCGAAATTTCTGGACTTTCGAGGCGCAACGTGTGCCCGATGGTCGCAGCTGCGCTCACGCAGCGGAGTAAGAGCCATGCAGGCGCTCACGCTGATGATCGTTTACGCGCTGACCACCATCTCGGTGCAGTTCCTTGGTTTTCTGATCAGCCGGCTGGTCGATTACGAATGGCCGACGCTGGGCCTGATGACGTTCCTGATCCTGTTCATGGCAGCATTCGGGATCGCCTGGCCGATCGCCGTGCGCATCGCCGAATTCCTGATCAGGCGCTCCGGCCATGTGGTCGAGACCGCGCAGAGCGGCGGCTACATTGTCGAAGAGTTGAAGCGCCGCCCGGCAGCAGCGAAGAGCTGACGCGCGAACTCCAGCTATGGCACGCAGGCCGTCGGCAGCTTAGCCGCGTACTCGGCGATTCCGCCGGGCGTCGTTACCCACACCTTGTCGAATCCCGGATGTTTCATGAGTGTTTGCAGGGCTTGCCGCACCTGCGCGAGCCGGAACGGCTGACCCGTGCAGAACGTGTGCATCGAGATGCCGAACACGAGGGACTGTTTCTGCGAAAGCCGCAGCATTTCCTCAAACTGATCGAGGATCATGCGATGAAAGTCAGTCGCGGGCTGGGCGCGGCTGAGCATCGTTGGCGTATCGTTGATCTCGATCGGGTAAGGCACCGACATGATGCGGCCCGCGCGCGTTTTCATCCAGAACGGCTGATCGTCAGCCGGCCAGTCCATCAGGAAAGTATAGCCGTTCTCCTGCAGCAGGTCGGGAGTGACGGCCGTCTCCGAAATCCACGGGCCCATCCAACCATAGGGACGTCGCCCGCAACTCTCGGCCACCGTCTTGGTCGCGTGCACGATCATTGCGGCCTCGGTCGCTTCATCCATGTCGGATTGGCGCTCAGAGTTCGTATAGCCGTGGCCGATGACTTCGTCGCCACGCTGGCGAATGCGCGCGGCAATCTGCGGCATCTCTTCACAGACCGACGCATTGAGCAGATGGCACATCGGCAACTTCAATTCGTCCATCATATCGAAAACGCGCCAGATGCCGACGCGCAGACCGTAGTCGCGCCAGCCGAAATTGCGAACATCGGGCTGAGGGCCGGGCGCCGTCGGTGTATGGCCGAGGCCTTCGCCAAAACTGAAATGCTCGACATTGAGCGCGCAATAGAAGGCAAGGCGCTTACCGTCCGGCCACGTGAAGTCCTGCCGCTCGGTGATCGGCGAATAGGCGTAGCGATTGTGTTTCTTCAGTTTCATGGCGCGCGAGCCTTATAGCTGATGGAGACGCCTCTCCTCCAACGGAGCGGACGCACCGTCTTTCGCGGCGCGACAGACGATATGAATCGCAACTCACGCATTCCGCATCGTGACGGCCGCGCCGGTGCCGGCGATGCGGCCGAACACGGCGCCGGACATCAGTCCGGAGCCGCCGGGATAGTTGAAGTAGAAGATGCCGCCGACCAGTTCGCCCGCCGCGTAGAGGCCGGGGATCGGGTTCATGTCGGAATCGATCACCTGGCCGGAGTCCGGATCGATCCGCACGCCGCCGAAGGTGAAGCTCACGCCGCAGCCGACCTGATAGGCCTCGAACGGCGCCTGGTCGATGGTGTTGGCCCAGTTCGACTTGTTGACGTCGAGACCGACGGTGCAGCGGCCGTCCTTGATGTTGGGGTTGAACTTGACGCCCTGCTTCACCGCCGCGTTGTACTTCTTGATCTCGTCGAGGAACGCCACCGGATCGACGCCCTCAAGCTTGTGGGCGAACTCCTCGATGGTGTTGGCCGACACCTTCGACACGCGCTTGATGCGGTACTCGTCGCGCAGCATCGGCACGATCTTGCCGTCGAACACCTGCCAGGCGAAGTTGTTGGGCTGGCGCAGCACGATCGCGCCGTACTTGGCATAGGTGTAGTTGCGGAAATCGGCGCCCTCGTCGACGAAGCGCCGCCCGGTGGCGTTGATCAGGATGCCCCAGGGATACGAATGCTTCTGGAAGTTGTCGCCGACCGAGAGGTCGCCGAACTCCGGCGCGTTGTAGTCCCACTGCACCGCGTGCGAGCCCGACCAGTTGCCGAAGCTCGACGCGCCGATGGCGAGCGCCATGTTGATGCCGTCGCCGGTGTTGTAGGGCGTGCCGCGGACCTTGGCGAGCTCCCAGCCCGGCCCGAGATAGCGCGTGCGCATCTCGGCGTTGGATTCGAAGCCGCCGCAGGCGATGACCACGGACTTGCACGGGATGTCCTCGAAGTTGCCGTTGGACTTCACCTTGAGGCCGGAGACGACTTTGCCGTCATAGACCAGCGAGATGCCGCGCGTGTTGTAGCGGACCTCGATGCCGTTCTTGTCGGCGAGCTTGAGGTGCTGGTCGATCAGCCCCGGCCCGCCGCCCTTGGATTCCACCGTGAGGCCGCCCCAGAACTTGAACTTGCCGTCGATCAGATAGGCCTGGCGGCCCCAGATCGGATCGAATTTCATGCCCTTGTCGTGCAGCCAGCGCATCGCGTCGCGCGAGCGGCCGACCAGCCGGTCGCACAATTCGCCGTCGGTACGGTACTGGGTGACGCGGAACATGTCGTCGTAGAACTGGTCCTGGGTGTAGGTGCCGAAGTCGGAGCGGTCGATCTCGTCCTTGGTGAGGTCCGGCATGATCGCCTTGAGGTCGTCGACGCCGTCATAGACGCAGCGGAAGGCGCCGGCGGTGAAGCGAGAGTTGCCGCCCATCAGTTCCTTCGGCGCGCGCTCGACCATGAGCACCTTGGCGCCTTTCTCCGCCGCCGCTTGCGCCGCGCAGAACGCCGCGTTGCCGGCACCGACCACCACCACATCGTACTTTGCCACGTCAGTCCTCCTGCGCGGCCTTTCGTGGCCGCCGTTTTCTCGTTCCTAACCGCCAAATCGCGCCGCCCGAAGTCAAGGGTGGCCAAGGGCTTAACCAGCATGGCTGGCCGGCAAGG
Source organism: uncultured Alphaproteobacteria bacterium (assembly GCA_963850885.1). Classification (GTDB taxonomy): domain Bacteria; phylum Pseudomonadota; class Alphaproteobacteria; order Rhizobiales; family Xanthobacteraceae; genus Z2-YC6860. The sequence continues at coordinate 60,660 of CAWKOD010000040.1, read as the reverse complement.
GCGGCTGGAATACCGTTCTAGTTCAGCTTGATCGATGTCACGATCGGCGTCCACCGCTCGGCTTCATCGCGGATGAACCTGGCGAAGCTGTCCGACCCCGGCGGCGCCGGGCTGATGCCGAACTTGCTCAAGCTCTCGCGAAACGCCGGATCGGCCTGGGCGGCGGCGACCGCCGCCTTCAGCTTTCCGAGCACCGGGGCCGGCGTTCGTGCCGACGCGAGCAAACCATACCAGACCTCGGTCCGGACGCGCGGAAAGCCAACCTCTGCCATGGTGGCGAGATCCGGAAGCAGCGACGAACGTTCGGGCGACGTGATGGCGAGCGCGCGGATGGCGCCGCTCTGCACATGCGGCTGCAGAATCGCGACGTCGCCGAAGATCGCATCGATGTGGCCGCCGACCAGATCGGTCAGCGAATTGGCTGTGCTGCGATAGGGCACATGCACCAGCTCGATGCCGCTTTCCCGCTTGAGCAGTTCGCCCGCGAGATGCGTCACCGTGCCGATACCGGCCGACCCGATGGTGACCTTGCCGGGATTGGCCTTGGCGTGGGTCACGAATTCGGCAACCGTGTTCACGCCGAGCTTGGTCGAGACCGCGAACACCTGTGGCGAACGCCAGATCAGCCCAAGCGGAGCGAAATCCTTCGCGACGTCGTAGCGAACCTTCTGGACCGGCGGCACCAGCACGAGGGCGGCGATGCCGCCGAGCAGCAGCGTGTAGCCATCGGCCTCGCCGAGAGCCACCGCCTCGGTGCCGGGAACGCCGCTGGCGGCCGGACGGTTCTCGGCGATCAGCGGCTGGCCGAGATGGTGCCGCAACATCTCCGAGATGGTCCGCGCCGCGGTGTCGGCCGGCCCGCCGGCGGTAAACGGAATAACGATGGTCACCGGCCGCGATGGAAAGTCCTGCGCCAGGCCGGGCGTTAGCGACATTCCGAGCGCGAGCGCCGCACAAAATCCCCGGGTGCTCACGGTCCGCGTCCGGCCATACGACTTCACATCGTGCTCCCGATCAGGCTCTATACATCGCATACAATAAACGCCGCCGGGATATGAGATTCAATGCAATCGATGGAGGCGCTGCTCAATCCCAAGGCTATCGCCGTCGTCGGCGCATCGCAGCAGCCCGGCCGTGGCACCAGCGTGGTCGCGAATCTCCGCGACGCCGGATTCAAGGGCGAAGTCTTCGCGGTGAACCCGCGTTACACGGATGTGCTGGGCTTTCCTTGCTACCCGTCCGTGAGCAAGCTTCCCGAATCGGTCGATTGCATCGTCATTGCGATCCCGGCACGCGCAGCCTGCGACGTCATGGAGCAGGCATTCGCGCGGGGCATTCGCGCCGCGATCGTGCTGGCGGCGGGCTTCGATGACGGCGGCTCGGACGGGCCTCTCGGCGCGCGCTTGAAGGCCTTGGCGCAACAGGGCATGTGCATCTGCGGCCCGAACTGCTTCGGCCTCGTCAACGTCAAGACCGGCGCGGTCGCGTTCAACGGCGTGGTACCCAAGACGCTGCACCCAGGCCCAGTCGCGCTGGTGTCGCAAAGCGGCAGCCTCGGCAATTTCGTGTTCGGTCCGCTGATGCGAGATCGCAAGCTGGGATTTTCCTACTTCGTCTCGTGCGGCAATCAGGCCGGCGCAACCATCGAGGACTACGCCGAGTATTTCGCCGCCGATCCGGACGTGCGTGTGATCGCCGCGATCGTCGAGGATCTGAAGAATCCACGCAAGCTTGAGCGCGTGGCCGCCGCCGCACATGCGGCGGGCAAAACACTGGTGTTCGTGCAGGTCGGCCGGTCCGCTGCGGGCCAGGCCATGATCCGCTCGCACACCGGGGCGCTCGCCGGCAACTCCGAGATCATGGCGGCGTTCCTGCGCCGCTGCGGCATCATCCAGGCCGACAGCTACGACGAATTCGTCGAGACGATTGCGCTGTTCGCCAATGCGCCACTCGATCGCGCGGCCGGCAATGACGTCGTGATGGTATCTGGCAGCGGCGGCGGCGCGGCGCTCGCCGCCGATCATCTCGACATCGCGGGGCTCAAGCTCGCCGAGCTTCACGCCACGACCCGGAAGAAGATCAGGGCCGCGCTGCCGGAATTGGGCGACGTGACCAATCCCATCGATGTGACCGGCGCGGTGTTCTACGATCCGACCATCATGACGAGGCTGCTTGACGCGGTGGTGAGCGATCCCGGCCGGCCGATCATCGCAACGGCGGTGAATGCCGTGCCCGCGCCGCACGACAGGATGCGAAAGATCGCCGCTGCCATTGCGGACACGGCGCGATCGTCCGGGCGCACGATCGTCGCCTATCAGGTGAGCCCGCTTGGACCGGTGGACGGCGATCTGGTGACGAGCCTGCAAACCGCCGGCGTTCCGTTTCTCATGGGGATCGCCAGCAGCATCGGCGCGCTCAAGCATTTGCCGCGCCGACAGGCGTTCGCAGCGCGGACCGTTGCTCCAGTTGACGCAGCGGCATGTGCGCGGCCGGCCGGCTGGGACTTTCTGAGCATGCGGCAAGCCTTGGTCGAGCAGTGGAATTCCGATCGTCGAAGCGACGTTGGCGTTGTCGGAGGACGCAGCGGTCGCGGCATTCCGTCAGTTCGGCCGGCCGGTCGCGCTCAAAGCGGAAGCTGACGGCCTGTTGCACAAAAGCGATCTCGGTTGCGTGCGGCTCAATTGCGCGACCGAGACCGAGGTGGCGGACGGCTATCGCGCGGTCGTCGCCAATGCACACAAGGCCGGCTTTCGCGACGCCGGCGTTCTCATTCAGCCGATGATCGCGGGCGTGGCCGAAGCCTATGCCGGCATCATCGACGATCCGCTCTACGGGCCAGCGATCGTGTTCGGGCTCGGCGGAATTTTTGTCGAGATACTGAAGGACACCACCATCGAGATGGCGCCGCTGTCGCACGACGACGCGCTGGCGATGATCCATCGTCTGAAAGCCGCTCCGGTCCTGCTCGGCGCGCGCGGCCGGACTCGCGGCGACGTCGAGGCGCTGGCAGCATTCTTGGTCCGGCTCAGCCACTTCGCGGTGGCAAATTCCGGAACATTCCGCGCGCTCGATCTCAATCCGATTATCGTCAAGGCCGAAGGCGAAGGCGTCGTCGCGGTCGACATCGCGGTCGAGACAGGCGACATCCCGCCAACCGAGGGACACCGATGAAGTACAAGGACCTGATCTATCGCGTCAAAGATCGCATCGCGACCATCACTCTCAACCGGCCGGAGCGGATGAACGCGCTGTCGCCGAACCTCGAGGCCGAGATGCATCGGGCCTTCGACGAGGCCGATGCCGACCGCGCTGTCAAGGTGATCGTGCTCACCGGCAGCGGCAACGCGTTCTGCGCCGGCATCGACATGAGCAACACGTCGGGCAAAACCAAAAAACGCAACGCCGATCCGACCGGCAAGACCATCGCCGAATACATCGAATTCTGGCACCGCAACGACGGCGCCCGCGTCGCCAAATGGACCCACATGTGGCGGCTCGGCAAGCCGATTATCGCCGCCGTCAACGGCTGGGCGATGGGCGGCGGCTTCTGGTATCAGCTCGCCGCCGACGTCACGATTGCATCGGACAAGGCGGTTTTCGCGCAGCCGGAGGTCCGGCACATCTCGAATTCGAGCTTCCTGTTTGCCGCGCTGTGCGGCTGGAAGGCAGCGAACCGCTGGGCGCTCACCGGCGACCACTTCGACGCGCAGGAGGCGCTGCGGATCGGCATGGTGAACGAGGTGGTGCCGCACGACCAGTTGATGGAGAAGGTTTACGCGCTGGCGAAACGCATGGCGCTGGTGCCGGAGCCGTCGCTGCGGCTGAACAAGGCGATCACCATGCAAGGCATTCAGGCAGCTGGTGTACACGCCGGCCTGCTGGTCGAGGGCGCACTCGGCGCGCTGGTGCATTCCTCGCACGACGAGTATCGCGAGCAACTGTTCGAGATTCAGCGCACGCAGGGCATGAAGGCCTATCTCGACAAGCGCGACGGACCGTTCCAGCCGGAGCCGATGGGACCGCGCTCCGCGAAGGCGCGCGGCAAAAAGCCCCGCCGCAAATAGCGCCCTGAGGGCCGCGTTAATCCAACGGTTCGAGCTTCATCACCATCGCGGCGTGATTGTTGCCGACCCACACCTTCACCGGCGAGGTCCGGTCGTCGACGAACGCGCGGCGGAAGTTGCGAGTAGCGCGGCAGCGGATAGTTGACCCATTCGCCGGTCTTGGGATCGAGCCGGCCGAGGCGGTCGGACGCTTCGTTGACCTCCCAGACCTCGCCGTTGCGGTCGGCCACCACGTCGTAGGGCGACTCCCACTCCAGCGGCTTCTTCCACTCGGTGATCTTCTCGGTCTTCGGATCGAACATGCCGACGCCGTTGGAGCCGTACTCGGCGAACCACAGCCGGTTCTGCATGATCGACGCGGCCGCGCCGCGCCCGCGAAAACGGCGTCGGCGTCGGATAGAACGCCATCGCGCCGGTCTTGGCGTCGATCTTGCCGATGCCGCCGTTGCCGAATTCGAGGATGTAGGCGTTGTTCTGCTGGTCGGCGTAGATGCCGTAGATGCCGATCGGCCGGCCGTTCGACGGAATCTTGAACGAGCCGAGGTTCTCGTACTGGCCGGTCTCGGGGTCGAGCTTCATGACCTGCGAGCGGTCGGAGTTCTTCACCCAGACCTTGCCGTCGACCTTCATCCCCGCCACCGAGAAATGCGACTGTTGGGTGGCGTCGGTCTGCCACTCCTTCGGCACCGGATAGATGCGGAACTGTTCGGTCTTGCGGTCGAAGCGCGCCATGCCGCCCTGGTACATCATGCCGACCCAGATATTGCCGTCGGCGATCGACTTCGAGGTCGAGCGTGCCCTTGGGTGGTCGGGCTTCAGCACCGGGATCGGATAGTCCGTCACCTTGCCGGTGACCGGATCGAGCTTGGAGAGGAACTGCTCGCCGAAATGCGAGAACCAGACGCCGCCGTCGGGATCGACGATCACGTCGTGGGGCTGGATCTCTTTCCGCGGCAGATCGTATTCGGTGATGATGACGCGGGTGGCGCGGCCGGTCGCGCGCGGCGTGGTCGTGAACTCGAAGCGGTGTGTCGGAGCTGGTGCTGAGATTGAGCGCTTCGAGATAGCCGGCGAAGCCGTCCGCCAGCGCCGGATTGACGGCCGGACGCCGGTGCTCGCCGACGAGCCGCTGCGGCTGCATGTCCGAGGCGCCCGGATAGTAGGTGCCCATGCGCTCGAACACCTTCAGGAAATCGGCGCGGCGTGTGCTTGGATCCGAAAATCCGGTGCAGCGAATGGCAGTCCGAGCAATTGAGCAGATTGCGCTTCAGCTCGTGAGGACCGGGCGCGCTCACCAGCATTTCGGCATTGGTCAATTGCTCGAACTGCACCGGCGCGGGCTTGAGCTTGAGGTCCGCCGTCGCGGTCTTGCCGGCTGCGAGCTCGACGCGTATCCGCGCCGTCGAGCGCGTAGCCCGAGGCCCTGATGTCGAGTTTGTAAGAGCCCGGCTCCAACCGGCCCGCGGGAAAGGCGTACGCGCCCTTCGCATCGCTCACCACCGTGACCGTGATGGTCGAGCCCTGTTTCTTGGCGCTGACCAGCACGCCTTCCATCGGGCCCTCGCGGTCCGACGCGACGGTGCCGCTGAGCGCCGGCGGCGCGCCTTGCGCCAGTGCCGATTCCGCGGAGACGGCGAGCCATGCCGCAAAAGCCGAAGCAGCAATCCGAGCGATCACCCGTGTGCGCATGCGATCCTCCCGATGAACGGTCCGTTCTGGCGCGGACGCTCGTGACGAAGCTATCAACTTTCAGATGGGCCTGGAAGGCGATCACGACACCTCGAACGGCGCGGTCGATCGAGCTAAGCTCGCCGCGTACTGGGTTCTCGCGTCACGTACTTGAGGCTCAACGCATTGCTCACACGAGGCAACTCATGCGCGCCGCTCTCACCGCCCTCATCTTTTCCGTTGCCGGGACGATCATCGTGGACGACAACGCAGCCGCGCAACGCTGGTGCGCGATCTCGAACCAGGGCGCAGCCAACTGCGGATTTCGCGACATCGATAAATGCCGTGACGAGGTGGCGGGCAACGGCGGCAGCTGTATGCCGGAGGCGCCGGTGGGACACCGCCAGCCGGTCGCCGCCAACGTCCGGCCTCTTCCGAAAGACAATCTCGATGCGCTGCAGGATCGGGTGAACAAGAAAGACGACAAGCTGATCTTGTGCCGCGGCTGCTGAAACGCCGCAGCGACGTTCGCGCCGCCACGCGTCACTCGCGCGGGATTGATCGACAATGCCCGTGCCCACCGAATAAGATTGCCGGCCCGGGGTGACCGCCGATGCGTTTGGAGTTTGGAATGCGCCGCCTTCTGCCCGCCGCTCTTGTCTTCGTCGCTCTGTCCGCCCTGCCCGTCCGCGCCCAGAGCGTCGAGGAGTTCTACAAGGGCAAGACCATCAATCTGGCGATCGGCTTTTCGGTCGGCGGCGGCTACGACCTCTACGCCCGCCATCTCGCCCGCCACATGGGCAAGCACATTCCCGGCAATCCGGCCATCGTGCCGCAGAACATGGCGGGCGCCGGAAGCCTGCGCGCGGCGAACTTCATCTACACCGCGGCGCCGAAGGACGGCACCGCGTTCGGCACCTTCGCCCGCACCACCGGCATCAATCCGCTCCTGGAAAGCGGCGCGACCTTCGACGGCACCAAGTTCTCCTGGCTCGGCAGCGTCACCGATGACGTGAGCCTTTGCGTCTCCTGGCACACCTCGCCGGTGAAGACCTGGAAGGATCTTCCTGGAGAAACCGATCACGCTCGGCGGCCAGGGACCGAGCTCGGAGCCCGACATTTTCGCGCGCCTCTACAAGAACGTGTTCGGCGCACCGATCAAGCTCGTCGCCGGCTATCCCGGCACCAACGAGATCGCGCTGGCGATGGAGCGCGGCGAGGTCGACGGCCTGTGCGGCCTGTCGTGGAGCACGATCAAGACGCGCCACGCGCAATGGCTCAAGGACAAGAAGATCAACCTGCTCGTGCAGGCCTCGTTCAAGAAGGTGCCGGAGATCGGCGACGTTCCGCTGGTGATGGAGCAGACCAAGGACCCCGAGAAGCTGCAGATCCTGAAGCTGTTCCTCGCGGCGCAGGAGATGGCGCGGCCGTTCGCGGCGCCGCCCGGCATTCCGGCCGACCGCAAGGCGGCGCTGGTCGCGGCGTTCGACGCCACCATGAAGGACCCGGAGTATCTCGCCGACGCCAAGAAGCTCGACATCGACGTCAATCCGGTCAGCGGCAAGGCGCTGGAGGAGCTGCTGGCGGAGCTTTATGCGACGCCGAAGGACGTGCTGAAAAAGGCCGGCGAGGCGATTACCAAGTAAATGTCCCACCACCATCGGCTCACGCATCACCCGCCTGGAGGACGAGCCGCTGCTGCGCGGGCGCGGACGCTTCGTCGACGACATCGTGCTGGCCGGCGTCTGGCACGTGGCGTTCGTGCGGAGCCCGCATCCGCATGCGCTGATCAAGAGCGTCGACAAGACCGCGGCGCTCGCTGTGCCGGGCGTTCATGCCGTGCTCACCTTGGACGATCTCGCCGAGGTGATGGTTCTGCGCCGCATGATCCGGCACTCCAACTCCGGCATGCCGCTCGACAAGGCCTGGCCGTTCGCGCTGGCCGACGGCGAGGTCTGTTACGTCGGCGAACCGGTGGCGATGGTGGTGGCGGACGACCGCTACATCGCCGAGGACGCCGCGGCGCAGGTCGCGGTGGACTACGAGGCCTTGCCGTTCGTCGCCGACGTGCGCACGGCGAAGGATTCCGCGCCGATCCGCCGCGAGCTCTCGACCAACGTCATCACCACCTACAAGGTGGCGTTCGGCGACGTCGATGCGGCATTCGCCAAGGCCGCGCATGTGTTCAAGCAGGAGCTGTGGCAGCACCGCGGCGCGGCGCATTCGATCGAGGCGCGCGGACTTCTCGCGGAGCTGCGCCAGGCCGACGGCGGCATCACGGTGCACGCCTCGACCCAGAAGGCGCACGATCTGCAGCAGACGCTGACCTCGCTGATGGACTTCGACCAGAGCCTCCGCGTCGTCGCCCCCGACATCGGCGGCGGTTTCGGCGCCAAGCTTTGCGTCTATTCCGAGGACGTCGCCGTGGTGGCGGCGGCGAAGCTGCTCGGCCGCTCGATCAAATGGACCGAGGACCGCCGCGAATATTTCACCAATGCGGTGCACGAGCGCGACCAGTACTGGCACCTGGAGATCGCGGTCGACGCCGACGCCAAGGTGCTCGGCGTGCGCGGCAAGCTGCTGCACGACACCGGCGCCTATACGATTCAGGACCCGAACATCCCCTACAATTCGGCATCGACCATGAGCGGCCCCTACATCGTGCCGGGGCTGTCGATCGACGTCACCATCGCCATGAGCAACAAGACGCCGGTGTCGTCGGTGCGCGGCGCAGGCTATCCGCAGGCGGCGTTCGCGATGGAGCGGCTGCTCGATCTCGTCGCGCGGGAGATGAAGCTCGACCGCGCCGAAGTGCGGCGGCGCAATCTCATCCCGGCGAGCAAGATGCCGTACAAGAAGCCGCTGAAGGCGCGCTCTGGCGCGGCGATGGAATACGACAGCGGCGATTATCCGGCCTGCCAGGCCGAGGCGCTGGCTGCCGCCGGCTGGGACGAGTTTCCGAAACGCCAGGCCGAGGCGAGAGCGCGCGGCCGATATCTCGGCATCGGCCTGGCGCATGGCGTCAAGGGCACCGGCCGCGGCCCGTTCGAGTCCGGCCTCGTCCGCATCTCCCGGACCGGCAAGGTCACCGTGTTCACCGGCGCCTCCGCCATGGGACAAGGCCTCGGCACCGCGATGGCGCAGATCGCCGCGGCTCAGCTCGGCGTCAGCGTGGACAAGGTGAAGGTCGTGGCCGGCGACACCGCCGGCGTCTCGCTCGGCCTCGGCGGTTTCGCCAGCCGGCAGACCGTCACCGCCGGTTCGTCGGTGCACCTGGCGGCGATGGCTGTCGCCGACAAGGCGAAGAAGGTCGCCTCGCATATTCTGGAGGCGGCCGAGCACGATCTCGAGCTGGTCGACGGCGAGGTGCGCGTCCTCGGCGCGCCGCAGCTCAACGTCAAGCTCGGCGAGATCGCGCGCATTTTGCAGGGCGCGCCCGGCTACGGCTTTCCGCCCGGCGTCGAGCCGGGCCTCGAAGCCAATGTCATGCACCGCATGGACGCGCTGTCCTACGCCAACGCCTGCCATGTCGCCGAGGTCGAGGTCGACGCCGAGACCGGCGAGGTGAAAATCCTGCGCTATGTGGCGATGCAGGACTCCGGCGTGCTGATCAACCCGATGATGGTCGAGGGCCAGATCCACGGCGGCGTCGCGCACGGCATCGGCAACACGTTCTACGAATGGATGGGCTACGACGACGGCGCACAGCCGGTGACCACGACGTTCGCGGATTATCTGTTGCCGACCGCGACCGAGGTGCCGATGCTGCAGACGCTCTACAAGGAGACGCGCTCGCCGCTCAATCCGCTCGGCGTCAAGGGCGTCGGCGAGGCCGGCACGATCCCGGCCGCGGCCGCGCTCATCTCGGCGGTCGAGGATGCGCTCACGCCGTTCAACGTGCGCATCGGCCATGTGCCGCTGAACCCGATGACGATCGTCGAGATGATCCGGGCGGTCGGACAGGCCGCGCCTGACGTGGATGACAAGGCTTCGGCGCTGGTTCAGAATTGACCCATGCGCCTGACGATCCGCTCCGCCTGTGCCTTTGCTGTCGCCGCGCTCGTCCTCGCGGCAAGCTTGCGCGGCTCGACGCCGCCGACTATCCAAGCCAGACCATCAAGATCGTCGTGCCGTTCCCGCCCGGCGGCGGCGTCGACGTGGTGGCCCGGGTCATCGCGCCGCGGCTCGGCGAGTTGCTGGGACAATCGGTCATCATCGAGAACCGCGGTGGCGCGGGCGGCTCGTCGGCGCCACCTTCGTCGCGCAGGCGCCGCGCGACGGCTACACGCTGCTGATGGGCACCGCCAGCACGCACGGAACGAACCCGAACGTCTATACCAAGCTCGGCTACGATCCGGTGCGCGACTTCGCCCCGGTCGCGCTGATCACGTCCGCCCCCCTCATGCTGGTCGCCAACAACGACGTCCCGGTGAAGACCGCCGCGGACCTGATCGCGCTCGCCAAGGCCAAGCCCGGCACGCTTTCGTTCGGCTCGTACGGCACCGGCAGCAGCAATCACCTCGTCGCCGAGCTGCTCAATACGATGGCCGGCATCGAGACCAATCACATTCCCTATCGCGGCTCGGCGCCGATGATGACCGACCTGATCGGCGGCCGCATCCAGTTCGCCTTCGATGGCATCGCGGTGACGCTGGGCTATATCCGCGGCAACACCATACGCCTGCTCGGCGTCTCGACCAGCAAACGATCTCCGGTCCTTCCCGACGAGCCGACGATTTCCGAATCCGCCGTGCCGGGCTTCGAAGCCTCGGTCTGGTTCGGCTTGTTTGCGCCGGCCGGGACGCCCAAGGCCGTGGTCGATCTGCTGAACAGCAAGGTCAACGCCGCGCTGGCGCCGCCCGAAGTGAGGGAAGGCTTCCTGAAGGTCGGAAACGAGCCGGCCGGCGGCGGACCGGATGTTCTCGCCGCGAAGGTGCAGACGGAGCTGCAGAAGTGGACGACGATCGTGCGCGAGAAGAATATCCGCATCGAGCAATGACCTCAGGAAACTCCCATCATGGCTGAACGCAAGCGTCAGATGCATCTCGGCGTCTTCGTGCTCGGCACCGGCAACCACTCGGCCGGATGGCGCTATGAAGGCGCGTTCACGACCAGCTGCAGCTTCCCGGTGATGAAGACCATCGCGGCCACCGCCGAGCGCGGCAAGTTCGACCTGTTCTTCATTTCCGACGCCGTGGTGATGGACCCCGGCGACCATCCGTCCTTCACCAACCGGTTCGAGCCGCTCACGCTGCTCGCCGCGCTGAGCACGGTGACGACCCACGTCGGCCTCGGCGCCACGGTGTCGACCAGCTTCGGCGAGCCGTACCATGTCGCGCGCGCCTTCGCTTCGCTCGATCATCTCAGCAATGGCCGCGCCGGCTGGAACGTCGTCACCAGCACCCACGACAAGGCCGCGCTCAATTTCAGCAAGCAGCGGCTCAACGAACATGACCTGCGCTACGAGATCGCAACGGAATTCGTCGACGTCGTGCGCGGGCTCTGGGACTCCTGGGACGATGACGCGGTCGTCGCCGACAAGGCGACCGGCGTCTACCTCGACAAGTCGAAGATACGGCCGCTCGACCACAAGGGGCGGTTCTATTCGGTGAAAGGCCCGCTCAACATCGAGCGGTCGCCGCAAGGTCATCCGGTCATCATTCAGGCCGGCGGCTCGGTGCCCGGGCAGGAGCTCTCGGCCCGCTCGGCCGACCTGGTGTTCTCCGTGGTCAACGGCGACAAGACATCGGCCAAGGCCGCCTACGACAGCCTGAAGCAGCGCGTCGTCAAGCACGGCCGGGTGCCTGACGAGCTGCCGATCCTGCCGGGTGTCATGCCGATCATCGGCGACACCGACGAGCAGGCCAAGGAGCAGTTGGCCCGCCTGCAAAGCTGGCTGACCCCCACGAACGCACTTGCTCTGGTGTCGCAGCGGATCGGGCACGACATCTCCGGCTACCCGCTCGACGGTCCCGTCCCCGACTTTCCCGCGCACACCGAACGCGGCCAGGCGTTCTCGACGGTGCTGCTGGACATGGCCCGCCGCGAGAAGATGACGCTGCGCGATCTGTACAACGTAACGGCGGCGGCGCGCGGCCACTGGGTGATCTACGGAACGCCGAAACGGATCGCGGATATTTTCGAGGAGTGGTTCACGGGCGGCATGGCGGATGGTTTCGTCATCATGCCGGCCTATTTCCCCGGCGCGTTCGACGACTTCGTCGACAAGGTGGTGCCGGAATTGCAGCGGCGCGGGCTGTACCGGAATGAATACGCCGGCACGACGCTGCGCTCGCACCTGGGCCTCGACCGTCGCGAGATCATACGGCGGCAGGCGGCGTCGTAGCCGAGCAGGCCGATGACGATCCTCGAGAACGTCCGAAGAAGGCCGCCTAGTGCTCCGGCGGCGAGCCGAAATGTCTCGACCCCACCAGCACCATGATCCAGATCGCGGCCAAGGACTCCCAGCGAAACAAACAGCACCGTGATACCGCTCAGCATGTCGCCCTCCCTTTGACGGCCCTTCCTGTTTCGGGAAGGTTCCGATTCGTCATTCTAGCACCTTTTATTCGATCACGTCTCCGGCGCAGCCGAACAGCAAAAGCTACTGCGCCTTGATGCCGGCCTGTTTGACGACGCGGCCCCATTTGTCGATCTCGCTCGTCATGTAGGCGCCGAATTGCGCGGTGCTCATATGCACGATGTCGGCGCCTTCAGAGGCGAACAGCTTCTGAACCTCAGGTGAACTCGAGAATCTCGGAAATGTCCTTGTGCAGCCGCGCCACAATGGGCTCGGGGGTGCCGCCGGTCGCCACGAGGCCGATCCAGTTCGACGCCTCGTAGCCGGGAACGCCGGCTTCGGCCACCGTCGGTACGTCCGGCAGCGCGGCGCTGCGCGTCATGCTGCCGACGCCGAGCGCGCGGAGCTTGCCGGCGCGGATGTGCGCGGCGCTCGAGGTCACCGAGCCGAACGCCACCTTGGTGTGGCCGCCGACCACGTCGATCAGCGCCGGGCCCGCACCGCGAAACGGGATATGCAGGATGTCGACACCAGCGGTGATCTTGAACAGCTCGCCGGCCAGATGCAGGAAGGTGCCGACGCCGGACGACGCATATTGCAATTCGCCGGGCTTCGCCTTGGCCAGCGCGACCAGCTCCTTGATGCTGTTCACCGGCAGGCCGGGATTGACCGTGACGACGTTTGGAGCTGCGACCAGCATGGCGACCGGCGCGAAGGATTTCACTGGATCGTAAGGCAGTGTGTAGAGCCAAGGGTTGACCGCGCCCGCCAATGACACGATCAGCAGCGTATGGCCGTCCTTCGGCGCGTTGGCGACGAATTCGCTGGCCGACCACGCCGCCGGCGCCGCCGCGATTCTCGACGATGACCTGCTTGCCGAGCCGGTCGCCGAGATGCTGCGCGATGACACGACCGACAATGTCATTGATGCCGCCGGGCGGGAACGGCACGACGAGGCGCACCGGCCGGTTCGGATAATCCTGAGCCGCCGCCATGGCCGAGAACGCAAACAGCAAGCACGGCCGCCGCGAGAACTCTGCGCAAGATCTGCCATGAGCCCATCCCCCTCAACTTAAGCATGCGCGGCTGGCGCGATCATTTCAACACTCCGTCATGGTGCATGACCGAATGCCGCGCTCGCGTGGGACGGCGCCCGCCCAGAGATGGTAGGTTTCGCCACGTGGGCCATGTCAGCTTGAGGAGTGTGATCATGGTTCTCGGCATATTCAGTTTGTCCGCCTATACGATCTGCATGTCATCATCTGCCTTATCGCGATCGCCGAACGGGCCTCATGATCGTGTTCGGCATGCTCGCCAACAAGCGGCTGGACGGCTGGACCGTTCTGGTTTCTGCTCTTCACGACCGCTGACCAATCTCACCGGTTTTGGCTTTCCGTTCGATCATCTCCTGCCGTCGCATTTTGTTGGCGCGATCTTCTCGCTGCTGGCTGGCGCTGGCCGCGATCATTGCACGCTACACGTTCGATATGCAGGGCTCATGGCGCTGGACTATATGTGATCAGCCGCGATCGATCGCGCTGTGGACCAACGTGTTCGTGCTGGTGGCGCAGAGTTTCGGCAAGATTCCGGCGCTACACGCGCTGGCGCCGACGCAATCCGAGCCGCCGTTTCTGATCGCCAGAGCGCGGCTGTTGATCACTGTTCGTCGTGCTGGCCACCGCTCGCGGTGCGGAAATTCCATCCAGTGGCGGCATAGAAGACCCGGCGATTTCAGCTATCATCCCCGTTGTCGTATGGCCGTCGCCGGAACGTCATAACAGGGCGGCACGACGCAGGGAGAAAACCATGGTGTCCTCGATCGCCCGGCTGGCCGGCTGCGTCGCAGCCATGATCGTCATCGGAACGGGGTTTGCCGCTGCACAGGACTGTCCGCGCGGCGACCTCGATAAGGCCTATTGCGACAGGAATGGCGACCTGGTCGCCGATGCGCCGACCGATTCCAAGCAGCTCATCAATCCGTCGACGCTGATCTTCGCCTACACGCCGGTCGAGGACCCGGCGCTGTATTCCAAGGTGTGGGATGGCTTCATCAAGCACGCCGAGAAGGTCACCGGAAAAAAGGTCGTATTCTTCCCGGTGCAGTCGAATGCGGCGGAGATCGAGGCGATGCGATCCGGCCGCCTGCATATCGCCGGCGTCAGCACCGGCCCCACTCCGATCGCGGTGAACTGCGCGGGCTATGTGCCGTTCGCCATCATGGGCACCCAGAGCGGCACCTTCGGCTACGAGATGGAAATCATCGTGCCGGCCGACAGCCCGATCAAGACGCCGGCCGACCTCAAAGGCAAGAAGGTCGCGTTCACCGCGCCGACCTCGAACTCGGGCTTCAAGGCACCATCGGCGATTCTGGAATCCGAGTTCAATCTCAAGGCCGAACGCGACTTCACGCCGGTGTTCTCCGGCAAGCACGACAACTCGGTGCTCGGCGTCGCCAACAAGGACTACGACGCGGCCGCGATCGCCAACGAGGTGATGTTCCGCATGTTCGAGCGGAAGGTGGTGGACAAGGCCAAGATCCGGACCGTCTACAAATCCGAGACCTTCCCGACCACCAGCTACGGCATCGCGCACAATCTCGATCCGGCGCTCGCCGCAAAAATCAAGGAGGCGTTCTTCACCTTCCCGTGGGAGGGCTCGGCGCTGAAGGCGGAGTTCAAGACCGAGGATCGCTTCGTGCCGATCACCTACCAGAAGGACTGGAGCGTGATCCGCAAGATCGATGCGGCGACCGGCGTCAAATACACCTGCAAGTGAGGCTGGGAGTGCAACACATGCTCCGGAATGGATCGCTGACGGTCATCGCCGCGCTCGCGGGCGCTCTCGTGCTGTCCAGCGCGGCCAGCGCGCAGGAAGACTGCCCGCGCGGCACGCTCGACAAGGCCTATTGCGACCGCAACGGCGATCTCACCGCCGACCTGCCGACCGATCCGAAGAAGATCGTCAATCCATCGACGCTGATCTTCTCCTACACGCCGGTCGAGGACCCTGCCGTTTATCAAAAGGTGTGGGACGGATTCATCAAGAACCTGGAGAAGACCACCGGAAAAAAGGTGGCGTTCTTCCCGGTGCAATCGAACGCCGCGCAATACGAGGCGATGCGCTCGGGCCGCCTGCATGTCGCGGGCGTCAACGCCGGCGGCAACGCGCTCGCGGTGAACTGCGCAGGCTTCGTGCCATTCGCGATGATGGCCGCGCCGGACAACAGCTTCGGCTACGAGATGGAAATCATCGTGCCGGCCGACAGCCCGATCAAGGAACCGACCGATCTCAAGGGCCACAAGATCGCGTTCACCGACGCGACATCGAACTCAGGCTTCAAGGCGCCGTCGGCGATCCTCAAGGCCGACTTCGGTCTCGAGTTCGAAGCGCGACTTCGAGCCGGTGTTCTCCGGCAAGCACGACAACTCGATCCTGGGCGTCGTCAACAAGGACTACGAAGCCGCGGCAGTGGCCAACTCGGTGCTCAACCGGATGATCGACCGCAAGGTATTCGACAAAGCCAAGATCCGCTCGATCTACAAGTCCGAGACATTCCCGACCTCAGGCTACGGCTACGCCCACAACCTCGATCCGAAACTGGTCGAGAAGATCAAGGAGGCCTTCTTCAATTTCCCCTGGGAGGGTTCGGCGCTCCAGGCCGAGTTCCAGAAAGAGGGCAAATTCATCCCGATCGACTACAAGAAGGACTGGGCGGTGCTGCGCAAGATCGACGACGCGACCGGCGTCAAATACACTTGCAAATAGGCAAGCGGCCAGCGGGGGCGCGGCGCATGTTGCGGATCAAGGGTCTGGTGAAGCGCTACCGGACCGGCGACGTGGCGCTCAAGGGTATCGACCTCGACGTGCCCGACGGCCAGGTGATGGCGCTGATCGGCCCGTCCGGCGCCGGCAAATCGACCGTGATCCGCTGCATCAACCGGCTGGTCGAGCCGACCGCAGGCACGGTCACCCTCAACGACCTTGAAATTACCACGCTCGGCCGCGGCGAGCTGCGCCGCGCGCGGCAGCGCATGGGCATGATCTTCCAGGAGTACGCGCTGGTTGAACGGCTCTCGGTGATGGAAAACGTGCTGAGCGGACGGCTCGGCACCGTCGGGTTCTGGAAGAGCTTCTTTCGGAAATTTCCGCAATCCGACATCGACGAGGCATTCCGGCTGCTGGCGCGGGTCGGGCTCGATCACATGGCCGACAAGCGCGCCGATGAACTGTCCGGCGGACAGCGCCAGCGCGTCGGCATCTGCCGGGCGCTCATCCAGAATCCGGAATTGCTGCTGGTCGACGAACCGACCGCCTCGCTCGATCCGAAGACCTCGCGGCAGATCATGCGGCTGATCAAGGAGCTGTGCGCCGAGCGCAAGCTCTCCGCCATCATCAACATCCATGACGTCATGCTGGCGCAGATGTTCGCCGAGCGGATCGTCGGGCTGCAACTCGGCGAGATCGTCTATGACGGGCCGCCGAACAATCTCACCGCCGATGTGCTGACCAAAATCTACGGCGAGGAGGACTGGTCGGCCACCATCCGCAAGGTCGACGACGAAGCGGCCGAGGCCGAGATCGACGAAGTTATTCCGCTGGAATTGCCGCTCCCAAGCCGCGACCGCATGGCCGGGCTGACGTAGTCATGTCGATCGCCGCCACCTCGCCTCGCCGCTGGAAGAAGCCGCCGATGATCCAGCGCGCCTGGCTGCGCTGGTCGCTGGCACTCGGCGCCGCGATCTATCTCGCGCTGGCGCTCGGCACCACCGAGGTGAACTGGACCCGCGTCTGGGAGGGCCTGCCGCGCGGGGTGAAATTCTTCTCGGCGTTCTTCCCGCCGGATTTCGTCAGCCGCTGGAGCGAAATCGCCGAGGGCATTGAAGAGAGTCTCTGGATGACGGTGGTCTCCACCGTGATCGGCATCGCGCTGTCGATCCCGGTCGGCATTGGCGCTGCGAAAAACATCGCGCCGGCGCCGGTCTATTATTTCTGCCGCGGCATCCTCGCCGTGTCGCGGAGCTTCCAGGAGGTCATTCTCGCTATCTTCTTCGTCAAGCTGTTCGGCTTCGGCCCGTTCGCGGGCTGCGTCACGCTCGCCTTCGCCACCATCGGCTTCTACGGCAAGCTGCTCGCCGAAGACATCGAGGACATGGACCCGGGCCAAGCCGAGGCGGTGCGCGCCACCGGCGCCGGCTGGCTGCAGTGGATCAACTACGGCGTGCAGCCGCAGGTGATGCCGCGCATGATCGGCCTCGGCCTCTACCGCTTCGACATCAACTTCCGCGAGTTGGCCGTGGTCGGCATCGTCGGCGGCGGCGGCATCGGCGCGACGCTCAACACCGCATTCGACCGCTACGAGTTCGATTCCGCGGCCGCCATCCTGCTGGTCATCATCGCCATCGTGATGGTGGTGGAATATTCGTCCGGCTATCTTCGCCGCTGGGTGCAGTGATGGCGGTCGCGATCCGCAACGGCACCAAAATCTGGCAGCGCCGCGACCGCAAGGCGCAGTTCGCGACCTGGGGCGTATACCTCGTCGGCGCCGCCATCTTCATCTATTGCTGGAATCTGATTTCCGACAAGACGATCTGGGCGTTCGTGCTCGATGCGCCGACGCAGGCGGCCGACCTCGGCGCGCGCATGGTGCCGCCGGACTGGAACTCCATTCACGGCCTGTGGCGGCCGATCTGGGATACGCTCAACATCGCCACGATGGGCACTGTCATCGCGATCATTCTC
The DNA here is from genome assembly GCA_963850885.1 of uncultured Alphaproteobacteria bacterium. Classification (GTDB taxonomy): domain Bacteria; phylum Pseudomonadota; class Alphaproteobacteria; order Rhizobiales; family Xanthobacteraceae; genus Z2-YC6860. Next base: position 42,669 of record CAWKOD010000040.1, on the reverse strand, counting down.
GCGGTGCCGGTGGCTTATTGCGCGGCGCGCAACACCACGCCGAGCGTCGCCTTCGTGCGGCCGCTGGCGCTGTTCGTCATCGTGTCGTCGCGCTCGATCAACTCGCTGATCTGGGCGCTGATGCTCGTCACCATTATCGGGCCTGGCGTGCTGGCCGGCATCCTGTCGATTGCGCTGCGCTCCATCGGCTTCTGCGCCAAGCTCCTGTACGAGGCGATCGAGGAGATCGACGAGAGCCAGGTCGAGGCGGTGCGCGCGACCGGCGCGAGCGGCGCGCAGGTGACGGCCTACGGTATCGTGCCGCAGGTGCTGCCGGCCTTTGCCGGCATCTCGGTGTTCCGCTGGGACATCAACATTCGCGAGTCGACGGTGCTGGGCCTCGTCGGCGCCGGCGGCATCGGCCTGCCGCTCAACGCCGCGATCACCACGCTGGCATGGACGCAGGTGTCGCTGATCCTGCTGATCATCATCGCGACCGTGGTGGTGAGCGAGTGGGTGTCCGCCAAGGTGCGGCACGCCATCATCTGATGCGCGACCGACCTAAGTGAGCCGCTTCCAGAGAACCTCGGCGATCGCTCCGAGCGACGTCAGCGGATTCGAATATTTGAACTCATCCGCCGTCAGCAGCATGATGTCGCGGTTCTGAGTGGTGCCGGCAAGCTTCGGCGCCGAACACGATACGATGCGCGTGACGAGCAGCTTCTTCGCGTCTTCGACCGAATAGGTACCGAACGCGCAGAAAGTCTTGGCGCCGAACACCTTCGACTCCGACCCGACGATGATCTGCGCGTAATTGCCGCCGCGGTCGAACATGAAGATCCCTTTGGGATCGGCGCCCCAGCGATCGAACGTGCTGCCGTCCTTGCGTGTGTTGACCGAGGAGGCAAAGCTCCAGGTGCCAACCAGCCGTCCGGAAATCGAATCCGGCGGACGTGTTGGTTCAGCGCTCGCGCGCGACGGCATTGCTGCCGCCGCCATACCGATGAGCGCGATAAACTCGCGTCTCTCCATTGCCATCCCCGCAGTCATAATTTTTCTGAATTCTAGCACATCGCACGACGAGCGCATGCCTTGAATTGGCGCGCATATGGTTGCAACGCAGCATATTTATCAGCGCAGCAACGCGAATGCAGGTCAAAACGAGACAGATGCCGCGATCAGACTCGCGCCGCCTTCATGCGCTTGGCGGCGTCAAGCGCGGCCAGCACGATGCCCTGATAGCCGGTGCAACGACAGAGGTTCCCGGAGATCGCGACCCGCACCTCGTGCTCGGTCGGGTCCGGATTATCGCGCAGAAATTCCAGCAATGTCGTCAGCATCCCTGGCGTACAGAAGCCGCATTGCAAGCCGTGGTTGTCGCGGAAGGCCTCCTGGAGCGGATGCAGCTTGTCGGGCGACGGCGCGATGCCCTCGACGGTGAGCACCTCGTGGCCGTCGGCCTGCACCGCCAGCATCAGACAGGAGCGCGCCGAACGGCCGTCGAGCAGGATGGTGCAGGCGCCGCAGACACCGTGCTCGCAGCCGAGATGCGTGCCGGTCAGGCCCAATTCATAGCGGATGAAATCGGCGAGCGTGATGCGGACCGGCACCTCTTTGGTGTGCTTGGTGCCGTTGACGCTGACGGTGATGGTGCGCTTGTCGGTCATGCTTCCAATCACATCCTAATGCACGCGATTCCACGGCGCGTTATCGGCGAGGCCCGCAGCCTTCTCCAAGCGCGCGGCGCGACAGCACGGCGGCAAGGTGCTGCCGGTAATCGGCCGAGGCGTGGATGTCGGCCATCGCGTCGATCGAACGGCAGGTTTCGCAGGCCTTGGCGAACAACTCGCTCGACGGTGCCTGGCCGGTGATGGCGTTCTCGACGTCGCTGGCGCGCACCGGCGCCACCGCGACGCCGCCGACTGTAACCGAGGCGCGGCTGATCTTGCCGTTGTCGATCTGCAACAGCGCCGCCGCCGACACGATCGCGAAATCGCCGTGGCGGCGGGAGAACTCGATGAACGCCGCCTTATGGCCGGCGGGCCAGAGCGGGATGCGAATTGTGGTCACGATCTCGTTCAGTTCGATCGCCGGCGTCAGATAGCCGGCGGGAAAATCCGCAAACGCGATCTCGCGCGTGCCGTTCGGCCCCGCCACCGTCACGGTCGCATCATGCGCGGCGCAGACCGAAACCAGCTCGGCCGCCGGATCGAGATGGCAGAGCGAACCGCCGATGGTGCCGCGGTTGCGCGTCTGCCGATGGCCGATGTGCATGATGGCCTGATGCAGCAGCGGGCATTTCGCCTTGATGAGGTCGGAGAATTCGAGATCGCGCTGGCGCGTCATGGCGCCGATCTCGAGCGCCCCGCCGCTCTCCTTGATGCCGGACATGCCCTCGACCAGGTTGATGTCGATGATGTGGTCGGGCTGCACGAAGCGCATGTTGAGCATCGGCATCAGCGACTGGCCGCCGGCCAGGAGCTTGGCGTTGTCGAGCTTGCCCAACAGGCCCACGGCCTCGGCAAGCGTTTTCGGATCGTGGTATTGAAAGGGTGGCGGCTTCATCGTGGTCCCGGTGCAAAGGCAGCCGCGAGTATAGGGACCCGCCGCGACCTGGAGCAACCGTTGATGCGTCGCTCGATCATTGTCGGCCTTTTTTCCCTGCTGTTCGTTGGCCTCTTGGCCCTGCCAAAACCGGCGCGGGCGCAAGGCTCCGTCGCCGACTTCTATCGCGGCCGCAACGTGACCGTCATCGTCGGCTACAGCGCCGGCGGCGGCTACGACACCTATACCCGCATCCTGGCACGGCACCTCGGCAAGCATATCCCCGGCAACCCCACCGTCGTGGTGCAGAACATGCCGGGCGCGGGCTCGCTCAAGCTGGCCAATTATCTCTACAACGTCGCGCCCAAGGACGGCTCGACGATCGGCATCTTCAGCCGCGGCATGGCGATGGAGCCGCTGATCGGCGGCGCCAACGTGGCGTTCGACTCGACGAAGCTCACCTGGCTCGGCAGCGGCACCAACGAGACCAGCGTCTTCGTCACCTGGCACACCTCGCCGGTGAAGACCTGGAACGATCTCCTCACCAAGGATTTCACCGTCGGCGGCGAAGGCTCGGGCTCGGATCCCGACGTCTACGCGCTGCTGTTGAAGAATGCGTTCGGCGCCAAGCTCAAGCTGATCAGCGGCTATCCCGGCACCGCCGAGATCGCCATTGCGCTCGAACGCGGCGAGGTTGACTCCCGTGCGAGCTGGTCATGGACGAGCCTGAAGACGCTCAAGCCGAACTGGATCGCGGAGAAGAAGGTCAATTTCCCGGTGCAGCTCAACCTGACCCGCGGCGCGGACCTGCAGGACGTGCCGCTGGTCACCGAATTCGCCAAGAACGACAAGCAGCGGCAGATGCTCAAACTGATCCTGAGCCGGCAGGAGATGGCGCGGCCTTATGCGGCGCCGCCCGGCATCCCGGACGACCGCAAGGCGGCGCTGCGGAAGGCGTTTGACGATTCCTGGGCCGACCCGGAACTGCTGGCCGAGATGAAGGCGCGCGGCCAGGAGGTCAATCCGGTGAGCGGAGCGGCGCTCGATGCGTTGATCGCGGAGCTTTACGCCACGCCGAAGGACGTGGTGGAGGAGACGCGGCGCGCGATCGGCGGGCAGTAACGGCGGTCAAGTCTTCGCCTCGGCAGGCCGCATCTCTTCCTGCGCGGCACGGACCGCCTTGATGATGTTCTGATAGCCGGTGCAGCGGCAGAGGTTCGACGACAGCACGTCGAGCAGATCCTCGTCGCCGATGTCCGGATCGCGCTCCAGCGTGTTGGCCGCGAGCATCAGGAAGCCCGGCGTACAGAAGCCGCATTGCAGGCCGTGATGCGCGATGAAGGCGCTTTGCAGCGGATGCAGCGCGTTGCCCTTCGCCAGCCCCTCGACGGTGCGGATCGGCTTGCCTTGCGCCTGCACCGCGAACATCAGGCAGGATCGCACCGCTTCGCCACCGACGATCACCGTGCAGGCGCCGCAGACGCCGTGTTCGCAGCCGATATGCGTGCCGGTGAGGCCGCAGTCCTCGCGGATGGCGTCGACCAGGGTCTTGCGCGGCTCGACGCGGACGGCGTGGTCGCGGCCGTTGATGCGCAGCTTGAGATCGACTTTGTCGGTCATCGCTTCATCACTTCGGCAGCTTGTCGCCGAACTTGCTGCGCACCAGATCCTCGACCTCCTGGCTGGAGCGCACCACGATCGGGAACGTATCGCGCCGGCCGAACGGCTTGCAGGCATCGATGACGACGCGGGCGTTGCGCGGATCTTTTTCGCCATAGGCCATCGGGTCGAGCGCCGACGACCAGCAGCCGCGCAATATCTCCATGCCCTCGCGCGGATCGCAGCGCGTGCACATCGCCCAGATCACCTTGTCCATGTCGGCGGGATCGATGTCGTCGTCGACCACCACGACGAAGCGGTTGACGTAGGCGCCGGCGTGGCATTGCGAGGCAATGAGGCCGGCCTGCTTGGAATGGCCGGCGTACTGCTGCTTGATCGCGACGGTGAGCCACAGCCGGCTGCCGCCCGCGGCGTGCGACCACACGCCTTTGACCTCGGGCACGCCGGCGGCTTCGAGCTGGTTCCACACCGCGCCGGAACGATACGAGCCGCGATAGAACGAATCGTCGTCCGGCGGGATGCCGGGAATCGCGCCGAGCAAAATCGGATCGTCGCGATACATCATGGTTTCGATGCGGATCGCCGGCTCCTTCTTGAGGCCGCCGGCGTAATAGCCGGTCCACTCGCCGAGCGGGCCTTCGTCGATCTTGTCGTTCGGATGGATGAAGCCTTCGAAAGCGATCTCGGCATGCGCCGGGATCGGCAGGCCGGTCTTGGGCCCAAGGATCACCTGCACGGGCTCGCCCAACAATCCGCCGGCCGCGTCGTACTCGTTCTTGCCGTGGGGAATTTCCAGGCCTGCGATCATGAACAGCGCCGGGTGCATGCCGCACACCACCGCGACCGGGCACGGCTGGCCGCGTTCATGATATTTTTTCTGGATCATGTCGCCGTGCTTGCCCTTGGAGCACATCACGGTGGCGAGATTCTTGCCGTGGGCCTGCACGCGATAGGCGCCGTAGTTGATCCAGCCGGTGTCGGGATCGCGCATGATCACCATGTCGCCGGTGCCGATGTAGTAGCCGCCGTCGTGCTCGTGCCAGCGCGGCACCGGAATCTTGAACAGGTCGATATCGTCGCCGGTCTTGACGTTCTCCAGGAGCGCCCCACTCGCCACCGTCACCGGCGGGATGGTCTTGGCCTCTTTCATGTACTTCCGCCAATGCCGCACCAGCTCGATCTCGGTGCCGTCGGCGGGATTGCCCATCGTCATGTTGATGCGGCGGATCGAGGTGAGAAGGTTCGCCAGGACCCGATGGCCCTTCGGATATCCCGGGATGTCGTCGAACAGCACCAGCGGATTGCCGATCTTGCGCTGGTAGATGTCGACGATGCCGCCGATCTCGCGCTCGCGCTCGGCGCCGCTGATGTGCGTGACTTCGCCAGCTGCCTCCATCTGCGCGAGCCAGGCACGCAGATCCTGCTTCGGCGCGTTGGAGGCGCGGGTTGCCGCTCGCGGATCGACGTTCTCGTTCATGACAGTTCCCGCTCCTCGCTGGTGGCGCATTATAGTCGAGACGAATATGGGAAAGCGATAATTTGGCGGTCGCCAGCCGGCTCTTGCGGCGATAGCCTCACTCGGACGGCACGTCTCTCACTTTTCAGGGGGGTCCCATGCGCAGCTCCATCGTGATTCTGCTGTTCGCTTCTGTCACGCTCGGCGGCTGCTTCGAAGGGCCTCAGGGGCCGCCTGGACCACAAGGCGCCGCCGGCGCAGTCGGACCGGCAGGACCGAAAGGCGACAAGGGCGATCCTGGCGAACGGGGCCCACCAGGTCCGAAGGGTGAGGTCGGCGCGAAGGGCGATCCGGGACCCGCCGGCCTTCCGGGAACGCCGGGCCCAGCCGGTGCTCCGGGCGCTGCCGCGGGCCGGGTCGTCACCTGCACCGGACCGAGCTGCTCGGTGCAATGCAACTCGGGTGAAGTTCTGGTATCGGCTCACGTCGCTCCGGAAGCCGGCAGCGCCGCATCGCACTGCAAATACACCAGCGCCACCGCGGCGGAGTGCGCGGTTCCCTGCGAATGCGGCCGGCTACGGCTATTGCGTGAAGGGACCGTAAGCGCTCGGCGTTATCGCTTGCCGTCGATGATGGCTTTCAGCCGCTGCGGCGTCACCGGCAGCACGGTGATGGCGCCGGGAATGCCGATGGCGTCGTCGATCGCGGAGGCGATGGCGGCGCCGACCGCGTTGACGCCGCTTTCGCCCGCGCCCTTGATGCCGAGCGGATTGAGCGGCGTCGGATAATCCTCGCGGAGGATGATCTCCAGGTCCGGCGTCTCGCGCACGGTCGGCATCAGATAATCCGCGAAGGTGACGGCGAGCGGGTCGCCGCGCTCGTTGTAGGTGAACTCCTCCATCAGCGCGCCGCCGAGGCCCTGCGCGAAACCGCCGGCGATCTGGCCCTTGACCAATGTCGGGTTGATGGCACGGCCGATGTCGTAGCCGACGACGTAGCGCAGCACCTTCACGCCGCCGGTGTCCGGATCGACCTTCACCACGGCGAGATGATTGCCGTAAGGGTAAACTTGGTGATCGGCGTAGAACCAGCCTTCGGCGGAAAGCCCCGGCTCGCGGTCGCCGCGGGTTTTGGAACTGGGTCCGAGCGCCGCGGCGATCTCGCCGAGCGACATCGAGGGGCCGCCGACCCGGTCCTTAACAACGACCTCGCCATGAACAATGTCGAGTGTCTCGACCGGCGCCTGCATCAGCTCGGATGCGATGTTCAGCGCTTTCTCGCGGACCTTGAGCGCCGCGACCCGCGTCGCCGACGCCGTCATCACCGTGGCGCGCGAGGCGTGCGCGCCGATGCCATGCTCGATGCGGTCGGTCTGGCCGTGAATGACGCGCATCTTCTTCATGTCGGCGCCGAGCATTTCGGCGGCGACCTGGGCCATCACGGTCTCAAAACCCTGCCCGATCGAAGCGCCGCCGGTGATGACCTCGATTTCGCCGGAGGTATCGACCTGAATGCGCACCCCGTCGGCGGGACCGAGGCCGGCCTTCTCCACGAACATCGCGAGGCCAACGCCGACCATCTCGCCGTTCTCGCGGCGCGCCGCGAGCTCGCGGTTGAGTTTGGCCCATTCGACATGATTCAGCGTGATGTCGAGCAGCGCGTGGTAGTCGCCGGAATCGAAGTGGATTTCCTCGCCGAGCGCCTCAAGCGGCCGTTTGAACGGCATCTCGTCGACCCGCACGGCGTTGAGCCGGCGTACATGGATCGGATCGAGCTTCAGTTGATGGGCGATGGCATCGACCAGCCGCTCGCGCACGAACGTGGTCTCGAACCGCCCTGGCGCGCGATAGGTCGCGGCCGGCGTCTTGTTGGTGAGGCGGAAGTGGCAGACCGCGCGATAGGCGCCCGGCACGCGGTACGGCCCCGGCAACACGCCGCAGGTCATCATGGCGACGCGGGTGGCATGGGTGCGGACGTAGGCGCCGTTGTCGTGATGGATCACGTCGTCGATGGCGAGGATCTCGCCCTCGTCGGTGCAGGCCGCCTTGATGTGGTGATGCTGGTTCCGCGAATGGTTCGCGGCGATCAGATGCTCGCGGCGATCCTCGATCCATTTCACCGGGCGCTCGAAGCGCATGGCGCCGACGCAGACCAGAATATCCTCGGGATAAAGCTCGCCGCGGATGCCGAAGCCGCCGCCGACATGAGATTCCAGGCACTGCACCGAGGCCGGCGCGCGGTTGAGCATCCGCGCGATCAACTCCTTGTTCCGGTGCGGCACCTTGGCCGCGCCGTGCAGCTCCAGCACATCGCGCGAGGCATCGTAGCGGCCGAGCGCGCCGCGGCATTCCAGCGGCACGCCGGAGTGCCGGCCGCTGGTGAGCTTCAATTCGACGATATGCGCGGCGGACTTGAACACCGCTTCGACGTCGCCGTAGCCCTGCGTCAGAATGTCGGCTTCGGTGTCGCGGCCGAACGAGAACTCGCCGGGGTCGTCACGGGCGTCGAGCAACGGCGGCAATTCCTCGACCTCCATGGTGACGAGATCGGCGGCGTCCTCGGCGACATAAGGGTCTTCGGCAAACACCACCGCAACCGGCTCGCCGACATAGCGCACCGTGTCGACCGCCAGCACCGGCTGGCGATACGGCGCGAGCTTTTCGATCGGCCCCTCGCGGAAATCGATCGGCGGCACATCGGTGATGTCGGCCGCGGTCCATACCGCGACGACGCCAGGAAGTTCCCGCGCAGCCTCGGTGTCGATCGAGACGATATTGGCGTGGGCGTGGTTCGAGCGCACGATCCGCATGTGAAGCTGGCGCGCGAAGTTGATGTCGCCGGCGAAGCGGCCGCGGCCGGTGACCAGCGGCGGGTCCTCCAGCCGCTCGACCGACTGGCCGATCCATTTCGTTGCGCCGGTTGTGTCGTTCATGTGACGGCATTCTCCAGCGCGCGGGTGACCATGGCGCGCACCACGCCTCGGCGGTATTCGGCGCTGATGCTGGGATCGTCGAGCGGATCGATGGCCTTGCGGGCCTCGTGCGCCGCGGCCTGGAAGGTGCCGAGGTTCGGCGGCCTGCCGATCAGCACGCGCTCGGCCTCGGGGATACGCCGCGGCCGGGCCTCCGCGCCACCGACGGCGACGTGCATATCGCTCATGATGCCGTTCTTCAGCCGGTAGGTGGCAACCGCCATGGCGATGGCATAGTCGCCGGCGCGCCGGCTGTATTCGGCGAAGCCCGCATAGGTGCCCTTCGGCAGGATCGGCAGCCGCACCTCGCGAAGCAGCTCGTTCTCGCGCAACGCGGTCGTCATGATGCCTTCGAAGAACTCGCGGGCCGGGATGACGCGCGTGCCGCTGACCTTGCTCTCGGCCACCATCTCGGCGTTGAGCACCGCGGCGACCGCGCACCACTCGGAGGCCGGATCGGCGTGGGCGATGCTTCCGCAAAAGGTGCCGCGGGCGCGGATCGGACGATGCGCGATGTGACGGACGACGGACGCGAGCAGGCGGCCGAGCGGACCGTCATCGACCGGCCTCTCGAATGCGGCGTGGCGGACGGCGGCGCCGATACAGAGCCTGCCGTTCTCCACCGTGATGCGGTCGAGCCCGGTCACGCCGTTGATGTCAATGAGATGCTTCGGGCGCGCCAGCCGGAACGCCATGGTCGGAACGAGGCTCTGCCCGCCGGCCAGCACGCGGCCGTCGTCGCTGGCGTATCGCCCGAGCAGGTCCAGCGTTTCCGCGATGGTCTTGGGGGCGTGGTACTGGAACGGGGCAGGCTTCATTTCCCCGAAAGCATAGGGGGTGCTGCGGTGTCAGGGAAGCTGCTGGTTCGACAAGCCGCGAAGATGCATAGCCGATGCTTGGCCGACCGGCTGGCGCGGCCCAATCAGGACGATATGCTGCCGCCGCCATGCCCCAGACCATCGGACAACCGCTTCGACGCAAGGAGGACCTGCGCCTCCTCACCGGCAGCGGCCGCTATAGCGACGACGTCAGCCTGCCCGGCCAGGCCTATGCCTTCGTGCTGCGCTCACCGCACGCCCATGCCCGCATCCGTTCGATCGACACCACGGCAGCCCGCGCGATGCCGGGCGTGCTGGCGGTGTTGACCGGCGCGGACGTCAAGGCCGACGGACTGAAGGACATTCCGCACACGCCGATCCCGTCCAAGCCGCCCGCCGACATTCTGCTGATCAACCGCGACGGCTCGGCGCACGGCTATGCGCCGCAGGAGCTGTTGCCGACCGACCGCGTCCGCTACGTCGGCCAGCAGGTGGTCATGGTGGTGGCGGAGAGCATCGCGGCCGCCAAGGACGCCGCCGAGCGGGTCACGGTGGACTACGAACCGCTCGCGGCGGTGACGGAAACGCCGGGCGCGACCCAGTCGAACATCCGGCTTTACGATCACACCGCCAATGTCTGCATCGATGCCGACGTCGGCGACGTCGAGGCGACCAAGGCGGCGTTCGCGCGGGCGGCCCATGTGGCGAAGTTCGACAGCTGGGTGCAGCGCGTCACCGGCGTGCCGCTCGACGCGCGCGCCGCGGTCGGCGTCTACGATCCGGCGACCAACAAGCATACGCTGCACGCCGGCTCCGGCGGCGTGGTCCGGCAGAAGCACGAGCTCGCCACGATCCTCGGCGTGCCGATGGCCGACGTGCGGGTCGAGTGCGGCGACGTCGGCGGCAACTACGGCACGCGCAACGCCTTCTATCCGGAGTTCGCGCTGGTGGTGTGGGCGGCGAAGAAACTCGGCCGCCCGGTGAAATGGACCTGCGAGCGTTCGGAGGCCTTCGCCAGCGACTACCAGGGCCGCGATCAGGCGATCACCTTGGAGCTCGCGCTCGACGACAAGGGCCGCTTTCTCGCGCTGCGCGGCTCGGTGATCTGCAACACCGGCGCGCACAGCGTCATGTACGTGCCGCTGGTGAAATGCGCCGAGCTGCTTTCCTCGGTCTATCGGGTGCCGGCGGCGCACATCCGCGCCCGCGCGGCGTTGACCAACACGCCGCCGACCAACCCGTATCGCAGCGCCGGCCGGCCCGAGGCGATCTACGCCATCGAGCGGGTGATCGACATCGCCGCAAAACAATTCGGCTATGACCGCATCGATCTGCGGCGCCGCAATCTCATCCCGCCGAAGGCGCAGCCCTACGCCAACCCGCTCGGCATGACCTACGACTGCGGCGACTACGGCAAGATCATGGACCGCGCGCTGGCGCTGTCGGACTGGAAGACATTCAACAAGCGCAAGCGCGAATCCAAGCGCGCCGGCAAGTTGCGCGGCATCGGGCTCGCGAACTATCTCGAAATCACCAGCGGCTCGCCGCGCGAATACTCCAAGGTCCATGTGCATCCGGAAGGCCGCGTCGATGTCACCATCGGCACGCTATCGAGCGGCCAGGGTCACGAGACCAGCTTTGCGCAATGCGTCGGCGAATGGCTCGGCGTCGAGGTCGACAGCATCCGGCTCATCCAGGGCGACACCGACATCGTGCCGATCGGCGGCGGCTCGCATTCGGCGCGCTCGATGCGGATGGGCGGCGTCGTCATGGGCAAGGCGTCGCAGGCGGTGATCGTCAAGGGCAGCCGCATCGCCGCGCAGGTGCTGGAGACCGATCCGGCGGACGTGGCGTTTGCCGAAGGCCGCTTCACCGTGAAGGGCACCGACCGCTCCATCGGCCTGTTCGAGGTCGCACGCGCGGCCCGAGAACGGAACGATCTGCCGGAAGATCTTGCGCGGGCCGCTCGCGGCGGATTGCGAAGAGTTCATCCGGATGGCGGCGTTTCCGTTCGGCTGTGCGGTCTGCGAGGTCGAGATCGACCCGGATACCGGACATGTCGAGATCGTCCGCTACACCGCCCTCGACGACGTCGGCCGGGCGATCAATCCGATGATCCTGCACGGCCAGACCCACGGCGGCATCGCCCAGGGCGTCGGCCAGGCGCTGTGGGAGCATTCGCACTACGACCCGCAGAGCGGGCAGCTTCTGGCCGGCTCGATGATGGATTACGCCATGCCGCGGGCGCACATGATGCCGTCGTTCACCACCGAGCTGAGCGAAACGCTGGCGCCGGGCAATCCGCTCGGCGTGCGCGGCGGCGGCGAAGGCGGCACCACCCCCGCGCTCGGCGTGGTGGTCAACGCGGTGGTGGATGCGCTATCGGACTACGGCGTGACGCATATCGAGATGCCGGTGACGGCGGAGCGCGTCTGGCGCGCGATCCGGCAGGGCAAGATACAAGCCGCGTAGGCGGCAAAAACGAAAGCGAGCCGCTGGCGGTGTAACGGGAGAACCAAATGGCAGACGAAATTCTGGTGAAGCAGGACGGGCCGATCCTGCGCATCACGCTCAACGCGCCGGACCGCGGCAACGCCGTCACCGATGACAACGTGCGCGAGTTGACCCGGCTCATCAACGGCGCGGGCGAAAAGGCCGACATGGTGGTGCTGCGCGGCGCCGGCAAGGAGTTCTGCGTCGGCCGCGCCGGCATGGGCTCGCGGCCCGCGACCGAGCCCACCGCCTACGCGCGGCGGGGTTTCTCCGACGTGGTGTTCGACGCCTATGGCGCGATGCGCAACTGCCCGATCCCGATCATCGCCGTGGTGCACGGCGGCGCGCACGGCTTCGGCTGCGCGATCGCCGCGGCCTGCGACATCACCATCGCGAGCGACAAGGCGGTGTTCTCGGTGCCGGAGATGGCGCACCAGATCATGCCGACCATGGTGATGTCGTCGTTCGTCGATCGGGTGCCGCGGAAGGCGATGGCCTATCTGGTCTATTCGATGTTCGAGGTGTCGCCTGAGCGTGCGCTGTCCTACGGCATCATCAGCGACGTGGTGCCCGCCGCGCAACTCGACTCCCACGTCGACAAGCTCACCGCGGCGATGCTCAAGGCGCCGCGCATCTCACTGACCAGCGCCAAGGAATACATCCGCACCGGCCCCGACATGCCGGTCGCGGGCGCCATCGAATACGCACGAAACTTGCATGCCACCATCAACTCCGCCGCCGAAATCAGGAAGCCCCGCACGTGAAAGTCTTCATCTTCGATCTCCTCGCCTACGGCAAGCACTTCGATCAGTACAAGGCGACGAAGTATCTGCCCTACCCGCTGGCCAACGATCACTACGATCCCGAAGTCGCGGCGCAGACCTACGAGCAGCACCTCCAAGCCTGGGAGGAGATGGACAAGCTCGGCTTCGACGGCGTCGGCCTGAACGAGCACCACACCACGCCGCACGGCATGATGAACTCGCCGAACATGATGGCGGCGGTCGCCGCGCAGCGAACGAAGAAACTGAAGTTCCTGATGCTCGGCAATCTCGTGCCGCTGCACAATCCGCTCCGCATCGCCGAAGAGCTGGCGATGGCCGATACGATGTCGCGTGGACGCATTCTCTCGGGCTTCGCCCGTGGCGTGCCGCGCGAATACAACGTGTATGGCGTGTCGATGGGCGAGTCGCGGGCGCGCTTCGAGGAGGCGGTCGAGATCATTCTCAAGGCCTGGACCGAGCCGAAGTTCTCCTACGAGGGCAAATACTGGTCGTACAAGGACATTGCGATCTGGCCGCGGCCCTATCAGCAGCCGCATCCGCCGGTGTGGGTGCCATTCACCGGCTCCAAGGAAACCATCGAGTGGGCCGGCAAGCGCAATTTCAGTGCGGTGATTCCCGACCATCACCGCGGCCTGACGCAGGACGTTGTCGGCTATTACGCCAAACAACTCGCGTTGCATGGCAACAAAATCACGCCGGATCACATCTGTTACTTCACCGACGCCTATGTGGCGGCGGATCGCGCCGCGGCGATCAAGGAGTACAGCCCGTTCTATCTCTATTTCGTGCACACGCTCTGGCACCATGGCTCGCTGGAGAAAGCGTCGCAGGCCAAGGGCACGGGCTATGTCTCGTCGGCATCCTACGACTACATCAAGCCGGAGAACCGCTCCGGCGCCGGCGTCGACCGCGAGGCGATGCAGAAGACCACGATGGCCGACATCGAGCAGCAAGATCGACGAGGGCGAGCTGGCCTGGGGCTCGGCGAAGGACGTCGGCGACCGCTTGATCGAGGGCGCCGAGCGCATGGGCGCCAATTATCTGCTGCTCAACATGAATGTCGGCGCCATGGCGTCCGAGGTGTTCCTGGAGCAGATCCGCCGCTTCGGCAAAGATGTGCTGCCGCGATTGCAGGCGCATCAGGTCAAGCGGGTTCCGGCGGCCGAAATGGTGGCGGCGTAGGCCGCCACCGGACGGCACTCCCGGCTTGAATCACCCCCCACCGGCAGCGCAAAGTGCGCCGCGAGGAAACAGCTCAAACCGGCCCATAAGGCCCTAACAACGGTCAGTCCCCATGTCGCAGCCCGCCACCGCCCGCCAGATCAGCAACGCCCCCGAGCACTCCACCGCCTATTACTTCATCGAGGGCCTGAACGAGCTCGGCATCGAGCACCTGTTCTGCAACTTCGGCACCGACCACGCGCCGACGATCGAGGCGTTGGCAGACCGGCACAAGCGCGGCGAGAAGGTGCCGAACGTGATGCTCTGCCCGCACGAGAACACCGCGGCGCATATGGCGATGGGCTACGCGGCGGTGACCGGCCGCGGCCAGGCCGTGCTGGTGCATGTCGATGTCGGCACCGCCAACACCGCGAACGCGATGCACAACCTGTTCCGCAGCCGGCTGCCGGTGCTGCTGATGTCGGGCAAGGCGCCTTATACGTCCAGCAACGAGCTGGTTGGCTCGCGCGACACCTACGTGCATTTCGTGCAGGAGCCGATCGACCAGGGCTCGCTGGTGCGGCCGTACATGAAATGGGAATGGACCTTGCCGTCCGGCGTCGTGGTGAAGGAGGCGCTCCGCCGCGCCCACACCATCATGGAAACCAAGCCTGCCGGCCCGGTCTATTTCATGGCGCAGCGCGAGACGCTGACGCAGCAGTGGGCGAGCGACCAGATCCGCAGCTACTCGAGCGACCAGTTCGCGCAGCCGCAGTCCGGTGGCGCCGACCCTGCGGCGATCGCGCAGCTTGCCGACAAGCTCATCGCCGCCGAACACCCGATCCTGATCTGCGGCTATGCCGGTCAATCGAAGAACGCGCCGAAGCTGATCGAGGAACTGGCGATGTTCGCCGGCATCGCGGTGTTCGAAGGCAACCAGACCTTCAACATCTCGCACGAATTCCCGTGCTTCCTCGGCTACTCGCCGAACAAGCATCTGGCCAAGGCCGACGTCGGCCTGCTGGTGGACGTGGACGTGCCGTGGTTCCCGGCCGACGTGTCGCACAAGGACAAGTCGTTCTGGGCGCATATCGATGTCGACACGCTGAAGTCCGCATCGCCGATGTGGACCTTCCCGGGCAATCTCCGGATGCAAGGCGACTCCGGCGTCATTCTCGGGCAGCTGCTGGAAGAGCTGAAAAAGAAGGCCACGCCGAAGTTCAAGGAGGCGGCCAAGAAGCGCATCGAGGCGCACACCGCCGAACGCAAGACCTGGCGCGACGCAGCCACGAAGATGGCGACCAACAAAGGCACGCCAGGGCGAGATCAACCCGCACTATCTGTTCGCCGAGCTGAACAAGCTGCTCAAGTCCGACGACATCGTCTGCAACGAAGGCGTCCGCAATGCCGGCGCGTGCCTGCTTCAGCTTGAGCGGCCGGAGCCGAACACCTGCATCCGCTCCGGCGGCGGCGGGCTTGGCTGGTCCGGCGGCATGGCGCTCGGCTGCAAGCTTGCGGCGCCCGACAAGATGGTGGTGCAGGTGGTCGGCGACGGCGGATTCTACTTCGGCGGCCCGAGCTCGGTGTTCGCCGTGGCGAAACAATACAAGCTGCCGATCCTGGTGCTGCTGCTCGACAACACCGGCTGGTCGGCGGTGAAGGAATCGACCTTGCGGGTGTTCCCGGAGGGCGAGGCGAAGTCGGCTGGCCTGTTCCAGGCAAGCCTGATGCCGGACGCGGAGTTCTCCAAGATCGGCGAGGCGTTCGGCGCCTATGGCGAGAAGGTCACCAACCCGGACGACGTGCCGGCCGCGCTCGCTCGCGCGGTGAAAGAGGTGCGCGGCGGCCGTGCGGCCATCCTGCATGTGCGGGTGACGAAGCTGTAAGAACGACGCTCTCTCCGTCCTCATCCTTCGGAAGCGCAAAGCGCGGTCTTGAAGGATGGGGGCGGCCCCAATTGCGGTCCATGCTTCGAGGCGCGGCCTGCGGCCGCTTCTCGGCATGAGGCCCTGCTGGAGGCAACAGCATGCCAAGAGCCGCGTGTACGGTGCTTCGTCGGTGCTCTCGTTGCCTTGCCGTGTCTTATGACGCCTGCCCTCGCCGCCTCCTATCCCACCCGCACCGTCGAGATCATCGTCTCCTACGGCGCGGGCGGCTCGACCGATTTCGTCGCGCGCGCGGTGGCGCAGAAGCTCGCCGAAAAGCTCGGCCAGCCATTCGTCGTGCTCAATCGCCCGGGCGCGAGCGGCACCATCGGCATCAAAACCGCGATCGCCGCCAAGCCCGACGGCTACACGCTCTATGTCGGCTACACCTCCGAGACCGTGGTGGTGCCGCAGATTTCCAAGACCGCGACCTATTCGGTGGTGGACGATTTCGAGCCGATCGCGGTCACCGGCCTCGTCCCGGTGGTGCTGATGGTCTCGAAGAATGTCCAAGCCAACAATCTCAAGGACTTCATCGCCGAGATCCGCGCCAACCCGGGCAAATACACCTACGGCGGCAGCGTCGGCAGCCCGCCGCACGTGATGGGCGCCTGGATGAACAAGGTCCGGAATCTCGATGTCACGCACATTCCCTACCGCGGCGGCGCGCAGGGCGTCACCGACCTGATCGGTGGCCATCTCGACATCTTCTATGGCGGCGTGGCAGTGGGAAAGTCCGCGATCGATGGCGGCTCGGTCAAGGCTCTGGCGGTGACCGGCGATGCGCGCTCCTCGGCATTGCCGGACGTGCCGACCTTCAAGGAGGCCGGCGTTCCGGAATTCGAACTGGCGAGCTGGACCGTGATGCTGGCGCCGAAGGGCACGCCGGCCGAGATCGTCGAGCTCATCCGCAGGGAAACACTTGCCGCGATCGACGACCCCAAGACCCGCGACGCGCTGGCCAAGCAGGGCGTCGAGCGCAGCCCGAGCCAGGACGTACGGGCGTTTCTTTTGAAAGAGCGTGACAAGCTTCGGCCGCGCGGTGCGCACGCTCAGCATCAAGATGGGGGAATGATGACGATCCGATCGGCGCTTCTGCTGTGCGCGCTTGTGCTCGGCCCCACCGTCACGGCGGACGCGCAAAGTTGGCCGGCGCGTCCGGTCAAGATCATCGTGCCGACCGGGCCGGGCGCGGCCACCGACGTGATGGCGCGGCTGATGGCCGATGCCGTCACGCGCGGCCTCGGCCAGCCGGTGGTGGTGGAGAACAACGCGAGCGCGTCGGGGCTTGGCGCGCATCAGACCGCGGCGCGCGCCACGGCCGATGGCTACACCTTCCTGTTCACCAACACCTCGGGGCTCGCGACCAACCTCGTCACGTTCAAGTCGATCCCCTACGACCCGGTGAAGGATTTTACGCCGGTCGCGATGGTGGTGGACTTCGGTCCGCAGATGCTGTCGGTGAACGTCGACGTGCCGGTCACGACCGTCGCGGGCCTGATCGACTACGCCAAGGCCAACCCCGGCAAGTTGTCCTACGCGGTCGACGTCACCGCGGGCGCGGCGCCATTCGCGGCGCGGCTCCTCAACAAGCGCGCCAATCTCGGCATGGTCGAGGTGCCGTACCGCTCGGCCGCGCAGATGGCGAACGACGTCGCCAGCGGCACCATCCCGGTGCTGATCTCCTCGATGGCCGCCTCCAACGCCATGGTGCAGGCGGGGAAAATCCGGCGCATCGCGCTGTCCTCCTCCAACCGCTTTCCGCCGCTGCCCGACCTGCCGACCATCAGCGAGACCGTGCCGGGCGTGACCATGGACGGCTGGTTCGTGCTGGTGGCGCCGGCAGGCGTGCCGGCCGACATCGTGGCGCGGATGAACAAGGAGGTCGGCGAATTCCTCAAGGGTGACGAGATCCGCACGCGGCTGGCCGGCTTCGGGCTGGCGACGAGCGGCGCCGGCACGCCGCAGAGCACCGGCGCGTTCATCGCCCGCGAGCAGGAGAAGTGGCGCGCGCTGGCGCAGGAGCTTGGGATTCAGCCGCAGTGATCAGGCGGGGATTATGCGCCGCCGGCTTGCGCGCGGTTTTTTCGGCGATCCAGCGCACCAGAACGTAGAAAATCGGCGTGAACAAAAGCCCGAACAGCGTCACGCCCAGCATGCCGAAGAACACCGCGGTGCCGAGCGCCTGACGCAGTTCCGCGCCGGCGCCGGTCGCGATGACCAGCGGCACCACGCCCAGGATGAAGGCGAGCGACGTCATCAGGATCGGACGAAGCCGCGTCCGCGCCGCCTGCACGGCGGCGTCCCAACGGTTCGCACCGGCCTCCTCGGCCTGCTTGGCGAACTCGACGATCAAGATGGCGTTCTTCGCGGCAAGGCCGATCAGCACCACGAAGCCGATCTGGGTCAGGATGTTGTTGTCCATGCCGCGCAACAGCACGCCGCTGATCGCCGCAAGCAGGCACATCGGCACGATCAGGATCACCGCCAGCGGCAGCAGGATGCTCTCGTACTGCGCGGCGAGCAACAGGAACACGAACACGACAGCGAGGCTGAACGCGATCACGGCGGTGTTGCCCGCGGCCTTCTCCTGCAAGGCGATCTCGGTCCACTCGAAGCCGAACCCGGACGGCAGGTTGGCGAGGATTTTTTCCATGGCTCCGATCGCCTGGCCGGTGGAGAAACCCGGTAACGTGGCGCCCTGGATCTCGGCCGCCGGGTACAGATTGTAGCGCGGCACGCGGAACGGCCCGGTGGTGTCGCGGAAGGTCGCCACCGAGCCGAGCGGGACCATGTCGGACGAGTTGGAACGAGTCCGCAGATTTTCGACATCCCGAATCGAGAGCCGGAATGGATTGTCGGCCTGCGCGGTGACCCGATAGGTGCGTCCCAGGATATTGAAGTCGTTGACGAAGGTCGAACCCATATAGGTTGTCAGGGTATCGAAGAAGCGCGAGATCGGCACGCCCAGCATCTCGGCCTTGGTGCGGTCGATGTCGGCATAGATCCGCGGAGTCGAGGCATTGAACAGCGTGAAGACCTGAACCAGGCCAGGCGTCCCGTTCGCCGGGCCGAGAACGCCGCCGACCGCCTGCTCCAGCGCCCGCGGACCACGGCCGGCGCGGTCCTGCACATAGAGCTTGAAGCCGCCGCCAGTGCCGATACCGGGAACGGAGGGCGGCGGAATCACCAGCACGAAGGCTTCGCGAAGCGACGCCATCTGCGCGCGCAGATCGTTGAGGATCCCCTTGAGTCGTGAGCTTTTCCTTCACCCGCTCTTCGAACGGCTTCAAGGTGGCGAAGATGACGCCTGAGTTCGGTGCGTTGGTGAACGTCGCCCCGTCAAAGCCCGCGAACGTCACGGTGTGAGCCACGCCGGGCCGCGATTGCAACATCTCCACCGCCTTGCGGACCACCGCATCGGTCCGCTCGAGGCTTGAGCCGGGCGGCAAGGTGATCGCCGTGATGAAATAGGCGCGGTCGAGCGGCGGGATGAAGCCTGACGGCGTGCGGGAGAACTGGAAATAGGTCAGGCCGATCAGGCCGCCGTAGACCACCAGCATGAGCGCCGAGATGCGCAGCACCCGTCGCGTCAGCCCGGCGTAGCCGTGCGACATCTTGTCGAACAGCCTGTTGAAACCCGCGAAGAACATGTTGAGCGGGCGGGCCAGAGTGGTCCGAAGCCCGGGCTTGGCTTCTTCGTGACTGTGGGTCCGCAGCAACAGCGCCGCCAGCGCCGGCGACAATGTCAACGATATGATGCAGGAAATGACCGTCGCGCTGGCGATGGTCAGCGCGAACTGCTGGTAGAACGCGCCCGAAATGCCGGGGATGAAGGCTGTCGGGATGAACACCGCGCAGAGCACCAATGCGATCGCGAGCAGCGCGCCGCCGACCTCATCCATGGTCTTGTGCGCGGCCTCGCGCGGACTCATGCCCTCGCTCAGATAGCGCTCGACGTTCTCCACGACGACGATCGCATCGTCCACCACAATGCCGATCGCCAGCACGAGACCGAACAGCGTGAGATTGTTGAGCGAGAAGCCGAAGCTCGCCATGACGAAGAACGTGCCGATCAGCGACACCGGGATGGCGACGACGGGGATGATCGCGGCGCGCCAAGTCTGCAGGAACAGGATAATGACGAGCACGACCAGAACGACCGCTTCGAATAGGGTCTTGATCACCTCGTCGACCGATTGCTGGACGAACTCGGTGGTGTTGTAGGCAATGCGGTAGGCGAGGCCTGCCGGGAAGTCCTTGGACAGCTCGTCCATCGTCCTGATCACGCCCGCCGCGGTGGTGAGGGCGTTGGAACCCGGCCGCTGAAAGATGCCGATAGCGGTGGCAACCTTGCCATCGAGATAGGCGTTCGACACGTAGGTATACGCGCCGAGCTCGACGCGCGCGATGTCGCGCACCCGCGTGACGCGGCCGTCCTGATCGGTGGCGACGATAATGTCGGCGAATTGCTCCGGGGTCTGTAGCCGGCCGAGCGTCTCAACCGCAACCTGAAACCCGGCCGGCGATTTGGCCGGCGGCTGGTTGATCGCCCCCGCGGCGACCTGCACGTTATTGGCACGCAAAGCCGTGACCACATCGCTCGCAGTCAGGTTGCGCGATTGCACCTTGGCGGGATCGAGCCAGATCCGCATGGAATAATCGCGGGCACCGAAGACGACGGTATCGCCGACCCCGTCGACGCGGGTCAGGACGTCCTTGATGTGGATCGTCGCGTAGTTGGAAATATAGGATTGATCCAGCGTCCCATCCGGCGAGATCAGGTGGACCACCATCATCAGATCAGGTGACTTCTTCTTGACCGTCACGCCGATACGCTGCACCTCCTCCGGCAACCGCGGTATCGCGATGGCGACGCGGTTCTGCACCAGCACCTGCGCCTGGTCGATGTTCGTGCCGGGCTTGAAGACGACGTCAATCTGCGCGGTGCCGTCGCCGGTCGCCTGCGTCACCATGTAAATCATGTTGTCGACGCCGTTGATCTCCTGCTCGATGGGAGACGCAACGGTTTCCGCCACGACATCCGCCGCAGCGCCCGCGTAAGTGGCAATCACCTCCACCGTCGGCGGAGCGATATCGGGAAACTCCGTGACCGCCAGCGCGCGAAACGAGATGGCGCCGACCAGCGTCAGGATGATTGCGACAACGCTGGCAAAGATCGGCCGTCGACGAAGAAATGTGAAAACCGCATTGTGAACCTCATCACCCCGCGCGAAGCGCCGGGCGCCGCCTATTTCGCGGCAGCCTTGATCTTGCCGTCCTCGGCCGTGACCTTCTGCCCCGGACGGGCGCGCTGTATGCCGTCGATCACGATGCGGTCGGTCGGCGCGAGGCCCGAACGGACAACGCGCAAGCCATCGATGATGGGACCCAGCTCGACCTTTTTGGTGCCGACGGTCCCGTCATCGGCAACGGTAAACACGATCTTGCTCGCCTGATCGGACGAGATCACGTTGTCGGGGATCAGGAAAGCGTCGCGCTGGCCGCCATAGAGACGCAGCCGCCCGAAAAAGCCGGGCGTCAGCAATCCATCCTTGTTTTCGAAGATGGCGCGGCCGCGGATCGTGCCGGTCTTCGCATTGACGACGTTGTCGACGAAATCCATCCGGCCCTGATGCTTGAATTCGGTCTCATCGGCGAGCCGGACCGCGACCGGATTGGGCGCGTCGCGGGACGACTGCCGTACGCCGGACGCCGCGAGACGCAGGTAGCGGATGAAATCCGCCTCGCTGCCGTCGAAGGCGAAATGGATGGGGTCGAGCGTCACGATCGAGGTCAGCAGCGTGGCACCGGTCTGGCCTCCGGTGATCAGATTGCCGGCATCGACGCGCCGGTCGGAGATGCGCCCGGCGATCGGCGCGCGCACCTCGCTCCATTCGAGATTGAGCTGGGCCTGCTTGAGGGCGGCCTCCCCCGAGCCGACTTGGCCAGCGGCATCTCGCTGTGTCGACTTACGCGTGTCGAACTCGCGCTCGGTCAGGCGTCTGGTTGCGGAGGAGCGGGGTCGCGCGGTCGACATCGGCGGTGGCGATATCGTACTTGGCGCGCGCACGCTCCAGGTCGGCCTTGGCCTGTTCGACAGCGATCTGATAGGGGCGCTGATCGATGACGAACAGCAGATCGTCCTTTTTGACAATCTGACCGTCATGAAAGTGGATGGAGTCGATAAAGCCGGACACCCGGGCCCGGACCTCGACGGTCGCCACCGGCACGAACCGGCCGGTGTATTCGTCCCACTCGGTGATCGACTTCTGTATCGGCTTTGAAACCGTCACGGGCGGCGGAGGCGGCCCTGCGCCGCCAGCCGGCTTGTTGTCGCAACCGGCCAGCAGGCCGGCGAATAATGCCGCAACGATAAAAAGGCGTAGCCCGATCATGGGGCCCTATTTCATACCAGGGAACTAATCCCGCAAGAGGCAATTCGGCCTGTCTCCGAGCTTTCTTTGCCGGGATCGGCAACCGCCGCGGGTGGCCGGTCATGACCGCGCTTGCCTTGTCATGGCGTCCCGCCGGATGGACAATGCTTTCACGGAAAGCCCGCCGCGTAGAATGGATTGACCATGAAGTACGAGTTCGTGCCGTTTCCGCAACGCAAGCCGCTGCGCTGGCCCAACGGAAAACGGCTCGCCGTGATGATCACAACCAACCTGGAATATTGGGACACCACCAAGGATACGCCGAAGCCGTTCTACCCGGGCGGCCCCGGCATTGTCGGCGGCGACCTGCCCGGCAACGTTTATGACAACCCAAACTACACCTGGCGCGAATATGGGCAGCGCGTCGGCGTCTGGCGCATGTTCGACATTTTCGACGAGTTCGGCGTGCCTTCCACCTGCACGATGAACGCCAAGATGGGATTGGAGCGGCGCGCCGTGATCGACGCGGCGCTTAAGCGCGGCTGGGAGATCGTCGCGCACAATTACGTGCAGACCGAATTGCTCGCCGACTATTCCTTCGACGAGACCAAGGAGCGCGAGGTAATCCGCGAGACCTTGCGCGTGTACAAGGAGGTCTGCGGCAAACCGGCCAAAGGATGGCTGTCGAGCTCGCTCCGCTGCACCTTGAACACGGTGGACATCCTGGCCGAGGAAGGCCTGATCTTCACCACCGACCTGCTCAACGACGACCAGCCCTATCTGATCGAGACGCGCTCGGGAAAGACCATGGTGTCGATCCCCTACACGTCGGAGGTCAACGACTTCACCGTGTTCATGCGCCAGGGCCAGGACGTCAATGGCGCCTTCGCGGTGTTCAAGGAGCAGTTCGACTGGCTTTATCAGGAAAGCGCCAAGAGCGGACGCTTCATGAACGTCGGCCTGCATCCCCATGTGGTCGGCCAGCCGTTCCGCATCCGCGCGTTGCGTGACTTCGTCGCTTACGTCAAACAATTTGACGACGTCTGGTTCGCCACCCGCGAGGAGATCGCAGAGTGGTATCTCAAAAACCATCACACCCACATCGCGTGATGAATATCGACGCGCCACTTGCGACGGCTCGGCCCGGCGATCCAGAACGACGGGCGCGGCAACTACGCTCACTGATTGAACGCTCTGCGCCAGCGATTGAGCGCGATCGCGCGTTGCCGCAGGAGCTTCTCGCCGCGCTGTTTGATGCAGGCTTGTTCAAAATGCTGCTGCCGCGGAGCTGCGGCGGCGAAGAAAGCGATCCCGTAACATTCGTCACCGCCGTCGAGGAGATCGCCAAAGCCGACGCCAGCACTGCATGGTGCCTGGCCCAAGCGTCCGGCTGCTCGATGGCCGCAGCCTATATCGAACCCGCTGTCGCGCAGGAAATCTTCGCCGCCAGAGATGCCGTTGTCGCCTGGGGCCCCGTCGGGCCGACGGTAAGAGCGACCGCTGTCGACGGTGGGTATCGCGTCACCGGGACATGGTCTTACGCCAGCGGTAGCCGTCACGCGCAGTGGCTCGGCGGCCACTCGCCGTTGGTCGACGCGGACGGCAAGCCTTGCCTTGGCGCGGACGGCAAGCCAACCGAGCGGACAATGCTGTTTCCGAAAACAAAGGCGGTCATCCGCGACGTGTGGCAGGTCGTGGGACTTAAAGGCACCGGCAGCGACACCTACACGGTGACCGATCTGTTTGTACCGGCGCGGTACACCTTCACCCGGGAATTGGTCGCCGACCGCCGCGAGACTGGACCGCTCTACCGCTTCACCACCTATCAGATCTACGGCGCGGCCTTTGCCGCAGTTGCACTCGGCATCGCTCGAGCGACGCTCGACGCCTTCATCCAAATCGCCACCACCAAGGTGCCGATGCTCGGCTCCAAGCCGTTGCGTGATAACCCCGTGGTGCAGTCCAAGGTGGCGGTCGCCGAGGCAGAATGGCAATCGTCACGAGCTTATTTGATGCAAGCGCTGCGAGACATGTGGGATGCTGCGTCCCGTGGTGAGAGCGCCACGTTACAACAGCGTGCAGCGCTGCGGCTTGCGGCGGTTCATGCCAGCCACCAAGCCAAGGAGGTCGTCGAGACCGCGTACCACTTCGCCGGCGGTACGGCGATCTTCGAGAACCAGGCGTTCGAGCGGCGGCTGCGCGACATTCACGCGGTGACCCAGCAGGTGCAGTCGCAATTCGTAAACTTCGAGGTCGCCGGACAGGTGCTGCTCGGGCTGCCGGTCACGTCGAAACTGATCTGATGCCGGACATCGACAAGCAATCGCCGGCGGGCCCTACGATCCGGCAACGCATTGGATGCTGGGTTTCCACAACGCTGTCGCCGAATTCCGCGACGGTGCAGATACGCCGCGCGCTTATCTCGAACGCTGTATCGAGACGGATCGAGGCGCTCGAGCCCGCCGTGATGGCTTTCGCCTTTCTCAATCTGGAGCGGGCGCGCCAGGCCGCCGACGAATCCGGCGCGCGATATAAGGCCGGCAAGCCACTGAGCGCCGTCGACGGCATGCCGGTCGGCATCAAAGACCTGATCGAGACCTATGACATGCCGACCGAGTTCGGCAGCGAGTTGTTCAAAGGCCACCAGCCGATGACCGACGCGGCCTGCGTGCGCGCGCTGCGGCAGGGCGGCGCGGTGCTAGTCGGCAAGACCGTCACGGTTTGTTTCGGCGGCGGCGATCCGGCGCGGACGCGCAATCCGTTCGACACCCGCCGCACGCCGGGCGGCTCGTCGAGCGGCACCGCCGCGGCGGTGGCGGCGCGGATGCTGCCGGTCGCGCTCGGCACCCACGCGCGCGGCTCGACCATCCGTCCCGCGAGCTTCTGCGGCACCTATGCGCTCAAGCCCACGTTCGGCGCCATCAACCGCCAGGGCTCGTTCTCGATGGCCTACAGCATGGACCATCTCGGCGTCTTCGCCGGAACGCTGTCCGACATGTGGACCACGGCGCGCTTCATCGTCACGGGGGCCGGCGGCGATCCGGGTCATCCGGGCCTCGACGGCGCGCTGAATCCGCCGGCGCCGCGCAAGCCCGCGCGCCTCATTCGCCTCGACACCGCCGGCTGGCCGGTCGCGGAGCCTGCCGCCAAGGCGGCGTTCGAAGCATATCTGTCGCGGCTTACAGACGCAGGCGTCGAGATCGTCACGCGCCGTGATGACGCGGCGATCGAGGCTTATGAAACGGCGCTGGCGGGCATGCCCGCGCTCTGGACCAATTTGTACCGCTTCGAGATGCACTGGCCGATGCTGCAATACCGCGAGCGCTACCGGGACAAGCTGCCGCCGCGCCTCCTCAAGGGCATCGAAGACGGCGCCGATATCACGCAGGAGACCTATCGCGCGGCGCACGTCGAACGCGAGAAATTGCGGGCGATGCACGAGGAATTGGCACAGCGCACCGACGGGTTCATCACCCTGTCGTCGCCCGGGCCGGGGCCGATCGGCATGGATCAGGGCAGCGCGATCTTCAACGAGGCGTCGTCGGTGCTGGGCGCGCCGGCCATCAACCTGCCCTTGCTCGCGGTCGACGCTGCGCCCCTGGGCGTCCAATTGCTCGGGCGCTGGCAGGGCGACGAGCGCCTGACCGCGATCGCGCGCTGGCTTGCCGAGGTCCATTTCGGCAACGGCGCCTGACGGGGCGTTTCGCCGCCCTGCCCCTGCTGGCGTGGACTGGAAATTGCAGTTACCATTTTCGAAAGCCGCCGATCACACAGGAGATATCCATGCGTTTCGTGTTTGCGGTGTTGGCGCTTGTGCTTGCGAGCCTTTCGATTGGCAGCCGTGACGCCGCCGCGTCACCGGACGGAAAGCGGGTCGCCCTGCTCGGCACATCCAACGCCAACCCCTACATCGGCGCCTGGACCAAGACCTTCACCAAGTTCGCCACCGACGCTGGCATGAAGGTGACCAACCTCAACTCGAACTATGACGCGGCGGTGCAATCGCAGCAGATCGACGACGCGATCGCGCAGAAGTTCGACATCATCGTGTTGGTCTACGTCAACGACCAGGCGGTGGTGCCGGCTTTGACCCGCGCCAAGGCGGCCGGCATTCCGGTCGTGCTCATCGTCACGCCTTTGAAGAAGGACTACGAAGAGCTGTTCACGTCCTATGTCGGAACCGACCATCGCGAACTCGGACGCCTGGCCGGCGAAGGCATGGTCAAGGGCCTGATGGCCGAGGGCAAGACCAAGGCGCAGATCGTCGCGGTGACCGGCGCCGCCCAGCAACTCAACGTCCAGGACCGCATCGCGGCTTTCAAAGAGGTTTTGGCCAAGCATCCGGGCTTTGAGCTTGTCGCCGCGGAAGACGGCAAGTGGAACACCGCCTTGACCGAGAAGATCACCGGCGAATTGCTGGTGCGCTTCAACGCGCGCGGCGGCGTCGACGGCATCTTCGCCATGGCCGACAACCAGGCGACCGGCTCCATTCAGGCGGTCGAGTTGGCGGGCCTCAAGCTCGGCGTGGCGGACAAGGGGATCGTGGTCGTCGGCAGCAACTGCATGAAGGACGGCATGATCAACATCAAATCCGGCAAGCAGTTCGCCACCGCGACGCAAATCCCGACCGAAGAGGCCGAGATCACGGCGAAGAAGGTCGCTGGGCATTTCAACGGCGAGAAGATGAAGAAATACGAGCTCGTGCCGGTGCATGGGATCAGCAAGGAGAACCTCGAGCAGTTCACCGCCGGCTGCTCGTACTAGCACTGAGGGTGCAGCGTTATCCTTATGCCGGTGGGACAACCCATTCTCGCTGTCGAAGGGGTGACCAAGCGGTTCGGCCCGAACGAGGTCCTCAAGAACGTCACACTGTCGATTGGCGCGCAGGAAATCCGCGCCATCTGCGGCGAGAACGGCGCGGGCAAGAGCACGCTGGTCAAGGTCTTCACCGGCGTGCATCAGGTCGACGGCGGCATCGTCCTGGTTGACGGCAAGCCGACCGCGATCCCGAGCCCGCTGCACGCGCAGGAGCTCGGCATCGCGCTGGTGGCGCAGGAGCTGAGCCTGGCGCCCGCCTTGTCGGTGCTGGACAACATCTGGCTCGGCAATCGCAAGGTGCCGCTGTTTCATCGCCGCAAGGAATTTCGCGACCGCGCGCGGGCGGCGCTGGAAAAGGTTGGCCTCGGCGACCTGCCGCTCGAAACGCCGGTGTCGCAGCTCAGCATCGGCCGGCGGCAACTCGTCGAGATCGCCCGGATGCTGACCCGCGACGCGCGGGTGCTGATCCTCGACGAGCCGACAGCGACGCTGTCCGACGTCGAGATCGAACGCATTTTCAGCGCATTGCGCGCGCTGAAGGCCGAAGGCAAGTCGATCATCTACATCACACACCGGCTCGGCGAAGTGTTCGAGATCTGCGATACCGTCTCGGTGCTGCGAAACGGCGAGCTGGTCGGCACGCGCGCCACCGCCGAGATCGACCGCGAGCATCTGATGGAGATGATGCTCGGGCGCAGCATGGGCGAGATGTATCCGCGCTGGGACAGCAAACCGGGCGAACCGATGCTCACGGTCAAGCACCTGCGCGTCCCGCCGATCGTCCAGGACTTCAACCTGGTCGCGGAGCGCGGCATGGTGATCTGCCTCGCGGGCCAGGTCGGCTCCGGCGCGATCGAAGTGTTGCGGGCGTTGGCCGGCCTTGCCGCCGACGCGACCGGTGAGGTCAGCGTGGCGGGTCAGACGGTGCGGCTTCGCTCGGTGGCGAAATCGCAGGCCGCCAAGGTGCAGTTCATTTCGGAGGACCGTGCCGGCGAAGGCATCTTTCTCCGCCTGAGCGTCGGCCACAATCTCGTCGCCACGCGGCTGTCCGACCACAGCCGGCTTGGGATTCTGGAGCATCCGAAGCTTCGCGCCACGGCGTCACGGCTTGCCTCTGCGGTCGGTGTCGACCTGAAGCGCCTGCGCTCGCATGCGGACGAATTGAGCGGCGGCAACCAGCAGAAGCTCGCCTTCGGCCGCTCGATCGGCGGCGACGATCCCGGCGTGCTCTTGATGAACGAGCCGACCCGGGGCGTCGACGTCGGCGCGCGGGCGGAAATCTACCGGCTGATCCGGCAATTCTGCGACCGCGGCTATTGCCTCATCATGGCGTCGTCCGACATCGAGGAAGTGCTGGGGATGTCCGACATCATCGTCAGCATGTATCGCGGCCGGCAGATCGGCTCCTATCGGCGCGGCGAAGCGAGCCTGCATCGCGTGCTGGCCGACATCACCCACCCGGTCGCGGCGGCATGAGAACGCGCCACATCGTCCTGGCGATCCGGATCATCACCATTGCGGCGATCGCGATTTTCGCGCTGACAACGCCGGGCTTCACCTCCCAGATCAGCATCAACGCGTTGCTCAACGCAATTTCGTTCATTGGCTGCGTTGCGGTCGGCATGACCTTCATCACGCTGACCGGCAACATCATGTCGCTTTGTCTTGGCGCGACGCTGTCGGCATCGGCGCTGATCTTTCTGTCCAGCCTGTCGGTTGGCATCCTGCCGGCGTTCCTGCTGACGCTGTTGTTCGGTATCGTGGTCACGGCAGCGCAGGGCGTGCTGATCGGCTATTTCCGCGCCAACCCGATCCTGGTGAGCATCGCCGGCCTCTCGCTGCTGATCGGCGGCGCCGATCTTGCTACCGGCGGGGTGCGCATCTATCCGGGTGGCGAAGGCCTGCAGGTGTTCAAGGGCCGCGTCGCCGGCATCCCGATCGAGGCGCTGTATTTCTTTGCAACCGTCGTCGCCGGCCAGTTCATCCTGTCGTGGACACGGATCGGCCGCGCCATGGCGATGGTCGGCAGCAACGCGCGGGCGGCGACCGCCGCGGGCATCAGCACGGCCGCGGCTGTCACCTTCGCCTATGTGATCGCGGGTGCCTGCGCGGCGATCTCCGGCGTGCTGCTTGCCGCGCGCTACGGCTCGGGCGACATGGAATTGGGCACCGGCTACGACTACACCGCCATTGCCGCCGTGCTGGTCGGCGGCACCGCGATCCAGGGCGGCTCCGGCTCGGTGGTCCGCACCCTGATCGGCGTCACCGTCATTGCCATCATCGAAGTCGTGCTGCTGCTGCGCGGTTTCAGCCAGCAATTGCAGTACCTCATCACCGGACTGATCGTGCTGAGCGTCATCATGCTGCACACCATCGGCGAGAGGCGCTGATGTTCGCGCGAGCCGCCAAGTCTCTGTTGGCCCCGACGATGCGGCCGTTCACCATCATGGCCTGCGCCATCGTCGTGCTCGGCATCATGGACCGCGGCCACGGCTATTTCTTCAGCATCGGCACGGTGTTCAGCGTGATGCAGCTGTTCGCGACCGTGGGTCTGGTGGCGCTGGGGCTCGGTCTGTCGATGCTGGTGCGGGAGTTCGACCTGTCGGTCGCCGGCATTGTCGGCCTCGCCGGCTGCATCGCGGTGATGACCGGCGTGGAGAATCCGTGGCTCGGCGTCGTGTTCGGCGTCGGCGCCGGCGTTGTGAGTGGCGTGCTGCAGGGACTGATCATGACGCGGCTGGGCTTGAGTTCGGTCGGCGTCACGCTCGGCGGGCTCCTGACGCTGCAAGGCATGACCTACGTGCTGACCGAAAACAAGACGATCAGCTATCCCAACATGGCCGTGGCGCTCGGATTGAACGAGCCGGTCGCCAACCTGTTGTCGGTGCGGAGCGCCGCGGCGCTCGCGGTGTTCGTGCTCGCCGCGCTGGTGATGACCTACACCCACATCGGCCGCGACGTGATCGCCACCGGCAGCGACCGCCGCGCCAGCCGGATCGCCGGGCTTAACACCGACCGCGTCATCATCGGCGTGTTCGCCGCCTCCGGCGCTTCAGCGGCGCTGGCCGGCGTGCTGCTGAGCTACAGCCTCGGCGCCGCGTCACCGGTCGCGCTCGCCGACGTGCTGGCGCCGGCGGCGGCCGCCGCCATCGTCGGCGGCGTCTCGGTGGTCGGCGGCCGCGGCAGCCCGATGGGAATTGCGGCCGGCGTGCTCACGTTGTGCATCTTGCGCTCGGGGCTGAGCGCCATCGGCGTCTCGCCGCATGTGCATGATCTGGTCACCGGCGGCATTCTCATCTTTATCGCCATTCTCGATGCGCCGGACCTCGCCCGTCGCGTCACCACCTGGCGTCTCGACCGCGCCGAGCGGCAGGCCACTGCAAGGAAATCGTAATGTCCGACAAACCGCCCTCCTCCTATGACTTCGTGCCGCTGCCGGACCGCGCGCCGCTGAAATTTCCGAATGGCGCGAATGTCGCGCTGATCTTCACCATCAACATCGAGTACTGGGAACCGTCCCGTCCCGGCCAGAAGGAGCCGATGTTCCCTGGCGGACCGGCGACAATCCCACATGCGCTGCCCGGCGACGTGCTCGACACCGCGAACTGGACATGGCGCGAGTACGGCCAACGGATCGGCATCTGGCGCGTCATGGATGTGTTCGACAAACTCGGTGTCGCGCCGTCGTGCACCTGCAACGGCATGATCATGGTGGAGCGCCGCCGCATCGTCGACGCCGTCAAGGAGCGCGGCTGGGAGCTCGTGCCACACAACTGGGCGCAGAACGACCTGCTGACCTACTACGCCTACAACCCGGGGCAGGAGCGCGCGGTGATCCGCAAGACGCTCGACAAGTATCAGGAGGTGGTCGGCCGCCCCGCGAAGGCGTGGCTGTCGTCGGCGATCCGCGGCACCTTGCACACGCCGGCGTTCCTCAAGGAGTTCGGTCTGGTCGCTTATTGCGATTATCTCAACGACGACCAGCCCTATCTGATCGACACCATCCACGGGCCGATCGTCTGCGTGCCGTATTCCAACGACATCAACGACTTCAACATGTTCGCGCGCGGCAGCTCATCGACCCGCGACGGCATCGAGATGCTCAAGCTCTGCTTCGACCAGCTTCATGCCGAGGGCGCAACGACCGGGCGCATCATGAACGTCGGACTGCATCCGCATGTCATCGGCCAGCCGCACCGGATCGCGGCGCTCCGTGAATTCATCGAATACGTCAAAGGAAAGTCCCAGGTGTGGTTTCCCACCCGCGAGGAGATCGCCACCTGGTATCTCGCCGAAAACGGTCGGCGGGTTGCGCGGTCTTCATAAAAACGCGACCCGCGGCGCTTGTCGCCCGTGCTGACGCCGGTTGAATCCGTAATCGCCTAACCGCCGCTACTGCCCGGCTCTACAGTCGCGAATAAAGCGGCGGCGCTTTAGAAACCTCAACCCTTGTTGCTTGGCTTGCTGCCGGCAGTTCTCGTTCTTTTCCGCAATAAGTCTGCTGGCGGCGGCAATTTGTCCAGGTGATTTTGGTTTTGGAGCCGGCGACTGGGCGAGCGCCGCAGGCGTGCCAATTGAAATAAGTGCCGCAAAAGCCGCAGAGCAGATTGGAATACGAAACATAAGTCTGAACTCCAGAAAGGGACGATTTCCGAGCGAAATCCCATGGTTCTCATAAACTTGCGCGCCGAATTATGCAAAAAATCCAGTCCCGATCGTCTATATATGACAATTTTGTGACAGCGGTCTCTGATCGGACCGAAGGCGCATTTCAGAATTGCCGCATCGTGCACGTTACTGTCTAGTGAGTGCCAACAAAATATCGCCCAGGACAGCGCCAGCGTTCGCATGCGCTCCGATCACGGTCTTCATCTTGTCTGTTGCGTGTCATGGACAACGACCCCAAGGAAATTGAATTAAAGCTTCGGGTCGCCCCGGAGGACGTGGCGACGCTTCGGACCCATCCGAATTTTGCCGGCGCCCTTGGCGAACCCGTCAGCGAAACGCTGGTGTCGGTTTATTTCGATTCGGATGAGTTGTTCCTGCGCGATCACGGACTGACCTTGCGGGTGCGGCACGTCGGCGACAAGCGCATCCAGACCATCAAATCCGCCGATCACGGCATCTTCGAGCGCTCGGAATGGGAGCAGCCTATCGAGAGCGATCAACCGAACCTTGCTCTTGCCGCGGATACGCCGCTCGGGCCGCTTCTCACCGACGACATTCGCAACGCTCTAAAGCCGGTGTTCGAGACCCGGATCGAGCGGACGACCTATCGCCTGAACGGCGGCGACACCGACATCGCCATTGCCTTCGACGAAGGACGGATCGTTGCAACCAATTCGTCGTGCCCGGTCTCTGAAATCGAACTGGAGCTCAAGCGCGGCGAGCCTGCCGAATTGTTCAAGCTCGCGCGCACGATCGGCGATATCGTTCCGGCTCAGCTCGATGTCAAAAGCAAGTCAGAGCGCGGCTTCGACCTGGTCGAGAAAGTGTCGATCGCCGCCGAGAAAGCCTATGAGCCGGAGCTGGACGCGGGCACGAGCGCCGGCCGTGCTTTCACCCTGATTGCCCAGGCCTGCCTGCGTCAACTGCTGGCCAACGAAAGCGCTGCGAAAAAACGCAACGCCGAAGCGCTCCATCAGATGCGTATTGCATTGCGCCGGTTGCGCGCTGCCATTTCGCTGTTTTCCGCGGTCGTGACTGACCCTCGGGTCGAAGCGATCAAGGCCGAGTTGAAATGGCTCGGACGGGAGTTGGGTCCGGCTCGCGACCTGGACTCGTTTCTGATCGAGGCGCTGCGGCCGCTTCGCAAGCAGCAAGCGAACGAGCCAGGGCTTATCAGCATCAGCAGGATGTTCGCGCGGGAGCGGCTTAAGAGCTATCGGCGGGCGCAGGAGGCGGTCGAGTTGGCTCGCTTTCGCGCCCTCGTTCTCGACACCTCTGAATGGATCGAGGCCGGATCCTGGAGCACCTCAAACGATCCGCTGACGGTCGCCCGCCGTGCCATGCCGATCGAAACCCTCGCGGCGGAGCAACTGTCGCGGCGCCGGAAGAAAATCCGGCGGCGGGGCGCGGAGATCGGCGAGCTCAGTCCGGAGCAACTGCACCAATTGCGTATTCAGATCAAGAAAACCCGATATGCGACCGAGTTCTTCGCCAGTCTGTATCGCGGCAAGAAGGCGGCGAAGCGGTGCGAGAAATTCCGCTCGGCGCTCAAGCAATTGCAGAACTGCCTCGGCGGATTCAACGACATCATGACGCGCAAGGCGTTATGCGCGGATATCCTGGCCCGGCCGGGACGCAGCCTGACCGAGGAGCAGAACCGCCACCGCGCGTTTGCGGCAGGCCTCATCATGGGCGATCAGCAGGCGCAGATCGCGCAGTTGCTCGATCGCGCCGGCAAGGCGCATTCGCGCTTCGATGAGGCCAAACCGTTCTGGAAGTAATGGCGGTGAAAGCATTTCGCGCTGGAACGGTTGTGGATTCGGCCAGCCTTCACCGGCGCGACATGAACGCACGCTAGGCCGCGGTGAGATAACCACGACCGGTCGATTCGGATGGCTTGGTTCGCACTGCTGCTCGCCGGACTGCTTGAGATTATCTGGGCGCTGGGGCTGAAGTATTCCGCCGGGTTCACACGCTTCTGGCCCAGCGCGAGAACAAAACTGCGCGCACCTACACTTTTGAAATTGCACTCCAATCCACGATCCTGGCAAGTCTGCGCTTGCCTGCCGCAACGAGACTTGCTGCACTCTCTGCTCCTGAGGGCCAGCTGCTGCTACGGCACCTGCGCTCTTATTGTGGACATGTGGATGACCTCATGGCCGTTGACAGGCGTCGTGCCATCGCAGCGTGTTTGGGAGCTTTTGCTGCTCTGGTGCTGCCGCGAGACGGCCATGCACAAGCGTATCCCGACCGGACGATCAACTATATCGTGCCGAGTTCGCCGGGCAGTTCGCCAGACATTGTCGGGCGCATCATGGCGGAAGCCCTCGCCAAAATCCTCGGGCAGCCGGTCGTCGTGATGAACCGCGCGGGGGCGGGAGGAACGATCGCCGCTGCAGCCGCCGCGAAAGCCATCCCGGACGGCTACACGATCCTTCAGGCCAACACCAACCACTCGTTCAGTCAGACGTTTTACAAAAATCTCGGCTACGATTTGGAGAAAGACTTCAGTCCGGTCGGGCGTTTTGCTTCGGCGTTCTACATCGTCCTGGCGCATCCGAAGCTGGGCGTGAAAACGCTGAAAGAGCTGATCGAGAAAGCCAAGGCGGCGCCCGGAAAGTTGAACTATGCGTCGGGCGGCGTGGGGGCTGCGACGTTCATCGTCACCGAGGTGCTGAAGGCACAAGCCGGCATCGACATGGTTCATGTGCCGTACAACGGCGGTGGACCGGCTCTCGCCTCGATCCTCGCCGGCGTGACGGAGGTTTACGGATCGCCCTATACCACCGCCAAGCCCTTCGTCGATGAAGGAAAGCTCGTCGGGCTCGCCGTGACGTCGGCCGAGCGGATCCCTTATCATCCCAGAGATGCCGACGGTTGCCGAAACGCTGCCGGGCTACGAGGTGACGACGTGGTACGGGCTGCTTCTTCCAACCGGCACTCCGAGTGCGGTTCGCGACAAGCTACAATCGGCCGTGACGCAGGCCATCGGCATGGCGGAAACGAGAAAGCGTCTTGAGGAGCTCGGATATGTGACGATGACGGACACATCTCAGGAGTTCGCCAAATTCCTGCATGAGGACATCGAGAAAATGGCCAAGCTCATCAAGCAATACAACCTGAAGCCGGAGTAGACGCTGCGGCGCAGCAGCGCTACAGCCTCTGCTTTGGAACATCATGGAAAAGAAAATCGCAGTTCTCGGCACCGGCGCGAACGGCAGTTGCGTCGCGGCCGACCTCACAAATGCCGGGCTCGATGTCGTGCTCATCGACCAGTGGCCCGCTCACATCGAGGCCATGCGGGCCAACGGCCTCCATGTGACGCTGCGGCAAGGCGAGATCCACGCCAAGGTGCGGGCCTATCATCTGTGCGAGCTCGCCTCGATGCATCAGGTCTTCGATGTCGTGTTCCTGGTGACCAAGGCCTACGACACGCGCTGGCATGCCGAACTCATCAAGCCCTATCTGAAGCCGGACGGCTTCCTGATCGGACTTCAGAACGGGATGACGGCGGACATCATTGCCGATGTGGTTGGTCCTTCACGAACCCTCGGCTGCGTGCCGGAGCTGTCGTCGTATTGCTTCGTGCCGGGTCAGATCAAGCGAAACACCGCTCCCGACAGAACCTGGTTCGCACTCGGCAGCTTTCACCCCTCCACGGAGGGCCGTGTGGAGGAGGTCGCCGCGATTCTGCGTCACGCCGGAAAGGTCGAGATTACGCCCCACATTGTCGCGGCGAAGTACATGAAGCTTGTTTTGAACTCCATGACGCTCGGCACGATTGCCATGACGGGCGGCGAGCTGGCCGACAAGCAGCCCGAGGGCATGCAAGAGCTCATGATGCAGCTCGGTTCTGAATCCCTCAAAGTCGGCGAAGCGCTGGGCCACCCCATCGTGCCGATCTTCGGCCTCACCGCTCAAGAGATCGAGGGATCGAACAACTTGCTCATGAAGCTGGTGGACAAGGTCAATCACGACATCGGCCCTGGGCGCGGCGCCAACACGACGCTGCAAGACCATATGAAAGGCCGACTGAGCGAAATCGACCTCATCAACGGCTTCGTGGTTGAAGAAGGCCGCAAACGCGGCATTCCGACCCCCGCGAATGAAACACTCGTTGAGGTCACGCGCCGGATCTACGCCGGCGAATTGAAACCCGACCCTTCGAATCTCAGAATCGCGCTGGAGCTGCTGAAGTCGAAGATGCACCGCGTGTAGGTGGCGCGCCAGTCAGAATAAAACTGCGAACACCTATATCATTGAAATTGCAATCTAATTTCAAGTCATGTGCAATACTTTGCTCAGCGCCGCTAAGCTCATCCTTTCGCAGGATCGCGGTTCAACGAGATCGGGTCGAGTTGGGTCAACGGCACCCTGCGATGTTCACGTCACGTCCGCTTTGCCCCCGTTAGCGACAGGAATGC
Source organism: uncultured Alphaproteobacteria bacterium (assembly GCA_963850885.1). Lineage (GTDB taxonomy): Bacteria > Pseudomonadota > Alphaproteobacteria > Rhizobiales > Xanthobacteraceae > Z2-YC6860. Next base: position 6,630 of record CAWKOD010000040.1, on the reverse strand, counting down.
TCGAGCCAGAGCATCATGCCAAGACCGAGGTCCTGGTCGATTGAAAGGCTCTCATAATCGCGATCCATGAGGTATCGCATCTCGGAAATCTCAGCTGCCAGCGCGTGCTCGTCCAGTAGCCTGCGACCGTGGGGCCGAAGGCGCGAGTCACGCGGGTTGTCGCGGGAGGTTAGGTGGGGCGGGACGTGGGACTGGCTTTGCGAGGGCCTGCCGAATTTCCCGCAAGCTTTCCATTCTGGCTTTGATCTCGATCAACCGTCAACCTCCGAGAAACTACGGAGGTGCGGCCCCAAAGAGAGGCCCCGCCGCAAGGGGGGCTTGGGCAGGGCTCGGGGCATGAGCGCTCACGAGGGGAGCGAGGTGCGCTCGAAGATTAATAACTACACGTCTCCCTCGGAGCAGTATTGAGCTAAATCAAATCTGTGCAAATTGAAAAGCTTGTACCTTACGCGGCACAATTGAAACCGAACATAGAGAGTTGGTCATGATTAAAGATGCAGTCGTAAATCTTCCGGTTGGCGACTCAAAAACTTGTGTTGTTGATTTTGCCGTATCCGTGGCGTCGACGTTTGACGCTCATCTTGCGGGCGTGGCCTTCGTATACGATCTATTCGCGCCGATGATCGATGTTGCCGCCATCCCCACAGACCTGATTGAATCTCAACGTATTGAGAATGAGAATGCGGCCATGGCTGCCATCAGCAAGTTTGAGGAGGTGGCACGACGCTCCGCAGTTTCTGCCGAGTCAGGAAAACTTAAAGCAGAGTTTCTTGGAGCATGTGATATTTTCGGGCGTATCGCACGAAGATTTGATTTGTCGATCGTTGCGCAGGCCGAGCCCGATAAGCCAGGACCAGAGGATATGATTATCGAATTGGCACTATTCGATTCCGGTCGGCCATGCCTTGTTGTTCCTTACATTCAGAAGTCCGGCCTTAAGCTCGATCGAGTCATGGTGTGCTGGGATGGGAGCCACAATTCGGCCCGGGCCGCCGCCGATGCAATGCCGTTTCTTGTTCGAGCTAAAGTGGTCGAAGTTGTTATCGTGACTGGCGAGCGAGGGAAAAGCGAAGAACTGCTTGGGGCAGATATTGCGAAGCACCTCGCCCGCCATGGATTGAATGTCGAGATCAATCGTATTGTCGCGAGCGACAAGGACGTTGCCAATACGATTCTGTCGCATGCGGCAGACGCAGACGCGGACTTCATTGTCATGGGCGGGTACGGTCACTCGCGATTGCGCGAGTTCATTCTCGGCGGCGCCACCAGGGAAATACTCGCCTCCATGACGGTTCCAACATTGATGTCTCACTGACGAGCGGTGTTTGCTGCACTCCTTCCGTCGATGGCGACTATCATGGTTGACCCGGTGGGGGCCTTGGCCGGTGATTTGATATTGTTCAATCGGACCGGCGGAGCGCGCTATGGGCTGTTTCTTCGACGCGGGCGTCGCGAACGATCGTGACCGTACAATGAGCCTCCGCGGCGACCTTGGCGGACACGCTGCCGAGCAGCTTGCGCAGGAGCGAATTCTGCCGCGCGCCGATCAGGATGTGATCGACACGGTTGGCTTGCGCGAATTCGAGAATGGCCGACGCCGGATCGACCGCCTCGAGCACGTGCACGGTGAAGCGGTGCTCCTCGAGCTTCAGGGGCTCGGCCCAGTGCCTGAGCGCGACCAGCCGGTCGATCGTGCTTGTTGTGGCCCTGCTCGTCGAGCGTGGTGTCGAGCGTGATCCGGCCCTGCTTGAGCACGTTGAGGCAGGCGAGTCGTGCCGACGGCAGCGTCGCGAGAATGCGCTCGGCGGTGATGCGCAGCGCTTCGTTGAGCGCCGCTGAGCCTTCCGCGAGATCGACGGCGACGGCGACGATCGGCGCCGAAGACAGCTGGGCGGCAAGCGCAGGCTTGGCGATGCGGTCGCTTGAGATCGTTGTTGAAGCGCCGCCGCAGCACCGTGGTCAGCGGATCGCGCTTCAGGCGCTCGGATCGCGCGGTGAGCTTGACCTGGTCCGGATGGCTCAAATCGAACGCCAGTTGAGCCGCGGTCGGATAGCGCCACGCCGGCTCGATCTCGAGGCAACGCAGCACGATTTCCTGCAGCCAGGGCGGATAGTCGGGCCTCAATCGGCGCGGAGGATCCGGATCGCGCCACAGCCGCCGGCGCATGCCGGACATCGTCTCGCTTTCGCCGAACGGCCGCACGCCGGTCGAGAAGAAATAGAGCAGCACACCCGAGCGCGAACAGATCGCTGCGCGGATCGCTGCGGACGCCGAGCAATTGCTCGGGCGACATGTAGGGAGCGGTGCCGAACGGCAGACGAAACTCCGCCTGCATCAGGTCGGGCAGATGATCGTGATGCGACAGACCGAAGTCGAGAGTACGGCTTCGCCGGTCGGCCGGAACATGATGTTGCTCGGCTTGACGTCGAGATGAACGACGTGCTGCCGATGCAGATCGTCCAGCGCGGTGGCAACCTTCACGCCGATGTCGGCGACCTCCTCATAGGGCAGCGGAAGCTCGGGCAGCCGCGGCAGCAGCGTCTTGCCGGCGATGCGCTCCATCACGATGTAGGGCTGCACGGCAAAATCGCCCGCGGCAACGAATTTCGGAACATGAACGCCGGCCAGGCGCGGCAGGATCATCTGCTCCATCTCGAAGCTGACGATCGCGGCAGGGTCCGCGCCTTCGCCGATGTTTCGGCACCTTCATCAACATCGGCATCGTCGCGCCGGCGCGCGAGACGCGCCACAGCGTCGCCATGCCACCGCGATGGACGATCTCCTCGATCAGGAAGCCGTCGATCGATCGAACCTGGCTTCAAGCGATCGGCTTGACCATTCGCTCATCTTCCCGACGAACAGCCGGTCGGCGAGCCAGCGTCGGCAGGCCCTTTTTTCGGATCCGAGCGGCAGCCTGCTCGACGTCATAGGGCGCGCGGCAGTAGGTCACCTCGCGCCGGTCGGTATCGAGCATGACGTAAGAGGCGGCGGGATTGCCGTCGCGCGGTTGCCCAACCGAGCCGAGCACCGCGAGCCAGCGCCGCCCGGGCAGCAACTGGATGGCGGCAGCCGGTCGTCGGCGTGAATGCCGTCATCTTGCCCGTCGCCGACATCGTATAGAGCGCCGGCCGGTGGATGTGGCCGCAAAAGGTTACGCGGGCCGACGTGGCGAGCGATGCTGCGGCCGCCTCCGCGACGCCAGTCACATAATATCCATCTTCCGGGGCTGCTCGCGTCGGCATGGACATACAGGCGGTCGTCGTCTTCCAGCGTGAGCGGCAGGCCTTCGAGGAATCGCCGCTCGGCCGATCCGAGCTCGCCGCGGGTCCACTCGATGACGACCTGCGCCTCAACATTGAGCTGCTCGCGCGGATTGACCGACGGCATTGTCGTGGTTGCCGAGCACGGCCACTGCGCCCTTGTCGACGAGATCCATGACGGTCGTCACCGTCCACTCCGGATCGGCGCCATAGCCGACATAGTCGCCGAGCAGCACGATTTTGCTCCGCGCCATATTCGCGTGCCTGCGCATAGGCACGCGGCTGAAAGCCTGCCGGTTGGCGTGAATGTCTGCGAATATCGCGATCAGCACGATCTGGTCCAGATATGGAGTTGTGTCTCAAGACGACTGTGCAAGACAGTAATCGTCAAGGGGATAGATCGGCTAGGGATCCAAGGCGGCACTGCAGATGGAAGCGTTCATGGCATCTGTCCAGATTGCAGTTATTCATATTCTGACTAGAGGGCCGTGCAGCCGTGCGCTTTGAGGTACATCAAAAATGAGCGCGATCCGGGGATCACGATTTGAGCGCGCGATCACCTTCTCGCGATGATAGCCCGCCGAAATGTCATGCAATTCTCATTGCTGGCTGGCGATTGGACGTAAATCCTGGTCTACGCGGTTTGATCTAAGTCAGTATCCGCAGATCGGCGCCGGCTATTTTATTATTCGGCGGATGGATATTTGGCGGCGTATCGCAAGATCTTGTGGCCAGGATTTTTGTGGCATGTGTTCCGGCTAAAGTGGAGGTGACAGTGGAAACCCCGGTCGAGATCGATTTCCAAGGAGAAATTCCAATTCATGGCTTGCGCGAGAAAATCGGCAAGAATCTCTCGCAACTGGAGGATCGCTTCGGACGCATCATCGGTTGCCGGGTGGTCCTGAAGGCGCCTAGCAGCCATCATCGGCAGGGTTCCTATGAGATTCACATCCACTTGACGCTACCGCAGGGCAAGGAAGTCATCGTCGCGCATACGCCGGATGCCGACGAACGCTACGCCGATATCGATTTTGCCTTGAATGACGCCTTCAAACGTGCGCGCCGGCAGTTGCAGGACCAGGCGAGGCGCCTCCAAGGCCACGTGAAGACGCACCGGAATGAACCGCAGGCGTGATACGGATCCACGAACCGCCGCGGACGGGAGGTCGGCCGTGCTTCCATCAAATGCTGAAGCAGCCGGAGGCTCCGCTCTCCGTTCCAGAAGTGGCTGTATCCGCCGAACAGATCCGAGACGTGACGCCGCTTTCGGTGGCACAGATGTATCGTCATGCCGACTTGTTCGGCCTGCCGTTTCAAACCACGGCGGAACTTGGGCCGATCGCGGTATTGTTGGGCAGAAGCGGGCGGTCGACGCCATCACCACGCTCGCGCGAATGCTGCCCGGCTCTAGGCGATAATTTCCTTTGGCCGTCCGGTTGACGGCGCCTTGGCGGCGCTGCTGACTACGCCTGTCGAGCTGCAGGCTTTAAGCTTTGGTGCAAGAAACTCCCTCTCTTTCCGGAACGTCACGGATGTTGGCAATTCTTACAGAACGCTTTCTCCGAAGAGCCCTGATTGTCACCGCTCTTGGTGGATTGTTTCTTGGTCTGCTCGCCTGGGGCATTGGCCGCGATGAATTCGCAAATTGGATTTGGGCTGCGGGTACTGCGCCCGTTGTTCTCGGTCTGCTTGTCTCCATGATCCGGGACTTCCTGGCGGGGCGCATGGGGGTCGACGCCATCGCTTTCGTCTCGATGTCCGCGGCTCTTGCTCTTGGCCAGAATCTGGCCGGGGTCGTTGTCGCCGTAATGTATGCAGGCGGCAATGTGCTGGAGGACTTTGCCATCGCCCGGGCGGAGCGCGACCTGAAGTCTTTGATCGATCGCGCTCCGAGAATTGCCCATCGTCGTCAAGCCTCGGTGATTGCTAACATTCCAATTGAACAAGTGGCTGTGGGCGACGTCATTCTGGTGCGCGCCGGCGAGGTCATCCCTGTCGACGGGATCATTTTGAGTTCGGGCGCCATGATCGATGAGGCGGCGCTGACCGGCGAGCCGATCCCGATCACGCGCCGGGAGGGAGAGCCGGCGCGGAGCGGTACGGTCAACGCCGGCGAGACCTTCGAAATCCGGGCTCGGGCAACGGCAGGCGAAAGCACCTATGCCGGTATCGTCCGGATGGTGAATGCGGCGCAGACCGCGAAGGCGCCCTTTATCCGCCTGGCGGATCGTTATGGGCTGCTGCTATTTCCGATCGCCCTCGTCGTTGCGGGCGGCGCTTGGCTTATATCGGGCGATCCCATTCGCGGACTGGCCGTATTGGTTGCAGCGACGCCGTGTCCGCTGATCCTGGCGGCGCCCGTTGCATTCATCGCCGGCGTCGCCCAGGCGGCGCGGCTCGGCATCCTCATCAAGGGCGGCAAACCATTCGAGGCGCTGGCGCGAACGCACACCGTGATGTTCGACAAGACCGGGACGCTGACGGTCGGAGGCGCCCGTCTCGTTGCGATTGAAACGGCCCCCGGAGAGAATCCAAACGACGTTCTGCGAATGGCGGGTTCGGTGGAGCAGGCGTCCCATCATGTGGTCGCGGCCGCCATCGTGGACGCCGCGCTCGGCAAGGGTCTCAAGCTGTGGGTGCCGTCCCAGGTTCGCGAGACGATGGGATCTGGCCTCGAGGGTGTCGTCGACGGCCGGGTGGTTCGGGTCGGATCGCACCAATTGGTCTACGGGGCGCGCAAGCCCGAGGAGTGGGCCGTGCGCGCGCTTCGACGCGCGGCTTGGCGATCCGCGCTCAGCGTTTTCGTGGCTGTCGATGGCCGCACGATAGGTGCCTTGTTGCTGGGCGACGAGCTTAGACGCGAGACGCCACGGGCCGTGCAGGCTCTCCGTGCCGCCGGCGTGTCGCGGATCGTCATGCTGACCGGCGACCGCGCGGATGCCGCGGAGACCATCGGCGCAGCGCTGGACCTCGACGCCGTGCTCGCCGATCGCGTCCCGTCCGACAAGGTCGATGCGGTCGCGACCGAGCAGCGTTTGCATCCGACCGTGATGGTCGGTGACGGCATCAACGACGCGCCGGCGTTGGCGGCGGCCAACGTCGGCATTGCCATGGGGGCGAGAGGCGCCAGTGCCTCGTCGGAGGCGGCGGATGTCGTCATTCTCACCGACCGGCTCGATCGCGTCTCCGACGCCGTTTCCATCGCCAAGCGCGCCCGCGGCATTGCGGTGCAGAGTATTGTTGCCGGAATGGTGATGTCGGGCGTGGCCATGGTCTTTGCCGCCGCCGGCTGGCTACCGCCGATTGCCGGAGCGTTGACGCAGGAAGCGATCGATGTCGCCGTCATCCTCAATGCGCTGCGTGCCCTCA
>CAWKOD010000039.1:0-34232 GCA_963850885.1 uncultured Alphaproteobacteria bacterium | reverse complement strand
ACTGCGACCTCGACCGCCACGACGCACATCGTTGACGACATCGTTAGCGCATCACGAACGCGGGGTAGCACCGTACCGGAGCGCGGTAGCGGCGCACCGAGCGCGCCGGGCAAGGCCGTTCGACGTTTACGCTGGATCAACCGGGCCGGGGCATCGTCGGTGCCTTCTGAAACCGCCAACGACTGGCCCTCACCGCAACTTACCCCCCTGTTCGGTGAGGGCTGGCCGTTCACGGCGGCAGCGCAGGCTGGGTGTTTTCATGATCACGAACGGTTCGTTCTTGGCGCTGTTTTTGGCGCTCTCCGTTTTAGTCCTGCTGGCCGTGGCTTTTCTTGGTCCGCCGACATTGGGTTAACGCATCACGACAAACCTATGACGTCCATGATCTGGCCGACGAGAAACGCCATGCGCTTGAGTTTCGGGCCGGGTTAGTTCAGCGCATCGTCAATCCCGAGGACAATGTCGTGCCGCTGCGAGGAGCGGTATGCGTACTCGACGTCGCTTTTGGGCATCGTGGAACGGCGCTGATGTGACGGCGCTATGACAGGTACGTCAGCGTCACTGCTTTACAGCCTGTCTCACCATGTAATCATCGTCTTTCAATGGGAGAGGCAGCGAGGAAATCGCCATGGAGCTGCGCTCTGAATGGATGTTGTCCAGGATAATCGGAACGGTGTTGCTTTCACTCGTAATGCTTGGCCCGGTTCGGGGCAATTTCATAAGCATTACTCCGTAGAATCACGATTTTGGCTCCGTTGTAGTCGGCACATCCGTACCGCAGCAATTCGGGTGACCCTCACCGGTGAGGCTGGCTTTACTTTTACCCATTCCTCATAGACGCCAAGCCTGAAGTTTCAATTAGCGACAACAATTGTTTCAGTTTCGGTTCTTGTACGTTTACAGCAACGTGGACTCCAAGCGCAGTCGGTCCTTTTTCTTCCTTCGCTCTTTGCTGTCCTGAGGTTTGTTGAATTGGTTGATGGACAACCTATCCCTCGCTTTGTGTTTGACATGAACACAGAGGTTTCCGGTCTAGGCATAGCGCCATCGCCAATACCAGGCCCAATCGTTGGTGCTGGCTTGCCCGGCCTGCTCTTTTGGCAGGTGCTGGTCTGTTCTCTGGTGGTGGCGACGGCGGCGGATCGTGGCCTGAACTTACGACGCAACTCGCACGCGAATGCGATTGCGAAAACGGCGATCAATCTCTTCATAGTCTTTGTCCTTGAGCGTTGATATTGTTGTTTCCCCGTATCTCGAAATCGCAGAAGCGCGCAAAGTCACACACCAGGATTTCCGCAACACTCTGGCGTGACAAGACAGCTCGCCAGCGAAGCCGCACCGGGATCAGGATGACGAGACGCGCACGGTGCCGTGTGGGTCCGTGTCACCTGCGGCGTACTTCATCGTGGCGATACGCTCGATCTCAGCGCAGCGCGCGTTGAGCTGCTCGCCTTTTGGATCGTGGTCCTTATCGGTCACCACACCCGGACCATTGTACCGAATATCATCGGCGCGCCTCTGTTGAATTTGCTCCTTCTTTTGTGTCTTATTTGAAGGCGCAGTGTGGCCCGGGAGGCTTCGGGTATAATTGGCACATGCTGACCTTGTTGTTCGGATATCGCGTCGGCAAACGCGAGGAGTTCCGAGATGATCTCAAAACAAATTAGACAAGCGTGGAAGCGGAAGCCACGCGATCAAACGTGGAAGCAAATCGATAAAACGCGAATACCCTTGAGCACTGGTCGTATTTGGCTGGCGGATAAGGACGGCAATGTGCGCCGCGCAATTGCATGGACTTGGCCTATCCTGAACCGCCGCGAGCCGCACAAATATCGCTGGTGGATGAACCGTATAGATCGTGCCAGAGAGCCCACATCGGAGGCCCTTGCGGCCTTAATGGCATTGAAACAGGCTGGCGGCGGCTAGTGCCCCTTTGCCGTCCCAGAACTCGCTCCACGAGGCGCAAACGCCCAGGCTGTATGTTGCATCCTGCGAATGCTGCCGCACTATGCGCCTGATCATCCATGGCGCGGCTCCCGTGAATGTGCGAGTTGAACCTAACTTCGCGGTTCAGAGCAACGTGGCCTAGCTGAAATAGAGCGCCGCATGGCAGAACATCCACCGCGCGGCTGCTCGTTCGTGTCATGTAATTGGAGAAGCAAAACGCGAAATTCGTCAGCCCTAACGGCCAACTGAAATTCGTAGCTTTTTAGCGTTGATGGCCGAGGCCAATCCCGAGCTTAAGAGCTTGCTGGCGTAACGCACCAATCGTCCGCTTCATCTGCTTGGAAATTTTGGTAACCGGCGTTCGCGCCTTTGAGTGTTTGCGTAGTTCGGTGTGCAGCTTTTTCGTCCACGCCACGCGCTTTCGCTTCTTGGATGTTTTAGCCAATTGATTGCTCCTGTTTTGAGGGGAAGGCGCGTGTTCTATCACACCACGTTGCTTGTGCAATGATGACGTGTAACTGGTTCCGCGGGCGCGCTGCATCCGGGCAAAATGTCTGACATGTGGCGCGATCTAATTCAGATTGGCCTGCGATCGCAAAAGATTGGCACAAAATAAAAGCCGCGCCTCTCAAGTCGCCCATACATCCCTGCCGACTAGCCTGCGGTTTAATGTCGTGCCGCAGCGGAGTACATGGGTTTTATCTTGGAGCGACGCGTTATCGCGGTCGTCGACGACGACCCGTTGATGCGGGAGGCGTTGGACGGCCTCCTACCTCTCTCGGGTATTGTGCGGAGTTGTACACGTCGGCTGCTGAGTTCATCGCAGCCGCGGTAACAACGCAAGCGTAGTGCCTGCTTCTTGATGTCCAACTGGGTGCCATGACTGGCATTGAGTTGGCTCGCCACCTCATCTCTACCGGCTTCAGTTTTCCGATAATCTTCATGACCGGATCGAGGGACGAGAGCTGCCGACGAGATGCCATCGCCGTAGGCTGCGTGGAATATTTGCATAAGCCGTTCCCACCAAACGGTTGATTTATGCAATCGATAAGGCGCTTGGTCCGCTCTAACAGGTGCAGCGTTGTGAGCGTCATTTCTGCCCACCACCGAACGATGCTGGGACGGCAAGCTGCAGATGGATCGGCGGAATGGTGTTTTTCGGCCTCGCCTCGATACCGTTTTATCAATAGTGGAAACAGACATCAGATGCCTAAGTTAAGTCAGATGCAAGAGGTTGTGCGCGATGTCCAAGCAGAACGTGCTAATGAGTTTGGCGATTGGCGGGCAAGGGTGTTGTACTGTGTCGGATTTTTCACCCTGCTCTTAGTTGCCGTCATCGCAGCGCGGCGGCTGTCATCAGCGACGACGTAGCCACCGAACTGGACAGGAGAATTGCTGACAACCTCAAAGCAATTACTGGCAGCATCGGGCCATTGGGCGGCACAGTGAAGCGCCTGAACAGCATTCACGAAGCCCTCAAAGCGCAGCGTGCCTCTGGACTATTGACCGACGAGGAATACACGAAGGAGGCAGGCGGACTTCTGAACGCGACAACGTTGGCGAGATCGCGATGCAAGAAGTGAAGCCATGAACGCGACCGTCAAAAAGGTACGAACGGGGTTTGTGCAGGCAGTAGTTATCGCCCATTCCGACCGGCGAAATGATCGGGCAACTAGCGGCACTGACCGGACGGGCGAGTAAGAAACCATGACCACAAAACCCACGAGACCGATGTTCAAGCCGCTGCCGTTCAAGGATGGCAGCGGGTGGCGCGTAGAAGTCCAGTGGCCGGATGGCACAACGCAGCACGTTGACGATTTCCAACGGGACTACGACGCCTGCGATTTCATTCACATAGGTCGGCGGCGTGGCTGTTAAAGCATCCTGCGCCTGCGTGAGCTGGGCTGGCGGCTATCTCGAGCGTTATGCGGAAATCCGCGCTAGTTGTGCCGCCTAGTCGCCGCTACGCCACTTGATGGTCAGGGGATGCCGGTTGTCGCCAGATATCACGAGGCTGGGAACGATGCTGAGTAGCTTGGCTCAATCCCTCCGGTGCCGAGTACGTCGCCCCATCGGCACCAGCTGGTGATCAACCACGACGTCGATGGTGTCGGTCGGGCAGATGTTGAAGCGCAGCTGCAAATTCGACGCGGGAGATGTCAGCGAATACATCGCATGTATCTGCGCCCAGGTGTAGTTGCGTGTGAACCGCCCGCACATCCAGCAGAGATATAAGAGAAAGCCGTCGCTCTGGTGAGAGCGACGGCTCGGGCGCTTTGCTGGGGAGGCGGGAAAGGGCAAAGCGTGGTGTGACTATGCCGCCAGCTGCCCGGCTTGCGAAGTGCGTTAAGTCACACAGCGGTGTCGAGACGACCGGCGCTCCGCCGCTCCTCTCGCTCCAACTCCCAATCAACGAATTGCCGCACCGGCCCCGTCAGTTCGTCGCCCTGCGCACTGGCGCGCTGAACAACCTCGCGCGCGATCTCGGTGGACACGTCGTGACCAACCCTGCGCAGTGTTGAAGGCGATGATGCGCACGGGGTGGTCGTATTGACCGTCGATGAGGCTGCGGATCAGGGTCTCGCGGTCGGCGCGCTCCTCGTCGGTCTCGCAGTACGCGCGTCCGAAGTTTCTGAAGTCCTGCATCACGACGTAGACGTCGATGTCGAAACCTTCGGGCACCAGTGGAGGACTGGAGAATGCTGGGTCGGGCATGGCACGCACCTCACGCACGTTGGACAAGAGGATCGGTCGGACAGGCTGAGCCGCAGCAGCAGCCCGACCCATTCTACGCAATTCTTCAGCGGGTACCTTTCGGTGTCAACGAGGCCGGGGTGCGTTCCGGCGCGCTGAACTACCTCGCGCGACCAGTAGAAGAATGCCACCATCTGGCCATGCCGCCGCATGATCCGCACTTCCACGACTGCCCTCATCTGATCGCCGGAAAGCCCTGCGGCGGAAAGGCCAGCATCCCAGCTGGGCAGGGCCGTGCGGCGTTCAAATGCACGCGTTGCGGTCAGATCACATCGGAGGCTGAACTGCGGCGCTTGTCGATGCGACGCAAGCAGCCGAGGACGACTGACCGACGATGCGTAAAGAGACCCAGGTCCGCGCTCCATGGTGCGCTTCATCGGGCGGGTCATCAAAGGCTCAAAGCCCGGCAAGCACCCCGGCTTCGTCGAGCCCGCCCTCGCCACGCTGCGGACCAAGCCGCCGACCGGCGCGAGCTACATTCATGAGATCAAGTTCGACGGCTACCGTGTCCAGGCGCACCTGCGCGGCGGCTTTTCGTTCCGGCTTCGAGCCTCGACGGGCGGCGCTTTTGGCAGCCAGGGAGCGTGAGTTATCCGCTTTTGCCTTAAATACCTACCGCCAATGTGCCGAGAACCCTTCGTCCTGCGCTATCAAGGAAGGCCACCCAGAGAAGCTGGTGCGCGAGAAGCGAGATGGTCATTTCTGAACACCAAAATTACCTGCGGTTCTGGGGCAAGCAAAGAGGTGCCATCGACGGCGGTGCCAACTGGCATGCAGCCGCATACCACTGCTTGGATGTCGCGGCCTCAGCCCGCGCACTCCTGGAAGCCAATGAACTCCTGCGTCGCCAACTAGCAGTGCTACGGCTAACGTCAAGAAACATCTGTGATTTGTGCCGTTAGTTTATGGTCCCGAAAGGGCCCGAAAGCCCTGCTTGGGTAATGCCGGGTTAATGCGGCTTGCATCATGGCTGTCCGCTATCCTGTGCCGCAGGGGCGAATCGCTGAAGCACGATCCCGAAAAGTGGGTACCGGTTTTCGGACCAGATCATGCTCAAGGGGAGCATGATGCCGAAAAGTGGGTATCGGTTTTCGGACCAGATCATGCTCAAGAGGGGCGGCCCGAAGGGGAAACGGCTTGGTCCGATTCGAGAATGTGGGATTGCGGTACGGGCTCGGGCCTGAGGTTCTGCGCGACCTCAACTTCGCGATCGAGCCGCAGTCGTTTCAATTCCTGACCGGGCCGTCCGGCGCCGGCAAGACGTCACTGCTGCGGCTGTTGTTCCTGTCGCTGCGGCCGACGCGCGGGCTCCTCACCGTTTTCAACCACGACACCTCGACCTTGAGCAAGGATTCGCTTGCCACCTTGCGGCGGCGCATCGGTATCGTGTTCCAGGACTTCCGGCTGCTCGACCACATGACGACCTACGAGAACGTGGCGTTGCCGTTCCGAGTGATGGGCAAGGACGAGGCGAGCTACCGCAACGAGGTGGTGGAACTGCTGCACTGGGTCGGTCTCGGTGACCGGATGGGCGCGCTGCCGCCGGTGCTGTCGGGCGGCGAGAAACAGCGCGCGGCGATCGCGCGCGCGGTGATCGCGCGGCCGCAACTGCTGCTGGCCGACGAGCCGACCGGCAACGTCGATCCCAATCTCGGCCAGCGCCTGCTGCGGTTGTTCATCGAGCTCAACAAATCGGGCACTACCGTATTGATCGCCACCCACGACATCAGCCTGATGGACCAGTGCGACTGCCGCCGCCTCGTGCTGCACGAGGGCCGGCTGCACGCGTATGATTGAGGCACTTAAACCGGTTGAACCATGACGGATATCCGCACCGACCTGCAAATCGACCAGGAGTTGATGACGCCGCGGGCGATGGCGGGATATATGCCGATCGGTGACACGCCGATTGTGCCGAAGCGCTCGATCGCCGGCCGGGCGCTGGTGGCTGTCGTCGCCATCATGACATTCCTTGCCTCGCTCACCACCGGCGCCGTGATGCTGGTGCGAAGCTCCGCGGTCGAATGGCAGTCCGACGTCGCGCCTGAGGTCACCATCCAGGTCCGGCCGTTGGACGGCAAGAACCTCGACACCGAAGTGGTGCGCGCGGTCGAGCTCGCCCGCGCTGTTCCCGGCGTCGGCGAAGTCCGGGCTTACACCAAGGAGGAATCAGCGAGGCTGCTCGAACCCTGGCTTGGCAGCGGCCTTTCGTTCGAAGACCTGCCGGTGCCGCGGATGATTGTGGTGAAGCTTCCCTCCGGCGGCGTCGATCTTGCGCCGTTGAAGAAGGTGCTGGCCGAGAAGGTCGCAGGCGCGAGCCTCGACGATCACCGGGCCTGGATCGACCGCATGCGCACCATGGCGCAGACCACCATCGTCGGCGGCATCGGCCTTCTTATCCTGATGCTGTTTGCGACGGTGCTGTCGGTGATCTTCGCCACCCGCGGCGCGATGGCGACCAACCGCCCGATTGTCGAGGTGTTGCATTTCATCGGCGCCAAAAGCGGTTTCATCGCCGGCCAGTTTCAGCGCCATTTCCTCATGCTGGGACTGGAAGGCGGCGTGATCGGCGGCGGGTTCGCGATGCTGCTGTTCGGCGTGGCCGGCATCGCGGCAAGCTGGGGCGCCGGCACTGCGAGCGGCGAACAGGTCGCCACGCTGTTCGGCAGTTTCGCGCTCGGCTGGGGCGGTTACCTCGCGATCGTGGCGCAAATCGTGCTGGTTGCGGTGGTCACGGCGATCGCGTCGCGGCGGACGGTGAACCGTACCCTGGAAACGGTCGAGTAGAGCCGTGCCATCCACGCACCGAATTTTGCGTTATCATTGGCCGGGAGATCGGGACTGATGGACGCCATCGGCTCAGGACCAGGGGATGACGCCCGGACGCGGGTCGCGGCGCCCCGCGGTCGCGGGCGGCGTACCCTGTTGATGGTCCTGGGTCTCGCCGTGGCGCTGCTCGGCGCGGATTTTTTTGTGTTCGTCCACCAGATGCCGGTGAACGAGGCCGCGCCCACGCGCAATGCCGACGGCATCGTGGCGCTGACTGGCGGGCCTTTCCGCATCAACGATGCGCTCGACCTCCTAGCTGCGGGCCGCGGCAAGCGCCTTCTGATCAGCGGCGTCAATCCGGTCACGCGTCCGGGTGAAATCTCGCGGCTGGTGCCGGAGCACCAGCGCTGGTTTGCCTGCTGCGTCGATATCGATCATTCCGCCACCAACACCATCGGCAACGCGGTCGAGACGCGGCGCTGGGTGAAAGCTCGCGGCTTTCAGTCGCTGATCGTCGTCACCGCCAACTTCCACATGCCGCGCGCCATGTTTGAGCTCGGGCACGAGCTTCCGGACGTGGTGCTGGTACCTTATGGGGTGGTTTCGGACAAGGTGCGTATCGAGGCCTGGTGGGAAAATCCCGAGACCGCACGGCTGCTGTTTTTGGAGTATTTGAAGTATATCGTCGCCCGGGTTCGTTTGTGGCTTCCCTTGTCATTCGAATAGGGTGGCGAAACACCTCACCGCAGCGGTTCGAAACGTGGTCATTGTCCGTTCCATCCTCTTCAACATCCTGTTTTATCTGAATCTGGTCGTGCTGCTCTTTGTGGCGCTGATCACGCTGGCGCTGCCGCGCCGCGCCGTCCTCAAGATGGCCGAGCTGTGGGGACGCGTGAGCGTGTGGCTGTTGCGCGTCGTCTGCGGCACCAAGGTCGAGCTTCGCGGTCTGGAGAATCTTCCAAAGGGCGCGCTGATTGTCGCGGCCAAGCACCAGTCCACCTGGGAGACGTTTGCGCTGCTCAAGCTGTTCGATGACTTCACCTTCATCGTCAAACGCGAGTTGATGTGGATCCCGATCTTCGGCTGGTGCATGTGGAAGGGCGGCATGGTCCCGGTGGATCGCGGCGCCGGCTCGCAGGCGTTGAGCGATATGACGGCGCGCGCCCAGAAGGAAATCCGCGGCGGCCGCCAGCTCATCATTTTCCCGGAAGGCACCCGCCGCGCGCCCGGCGCCGCGCCGCGCTACAAATTCGGCGTCGCCCATCTCTATGCCGAGGTCGGTGTGCCCTGCGTTCCGGTCGCGCTGAACTCCGGCCTGTTCTGGCCGCGCCGCGCTTTCCGCCGGTTGCCCGGCACGATCGTCGCCGAGCTCCTGCCGCCGATCCCGCCGGGACTCGATAAGGACGCGTTCTTGCAGCGTCTGCAGAGCGACATCGAAACGGCAACCGCGCGGCTGATCGCGGAGGGCGAGGCCGAGCTCAAGAGCCTGGGCCTGCGTCCGTTCCACCAGGGACGCTAATTCTGTTCCCGATGGTTGTTCCGGGCAACAACGCGAAACTTTTGCATTTCAAAACTTAAAAAGGAAAATCATGCGCCGAGTGCAGTTCCAGGAACGAACACGGCTGAGGCGCGTTCGTGAGTGTCCCGTACCCACCAACCTGGAGATTTTCTATGCGCTCTAAACTCTTGATCGGTGGATTGCTCGCCTCCGTGATGATTATCCCGGCGCTCGCGCAGTCCAATCCGCCTGCCTCGGCCGCCAATCCCGCTCCCGCTTCCACCGTCACCACCACCGCTCCGCGGGCACACTCCGACGTATGGCGTTCCTCCAAGCTCATCGGGCTCAATGTCTATAACGACAAGAATGAGAAGCTCGGCGATATCAACGAAATCCTGCTCGACAAGTCCGGCAAGATCGAAGGCGTCGTGATCGGCGTCGGCGGGTTCCTCGGCATGGGCGAGCACGACATCAAGGTCGACATGGCCAAGCTGAAGTTCGTGGACGAGCCGGTCCGTACGTCGGCGACAACGAGCACCACCAGCACCACCACCGGTGAAGCCAATCGTCCGGCCACGACCACAACCACGCGCTCGACGGAAAAGCAGTGGTACCCGAACCATGCGGTGCTGAGCGGCGCCAGCAAGGAACAGCTCAAGAGCATGCCGCAATTCAAGTACAACTAATCGGCCTCACAGAAGGAAAAAGCCCCGGCATGCCGGGGCTTTTTCTTTTCGATTGTTTCGCGCGATCAGTACGCCGCGTGGCGGTCGCGGACCGCATAATCAAACGACGAGGATTGGACCGACGAATACGTTCCGCTTTGGTCCATTGCCATCGCGTTCATCGCTTCCTGCGGTAGTTTCATTTGCGCCGGTTTCCTTATCTGCGAGGCTGCGGCCTCGCGAAGGTCGCGGGCCGGGCGTGCGGTGATGGGAGGCAGCCGCGGCGGCTGGGATATCGGGGTTGCGAGGGCGCGGCGGATTTCGCGGGAGCTTTCGACCTGGAGTTCCAGCAGCGTTTTGTCCCGCGCGGCGCCCTCCGATAGTCCGGCAGATGCTTGGACGACGGCTGTCATCCCCAAAGCGATGACTGAAAGCGCCGTTGCGAGCACGCCGAAGTACATCAACACAACCGAGGACTGACTCCGGCTTTGCATGTCGTGATTCCGTAATGCCCCCCGATCTGCAAACGGCAAACACCGGTCATTGTTCCAATGTTGCGGAAAAAATGTGCCTAAGCGCGGGCGTCCGGCGAGCCCTTCAGGCGTTCTGCCAGGACATGCAGGTCGTGATCGGTGATGTTGAGCTCCTCGAGCGCCTTCGCCGTCTCGATCACATAGTCGCGGTTGTTGCCGGATCGGCCGTGGCCCTGGCGCACGATATGCAGTTGCCGGTCGTGGGAGAGCCGGCCGGCGTATTGCGGATGGCCGCGATCGACCGCGTAGCATAGCGCCTCGACGCGGCGGTCGGGCTGACCCTCAAGCCAGACGCCGCGAACGAGCTCCCGGTACACCGCCGTGGTCTGCTCGCGGCCGCGCAGATAGGCGAGCGTGGCCGCGCGCTGCTTCGCCGCCACGCGATAGGCGATGCCGCGGCAGGCGCCGCCGAAATCGAGGCCGAGCACGAGGCCGGGGCGTTCCGGCGTGCCGCGATGATCGAACGAATAAACGCACAGCGAGCGATGCATCCCGATGATGTTGGCCGGCACCCGTTCGACGTAGTCGAAGCCGGGCCGCCAGATCAGCGAGCCGTAGCCGAACACCCAGAGATCCTCGGCGGCCTGGTCGAAACTGGCATCCATCACGGATCATTCCACACGGAGCGCTCGCGTATCAGGCCATCTCCTGCGCCGCAACCGTCTGGACAGCGCGGGCGAAGACGGGGAAAACTGCGCAACCTTTGAAACGCCGCATTCGGCGGGCTTCACATCGCGCATGGCTCAAACCACTTCCATTCGGCGCCGGCGTTCCTGGCCGGCCGTCCTCATCGTCCTGCTGATTGTTCTGGCCGGCCTGTGGGCCGGGGCCTGGTACTACGGATCGGGCGTTCTCGAACGCACCATCGACGGCTGGAAGGCGCGCGAGGCGCGAGGCCGGCCGCGTCTACACCTGCGCGACCCAGACGATCGGCGGCTTTCCCTTCGGCATCGAAGTGCGCTGCGCCGATGCCGCCGCCGAATTCAAATCGAACCGGCCGCCGCTCGCGCTCAAAGCCCGGGACATGCTGGTCTCGGCTCAGGTCTGGCAGCCGACCGTTCTGACCACCGAATTCGCCAGCCCCCTGACGATCGCCGAGCCGGGCCAGCCGGTGACGATCCAGGCGAACTGGCGCCACGCCCAGACCAAGGTGCATGGCCTGCCGACCTCGCCGGAAAGCGTTTCGATCGCGGTCGAGCAGCCGGTGGTCGACCGCGCCGCCGGCGAAAATCTGTTCAAGGCGGACCGTCTCGACCTCAACGGCCGTCTGGTCTCCGGCACGGTGCAGGCCAATCCGGTGATCGAGATGGTGCTCAAGCTTGCCGCCGCTTCCGCGCCATCCTGGCATCCGGCCGCTGCCACCCCGGTGGACGCCGACATCACCGCGGTGCTGCGCGGCCTGAAGGATTTTTCGCCAAAGCCCTGGCCGGCGCGCTTTCGCGAATTGCAGGCGGCCGACGGCCGCATCGAGATCACCAACGCGCGCGTGCAGCAGCGCGACACCATCGCGGTGGCGACCGGCTCGCTCGGACTGTCGCCCGCCGGCCGGCTCGATGGCGAGCTGCGCCTGACCGTCGCCAATCTGGAGGCATTTTTGCCGACGCTCGGACTCGACCAGATGCTGTCGCAGGAGAAAGCGCCGTCGCAGCTCAACAACGCGTTCGGCGCGCTCGACCGCATCATGCCGGGATTGGGCAATGTGGCGCGCAAGAATGCCGCTCCGATGATCGCCGCAAGCGTCAACCTGATGGGGCAGCCGACCGAGCTCGAGGGCAAGCGCGCGGTGATGCTGCCGCTGCGCTTCGACGACGGCTTGGTGTCGCTCGGCCCGCTCAAGCTCGGCGCGACCCCGCCGCTGTTCTGAGGGGACGGATCGATGGGGAAAATACTTGCGGCTTGCGCGGCCCTGTTGCTCGGCGCCGCGCCGCTTGCCGCCGAAGAGTTCCCGTGGTGCGTCAAGCTCGACGCGTTCACGCAGAACTGCGCATTCGCAAACTATAGCGACTGCGCCGCGGTGGCTAACGACGCCACCAGCCCGGCGACCGGCGTGGGGCGGTGCATTCGAAATCCGAATTATCAGCCGCCGGCCGCCGCGGCGGCGCGTCCCAAGCCGGCGCCCGCCAAAACCGCGAGCCCGCAGCGCTGATTGCTATTCGTTGTCGGCCGCGTAGGGGCGCGGCAGCGGCTCGGCCGGCAGGGTCGGATGCGCGCGGCCGAAGTCCGGCGCCGGCGAATCCTGGCCGATCTCGACGATGCCGCGGCGGATCGCGCGCGTCCGCGCGAAATGATCGAACAGCGTCTGGCCGTCGCCGCTCCGCATCGCGCGCGTCAGCGCCGAGAGGTCCTCGTTGAAGCGGCCGAGCATCTCCAGCACGGCGTCCTTGTTGGCGAGGAACACGTCGCGCCACATGGTCGGATCGGACGCCGCGATCCGCGTGAAGTCGCGGAAGCCGCCGGCCGAGAACTTCAGCACCTCGGAGCGCGTCACCTCGGAAAGCTCATCGGCGGTGCCGACGATGGTGTAGGCGATCAGATGCGGCAGATGGCTGGTGATGCCGAGCACCAGGTCATGATGGTCGGCCGGCATGGTTTCGACATTGGCGCCGAGCTTCCGCCAGAACGTGGCGAGCTTCTCGACCGCCGCTTTGTCGGCGTCCGGCGGCGGCGTCAGGATGCACCAGCGATTGACGAACAATTCGGCGAAGCCGGAGTCGGGGCCGGAATGCTCGGTGCCGGCGACCGGATGCGCCGGGACGAAATGCACATGCTGCGGCAG
The DNA here is from genome assembly GCA_963850885.1 of uncultured Alphaproteobacteria bacterium. Taxonomy (GTDB): domain Bacteria; phylum Pseudomonadota; class Alphaproteobacteria; order Rhizobiales; family Xanthobacteraceae; genus Z2-YC6860. Next base: position 21,290 of record CAWKOD010000039.1, on the reverse strand, counting down.
GTGAGGGGCCATGTCCCGCATCACCGAGCCCTTGACCGAGCCGACGTCGGACACGGTCGCGCCCTTCATCAGATGCGGGCCGATCTCCTTGGCGACGTCGCCGCAGGCGCCGACCGGAATGCAGACGATGACGAGATCGGCGCCTTCGACCGCGGCGGCGTTGCTCTCGACCACCTGATCGACCACGCCCAGTTCGGCCACGCGCTTGCGGGTCTGCGGCGAGCGCGCGGTGGCGACGATCGAGCGCACCGCGCCCTGGGCGCGGGCGGCGCGCGCGATCGAGCCGCCGATCAGGCCGAAGCCGATCAGCGCCAGGCGGTTGAAGATCGGCTGTCGCTCGCTCATTGGCCGCTCACTTGGATTTCCCCAGGAACTCGGCCAGCGCCTTCACCACCAGCCGGTTCGCCTCCTCGGTGCCGACCGACATGCGGAGCGCATGCGGCAGCTTGTAGGCGCCGACCTGGCGCAGGATCAGGCCGCGCTTCATCAGGAAGGCATTGGCTTCGGCGGCGGTGCGGCCCTTGTCGTGCGGAAAATGGATCAGCACGAAGTTGGCGGCGCTCGGCGTCACCTGCAGGCCGAGCTTGGCGATTTCTTCCGTCAGCCACGCCAGCCATTCGGTGTTGTGCTCGCGCGAGCGCTCCTGGTGCGCGGCGTCCTCGATCGCGGCGATGCCGGCCGCGATCGCCGGCCCGTTGACGTTGAACGGCCCGCGGATGCGGTTGATGGCGTCGACCACATGCGCCGGCCCGTACATCCAGCCGAGGCGCAGCGCCGCGAGCCCGTGGATCTTCGAGAACGTGCGCGTCATCACCACGTTCTCGCTGGTGGCGACGAGCTCGATGCCGGATTCGTAGTCGTTGTGGCTGACGTATTCGGCATAGGCCGCGTCGAGCACGAACAGCACATGCGGCGGCAGGCCCCGGTGCAGGCGCTTGACCTCGTCGAACGGCAGGTAGGTGCCGGTCGGATTGTTCGGGTTGGCGAGGAAGACCATCTTGGTCTTCGGCGTCACCCGCTTGAGGATCTCGTCGACGTTGGCGGTGAAGTCCTTCTCCGGCGCGACCACGGGCGTGGCGCCGGCGCCGAGCGTGGCGATCGGATAGACCAGGAAGCCGTGCGTGGTGTGGATCGCCTCGTCGCCGTCGGCGAGATAGGCGCGCGCCAGCAGATTGAGCAGATCGTCGGAGCCGGCGCCGCAGACGATGCGCGCGGGATCGAGCCCGAACACGCGGCCGATGGCGTCGCGCAGCTCCGACGCCGAGCCGTCCGGGTAATCCTCGAGGTGCTTGCCGACGGCATTGTAGGCCGCGATCGCCTTCGGGCTCGGGCCGAGCGGCGTCTCGTTGGACGACAGCTTGAAGATCTTGGCGACGCCCGGCGCGCTGCTCTTGCCAGGCACATAGGCGTCGATTTCAAGCACGCCCGGGCGTGGCTGGGGACGGGTGGCGGTCATCGCAGTCGTTCCTGGCTTACGGCTTTTCGCGGCACCGTATAGCGGGTCGCGTGGCTGCCGACGAGGGCCGCCGAACGCACCGTCACCCCAGCCTTGACGAGCGCGTCCTTGATGAGCGTCAGATCGCCGCCGGCCGGCACCGAAATGAGCAGCGCCGCGCCGTCGAAGGCGCTGTCCGGCACCGCGATGATCTCGGCCAGGGCGGAAGCCGCGCGGGCCGCCTTGGCGCTCCAGCCCGCGACCCGCAGGCTCCAGGTCTCGATCTCGGTCGCCATGGCGTCGGCGGCGGCCCGCGACACCACGAACACATTGAGCGGCGCCGGATGGTCGGCGCGATCGAGGAACGGCAGCCGCGCGATGATCTTCGGCGCGCTGGCGAATTCGAGCGCGGTCCACCAGGCGCCGTGCGTGGTGGCGAACGCCGGGACGAGGCCGAGATCGCCCTTGGATTCCGACACCGCTTCGACGACGCCGGCGGCGCCGACGTGCGGCACGAACGGCACCGTGAAGCCGAAATGAAAGCGCGCGCTGTCGCGCATCATGGCGTCGCCGGCCGAGAGGTCGGCGTGCACCGAGAACGGCGCCTGCACATGGGTGAAGGTCGCGATGATGACGCGCAGATGCTTTCGGCGGTGTCGAGCGGCAGGATGCCTTTATGGCGCTGCACCAGCCGCCGCATCATGTCGGCCTCGCGCGCCGGCCGGAACGCCGAGCCGGATTCCTGCGTCTTCTTCACCGAGATCAGGCGATCGATGATCTCGCCGCGCTCCATCAGGAGCCCGTGCATGGCCTCGTCGATGCGGTCGATATCCTTGCGGAGATCGCCGAGGGAGGGCGCGTCTTTGGGCTTGTTTGTCATGGCTTTACCGGCCCCCATTGATAGGTGGGCCGGGCCGTTAAATCAAAGAAAACATTGACATAAGCGGCTGCCGATCCCTACCTAAACCGCAGTATAAGTGTCCGCCGGGTACAGGATTATGGGCGACGTCGATACAGCACCGGATGTGGCGTCTCGCGGCCGCGAGGCCGACACGCCGCGCAACTCGTCGGTGGCGCGGTTCGGCGCCGACCGTCCGCTCAAGCTCGACGCCGGCGTCGAGCTGTCGCCGTTCCAGATCGCCTACAAGACCTACGGCACGCTCAACGCCGAGCGCTCCAACGCGGTGCTGATCTGCCACGCGCTCACCGGCGACCATCATGTGGCGAGCCCCAATCCGGTGACCGGCAAGTCGGGCTGGTGGGAGACCATGGTCGGTCCCGGCAAGCCGATCGACACCGAGCGTTACTTCGTGATCTGCCCGAATGTGCTCGGCGCCTGCATGGGCTCGACCGGACCGGCCTCGACCAATCCCAAGACCGGCAAGCCGTGGGGACTGGAATTTCCCGTCATCACCATCCGCGACATGGTGCGGGCGCAGGCCATGCTGCTCGACGAGCTCAAGATCGAGACGCTGTTCTCGGTGGCCGGCGGCTCGATGGGCGGCATGCAGGTGCTGCAATGGGCTGCGAGCTATCCGCACCGCGTGTTCTCCGCGCTGCCGATCGCCTGCGCGACGCGGCACTCGGCGCAGAACATCGCCTTCCACGAGGTCGGCCGCCAGGCGGTGATGGCCGATCCGGAGTGGCGCCACGGCCGCTATTTCTCCGAGGGCACGGCGCCGCGCCGCGGCCTCGCGGTCGCGCGCATGGGCGCGCACATCACCTACCTTTCGGACGCGGCGCTGCATCGCAAGTTCGGCCGCAAATTCCAGGACCGCGAAAACCCGACGTTCTCGTTCGACGCCGACTTCGAGGTGGAATCCTATCTGCGCCATCAGGGCAGCTCGTTCGTCGAGCGCTTCGACGCCAACTCCTATCTCTACCTGACCCGCGCGATGGACTATTTCGATCTCGCCGCCGACTACAACGGCGTGGTGGCCAACGCCTTCCGCGGCGCGCAGACGCGCTTCTGCGTGGTGTCGTTCACCTCGGACTGGCTGTTTCCGACGCCGGAATCGCGCGCCATCGTGCACGCGCTCAACGCCTCCGGCGCGCGCGTCTCGTTCGCCGAGATCGTCACCGACAAGGGCCACGACGCCTTCCTGCTCGACGAGCCGGAGTTGCTGGCGATCGTGCGCGGCTTCCTGGACGGCGCCGCCAAGGCGCGCGGCCTGAAGAACGGCAACGGCAAGTGACCATGTTGTCCCGCCTCAAACGCGATCTCACCATGGCCGAGGCCGCCCGGGCGCCGGGCGGCGCGCGCGTCGACCTGGCGCTGGTCGCCGACATGGTGCCGCCCGGCTCCAAGGTGCTCGACATCGGCGCCGGCGACGGCGAATTGCTGCGCATCCTGGGCGAGCAGCGCGGCGTCGACGGCCGCGGCATCGAGATTTCGCGCGAGGGCGTCAACGAATGCGTCGCCAAGGGCCTCGCGGTGATCCAGGGCGACGCCGACACCGACCTCGCCGACTATCCGAACGACGCGTTCGACTTCGTCATCCTGTCGCAGACCTTGCAGGCGACGCGCCATCCGCGCGTGGTGCTGGAGCACATGCTGCGGATCGGCCAGAACGCCGTGGTGTCGTTCCCCAACTTCGGGCACTGGAAAATCCGTCTCCAGCTTTTCTTCGGCGGCCACATGCCGAGCACCGACAATCTGCCCTATTCGTGGTGGGATTCGCCGAACATCCATTTCTGCACCATCAAGGATTTCCGCAACCTCTGCGACGTCACCGGCGCCAAGATGGAGCGCGCCGTGGCGTTCAATGCCTGGGGCACGCCGCTGCGCTTCAATGCGCCGTGGTGGTTCTGGAACCTGTTCGGCGAGCAGGCGGTGTTCCTGCTGAGCCGGCGCGGCTGAGGAACGAAGTCCCACCGCTCCGCGTTCGCTGGGCATGGTCGTTCCTGCGGCAACCACGGACATCGTCGACACCGACATTCCGGCGCGGCTCGACCGCCTGCCGTGGAGCCGTTTCCACACCCTGGTCATCGCGGCGCTCGGCATCACCTGGATTCTCGACGGTCTCGAAGTGACGCTCGCCGGCTCGGTCGCCGGCGCGCTGAAAGCGAGCCCGGTGCTGCGGTTCAGCAACGCCGACGTCGGCCTCGCCGCCAGCGCCTACCTCGCCGGCGCGGTGCTGGGCGCCTTGTTCTTCGGCTGGCTGACCGACCGGCTCGGCCGCAAGAAGCTCTTCTTCATCACGCTTTCGGTCTATCTTGTCGCCACCGCGGCGACGGCGCTGTCGTGGGATTTCTGGAGCTTTGCGCTGTTCCGTTTCCTGACCGGCGCCGGCATCGGCGGCGAATACGCCGCGATCAATTCGACGATCCAGGAGCTCATTCCCGCCCGCGTGCGCGGCTGGTGCGATCTCGTCGTCAACGGCAGCTTCTGGATCGGCGCGGCGCTGGGCGCGTTCGGCGCCATCGTGCTGCTCGATCCGGCGGTGATCGATCCGGAATACGGCTGGCGGGTGTGCTTCGGCATCGGCGCGGCGCTGGCGCTCGTGATCTTCTTCATGCGGCTGTGGTTGCCGGAAAGCCCGCGCTGGCTGATGACCCACGGCCGCGCCGCCGAGGCCGAGCAGGTCATCGCCGGCATCGAGCAACGCGTCGCACACGGAAAACTACCGCCCGCAACCGGGCTGCCGCGTGTGCGGCTCCGCGCCCGAGCGCACACGCCGCTGTCCGAGGTGATGCACACGCTCGTTCATCGCCACCGCCCGCGCGCATTGGTCGGCCTCGCCTTGATGAGCGCGCAGGCGTTCTTCTACAACGCCATCTTCTTCACCTACGCGCTGGTGCTGACCGACTTCTACGGCATCCCGGCGAACCAGGTCGGCTGGTACATCCTGCCGTTCGCGGCGGGAAATTTCCTCGGGCCGCTGTTGCTCGGGCGGCTGTTCGACGTGCTCGGGCGGCGGCCGATGATCGCGTTCACCTATATCATGTCGGGCGTGCTGCTGGCGATCAGCGGCTATCTGTTCGAGCAGGGCACATTGAGCGCCGCGCAGCAGACCTTCGCCTGGACCGTCATCTTCTTCTTCGCATCGGCGGCGGCGAGCTCGGCCTATCTCACCGTCAGCGAAACCTTCCCGCTGGAAATCCGCGCGCTCGCCATCGCGGTGTTCTACGCGGTCGGCACCGGCATCGGCGGCATGGCCGGGCCGTGGCTGTTCGGCGCGCTGATCGACACCGGCTCGCGCACGAGCCTGTTCGGCGGCTATCTGCTCGGTGCTGCGTTGATGATCGCGGCGGGACTGGTCGCGGCGTTCTTTGCGGTGGCGGCGGAGCGCAAGGCGCTGGAGGAGGTGGCGCGGCCGCTCGCGTTCGTGGATTAGGGTGTGTTGGTGGGAGCGGTGACTGGAACCCGGTAGCGCGGAGCGGCTATTTACGGTCTGGCTGACGTGAGCTTGGGATTTGAGTGCGGTGGTGTTTCCACATTCCGTAAGGCGCAAAAATATAGCCTAGCAACGCCCAGCCAATCATCTACGTTATCGCCACCCAATTCGGCAATTGCACTAATGCCTTTGCCCAAAGCGGGGCAAACATTCCAGCAAGCCATACAAATGCACCCATTAGGGCTTTGCGCCAACCAAGGTTGGCCGAGACATAGGCTCGATAAGCTCGCAAATACTCTCCAAAGTCCCGCATTTGTTTATCTTAGCATACGGTGGCCACGACACGGGTACGCTTGGCGGGCGCTATCGCTTCGGCAGCCGCTCGAAGGTCGGCAGGCCTTCGGGAATCTGGTGAAAGGCCTGCTTGTCGACGGAGTAGATCGCCATTTGCGGCGTTCCAAAAACGCTCGGATCATCGAGGGTGCCGACCTTCAGGACCACGGCCGGCAAGCCGGGCCGACGGGTCAGGATATGCGTGCCGCATTCGGCGCAGAACTCCCGTGTTACGGCGCGATCGAGATCGCTGCGCGTAAATTGTTTCGGCGTCCCTCTGGTGTAGCTGAAGCCCTCGGGCGGCATCAGAAGAAATATGTTGGGGGCACCGCCGCTGATATATTGGCACTCACGGCAGTGGCATTGCGCCCTCAACGTCGGCTCGCCTTCAGCCACGTAACGCAGCTTGCGGCAATAGCATCCACCTTCCAATTTCATGACATCCCTCGGACATTCATTTCATCTCGACGCCCGCAATTGAGTTATGGCCCCTAGACTTTGACCGCCACGGGATCGCCGATGGCAATCGGCCCGGCCTCGATCACCTCGGCATAGATGCCGCAGTCGGCATGGCCGTATGTCTTCATCAGCGTGCGCGGAATTTCGAGATCGCGGATGCCGGTTTCGGGTCCACCTCGGTCGCGGCGCAACGCACGATGCGCTTGACCACCTTCAGCCGCGCCGATGGTCCGATCGAGATTTCCTGGTTGAGCAGATCGAACTCGTGCCAGGCCGGCCAGCCCTCGACCTGCAGATTGCCGCGGAAGCGGAGCGGATGCACCGGTGCGCCGGTGGCGTCTTCCAAGGCGGCGACCGATGCGAGGTTGATGATCGAGATCACCTTCCGCGCCACGTCGGAAAAACTGTGGCCGTCGGCGCGCAACACCTTCGGCGGGCCGCGCAGTTCGTCGGCGCAGAACTCCGCGAAGAACCGCTCGATCGCGGCGCGCCCTTCCGGGGTGCGGAGATCGCCGCGGGCGGCCTCGCGGTTTTCCGAGCGGATGGTCAGCGTGTGGCTGGTCTCGTCGAAGGCGGTGCGGAGCTCGGCGAGGCGGGCGTTCCGCATCAGCATCAGGAAGCGCTGCTTGGGCAGATAGCCCGGCGCCGCCGGGTCGAAACCGGACGGCCCATTCTCGATGGCGTACATCCGGTCGAACGGCACGGTTTGACGGACCGCCAGCACCGTTTGCGGCAGCGGCTCGGGCGTCAGCCCCTTCACCGGATAGCGGTGGATGGCATGGATATTCGTGCGCTGGCTGGGCATCTGAACCTTATTAACGGTCTGGCCGTGCCCTTGAAAGCGTTGACCAAAATCAAAGGCCGCCCCCTTTTCGGGCGATAGGTTCCTTCTTACATCTTGCCCGGCGGATGCTCATTCGAGGTCCGTTAGTCCGGGCGCCAATATTCGGGCCCGAGGGAGCGATTGATGAATATCGAGAAATACACCGAACGCGCGCGCGGTTTCATCCAGTCGGCGCAGTCCCTCGCGTTGCGCGAGGGCCATCAGCAATTCACGCCCGAGCATGTGCTCAAAGTGCTGCTCGACGACCCGGAGGGTCTGGCCGCCGGCCTGATCGACCGTTCCGGCGGCAACTCGCGACAGGCCTTGAGCGGCGTCGAAGCGGCGCTCGGCAAGATGCCGAAGGTGTCGGGCTCGGGCTCCGGCCAGGTCTATCTGGCGGCCGCGACCGCGCGGCTGTTCGACAACGCCGAGAAGATCGCCGAGAAGGCCGGCGACAGCTTCGTCACCGTCGAGCGGCTGCTGTTGGCGGTGGCGCTGGAGAAGGACAGCGACGCCGGCAAAATCCTCGCCAAAGCGGGGGTCACGCCGCAGAACCTCAACGCCGCCATCGAAACGTTGCGCAAGGGCCGCACCGCCGACTCGCAGTCGGCCGAGAACGCCTATGACGCGCTGAAGAAATATTCCCGCGATCTCACCCAGGCCGCCCGCGACGGCAAGCTCGATCCGGTGATCGGCCGCGACGAGGAAATCCGCCGCACGATCCAGGTGCTGTCGCGTCGCACCAAGAACAATCCGGTGCTGATCGGCGAGCCGGGCGTCGGCAAGACCGCCATCGTCGAGGGCCTGGCGCTGCGGATCGTCAACGGCGACGTGCCCGACAGCCTGGAGGACAAGAAGCTCCTGGCGCTCGACATGGGCGCGCTGATCGCCGGCGCGAAATACCGCGGCGAATTCGAGGAGCGGCTGAAGGCCGTGCTGCAGGAGGTGACGTCCTCGAGCGGCAGCATCATCCTGTTCATCGACGAGATGCACACCATCGTCGGCGCCGGCAAGGCCGATGGCGCGATGGACGCCTCCAACCTGCTCAAGCCGGCGCTGGCCCGCGGCGAGCTGCACTGCATCGGCGCGACCACGCTCGACGAGTATCGCAAGCACGTCGAGAAGGACGCGGCGCTGGCGCGGCGCTTCCAGCCGGTGTTCGTCAACGAGCCGAGCGTCGAGGACACCGTCTCGATCCTGCGCGGCCTGAAGGACAAGTACGAGCAGCACCACGGCGTTCGCATCACCGACGGCGCGATCGTGTCGGCGGCGACGCTGTCGCACCGCTACATCGCCGACCGCTTCCTGCCCGACAAGGCCATCGATCTGGTGGACGAGGCGGCGGCGCGGCTGAAGATGCAGGTTGATTCCAAGCCCGACGAGCTCGACTCGATCGACCGCGAGGTGGTGCGGCTGAAGATCGAGCAGGAGGCGCTGAAGAAGGAAAGAGATGCGGCTTCGAAGGAACGGCTGAAGAAGCTCGAAGGCGAGCTGATGTCGCTGGAGAAGCAGTCGGCCGACCTCACGGCGCGCTGGAAGTCGGAAAAGGACAAGCTGTCCAACGCGCAGAAGCTCAAGACCGACCTCGATGCGCTTCGGGTCGAGCTTGCCAACGCGCAGCGGCGCGGCGAGTACCAGAAGGCCGGCGAGCTGGCCTATGGCCGGATTCCCGAGCTCGAGAAGAAGCTGAAGGACGTCGAAGGCAAGAACGCTGGCGCCGTCGTCGAGGAGGCCGTGACCTCGAGCCACGTCGCGCAGATCGTGTCGCGCTGGACTGGCATCCCGGTCGACCGGATGCTCGAAGGCGAGCGCGAGAAGCTGCTCAAGATGGAGCAGCAGATCGGCAAGCGCGTGGTCGGCCAGGCCGAAGCCGTGAAGTCGGTTTCGACCGCGGTGCGGCGCGCCCGCGCCGGGTTGCAGGATCCGAACCGGCCGATCGGCTCGTTCATGTTCCTGGGTCCCACGGGCGTCGGCAAGACCGAGCTGACCAAGGCGCTCGCGGAATTCCTGTTCGACGACGAAGCGGCGCTCATCCGCATCGACATGTCGGAGTACATGGAGAAACATTCCGTGGCGCGTTTGATCGGCGCGCCTCCGGGCTACGTCGGCTACGACGAGGGCGGCGCGCTGACCGAAGCGGTGCGGCGGCGGCCCTATCAGGTGTTGCTGTTCGACGAGATCGAGAAGGCGCATCCGGACGTGTTCAACGTGCTGCTGCAGGTGCTCGACGACGGCCGCCTGACCGACGGGCAGGGCCGCACCGTCGACTTCCGCAACACGCTGATCGTGATGACGTCCAATCTCGGCGCCGAATATCTGGTGAACCAGCCGGAGGGCCAGGACATCGATGCGGTGCGCGATCAGGTGATGGCCGAGGTGCGTCACGCCTTCCGGCCGGAGTTTCTCAATCGTGTCGACGAGATCATCCTGTTCCACCGCCTCAAGCGCGAAAACATGGGCAGCATCGTCGATATTCAGATGAAGCGCCTGGCGAAGCTGCTGGAAGAGCGCAAGATCACCATCGCGCTCGACGCCAAAGCGCGCGATTGGCTGGCCGACAAGGGTTACGACCCGGCCTATGGCGCGCGCCCGCTCAAGCGCGCAATTCAGAAGGCGGTGCAGGACCCGCTCGCCGAGCTGATCCTGTCCGGCAAGGTCAAGGATGGCGAGCACGTCGCCATCTCGGCTGACAAGAAGGGCATCACTTTCAACGGTGAAGTCGCGCAGCAGGCGGCTTGAGCAGCCTGGAAACTCGCAGTCCGTAGCGCATGATTCGAGCCCTCGGTTTTTTGGGACTTGAATCACATGCCAGGACGCGGTTTCAACCTGCCCGGCCCGAAGGGCGTTTTGGTCGCTATCCACCCAAAAGCGGACCAGTTACACTCACTTTGAGTTTTGTCGCCCATGACCCAATTCAGTCATCGCTCGCCCAATGGAGTGAATAGCGCCGCCCCTCCTGCGGCATTGGATGTCGTCAAGAGACACACCAGGCTCACGCGAGGGCACTGCCAGCTAATCGATAAGTTTAACCAGACTATACGTTGGTGCACTAGCGCGTGCACCGGCAACGAATAGTAGAGTTTTGTGACCCCCGACCTGACGTACTCAGACAGCAGGGGGCGAATGCCCCGACCCGACGTACTCAGACAGCAGGGGGCGAATGCCGCGCGCTCGCCGCCGAGCCCCGGCGCGGATGAATAAAGGCTGCACTTCAATGGCGAACTGCGACGTCACTCTAACTCGCTCTTTTTTCGACGGGCTCGGCCATGACATCTAACAAGCGGTCGTTTGCCATCGTCTCCGCACTCTTTGCAGTGCTTCTGTCATCGAGTACCGAAACGCTCAATGCGCGCGACGCCGATCTCGCCTCTCGCACCTTCGCAGCGGCTCAGCCCGCTAAACAGAAATGCATAAATACCTGTCGTGCGCGATATCGCTCCTGCCTGTCCTTGAAGCAAATACCATCCTCCGAGTGTCGGGGCGTTCACCAGGATTGCACCCGCTTCACTTGTAATGCTGTGCAGGGATAGTCTTCTTGCCAGGCAAGCGCTACCCGATCTGGATTCGCTTCTTGAACAGCTTTCCCGATGGCACGCAGCCCGTGCCAAGGCTTGTTAAAACAATTGTATTTTCGTTAGCGGGAGGTTGGTGGATGGCTTTTCGAATTGGTGCAGTGCGCGTGGCGGCGGCAGTGAGCTTTGCAACGCTATTGCTTGTTCCAATTGTGGCAGTTGCCAGATCAGGTGGTTTAGGATTTGGCGCACGTCACGGTTTTGTTGGTTCGCCACTTATGCAGCGATACCGTGCATTCAATGCTGTTCCTTATGGGGGCTTTGTCGCCGGGACGTTGTCGAGCGCCTCCTACGGTGAGAGCAACATACCTCTCCTCCAAGGCCGGGAGTTTCCGCCAGATCCACCGCGCGTCTTAACTTGTCACCGGAGTCAAGAAACCAGGGTAGTTCCGGTTGAGGGCGGCGGCGAGCAACAGATTAGGATCACTCGATGTTAACTGCCACCGTTCTCGAGCGGACGTGCATTTCTGCTTGCGATCTCGCCATGCGAGGCACGCTTAGCAGCCTTTACTTGTGCACGAGTTGCGATGTCGGCCGGACAGGCGCAGCTGGTGCCGCCGGCGAAACCGCGAAAGTGAGCCAAAGATTCCAGCCATCGGGCCGATTTGCTGCGTCGAATTCTTTGTAGCCCTTCAAATTCAAATGCCCCGCATGTTTCCAACCGGAAACAAATATCCAATTTGCGGTCCCACAGCCGAGACACGCGATTTGAAGTCGCCCAGCATCGGCAGCGCGCCGCTGTCGGCCATGACCTGCTGATACGTGTAACCGACGATACCGACGAAGAGCTGTTTGGACAGAAACTGTGAAAATGCCCCGTCCAGGTGGAAGTCGACGCCATTGCTATACTGCGTTTCGGTGTTCTTGAAATTCCGCCAAGGCCGGTCAGCGAGCTATCAAAGCTGCCGCTCCGGGTCGCGGTAAAAGGGCCCACCCCGGCCGTGATCGTTCCATCCAATGAAGTGTTGTTGCGGCCGGTTATGCCAGCCATGCCGACAGCCAATTGCCCGCCGAGTACCGGCGTCGCGAAAACGTAACTTGGATTGATAAAGGCGATATCCACATTGGCGTGCAATTTGACATTCAAGTCGACGTTCACCGTCGGATTAAATCTCCCAACCGTAATCTCCCGCGCAGCGGCTGCGTTACCGGATGCCGACACGGAGGTATGGTAATAAACTGTTGCAAACTACCCCGGCTGCAGCGGAACGGCCGCAAGGCTTCCGTATAAGCCTGGCACCCAGAAGCTCACACCGCCTTCGTCTGCAACGGCAGGTCGCGGCATCAACACCGACGCGGCCATTGTGCGACCGCGGTTGCCGCGACCAACCAGAGTCTCCGCTCGTTCAACGACGACGATACAACGATCTTGCTGAGCATGTTCGCACCTCACGCCAACAACCACACTTCCTTTTGCATCGGCCTGATAGGCCGGAAAGTTTGGTCCCAATCCCGTTCATTGGTCCCACGAAGGCATTTTTCGAATGTGTATCTGGTTGGCTACACTATTTTGATTTGCTTGATTTGCGCGCAAGCAACGTCGCGATTGATCGCGCTCTTGTTGCCCACGGCGGATTATCCCTTGGTCTAGGGGAGGCGGTACCAAGGTAGGGAAATGGCTGAACAAGCAGGGAAGGGACAACGCGAGACTATTCTGCCACAAGCATTTCAAAGCTGCCGATTGCCACCGTGCGAGGTGCTTTGTGACTCAATCGTCGCGAGGTGCTTTGTGACACAATCGTCATGTTTCGATGTTCAACTAAAATATTGCAATTGCGGAAATCGCCACGTGTTGACGACCCTACCCTTCCGTCGCGATTCAGCCTGATGAAGCGAGATTGCTTGATGCGACAGAACGTCGATCACGCATACCGCCCCGTTCAGGATCAAATGATTTGGATTCCGGGCGGTACGTTTCGTATGGGCTCGGACAAGCATTATCCTGAAGAAGCTCCGATCCATTGCGTTACCGTCAGCGACTTCTGGATTGACCGCACGCCGGTGACCAACCGGCAGTTCAAGGAATTCGTCAAAGCAACCGGCCACGTCACCTTTGCTGAGCTGACGCCCGATCCGAAGAATTATCCGGGCATCCTCCCGCAAATGATCTATGCGGGCTCGCTGACGTTCACACCGCCCAATCGTGCGGTCGATCTTCGCGACTACAGCCAGTGGTGGTCGTTCATGAAGGGCGCAGACTGGCGGCATCCGTACGGGCCGGGAAGCAACATCAACGCGCTCGACAATCATCCTGTCGTGCACGTGGCTTTCAGCGACGCGCTCGCCTATGCGCAATGGGCCGGCAAGCACCTGCCGACCGAGGCGGAATGGGAGTACGCAGCGCGCGGCGGGCTCGGTGGCGCCGAATTTGCCTGGGGCGATGAGCTCACGCCCAACGGCCGTCACATGGCCAACACCTGGCAAGGCGAATTCCCGCGCCAGAACACCAACGACGACGGCTTCGAACGCACCTCGCCGGTGACGGCGTTTCCGCCAAACGGCTACGGCGTCCACGACATGATCGGCAATGTCTGGGAGTGGACGACGGACTGGTATTCGCCGAAGCACGAGGCCGATGCGCCAAAAGCTTGCTGCATCCCCGAAAATCCACGCGGCGGGCGCGAGGACGGCAGCTATGACCCCAGGACGATCAACGTCCGCATTCCTCGGAAGGTCATCAAGGGCGGCTCGCACCTGTGCGCGCCGAACTACTGCCGCCGTTACCGGCCGGCTGCGCGCCACGCGGAGCCGGTCGATACATCCACAAGTCACGTCGGATTTCGGTGCATCAGGCGAGAAGCCTCTGATGCACCCCATCAGGAGGCGTAACGTCATGTCTGACTGCATTCTCAAAGAGAAGCCGAGTATTCGAGACGTTTTGCGTAAAACGGTGAGGGGCCTACGCACAAGATCCTGCGCCGCACTGATCAGCGCGGCGACGTTGATGTCTGTGTCGTTGTCAGGTCCGACCAGCACACCGGCCGCTGCACAACAACAACAGCAGCAGAAGCCCAATATCCTCTTCATCATGGGCGACGATATCGGCTGGATGCAGCCGAGAATCTACCACCGTGGTCTGATGGTCGGCGAAACGCCCAACATCGATCGCATCGGCAACGAAGGCGCGATGTTTACGCACTATTACGCCGAGCAGAGCTGCACGGCGGGGCGGACGGCCTTCCTCACCGGCATGCAGCCGGTCCGCGTTGGCATGGTCTTGCCGGAAATTCCCGGCAGCCCATCCTACCTGCGGCCCGGGACGCCGACGCTTGCCAAGTTCCTGCTCGATCTCGGCTACAACACCGGCGAGTTCGGCAAGAACCACCTGGGCGACCACGCCGACTCGCTGCCGACCGCGCACGGCTTCCAGGAATTCTGGGGCTACCTCTATCACCTCGATGCGATGCAGGGGGTGAGCTTCCCCGACATCAACAAGACCCCGACCCAGCAGACCCTCGCGCCGCCATGCAGGAACACTCCGATCCCCGGCCTGCCCGAGGTTCCCGGCGCGGTGGATCCCAAAACTACGGTCTGCCTGACGCCGCCGCGGCCGATGCTCGCGTGCACGTCATCCGACGGCACTGGCGCTAAACAAATGTGCCGGAACGAAGGTCCGCTGACCCTTGACCGATCGAAGACCGTGGACGAGGAAATCTCGGCAAAGGTTGTTGACTTCCTCGACCGCAACGATCCGCGGCGGACCAACAAACCGTTCTTCGCCTGGTACAACCCGGCGCGCATGCACATCACGACCGTGCTGTCGGACAAGTACTTGGCCATGGTTGGCGAGCCCGGCGGCAAGGACTGGGGTGTCAACGAAGCCGGCATGAAGCAGATGGATGACAACATCGGCGTCGTGCTGAAGAAGCTCGAAGACATCGGCCAGCTCAACAACACGATCGTCGTCTTCACCACGGACAACGGCGCCGAGACCATCACCTTCCCGGACGGCGGCACCACCCCCTTCAAGGGCGGCAAGCTGAGCACCTGGGAGGGTGGCATGCGCGCCCCGATGGTGATCCGCTGGCCGGGCGTCATCAGGCCGGGAACGGTCAATAACGAAATGTTCGCCGCCCTCGACTGGCTTCCGACGCTCGTCGAGATCGCCGGCGGGCCGAAAGGCGACGCCCTGAAGCAGCGAATCGAGGCCGGGCAGTATCCCGGCATCGTCAAGACCACGCTCGATGGCGTCAACCAGATCGACTATCTGAGCGGCAAGTCCGAGAAGTCGGCACGCGACCACTTCTTGTACTACTCCGGCAAGGAGCCGTCGGCCGTTCGATACAAGAACTGGAAGATGTATTTCGCAATGGTGTCTGACGCACCGTCGGGCTTTATCTCCGGCGTGCTGCCCTACCACTGGACCCAGGTCGTCAACATCATGCGCGACCCCTTCGAAACCTCCGTTGGTTCACAGCAGAAGACGCTCTTCGGTATGGGCGGGGCGATTTCTTCTCCGTCTACCGCCTATGTCTATGACTGGAACATGCTGCCCCTCGGCCAGCAGTTGTGGCTGATGCACCTCGAGACCTACATCAAATTCCCGCCGCTGCAGGATCCGGCCAGCTACAACCTGGAACAGGTCATGCAGCAAGTTAGGAATATGAAGACGGCTGGCCGCAGCGACTAATGGCGGGCCGACCGCTGCCCCAAAGGACAGCTTTGATCGGCACGGGCCGCCGATGTCTGTCCGGGAGGTCGCTATGAGAATGCATCTCGTGATGCTCACCGGCGTCATTTTGTCTGGTGCCAGCTCACAGGTTTCGGCTCAACAACTCAAACCTTCGTCTGAAAATACTGCGTGCTGGGAGATGAGCGCGCCAATGAAAGAGCTGACGCCATTCGTACTGATCTTATTGAACAAGTGTACAGACAGTTTGTGGAATTTGACCAGAATTACAATTAGCGAGCCCACGGCCGCAGCGTCCGGACACTACGCTTATCGATGGGCTCCGCTTGAGAGCGGCGTGAGCCAAGCGGTTCCTGTTCGCCCGTAATTGCGCGCTCACGAGCGATGCTCGGTAGCAGTTCGGGAGACCATGCCAGCGGGTCAGCCGGACGTCAGCTTTGAGGGGGTGAATTCAACGGATCAGCGCAACACCTTCTAATCCTTCTGGATGGGGAGGTGTCACATGCTGACGTCACGGACATTATTCACTTGGAAGCAGAAGGCCGAACTGTGGGAGCGGTGGAAGAACGGACAAAGCGTGTTGGCCATCTCCCGGGGGCTGGAAAGGAGGAACAAGACCGGCGTCCAGCGGATCGTGGCTCTCCATGGAGGTGTGGCGCCGGCGCCACGTCGCAGAGCTGTTGCGGCGTTGAAGCTTGAGGAGCGCGAAGAGATTTCTCGTGGGATTGCGGCCGGTCGGTCGATACGTCGGATCGCGCAGGGTCTCGGACGATCGCCATCGACGATAAGCCGGGAGATTCGACGCAACGGTGGTTTGCAGGCTTACCGTGCAAACCGGGCCGACAGGCGCGCGTGGGCGCGGGCGCTGCGCCCCAAGCCTTGTCGCCTGGTACTCCATAGGGAGTTACGATGGTTCGTGGCGCAGAAGCTTGCGCTGCAATGGTCGCCAGAGCAGATCTCCGGTTGGCTGAAGCAGCAGTTCCCGACCGACCGAGACATGCGGATATCTTACGAAGCGATCTATCGCAGTCTCTTTGTTCAGACGCGCGGCGTGCTGAAGAAGGAGCTGACGGCACAGTTACGTACAAGAAGGCAGATGCGCCACGCCAAAGGCGGCAAGGCCAAGAATGGACAGGGACACATACTCGATATGGTCTCCATCCGCGAGCGACCCGCCGAGGCCGAGGATCGCGCCGTGCCGGGCCATTGGGAAGGAGACCTTCTTACCGGAGCAAGCGACACGCACATCGCGACGCTCGTCGAGCGCCACAGCCGCTTTACAATGCTCGTCAAGCTTCCAAGGAAGGACACGACGACTGTGGTGGCCGCGCTCGCTAAGCACATCCGCAAATTGCCCGAACAGCTACGACGCTCTCTGACGTGGGACCAAGGCAAGGAGATGTCTGGCCACAAGCGCTTCACGGTTGCCACCAACGTGCAGGTTTATTTCTGTGATCCGCGCAGTCCATGGCAGCGCGGCAGCAACGAGAACACCAACGGCCTGCTGCGACAGTACTTCCCGAGAGGAACCGATCTCTCGCGCTTCTCCCAGACCTACCTCAACTCAATTGCGCTGCGGCTCAATCAACGCCCGCGAAAGACCTTGGGCTTCGAAACCCCTGCCGATAGACTGCGACTGGTGTTGCACTGACCGGTTGAATGCACCGGGGGTAAAGCAGACGTGGCCAAAAAGAGCTGCGACGGCAGGGATTGACCCAAAGCGGACTTCGTGTCGGAGGCGTCGCTGCGGTCTACACCTACCCCAAAGGGCAATACCGCTAGTACACCCGGTCACATAGCCTCTCGGATGAGCAACGACCTAATGACTGCTTCGGAGGCGGCAATGCATTGTGGCTACGTTCGGGTGATCTGCATCGTTGTTGCAGCACAGGCAGTGGCTAACGTGGCTGCCGCGCAAAGTATGTCGACCCAACAAGCGCCAAAAGACTTGATCGCGATTCAAATCCGCGACCAAGGTTATATTTGCGCGAAGCCGATCAGCGCGCAGAGAGATTTGTCGCGCTCAAAACCAGATGAAGCGGCTTGGGTACTCCGATGTGAGAACAACAGCTACCAGATAAGATTTGTGCCCGACACGCCGGCGCATGTGACGCGTCTAAAGTAGCGCTCGTCCAAAAATTCCCGGAGGGACCAACGTCAGAATTCCCCGGAAGGTTATCAAGGGCGGCTCGCATCTCTGCGCGCCGAACTATTGCCGCCGTTACCGGCCGGCTGCGCGCCATGCGGAGCCGGTCGACACGTCCACGAGCCATCTCGGGTTCCGATGCATCAGGCGAGGAGCCTCTGATGCATCACATACAGGAGGATGACGCTATGTCTGACTGCATTCTTGTGAACAGACCGCCGAGCATTCGAGAAAGTTTGCGCAAGACGTTCCGCGGCTTGCACACGCGATCCTGCGCCGCGGTCATTGGTGTGGCGACGCTGATGTCGCTCTCGCTGACGGGTTCAGCCAGCGCGCAGGCGCAGCCGCCGGCGCAACAGAGGCCGAACATCGTCGTCATCATGGGCGACGACATCGGCATCTGGAACATCGGCGCCTACCATCGCGGCATGATGGCGGGCCGCACGCCGAACCTCGACAAGATCGCCGCCGAGGGCATGATTTTCACCGACTACTACGCCGAGGCGAGCTGCACGGCGGGCCGCGCCAACTTCATCACCGGCCAGTTGCCGATCCGCACCGGCATGACCACGGTCGGTCAGGCCGGCGCGCCGACCGGGCTGCCGGCGGCGGCGCCGACCATCGCCACCGCCTTGGGCGCAATGGGCTACGCCACCGGCCAGTTCGGCAAGAACCATCTTGGCGACAAGAACGAGTTCCTGCCGACGGTGCACGGCTTCGACCAGTTCTTCGGCTATCTCTATCACCTCGACGCGATGGAAGATCCCTGCCATCCGAACTATCCGCAGGACCTGAGGTCGCAGGTCGGTCCGCGCAACATGATCCGCACGTCGGCGACCAACGTCGACGACGCCACCGTCGATCCGCGCTGGGGCAAGGTCGGCAAGCAGAAGATCGAGGACGCCGGCGAGCTGTGCCCGAAGCGCATGGAAACCGTGGACGACGAAATCCGCGACGAGGCGCTGAAGTTCCTCGACAAGGCCAAGGCCGACAACAAGCCGTTCTTCCTGTGGCTCAATCCGACCCGCATGCACATCGTCACGCATCTGTCGGACAAGTATCAGAAGCTGCGCAACTCGAAGAACGGCTGGTCCATCCATGAAGCCGGCATGGCGCAGCTGGACGACGACATCGGCCTCGTGATGAAGAAGCTCACGGACATGGGTGTCGACAACAACACCATCGTCATCTTCACCACCGACAACGGCACCGAGGTCTTCACCTGGCCGGACGGCGGGCAGACACCGTTTGCGCAGTCCAAGGGCACGATCATGGAAGGCGGCTTCCGCGCGCCGGCCATGATCCGCTGGCCGGGCCGCGTGCCGGCGGGCAAGGTCGAGAACGGCATCATCTCCGGGCTCGACTGGTTCCCGACGCTGCTGGCGGCTGCCGGCAATCCCAACATCGTCGAGGAGCTGAAGAAGGGCAAGCAGATCGGCGGCATCGCACCTACAAGGTGCACCTCGATGGCTACAACCAGATGGACATGATCACCGGCAAAGGTCCGTCGAACCGGAATGAAATCTGGTACTTCGGCGAAAGCGACACTCGGTGCGGTGCGCATCGGCGACTACAAGTATCGCTTCATCGACCAACCCGGCGGCTGGCTGGGCGACAAAGACCAAGGTGGACGTGCCCTACCTGACCAACCTGCGCCTCGATCCATTCGAGCGCACGGGCTGGCCGAACGCCGGGACCAAAGAAGGAGCGCAGCAGTATTTCGACTGGTTCAAGTACGAATTCTGGCGCTTCGTGTTCGTGCAGCAGCAGGTCGAAAAACTCGCGATGACTGCGGTTGAGTTCCCGCCGATGCAGAAGGGCGCGAGCTTCAACCTCGATGCCGTCAAAGCGCAAATCGAGGCGGCCAGACACGCGATGGCCAAGTAGTGCTTCGATAATTGTTAAGACGGACGGCCCGCCAGTGGGCCGTCCGTTTTGAAACCTCCGACAATCTCCTGCCTTTCTCAAAGGCTGCGAACATGACAACGAAACAGTCCTCCGGCGTCAGCCGTCGCATCCTGCTTTCGACTTTGGCTTTGGCCCCGGCTCTGATCGGTCCGTTGCGACCGCAATTGGCGCGGGCGCAAAGCGACCCTCTTCCGTCCTGGAATGAAGGCGCGACCAAGCAATCCATCACCAACTTCGTCGCGCGCGTCACCACGCAGGGCGGGCCCGACTTCGTGCCGCCGGATCAACGCATCGCCATCTTCGACAACGACGGCACGCTGTGGATCGAACAGCCGATGTACGTCCAGTTCGCCTTCATCCTCGACCGCGTCAAGGCGCTGGCGCCGCAGAACCCGGGCTGGAAAACCAAGCAGCCGTTCAAGGCGGTGCTGGACGGCGACATGAAGGCGCTGGCCGCGTCCGGCGAAAAAGGCCTGGTCGAGCTGATGGCTGTGACGCATGCCGGCATGACGGTGGACGAGTTCGCCAAGATCGTCACCGACTGGCTCGCGACCGCGCGCGATCCGCGCTTCAAGAAGCCCTACACCGAGCTGGTCTACCAGCCGATGCTGGAAGTGCTGGCGTATCTCCGCGCCAACGGCTTCAAGACCTTCATCGTCTCCGGCGGCGGCATCGAGTTCATGCGGCCGTGGACCGAGAAGGTCTATGGCATTCCGCCCGAGCAGGTGGTCGGCTCCTCGATCAAGACGAAGTTCGAGATGCGCGACGGCCAGCCGACGGCTGTTCCGGCTGCCCCAGATCAATTTCATCGACGACAAGACCGGCAAGCCGGTCGGCATCAACGAGCACATCGGCCGCCGCCCGATCGCGGCGTTCGGCAACTCCGACGGCGATCTCGCAAATGCTGCAATGGACGACGATGAGCGGCAGCGGCGCGCGTCTCGGGCTGATCGTGCATCACACCGACGCCGAGCGCGAATACGCCTACGACCGCAAGTCGCACGTCGGAAAGCTCGACCTCGCGCTGGACGGCGCGGCGGTGAACAAGTGGACCGTGGCGGACATGAAGAAAGACTGGAAGCGCGTGTTTGCGTTTGAATAGGCGCGGGGCCCCCCTCGAACGCCGGAATAGTCGCCCTAACGCAGGAGGCCGTCATGGTTCTTCCGTTCATCGCAATCGCTGTCACGGCGCAGTTTGTGGTCGCCGCGGCCGATGGCGTGCCCAACATCAACTATGAAACGGGTTGCCGCGCTGAGGCCGCGGCAAGCGCCAGCCTCGGGATTACAGTAGACAACCAGAGCGTCGACGGATGCATGGCCGAAGAGAAGGAAGCCCGCGACAAGTTGGTCCAGCAGTGGACGCAATTTCCGCCCAACGACCGCATGCATTGCGAGCGGGAGGCGGCCCTTGGTCAGATGCCTAGCTACGTCGAATTGCAGACCTGTCTGCAAATCGCGGGCGACACGAAAACGCTCCCGGAGTTCAAAAGCTTTGTTAAAAAGAGCAGGTTTCCCAATCGGCGCTGAACGACGGTCCCGCTCGTGAAGCCACATAACGGGCGCGACAATCTCAAAGTTTATCGGCGGTGCGCTTCAAAATGAGTGCGGACATCGCGGTTTTTGAACGTCCGCTTTTCCGCCGCTTCT
>CAWKOD010000038.1:0-65316 GCA_963850885.1 uncultured Alphaproteobacteria bacterium | reverse complement strand
CAAGGATATGGTTGATGAAGTGTCCGCGCTGTAACCTTGAAATGACTTGCTACGTTTCCAGTCCGACCGGCTGGCAAGGCACGGAACGGCGGCTCTACTTCGCCTGCCGATGCGGCATGATCGCCGCGCGCAATGAAGAGCAAGGTTCTCGATGGCGCTCTTATTGCAGACGCGACCGAATACGGAGATGCGGTAGATAGCCACGGCCAGAAACCAGCGACGTCGAAGCCCGTTAACTCGCAATGACCACCATCAACGACCCAATCCCTAAGAGGACAACCAAGTCGGCGGCGGAAATTGAGGCGGCGCTCACCAAGGCGCTGCAGGCTCACCCGGAATGTCGGGGCGTCAAATTTCTGAAGGTCATGCCGCTTGAAAATAGCGAGGATGGTCTTGCGAACTGGGACGCCGAGTTCGTTGCCGAGCCGGACGTCACGATGTCGGCAGATTGCAAGCGCCTGACGCTCGGCGTGAAGCAGGGCGTGCAGAAGCACTTCGATCTGGCAAGCGGAGATGGAGGGAGCGCTTGAAAACTTTCGCTATAGCGCTGGCCTTGGCCACGGCTTCGGTGGTGTCGGCGGCAAGTGCTGCTGGCTTCGGCATTGGTTTCGGTGCGCCGCTTGAAGAACGAGTTGGGGGAGACTATGGGCCGAAATACTACAGCGCCATGCAGGCCCACCGACTTGCGAGACATCGCGGGACGGGGCGTTGTCGCATCAAGCTGATCGAAACGCAGTCTGGCATTCGGCGCGTGAGACGTTGTTACTGATGCTCCGGTTCATCGCCATCCTGAACCGCTGAGCGGCCTATGTCGGCGCTTTTACTGCTTCGTCCGGGGTGGGAGCAGCGCAGCCGATCAACGCCGTCGTCGTCGTCGGACAGATGTTAAAGCGCGGCTGCGGTGGCATGTCAGCGAGTACATCGCGTGGATTTGCGCCCAGGTGTAGTTTCGAGTGAACCGTCCGCACATGGCGGGAATATATGATGTGCGACCGAATTCGGGGTAGGCATTTTGCAGGCCCGGAGGATCACGGCGTCACCCGAATATTCGGGCAGCGGTGGAACCCTCATCTGCGCGAACAATGCTTCGCGCAGAGCATCACTCTCGGTTGCCATGGTGTGTCCTTCCGTAAGGCAACAGTCTCAGAGGCTATTAGTTCAGATAAGAAAAAGCCGCCGCTCTGGGGAGAGCGACGGCTCACTCGCTTTGCTGGGATTGGGGGGGACGGGGCGAAGCGTATGTTCTCTATGCCGCCAATGCCGCTTGCGAAGTGCGTTAAGTCACATATAGGTGTCGAGACGACTGATGCGAGGGGAACGATGGGCACCCGCTGACCATTAGTGAACATGATGTCTGTGTTCACTCTTGCGTTAGCGATCTTCGCTGCATCCCCTTCGTTCGCGCAATTCGAGCCTGACAAGGGCAGCCGCCCGGTTCCTGGGGAACCCGACAGCAACCTTTAGCCGGCGGGCGGGGGTACCCCCGGAAGTTCGAGGCAAGGCTACACGCGATGTTCCAATGGGGGCTTATCCGAACTCGAATAGTCGTGGCAGCGGCGCACGCTCGCCGGGGAACTCAGGAGGCCAGCAGCCATCAGACGTGTACCAGGATCGCCGTGTTGCCCCGAGCGGCCTCGCGAACGGCGGGTGCGGCGAGCAGCGTTTGCATGACATCGCGCGGACCACGGTGCCGAGCGAGGCCTTCGGGTGAATGTCGATCTTGCGGAGGTCTGTCTCGCCCATTTGCTGGCAGCTGGAGCAGACAACGTGCAGAAAGTTACAGCCGGTGACGAGCGCGGTGCCGACCGTCAAATAAAAGATCGTGCGCCAGCCAGCGGCTAACGCCGTGTTCCACAAAGCCATTACGTGCTTCGCCGTCGCGCGCTTCAGCTGCGTGCCCTCGCTCTGCTCAAGCGCCATCGCGCTCGCGGCGCTCTCGCTCCATTTGGTGCTGACGGTGTGCGCCGGGTGACGACGCAGGCGACGTAAGCGAGTACATCGCGTGGATTTGCGCCCAGGTATAGTTTCTTGTGAACCGCCCGCACATACGGGTTATATAGGTCCAAGGACTGGACCCTCAATGTTCATCCCGGACTGATATGGCGCGCAAAGACCCAGGCCCGCGTTCGATGGTGCGCTTCATCGGGCGCGTCATCGAAGGCTCGAAGCCGGGCAAGCATCCTGGCTTTGTCGAACCGGCGCTCGCCACGCTTCGAACCAAGCCGCCGACCGGCGCAGGCTACGTCCACGAGATCAAATTCGACGGCTACCGCGTCCAGGCACATCTGCGCGGTGGCTTGCCAGTCCTCTACACCCGCAGCGGCCTGAACTGGACCAAGCGGTTTCCAACCATTGCAGTAGCGGTTGGCAGCATCCCCGCTACCGAACTGATCCTCGACGGCGAAATCATCTCAGCCGATGAGCGCGGCGCTGCCAACTTCTCCGCATTGCAGGATGATCTGTCCAAGAGCCGATACGACCGCATGGTCTACTACGCCTTCGACCTGCTCTATCTCGATGGCTTCGACTTACGCGCGGCTCCGCTCGTCGAACGGAAGCGTGTGTTGGCGGGCTTGCTGAAAGAGGCGGGCGACATCGGCCCGTTGTTCCTGAGCGACCACTTCGAAGATGATGCAGCGACGCTGTTCGATAAGTCCTGCGAGATGGGGCTCGAAGGCATCGTGTCGAAGCTGCGCAACGCGCCATACAAATCGGGCCGCACCGAGAACTGGATCAAGGTGAAGTGCCTGCAGGTCGCTCGCTACGAAGTGATCGGCTACAAGAACGGCGCGACGTCTCTCTACTTGGCGAAGCGCGAAGGCAAAGATTTGTTGTATGTCGGCAAGGCCGGGACCGGCTTCACCAACACGATGATCCTGGAGCTGGCGCGCCTGTTGAAGCCGATCACGCTCGCGAAATCTCCGCTCTCAAAGATGCCGGACCGCAAGAACAAGATCGACAAATGGGCCGCGCCGAAATACTGGGCCGAGGTCGAGTACCGTGACATCACAACCGATGGATTGCTGCGGCACACGACGTTTCGCGGGCTCTACGCGAGCCGAGCCGCGAAGAAGCCACTCGTCGCCAAATTCAAATAAGAAAGAGCCGCCACCCGGGCTTCGGGCAGCGGCTGAGTTGGAATCGGGGGAAGAACGTGCCGTGATGATGCCCTCGGCTCCCAATCTCTTGAAGTGCGCAAAGTCACACGTCGGTATCCGAGTGATGCTGGAAGGCGGGCGCACCGGCTTGGTTTTACGTTCCTTCGCCTGTGCGACCTGCCGCCGCCCCCACCCGATGTCCTCAGTCTGGACATGTCGAACCGGCTGGCGGGCTTGGGGGAGGCTTGCAACATGGGACCCCTCGCCGACACACGAGCGAGGTCGTCGCCGCAAGGGGGGAATGGTGTACCTCAGCGGTCAAAAATGACGGTATATTTGTCGGTATCTTGGTTATTCATACCGACCTATCACATTGATAAAGATGCATTTATTGGCTGAATGTGGGTGCTAGTCCCCCAGCCAATTTATTTCGGCCTTAAGATTACAAATACCATCAATGTGTTAGCGCCGGCCTAGGGTCGATGTACCCAACGCTGCCCCCAACGGCCTTCAAGAGAACAAGAGGACCAGCCCGTATCTCAATACGGCCACCCATCCAACTTCGATAGCCAGCACGACGAGAACGAACGCTATGAGCCAGAGAGGGCTGAAGATGCGAGATTTTGGCTTCTCAGAAGCAGAGTGGTCTGACAGATGTGCGGTCGTAATGTGCGTTCGCGCGGCTCGAGCTTGTTCGTCCGTGAGTATGCGGCATGCATAAGTCGGGCGGATGACGGCCGTGGGTCATTTGTCCAAAAACTCATTTCAGCCACTCAGGGCTGTTGCCCCTTATTTCCCTCAATCCCAATTTTCGACCGGGGCTTCCCTTCGAAATCGAGCCTCGACCAGGGCGGCCCAAAGCGCGCCTTCACGGGCGGCGGGATCATCGGGAAGCACCGGCAAGGCGGCTCGACGACAAGCTCGGCAAGCGTGGCGGCATCCTCGCGGAGCCGACAGATGCGAGCCCTAACGCAAAGGTCGAGCGCAAACGGACCCAGATCGTCGGGCGATGTCTTCACGATGCCGCCCTTCGCAAAGGCAGCGCTGGCAGATCGACGACCGCGCCATCGCGGCGAAGCTCGGCGGCTTTCGCGATCTGAACCTCGGCGCGCAATTCGCCGACTGCGGTCAAAATTTCCTGGCGCAACTGTTTGCGAACCTCGCTAAAGAATTTTGCGATGGCGTCCTGTCGAGCGTCGTCATGCCAAGCGCGAGCTTTGAATGCGGCATCGATCCGGCTGTCGACGAGCGCCGCGATCTCAGCATCGGTCATCGACGAATGCGAACACGGCGACGGCTTTGGTTGCGCTCGCCGCATCTCTCGCGACCGCCGAATCAGTATATCGTCCTCGTCGGCGATGTTGCGATGCTCGACCGCGATATCGGCGGTGCGGGCCAACGTCTGAAATGCTTCGTCGAAAATTGCTCGGGCGCGTTCATCCATGAGATCACCACGTCACGTTGCTGACGCACTGGCACGCGCCCGGCGCGATGCTCCAGGTAATAAAAGCGGTGCATCTCAGCGCGATTGTGTGCTCTGAAATTGCGAAAGCGTCGGCGCGCTGACCACATTCGGCGCACCAGCGGCCGCAATCTGCGATGCAGGATCGGCGTAATGCAAAGTCGCCTGTTTGCTGATGTCGACTTGCGGAATGCCGTCGCCCGCGATCACCAACGCGCTGACGGCGATTGCGACGCAGGTGCCAGCAGGCAGCGCGTTAGAGGCGAGAACGCGATAGTCGCAATGCGGAAAGCGGGAAAACTCGCGGCTCTGGCGGTGGCCGACGAGACGCGCAGTCCCCAGCTTCCGGCGGTGCCGACGACGACCGAAAGTAGGTTTGCAGCGCTGCAGTCGACATTCTGGGCCGGCGTTGTTGCACCCGCAGGCATTTCGCCAGGTATCGTCAGCAAGCTGAATGCGGCGATCAACGAAATCCTAAAATCCCCGGAGCTGGAGGCCAATTTGGCCAAGATCAATGCAAAGCCAAAAATTGGTTCACCAGAAGACTTCGCTGCGTTCATGGCCGCGGAGACGCAAAAATGGATGAAAGTCATAAGTTCGGCCGGTATCAAGGTCGACTTCGCGCGCCAGAGAACGTCGCGTTGGAGCGCCGGATGGCAAATTTCCGGCGCGTTCAACGCTGCCGTGCGATGTCTGGTTCGTTTTCGACGCGGCCTTGATGTTTCTCGTACCACTTTGGGCCAGGCCCTCGCATGTAATGAAGCTCGGGCCGATAGACCTTGCGGGCCAAGCGGCGAGAGGCGTGCTCGTTCGTGATCGCTCTGTTGGTGATCAACCTTTGATGGTGCGGGGCGGCCAACCATACCGCCACCCCAGTGGCCGTCATTACGCCGAGCCAAATCAAAACGTCCATCGGGGCATCGCCCATGCCTGTGGTTGCTCTTGAAAACCCGCCTGAGATTGCTCCCGGGACTGGGCTCGAACCAGCGACCTGACGGTTAACAGCCGTCCGCTCTACCAACTGAGCTACCAGGGAACATCTCCTTGCTATCAAGATCGCGCCGGAGTTTTAATTTCGCGTCAAATAACCAGCCGCCGCAGGCCAATATACGTGCGCCTTTCTAGAGCGCCTTGTTATCTTCTGCCAAAAGCTTGTTCGCCCGTGCCAGCCTAGGCTGAAGTTATCTCAGCAACGCCGCCGCGACAGCAGGCGGCCTATCACCGTTCGCGTTCCAGGGGCAGAGGGAGGAGGACCACCAGTGACCGGCTACGTTCCCCCATGTTCTCCCCTACCGGGGAGAAGGCACAACGACCTCACTGATGGTCCGACAACAACATACGGCGAGACACAACGCGACACAAATGCCGCTGAAGCCGCGTGCGCTGGTCCTCGCCATGGCGTCAGAAAAAGAATAGTGAGCGCGCAGCACCGATATCGCGGCCAACTCGATCCGATAGTTGGCGCCGCAGCAACGAATAAGCCGGGGCGACACCGTCGAAATAGAAAAAGCCCGCTGCATCTGTTCTAAGCGATACGGCTAGACCTCATTGCAACTTTGAGTGGCGCTCAAGCGATTTTGCCAGTAATATCTTCCCGACCATTGGGGAGTGCAAAATGCGTATCGTGCGAATGATTGCCGCCCTCGCAATGATAGTGGCCTCGTCAAGTGCCTGGTCATGGAATGACCGGGGCCATATGCTCGTTGCCGCGGTCGCGTGGAATAACATGGAGCCCGAGACAAGGGCGCGCGCATCAGAGCTTATCAAACTCAATCCTCATTTCGATATTCTTTCTGAAGGGACCAAGAAATCAAACCGCGACCAGGTCGCGTTTATTCGCGCCGCGACATGGCCCGACCTGATCAAGCAGTTCGGCAAAAAGCCCCAAGATGCCGGACCAGATGATTACATCGATCACGGCAACGACCCGAAGGGATCACCCGACCCGAACCGCAACATCGGATACGAGGACAAATTCCTTCACAAGTATTGGCACTTCGTCGATCTGCCATTCTCGGTGGACGGGTCCAGGCTTGCGCAACCAGCAAAACCCAATGCGCTAACTCGCATTGTTCTTCACCGTGACACTATTGCGTCCACCGAGGCCGACGACGATGTCAAATCGTATGACCTTGTGTGGCTCCTCCATATTATCGGCGACGTTCACCAACCGCTTCACGCCACGTCGCGCTTCACCGCTAACGAACCCGACGCCGGCGGAAACCTCGTTAATGTCTGTGATGGTGCCTGTTCGTCCCGAACGAAGAAATCACTTCATTCGATCTGGGATGGCTCGGCGGGGAAGAATTCCGATGTATTTGCCGTCATCAAAGCGGCTGGCAATCTCGAAGACGCGCCAGCCAAGGACGCCGAGATTGACGATCCAGAGAAGTGGATTAACGAAAGCTTCGAGATCGCCAAGAAGTCGGTCTACCGGAAGCCTGTACTCGCGGGTAGCGGCCCCTTTGTGATTACCCCATCATACAAAGCAAAAGCGAGCGACATTGCTGAAGAACGGATCGCGCTGGCCGGTGTCCGTCTTGCGAACATGCTCGATGCCTTTCTCAAATAGTCGCCGCTCTACCACAGAGGCCTTTGAATGCACCCTGTCATTCTGGCGTTGGTGGCGTCGTTGCCACTGCTTGGAGCCACACCTGCCGCCGCCCAACACTTCGATCCGGACTCGCGCGAGTACAAGCTAATGCTGCTGCCGATGAAGTTCGGCGGCACGACCCCAGACGAAGCAGTCGCACAGCTATGGGATCAAACCCTAACCAAAAATGAATGCTCAAGATAGGAGCGCGCTGACAACGTCTCTTGAGCGTTCTCCCCGGAACACAGCGGTGGTTATTTCCTAGTTTGAGTATGCAGATCGTTGGCCCGCCGCTCGCGGCACACTCGCTCCATCTGGTGGCGTTTGTGCGCGCTCGGCGTCATACCCCGCATGTCGGCAGATTTCGGATAGAGTTGATGGATCGTCAAGCCGACTTCGGGTCGAAGTTTACTACGGAATGTCGTCGACAATATCCGCCTCGTAGACGGTCCATTCCCCCCACGTCCCCGTCGGATTAGCGGGATCGATGTCGCGTCGGACGCACACCACGCGCCCATTAAGTGTGACCGAGCGCCCGAAGGCAACGGTCTGAGGTGGCCGGGCCGCGTCGTCGTCGCATTTTTGATGCGGGCCAACACGAACCTCGATGGTCACATTGGGACGCCATGTCGAGTTTCGCAAGGTGACGCTTGCCGCGCGCGCAGGTATAGCCGTAGCGATCAAACTCACAGCCAATAACGCTCTCAGGTGTGTGCGTCGGGTCATGCCATACATGGCGGCAGCGTCGGACGGCTCTGTCAACCGGTCAAGAGGAGATCGCTGCCCAACAGGTCGCTTAATACCGCCACGACCGCCAACCAACCACTTTTGCTTCCAGCGGTTTGGTCTTCTCAACTCCGTACCATGCTCCGTCTCGCCACTCGCAGCGGAACGGCAAGGTGTACGCTCCGTTGTGATCTTCGCAGAGCAGGAGAAGTTGCTCGCCCGCTGGTGCCGGGCCTTGATTGAACTCTGCAAGACGGAATTCGCGTGCGGCCATGGCAATGTCTGAGCGGACGAACTTGGAGTTGGTCAGTTTGTCCGTTCAGTGCCGATTGTGTTGCAAAAGTCGTTTTGCACTGGTGATCAAAAATTCTAAGGGCCGCAGGTGCGGCTTTCGTGTAGAGATGCGAGGGACCTCATCGCCTCACGTTAAATTCACAGGCGACTTCGGTAACGCGATTGAGGCTATACGAATTGGCGGTTGCTTCTCGGTTCATGTTTTCGCGAAAAATTCGTGGCCCTGCAACTTTCGACTTTTGCAACACAATCTGCCTCAAGCCGACATCAGAACGCGACGCGCACGCCAGCCTTGCCGCTGACGATGCAGCTTTGGTCCGACAGCGTGCTAAGCGCGATGGAACGCCGCTTCCGACGTCAGATCTTCGCCTTCTTTTTCAGGCGAAAACCGTATTTGTGCATGCAGGCGCCGCCGGCGGAGTGGCGGGCCGCGGTGCTCAGGCTTTCGCTGCCCGGTGCGCTGGCGCCGATCTCCTGCTTGCACTTCGCGAACGCCTCTTGATAGGTCATCTTTTTCTGCGCTTCGGCGCCGGTGATAGATGCCAGTGCGAACGCCAGCGCGATGCCGCCGGTGCAGATCAAAGACTTCATGAAGGCCTCCCCTGGATGAATGCGTTATATGCGACGGCAGCATAAAACTTCCGCTGGTGAGTGCCAATAGCGCGCGCAGCTTGGCCTGTGCGAACAAGCTTTTGGCAGAAGATAACAAGGCGCTCTCGAAAGCCCGCCCCAGATCACCTTTGACCGACGCGCGGCTCACGCACTTCATCGTGTCCTTAGCGTTCGGCAAACCACGTTGAGGAGGGCACCATGATATTCGTACAACTCTCAACGACGCCGCTTTGCCAGCGCCAAAACGTGATCCTAACGAGGTGGCACGGGCTGAATAAAGTCAACCGCAAAGCCTATCGGCCCGAGCTTCATTACATGCGAGGGCCGGGCCCAAAGTGGTACGAGAAACATCAAGGCCGCATCGAAAACCAACCAGACATCGCACGGCACCGTTGACCCTCAGGTCGAACTCCGAAAATCATATGCAGCAGATCGTTGTCATGACTAGACTGCATATTCAACACGCGCCCTACCGGGCGCCTTGCCGGTCCAGTGCTTGAAGGCATGCGAGAATGCGCCGACGTCTCGATAGCCCAGCAACCATGCAATTTGGGAAATGGCCAAGTCTCGGTCGGCCAGATGACGATTGACGAGGTCCGATCGAAGACTGTCCAAGAGTTCTGAGAATGTCAGCCCTTCCTCCGACAGCCGCCGAGCGAGCGTCCGCTGGCTTACTCCGAGTTGCCGGGCAATCTCGCTAGTGCGCGCCTTGCCGTGCGGCAGCAACGGAAACAGGCATTTTCAACGCTCGATCGGAATGAACTGCGAGTTTTTGGTCGATAAGCAATTGCTTCCTCGCAATAGGAAATCAAGAGCCTGTTGAGGTAGGGGGACAATAGAGAGAAAGCGAGCAGGAAGCTAAAAAGGCCAAACGCAAGAGTGCCGACGATGAATTTTATCTCGGTCATCATCACTATACATTTGCACCTGCAGGGGGCCACCGAATACCGGATCAGACGACACGATGACAACGGCGAGGTGTGGGAAATTTTTTCTGTCTACGAAGCTGACGTTAGATGTGAGGATGACACTCAAGATACAGATCCCGATGACAATTCAAGATTTATGAGCATGGGCATCTTCAGCACAGACGAAGCGAAAGAATACTTCAACGACGTTCGCTTCGATATCTCAGATGAGAAATGGAGGCAGATGGGGTGCCGCAATTTGCACAGGCCGGAGGAACAGGATTGCGGAGGTGAACTCGCCGAGGATGCCTGATGAGGCATAAGCAATGATCCGGCCTGACGGCGGCATTGTTGGCCGCAGGCGCGAATGCAGCGATACGGGCGGCATCGGAACAGCGCGCAGCGAATGCCCGTCGCAGCGTCCACACGGCGGTGCAGCGGCACCGACCAAAAATGACGGTGCTTTTGTCGGTATGTGCGCTTTTTATATTGACCTATCTAATTGACGGAACTGAGTTATCGGCCAAATGTGGCTGGTAGTCCAGCCACCCAGTTCGCGCTGTTCGCAGAAATTCGCCGCGCGGAAAGGCGCACGCCCTCCCTTTGGCGGTCCCTCAGGCATTCGCTGCTCGATGCGCTGGCGCCGATCTCCTGCTTGCACTTCGCGAACGCCTCTTGATAGGTCATCTTTTTCTGCGCTTCGGCGCCGGTGATAGATGCCAGAGCGAACGCCAGCGCGATGCCGCCGGTGCAGATCAAAGACTTCATGAAGGCCTCTCCTGGATTAATGCGATTATATGCGACCGCAGGATAAAGCTTCCGCTGGTGAGTGCCAATAGCTGCGGCGCAGCTTGGCCTGTGCGAACAAGCTTTTGGCAGAAGATAACAAGGCGGGGGGGGCGCTGGTGTCGATCGGCGTGCCGCCGTCGCTCGGTACCAGTTCACTGAAGGAGATATTTGCGAGGGTCCGCGCCGAGCCCGGCGAACTCAACTGGGCGTCGACCGCCGACGTGAAGGCCGCGCTCACCGATCCAACCATCGTGGAGCGGCTGACCGCCACTGGACAGGTGGTGTCGCCGGGCTCGGCTGCCGAGTTTGCGGCCTCGATCGAGAAACAGAGCGCCGGCATCGCCGGATTTGCCAAGGTGCTCGGCATCCAGGCGGCGACGACTGAATAAACGGCGCCGCTGAACGCCGGTCTTACGAGCCTCGCCACTGTGTGACCGGGTCGTAGCCAAAGATCCAGCGATAGACCCCACTTGTCGTCGAACCATGCTGCGTCAGGAAAACGTATTCCCGATGCAGGCGGTCCCAGATCGAGTGCTGCTTCTTGAAGCGGACTTCGGTGCGTGACAGCTGCTGCACCCGGGTCGCCCGCGGCTTGCGTATCGCCTCGTAGCCGGCAAGCGCCGCAGGTGGATCGTCGGCGCTGGCGCGAAGCCATTGCGCCAGAACATAGGCGTCCTCGAAGGCCATGTTGGCGCCCTGCCCGAAGGTCGCCAGCATGGCATGCGCCGAATCGCCAAGAAGGGTTACACGATCCTTCGTCCATTGCGCCGCGTGCTCCCCGGTGAACTGACCCCATTTCGAACAGGATGTTGCCTCTCCCATCATCCTGCGGAGACTGTCCCCAGCATCAGGGAAGGCCGCCAGCATCTCGTCGACGCTGCTTGGCACCGACCAGGATTGCTCCGCCCAGCCAGGTTGTTGTCGGACGCATACGAAGTTGATGAACTTCCCTTGCCGAACGTAGTAGCTGATGACGAAACCGCCATCGCCGGACCACTGGTTTACATGGCGGTCGTGATAGTCCTTCGGCAACGCATCGGTGGGCGCCAGCGCGCGCCAACACATCGTTCCCGCGTAGCGCGGACCTTCGCCCCCGAACATGCAGCTGCGAACCGCCGAGCGAATACCGTCGCACCCGACGGCAACGTCGGCTTCGGCGCTTGTGCCATCGGTGAATGTCAGGCCGACGAAGCCATTGCGCGTTTCGATCTGCGTGCATCGCTTGCCGAGCTGGATGCTCGCCCGCGGCACCGCCTCCGAGAGCAGGCGATGCAGGTCGCTGCGATGCACGACGTAGTACTTGGCCCCGTAGCGCTTCTCGAAATCGCCGAAGGGAAGGCAGTTGTGAATCTCGCCCGAGCCCCAGTCGCGCCAGGTCAATCCGATCGGCTCGGACGAGATGGCATGCAGCTTGTCGGCGAGGCCAACGGCGTGAAAGAATTTTACTGAATTGGGGCTGATGTTGATGCCGGCGCCAAACTCGACGAGTTCGGGCGCCTGCTCGTAGACCTGCACTTCGAATCCCTGCCGGCGGAGCGCGATGGCCGCCGCCAACCCGCCAAGCCCCGCTCCGATAATCGCAATCCGACGCGCGTTTCCCATCCCATGCTCCGCCGACCCAAAACGTTAGATCGGAACGTCCACCTGTGCCATCCCGACGGCCGGGCCGCTATGCGCTCGAAGCGGGGCCTGACCACTATCGCTGGGGTCCGATCCCAGGGCTACAGGCGCTGGCCGCGATCTGAGAGCGCTGTGCATCGATCGCTGCTGCAAACGCACTGGAATTTCAGGCCTCACCAACTGCCTGTTGGCTTCCCAGAAATCATGAGTCTACCTACGGCAGCCCTGGTAGGGAGCGTTTCACTCATACCCAAACCTGCGCTAAGCCCGCTCGCGCCTCGCCATGTGAAGCGGGCTTCAAAGCGACTTGCCTGGGAGAGTGTTGGTTGCGAGGCTTGGCTTGTCCCGACCCGACCCACACTGTTGGCCGCTCGCCATCATCCCGCAGGCACCCGCAGCACACATTTTTTTATCGTGACTTGCCGCGATTTGTGACAGAACTACTGCAATCAAGTGTCCGTTCGGTTACACGCGGAGCGGCTCAATGAGTTTGGAATGGCGTGCGCGGTCGAGGTCCCTGGCCTGGTCAAATCCTGTGGCCTGGTGGTGGAGTCTGTTGACCCTGGTCAGCGGCGCAAACATTGCGGTGTGGTTCTTGCTGTACCGCCAGCTTCCCGAACAGCTGGCTGGCAGTCTCGGCAGCACATCCGGCATCAAGCTCATGCTCCTGCTCTGTGCGGCCTATGTTTTTGGCTGCGCATTCAGGTCGTTCCTACCGCGCGCGGACGTTCAGCGGATCTGCTTGTTCGACACTTGGCTGTCGAGCATTGTCGTCGGCCGGACGGTCGCGACCGTTGCCGAAATCTGCTTCGCGGCGCAGTGGTTGATTATCCTGCACCAACTCGGCACGATGACGGGAGCGGACACCACCCTGCAGGTTGCGTGGGTGATCCTGCCGCTAATCCTCATCGCGGAATGCTTCTCATGGTATGCGGTGCTGACCACCAACTATTGGGGCAACGCCATCGAAAATTCGATATGGGCGGTTGCCTTCTTCCTCATTGGGATTGGCCTTTGCCGGCTGCTGCCGGAGTACGGTGGTTCGGTTCGCGCGATCCTCGCCATCGCGATCGTCGGGATTGCAGGCTATCTGGCATTTCTCATGACTGTCGACGTCCCCATGTACCTGAGCCGATGGCGAGCCAAGGTTGCCGATGGCAGCAAGCTTCTGAGTCCTCTCGATGGTCTTCGTGACGCGAGCACGCGTTGGGTCGTCACGCACGACCTTGCTGAGTGGAAGGACGAGATTGTCTGGATGTCGCTTTATTTCAGTGTGGCGGTTTGGGCCAGTCTCGCGCTGTGCGTTTTCTACGCGCTCGAGGATCATATCCCGCGCTATCGTACTGCAACGTCAGACGCTGTGGTCGTCGTCAGCGAGGAGCACCCGGTCATGGCGCGCGATCAGTTCACGAAAGAAGGTCCCCGGCTGTCACGTTTCGCGAACTGATCACACCGCGATGACGACCACGCGTTAAATCAAGCTATTGACTGATCAGTGCTATCTTGGAATGTGGGGATAACTCTCCGAGCCCACTCCAACCTGTGCATCCGGACACCTCGTTTGCAGTACCTGGGCCATGCGTATCGCGCGCTGACAGCGCCAAAGAACGGCCCGACGGTCTATGACCTCTGCGATCCGCTGCTGCTCGGCCCGGGCGGCGGCGACGCGCATCTTCGCAAGTTCTACAAGACCGCCATCGCCAACCCGGCGCTGCGGCCGCTGCTGTCGCGGGCGGGCCTATCGCAGCTCCGCGACCCTTCGCAATTCAATGCATTGCGCGACGCTATCGTCGCGGCGCGCGACCAGGCATCGCCGGACTGGCTCGCCGTTGGCCGCCCGGTGGCAGCCTTGCTCGACCAGTTCCCGCACAGCCATCCGAAGCGTCAGCCCGCGCCGGCCAGCGGCGGAACCCGTTCCCGCCGCGGAACTCGACCGCATCGCCACGGCGTGCGCCCGCCATCTGCTGCGATCCTATGCCCGGCACGATTTCATCCCGTGCTATGCGGCGTTCAACCTGATCGGCGATCCGGATTTTCGCGGCCGCGATCTCCTGATGGCGCTGCAGGGCCTCAATGCTCGCGCCTATAAAAACTCGACGCTGCTGTTCAACCTGACGCGCGCCTTCATCGCCGGCGCGCCGGCGGCGGCCGTCATCAACCCGCCCTGGCACGGCCTCGCCGAGCTCATCTGGTCGCCGGTGCAGATCCGCCACCGCTCGGCGTACTACGACGCGTTCTACGCCGAGGCGCTGATGGATTTCCTCGGCAGCGGGCTTGCGACCGCGCAGGAGGCCGGCGCCGCGCGCCGCACGGTCGAAAAGCTCATCGGCTTCTGCCTGCGGGAAAGCCGCGAGCAGGTGCCGAGCCTGGTCGACGGCACCCCGTTCGACGTCGTCACCGCGCTTGCACCGTCGCCGCACGCGCGGTTCAGCCGCTTCTTCGCCAACATCAAGAGCGATCTCGGCTTTGCCACCTACGTGCCGGACTGCGACACCACCGCCTGCTCGTTTTCGGCGGCGACGCAATTCGGCTCGCAGAACCCGATCCTCGACCAGCCGCTGATCGACTTCTACGCCGGCTACCAGATCGGGCGCGGCAACAACCGCGAGATGCTGACGGTGCCGATCAACGACAACATCGAGTTCGACGGCGGCATCGTGACCTGGATCGAGAACATGGCCGGCGACCGGCCCTACGGCAACGACCTCGATCCGACGTTGAATCTCGACGTGCTGGAGCTCAGCTTCCGCAATTGCGAGCGCTGGAAGCTGATCGATTCGCCGCAGCGGCTGGCGACGATCCACAAAATCATCCATTTCCAGCGGCGGCTTGCCGAGACCGGCGCGTTCGCCGACCCACGCTCGCACATCTACTATCTGCCGGAGCTGTACTGCGCCTACTTCGGCCGCTGCTATGCCGCGCTCCGGGCGCTGCCGCCGCGCACAGCAGAACGCGCTCGATCCGGAGAACAGCTTCGAGCTGATCCGCCGCCACGTCATCGCCTATGTCCGCGACGACCTGCTCGCGGCCGAGATCAACGCCTATGACGCGGCGCTGGCGCTGCTTGCGCTCGCCAAGCTCGGCGCCGATCCGGGCACCTTCGCGCCGGCGCTGTCCTGCATCGCGCGATCGTTTGGCGAAGGCGGCTTCGGCAAGCCGTACAAGGCCTACGAGTGGAACAAGATGAAGACGCCGACCCGTATCCTGATCGGCGGCGCCGAGGTGACCTCGGCGTTCGTGCTCTCCGCGCTGGTCCATGCGCGCGAGGCGATGAAAACTGCGGGCCACACCGCCTGAGCGGCTGCCTTATTTCTGGCTGGCCGGCACCCCCGCCAGGAAGGGCCGCACGCGATCGCCCTCCCGGAAGAAGGCTGCCGCTTTGGCGACAACCAGATCGCCATCGGCGAGACCTTCGCGGATCTCTGCCTCGCCTTCGGCAAGGTGACCGACCACGACTTGCCTGGTCTCGACCCGGTCGTTGCGGACCACCGCGACGACGGCGGTGTCCTGGCTATACAGCACCGCCGAAAGCGGAATGGCGACATTGCAGCTTTGCGCAATGACGATCTGCCCGCGGCCAAACGCGCCGACGCGCAGCCGCGCATCGCTGCCCATGAAAATGTTCACCTGGCCCAGCTGGGTGCCGCCGTTGACGGTCGCGGCGATCGACCTGACCCGGCCCGCCACTTCGCTAGCGCCCGCGACGCTGATCTTCGCCACCTGGCCGGCCGACAATTTGGACAGTTGGTTGGCCGGCAGCTCGCCCAACAATTCGAATTCACCGCGCGCGATGATCTGGAACAGCGGGGCAGCCCTCGCCGAGGCCGTGGTCCCGATGGTGGCGTCGACCTTGAGAATGATACCGGCGACCGGAGACTGAACCTGTACGGCCTGCGACGAATTGGCCTGAGCATCCGGCGGCACGAGCCGCGCCAGGACCTGACCGGAGGTCACGGTTTCGCCCGCGTCGACCAGGACCTGAGAAATCTGCAAGCCTTCCCGTTCCGGCCGCACCGACACCTCTTCCCGCGGAACGAGCATCCCGGACACCGAGATGGTGTCGGCAAAGCAGCTCCGCTTCGCCCGCACCACCGTCACCGCGGCGCCGTTGTACGCGCTGGCTTCGGTTTTCTCCGCGCCGACGGATCGGTATGGCGCCGCCACGAGCAGGCCCGCGACCGCTACCATGACGATCGACGCGCGCCGGACGTCGGCAGCGCATTCCGCCGTCCTAAGCCTCGATGAAAGCGAGCGGATCAGCATAGATGCTTCATTTGCCGAATACATTTTTGAAAAACTCGATAGGCCCGTCGCGCAGCAGAGACGGAGACTGCGGGGAGGATTGCGACTGCGACGATTGCGCGGGGGTGTCGGCGCCGGCTGCGGCCGCGCCTGCACCTGCGGCTGTGGCTGTGGCCTTGCAACCGGCAACGGCGTCGGCGAGGCTTGCGGTGGTCTTTCGGTATTCGCCGGAGCGGTCGTGGTCTTGCGATCGCCGCCGAGGCGATCGATCAAAGCATCGATGCTCTGCGGCAACGCAGTCGGGATACCGGATTGCCCTGGGTTCAGCCCGAACAGTCCTTGTCCCAGCTCTCGAAGCTTGGCGTAGGCCGCTTCGGGGTTGTCCAGGATACCGGCCACCTCCGGGTAGATGCGCGGCGCCCCCCAAGGCCCCTGCACCACAACCGGTACGCCGATGCCGACCGGATCGGCGGCGCCCCCCTGCCCTTCGAGACTGAGCACGAGCTTCGGCTCGACCCTGAACTGCAGCGTTTTCGCCGCAAGGTCGGCGGTGCCGGCGCCGGTCACGCGCACCAGCGGGCCAAGCAGCCGTAGATTGTCCGTGGACGCTTTGCCGCCTTCGAGGCGGAAGAATGCGCTGAGCTGAGTGAGGTCAGTCTTCTCGGCTTTGTTTTCCTGCCAGCCGCTGAGCGTACCGGCCGCCACGAAACGGATCATCTTTGCGATGTTGACGCTGCGCAGCTCGCCGTCCTGCACCGACAAATCCACCGCGCCATAGAGGGTCGAGATTATGGCGCGCGGGTTGGTGCCCCGGCCGCGCGCATCGATTTTTGCCTGCATGGCTGCCGTCGATGCCATCGAAGGAGGCGACGTCGGACAACAACGGCAACGCCCGCACGCCGGTTAGGTCGATACGAAGAGCGTGGCTTGGCTCCGCCTGCGAGGCGTCGACAACAAGCGTGCCCTGAATCTGTCCGCCATAGATGCCGGTACGCACCAAGCCGGTCGTCAACACGCCATTGGTCAGGATCACGCCGACCGACGCAGGCGCAAATCGGAACCGATCGACGCGAAGATCGACAGCGGTGATCTGCATTTCGGCATCGAGAAAATTCAGCCAGTCCAGATTGATCGGCTTGTCGCTCCACGGCTGATCGACACCTGCCGGCGGCGCTGCGTTGGTCGAAACTCCGGCGTTCGCCACCGCGAGATCGATACGCTGCAAATCCAAGTTCAATCTGACGGCGGGCTTGTCGGCAAAATCGACCGACGCCTGTCCATTGAATCTGCTTTTGCCGACCGCACCCGTGAGCGAATTGACCGTCAGCACGGCGCCATTGGCGCCGACCTCGGCCCGGCCGGTCAGAGCGTCCAGCAACAGGCCGGGTGCATCAATCGTGAATTCGAGCGGGGCGGCGCGCTTATCGATGCCGTCTGCCGGGAGCTTGCTTTTGATATCGGCGCGCAAAACCTGATCGCCCCAGCGGCCCGATGCCTTCAGGGCCAGCAGCCGATCTGCCGAAAGCGACCCGCTGACCGCGATGACATCGATGCGGCTCTCGACCTGGCCAGCCTGGCTGGTGAATTCCACCGCGCCATCATCCACGAGCAGACGATCGATGGTCACGACTTTCGCAGACGTGGCGCGCGCGGCTGTCGCGGGCGCCGCCGGGGCTAGGGCCGGAGCCGTGCGCTGGCGCAGCAGCGGAACCTGGAACATGGGACGGGTGATGGCGAGCTCGGCCAATTGCGGGCGGCGAGCCACAAGGCTCCACAGCGACAATTGCAAGCGAATGCCTTCGGCCGTGGCGAGGGTCCGCGGTCGCGAACCGCTGGGATCCACCACGGCGATGTTGCCGATCGTGACCGTCGGCGACGGCCACAGACGCACGCGCGCACGGCCCGTGACCTGCAACCGGTATCCGGTTTCGGCCTGAAATCGTTTGGCGATCGAATTGGCCAGGAAGGGCACCGGCGCCCCGATCACCAGGGCCAGAATGCCTCCTACCACGATGACGCCGACCGCAATGGCGGCAATGCCCATCGTTCTGGTTGCGAAGGCCCGCCGGACGAACGGCGAATTCGAAGAGGATACCCAGGCGCGCAGGGCATCCGGCAACTGACGCCGCCCGAGCCAGAGCGCGTGCAGGCGCGGCCCCATGCCGGCCGCCGAAGACCGCAAAGCGGCCACAGCTTCGCCGCGCCGAGCCCATGACGCTCGCAAGCGCAGTCCGATATCAGTCGCAAATGTCGCCACGGATCGACCTGTTTATGTTCCGGTGCCGAACCGCTGCCGGCGACACAGCCCGGAAACTACCAAAATTCGCTTCATCTGTCCCCGCTATTCGGCTGGAGACGACCTGGGCGGTACACGACCTGCATCGATCCGGTGCCCCGGCTCAGTGTCGTCACCCGAGGTGATGAAGCGCTTACCGATACGCCAGCAAAACGCCGAGAAGTCGTCCATCATGGCGAACATCGCCGGCACGAAGATCAGTGACAGCACGGTCGAAAAGATCAAGCCGCCGATCACCGCCAGCGCCATAGGCGAGCGGATTTCGCCGCCGGCGCCGAAGCTCAAGGCGCTCGGCACCATGCCGGCCACCATGGCAATCGTCGTCATGATGATCGGCCGCGCCCGCTTCTGGCCGGCATCGACGACCGCGGCGTCGCGATCCATGCCTCGGTGAATCAACTCGATCGAGAATTCGACCAGCATGATCGCGTTCTTGGTGACGATGCCCATCAGCATCAGCACGCCGATCCACACCGGGATCGTGAGCTGATGGCCGGTCAGCAGCAGTGCCGCGATCGCGCCGCCGATCGACAGCGGCAGCGAGAACAGGATGGTGATTGGCTGCAGGAACGTGCCGAACAGAATGACCAGCACCGCATAGACCATCATCATGCCGATGATCATCACACTGGCGAGGCTCGGTCCAAGCTCAGCCAGGTTCTCGGCGTCGCCGGATTGCTGGAGGCTGACGCCCGGCGGCTGCTTTTTCGCCAGATTGACCATCACCGGCAGCGCGTTGATCTGCTTCATCGCATCGCCCAGCGCCGCATGACCGACGAGATCGGCGGCGACGGTTGCTTGGCGCTGGCGGTCGAAGCGATTGATGCTGTTCGGGCCCTGGCTCAGGCGAATGTCGGCGACCGCCGCCAGCGGGACATCGCCGCGCCCTCCCCCGATCGGCACCCGCATCTGCTCGAGCCGCTGGATATCGGCTTTTGCCGTATCGATGAGTTGGACGCGAACGGGCACCAGCCGCTCGCCGGTGTCGAATTTGGCAAGCGCCGGCTCGACGTCGCCGATGGTGGCGACCCGGATCGACTCCGCCAGGCTTTCGGTAGAGATCCCGAGACGGACGGACAAGTCCATCCGCGGCAGGATTCGCAGCTCCGGCCGATCGAGCGAGGTGCTCGGCGATCACATTGGTGACCAGCGCGGTGACCGATGGGCTTTGCCGCATCTGGCTGGCAAGTTCGTTGGCCACGTTCGCGACGGTCACGCTGTCGGAGCCGACGACGACGAGCGAGATCGCGCGCAATCCATTCTCGTCGACAAACCAGTGGTGAATGTCCGGAATGTCCTCAAGCTTGCGCGTGATGAACAGCTCCATTTCCTTCTGCGTGATCGAGCGCTTCGCCTTCGGCGTGTATTGGATGATGATGGAGGCCTTGCGAACCTCCTGTGCCCCCTGCGGAACGCGTCCCCCATCGACGAAGACGCGTGGTGATCTCGGGGCGGGTGCGCAACAGCTTGACGATATCCTCGGTCACGTCCTCGGTGTCCGACAAGCCGCGAGCCGGGCGGCAGCTCGATGGAGAGCAGCGAGCGCGCGGTGTCCTGCGCCGGCAGGAAGCCCGACGCCAGCAGCAGAATGCTGCCGACCGACATCGCGAGAACCAGCGCGCCGATGCCCATGGTGATCAGATAGTGCCGCACCGACCAGGCGAACGATGCGCGTGTAAAACTGCATCACCTTCCCCGGCGGCTTTTCCACGTGCGGATGCGCCTTCAGGAAATATGCCGCCAGCATCGGCGTGACGAGACGCGCGGCGAGCAGCGAAAACAGCACCTGCACCGAAACGGTGATGCCGAACTGCTTGAAGAACTGGCCGGCGACGCCCGACATGAAGCTTGCCGGCGCGAAGATCGCGACGATGGCCAGGCTGATGGCGATCACCGCCAGGCCGATTTCGTCGGCAGCGTCGATGGAGGCCTGATAGGGCGTCTTCCCCATCTGCATATGCCGCTCGATGTTCTCGATCTCCACGATCGCATCGTCGACGAGGATGCCGGTGCTGAGCGTGATCGCCAGGAAGCTGATGAGATTGAGCGAGAACCCGAGCATGTCCATCACCCAGAACGCGGGGAAAATGGACAGCGGCAGCGAAATCGCGACGATCACCGTCGCCCGGAAATTGCGCAGGAACAGCATCACCACGATGACGGCCAGCGCCGCGCCTTCGAACAGCGTATGGATGGCCACGTCATAATTGCCTTTGGTGAAATCGACCGAGGTATCGATCAGCTGAAGATCGATGTCCGGATAGTCGGCCTTGATCTCGTCGATCCGCTTTTTCACCGCCGCCGCGACGACCACGTCGCTGGCGCCCTTGGAACGCTTGACGCCCAGCGCCACCACCGGCTCGCCGTTGAGGCGGGCGAAGGTGCGGGGATCCGCGACCGTGTCGGTGACAGTGCCGAGATCGTCGAGACGAATCGCGCCGCCGGTCGGCAAGGCGATCATTGTGCCGGCCAGCTCGTTGAGCGTGCGGGCGCCGGCCAGCGTCCGGATCGCCTGGTCGCGCCCGCCGATTTCGGCGCGACCGCCGGCCAGATCGATGTTGGTGCCGCGCAGGCGGCGGCTGACGTCGACAGCCGTCAGTCCGACCGACTGCACGCGGTCCGGATCGAGCGACACCAGAATCTCGCGGTCCACGCCGCCGATGCGCTCGACCTGGGACACGCCGCGCAGGCCCTGGAGCGCGCGCTTGACCACGTCGTCGACGAACCAGGACAGCTGCTCCGGCGTTTTGGCCGGCGCGATCGCCGCGTAGGTAACGATCGGAAGGCCGACGATGTCGACGCGCTGGATCAGCGGCTCGTTGACGTTTTGCGGCAGCTTGCCGCGAACCCGCGTGACTGCGTCCTTGATGTCGTTCAGCGCCCGGTCCGTATTGGTCTCGAGCTGAAACGTGATGGTCGTGACCGACATGCCGTCGGTGATCGACGAGGCGATGTGCTTGACGCCTTCGACGCCGGAGACGCCGTCCTCGATGGTCTTGGTGACCTGGGCCTCAAGCTCGGACGGCGCCGCGCCGAACTGCGTGACCACCACCGATACGATCGGGATGTCGGCATTCGGCAGCCGCGTCACCGGCAGCTTCATGAAGCTCATCCAGCCGAGCACCAGCAGGATGACCGAGAGCATGATCGAGGGGAGCGGCTGACGGATCGACCAGGCCGAGATATTGACTGCCATCAGCGTGCTCTCGGTTGATCGAATTCGCCGGAAAACTTGGGATTGATCTTGTCGCCGTCGTGCAACGAGGACCCGGCGTTGGCCACGACCACCTCGCCGTCATTGAGCCCCTCGCGGATCTCCGCGCTGTCGTCCGACAGAAGCCCGACGGTGACGCGGCGCATCTCGACGATATTGCCGCGCACCACCCGAACGCTGGTGCCCTCGACCCGGGACTCGACCGCGCCGCGAGGGATCGCGACGCCGCAGCTTCGTTTGGCATCGATGGTGGCGCTGGCGAACATGCCAACCCGGAGCGACGCGTCGTTGCCCACAGCGAGACGCACTTTGCCAAGCTGTGATTTCTGATCGATATCGGGAGCCACCAGACGGACCTTGCCGACCCGCTCGGCGCCGCCGGCAACCGTCACGCGCGCGATCTCGCTGGTTTTAAGCTTCGCGATGTGGATGCTGGGAATCTGAGCCTCGAGTTCGATCTCGTTGTCGACCACGATCTGAAACAGCGGCTCGCCCTGCGGTGAAGCCATCTCCCGGATGCGCGCGGTGCTTTTCATCACCAGCCCCGCGGCCGGTGCGCGCAAGGTCAGCGAGGCGGGCGTCGGTCTCGCAGCACCGGCGCCTCCGACGCGGCGGACGTTGGCGCCCTCGCTCGCCTGCCGCGTCAGCCGCGCCAGCACCTGCCCGGAGGCGACCTGTTCGCCCTCCGCCGGCCCGACCTCGGTGATCCTGTAGCCGTCGGCCTCGACGTTCACGACCGCCAC
This sequence comes from uncultured Alphaproteobacteria bacterium, assembly GCA_963850885.1. Classification (GTDB taxonomy): domain Bacteria; phylum Pseudomonadota; class Alphaproteobacteria; order Rhizobiales; family Xanthobacteraceae; genus Z2-YC6860. The sequence continues at coordinate 42,719 of CAWKOD010000038.1, read as the reverse complement.
CCGGCGCGGCACCAGATAGCCGGCGACGCGGACCATGTCGGAGAAACAGGCGGTCGTCGCCTTGACCACAAGGACGCCGGCCTTGGTCGACGGTTCGGCCTGCGCCAAGGCTTCCTGAACGAAGGCTTGATGCCATTGCGGCAGCGCGAACCCCGCTCCCACCATCAGCCCGATCGCGATACCGGCGACGTTCATCTGAGCCACAGCCCGTTGCCCCAACGACAAAGGGCCTCCAGTTTTCCAGGAGGCCCTGAGTGTCGCTATCGGGTGTTCACTTGTCCGCCATGTTGACGACTTCGACGCGGCGGTTCTCAGGCGCTTTGGGATTGTCCTTGTTCTTCAGCCGCGTCTTGCCATAGCCCGCTGTCACCAGCCGATCCGGCGCCAGACTGAACTTCTCCGTCAGATAGCGTTTGACCGAATCGGCGCGGCGGCTGGAGAGATCCTGGTTGTACTCTTCGCTGCCGACCGCATCGGTGTGGCCGGCCAGGACGAACGTGCCGCCCTTCAGGGAAGAGTCGGTGAGCGCCTTGCCGAGATTGTCCATGTCGGCAAGCGCGGCCTTGGCGATGTTCGCCGAGTTGTAGTCGAACTTGATCTCGAGATCGATGCGCGGCCGCTCCTGGGCGACGGTCGCAATCTGCTGGCGCTCATCGATGGAAAGCGAGCGCGTCGGCCGGTTGCGCAGCGTATCGACGAACTTGTCCGTCTCCGCCTTCTTCGCTTGCTCGGCCGGAGAAACCGAGAGGCTGCGCGTCAGCGGCTGCTTGGGCTTGAGCGCGTCGATGATCTGCTGCGACGACGGGTTGTGCTGGGCCATCGCGGCGCCGGCCGGCAGAACCAGCGCGGCGGCGATGACCGAGCGGGCAATGTTGGATTTCAGCTTATCGAGATAGTCCGACATGGTGCTCTCCCCCGATGGACTTCATTTCATGCGGCCCGAACGAGCGCAATATTCCTAGGACGACGATCCGCCTGGCCGCCTCCTTCAGCGTACGCCGTAGCGAGCGAACTCGTCGGCGATGCGTGAGTCGATCGCCTTGGCGTCCGCGATATCGGTGTGACCGCTGGCGTCGCCGATCCGCAACTTCGCGATGCCCCGGCCATAGAGCGACGATGCCTTTCGCGCGGACAGCTGCAGCGCCGCGTCATAGTCGGCGATGGCACGCTGCGATTGGCCGATCTTCAGCTTGACGAAGCCGCGGCTATCGAGGCTGTCGACAAAGTCCGGCCGGATCTTCAGTGAATCGTCACAATCCTGGAGCGCAGCATGGAGGTCGCCCACCATGGCGCGCACCCAGCAGCGATTGTTCAGCGCCTCGGCATCCCTCGGATTGAGTTTGATCGCCGCATCGAAGTCCGTCAGCGCATGCGGGAAGTCGTCGTTTTTGGCGTAGAGCTGGCCGCGCCGATAAAGCGAGGCGACATCGTTCGGATTGGAGCGAAGCTTACGGCTGAGGTCGTCGATTGCCGTCATGTCCTCCGCGGGAATCTTTACCGCGGTCGGAGCGGCGACGGTGGATGACGACGTCGACGCGGGCGGCCGCGATGCCGGCACCGACGCCACCGGAGCAGGCTTGGGCTCTGGTTTGGAGTCCGGAACCACCGGGTCCATCTTCGGAATAATCACCGACCCTGGCCGCGGCGCGGGTGTCGCAGCGGGCGCAGGCGTCACGACCGGCGTGCCAGGTGCCGAGACGGCCGGCGGCGGCGTCAGCGCGGCCACGGCGCCGGACTTGCCCCGCAAGTCGAAAGAAAAATCCGAGACCAGCGAATTCGACACCCAGGGCACCTGCTGCCCCTGGGTGCCGCGCGACACGCTCATCCGGGTGCGGTTGAAAACCTCTTCGGCCGGCAACTCCGGCACGCGAAGCTGTTTGACCAGTTCGGTGAGAAACAGACGCTGCTCGTTGCCGGTGTCGCTGACGACCGTGCTCGGCGCCGAGGAATACATCACCAGTGACCCGGTCGGAGCATCGACGGGAGCAAGGCCGGTCGAGAACCGGCGAATACGCCGCTCGTAAGGATTGCGCCGCGACGCATCGATAATGGCAATCTTGACCTTGGCGCCCCGCGAATTCATTTCTCTCAGGATGGATTCCAGGCTGATGCCGTCACGCGGCACATCGGTTTCGCGCCAGATCTGCCCGTCGACCGGAATGATAAAGCTCTGCCGGGCGGCCTGAATGGCGTAACCGCCGAAAAACACCAAGGCGACCGAGCCGGGCGTCAGCTTCGCGTAGAACCGATCGAATTCGCGCTTCATTCCATCTCTGGAAAGATCCTCGGCGAAGGTGACCTGAAATCCCACCCCCTCTCGCTTGAGCTCATCGGCCAACGCGCGCGCATCCTTCACCGCATCTTTCAGCGGCTCCTTCAAGGCAGCTTCGGTATCCGGGTAGTTGGAATTGCCGATGACGAGAGCGAGCCGCGGAGCCGAACCGGGTTGCTGGGCCGAGGCGTTGCGCTCAGCAGACGCAACCATGACGATCGAAACAAGTATCCAAAGCAACCGCATCATCATGTTACGAAAATTCTATCCGTCGTACAGGGCCAGCGTGTCGCTTTTGATACCGTAAATGGCACCCAAAGGCGAGTGGCCGGGCCGTTCGCGATGCGACAAATTCCCACAGAAACCGATTCAGAACTCGCCGAATTCGGGTTCGGGAGCAAAGGCTTGGTTGGATCAACCGGAACGATACGACAGTTCCCTGCGGCAGGGCCGCAGCCAAAACACGCCGCGCTCCATCGCAACAGATAGAAAAGCTGACTCTGATCGCCCGCCTGCCGGCCCATCATGACCCGCCTCCGTCGCCGCAAGAACAAACGGACGGAATCACAGGGCGCCGATGGGCGCGACACCTTTTTCAACAGTATCGACCCAAAGCGGACGTCGGCTCCCCGCGCCGCTTCCGGTTCACTCCCTGGACCAGATGCCAACCCGACCATTAGTATTTCACATGACCTAGCAAGGAGTGAAATCCAAATGAATAGCGCCCGCAAAGCATCCGCCCGACTGGTGATCGTCGGATTTGCCGCCGTGCTGGCCCTCGCGAGCGATGCCACACATGTTGTTCAGGCACAAACTTATTGCGCCATGTTCGATGACGGCAACAAGAGTTGCGGAATACCATCGCTCGACAGTTGCCGACAAACGATCAGTGGGGCCGGCGGCTATTGTACACCAGACATGACATCGCAGATGCGGCCTGACGTCTTCGACGGCAGCCGCTTGTTTCCGCGGCCGCAAACTCCGGCGCCGCCGGCCGCTGGTCCACAGGATCCGAACTGGATGCCGCCACCGCCCGGCCAATAGAGTCCCGTGAAAGAGCTCCTGCTGAAGCCGTACGACGCATTTTCAATGCTAGAGTGAAGACCCCAAGGGGAGAGTGAGATGTCACGCGCCGACGAGGTAATCGAATAAGCGCATCATGGTGGCCACGGCAGGACGGAATCGGAGAGGCGTGTCGTGATGCATACAGAAATAGCCCTCGCAAACGAGCGTGCGATTATCGCCGATATGTTGATCAACCTCCTGACCAACGTTCGGCTGACCTACCTTCCCGACCTCGAACCCGCAGACGCCCATGAGTTGCTGCTCACGGGGGCCCATGTTCTGATCGCTCAATTGGGGAGCCAACCGGCAACGGCATCCGAGATCAGTCGTGTGATCGGCCGCCCGCGCGACGTTGTCACGCAACGGCTGGACGAGTTGATCAAACGCGGCTACGTCGAGCACCGCGGCAACCGGTATAAAATGACTGCCAAATTCAACGTGCCGAACTTACAGCGCCACGTGCGAAGCAACATCAGTATTATTCAGGCGGCCGCCAAGCAGCTCAGCGCGGCGCGCTCATAGCCGCTCGCGCGACCGGGCCAACGTTCCTCGCCCGTACAAGCGAGGTGATTGAGGATCGTGCGGTAGCAGCGCAATGGAGCGCATAGAGGTGGAGCGTCTCCCATGTTAGTCTCGTTAGCTTTAGTGTGCGCGGTCGGCATCATCGGCGCTCCCGCGTTGGCGCAGGGCCGGACAACGATCGAAGATGCAGCGCCGGTTGTGATGCTCGCACAGCACGCCCGAATTTGCAGAACTTATAGGGCGCTGGGTTCGAACCGACAGCGGTTATACCATCGTGATCAAAAGCGTCGATCCGAATGGCAAGATCGATGCGACCTACGCCAACCCGAATCCGATCAACATTTCGAGGGCCGAGGCTTCTGTCGAAGGGAGCTCGCTCAGGATATTCATCGAGCTGCGCGGCGCCGGCTATCCAGGTTCCACCTACACGCTCACACATGTCCCGACAGGGGATCGCCTCACGGGAGAATACTTCCAGGCGGCCATACGGCAGAAATTCGACGTGATTTTTCGCAGGGCCAGACAGCGCGAAGGTGCAATGCCCAAAAGCAGAGATCGAGGGCTCACTGCCGATCCGGTCCTGCTCATCCAGGGGATTAGACAAATCGCGTTTGCATTCCGCACCCGCACCTGAGAACCTTATTGCTTCGAGAGATCGCGGGATATCGGCGCATGACACCAACGCGACCTCTTACATTCTGGATCGCGACGCTTGCGGCAACTATCGCAGCAGTAGTGCTTTTGCGCGAAATCCTGCTGCCATTCGTCGCCGGTTTTTTGCTCGCATATCTTCTCGATCCGCTGGCCAGTCGGCTAGAGCAGCTGGGTATGAACCGGCTAATCGCGACGCTGACGATCATGGTTGTGTTCATTGTCAGCGTTATGATTTTGATTCTTCTGACTGCTCCGAGCATTGTCCGCGAGCTTGCTTACTTCATCGACAATTTTCCGCGTTACTTGCGACAGTTGCAGGCACTCGCAACCGATCCCGACCGACCATGGCTAAGCAAGATCATCGGAGATGGTTTGGGCAAAGCAGAACAGTCGATCGGCGAGCTGACAACGCTGGCTGCTAATTGGCTATCAACCGTCCTGCAATCCTTGTGGTCCGGCGGTCAAGCGCTGATCTCGGTGTTCTCACTTTCCGTGGTCACCCCCATCGTTGCGGCCTATCTGATCTATGACTGGAGAAAAATGTTGGCGGTGGTCAACAATTGGATACCGCCAGCACGTCGCGCCACCGTCCGGTCCCTCGCCCGCGAAATCGATGACACTATAGGCGGCTTCGTGCGGGGGCAGAGCGCGATCTGTCTCATCCTCAGTTTGTTCTATGCCGCAACCCTGTCATTGATCGGCCTGAACCACGGTCTTCTGATCGGCCTTGCAGCAGGGCTGATTAGCTTCGTCCCTTATCTTGGTTCGCTCACGGCACTCGTGATATCGACTTGCGTCGGGATCGCTCAATTTTGGCCGAATGGTGTATTGATCTCGATCATTCCTGCGATCTTCTTTGTCGGCCAATCTCTCGCAGACTATGCACTTTCACCGTATCTCGTGGGCCGACGTGTCAACTTGAGCCCTGTTTGGGTGATGTTTGCTCTGTTTGCCTTTGGATATCTATTTGGGTTCGTCGGCCTCTTGATAGCGGTGCCGCTTGCAGCCGCGATTGGTGTTCTCGCTCGTTTTGCGTTTGCGCAGTACTATGGAAGCCCGTTTTATTCGGTCAGCTCCGATGCGGCGGTGGCAGACGTCACCGCACCAACGGAGACCGGCGGGAAATCGGACCGACTGCGATGAGCAGCTCAAGTTTGCAGGTGTGATTTCGGTTGGCTGCCGCGGCGACAGCCTGCCCGACGCGCGGCAGGAGGGCCGCCAGCGCAAGTCCTGATCGACAGTTCGGCAGTGAAGGCGCACCGCTGTGCATCCGGCGGCAAAGGGGGGAATGCAATCAGGCCATTGGCCGATCACGCGGTGGACGCACCACCAAAATCCACGCTCTGACAGACAGTGCGTGCCGTCCGATCGCCTTCATCCTGACTGGCGGTCAGATCGCGGACTGCACCGCCGGTGAACTCTTGCTTCGGCAAATGCCGCGCGCATCCGTGCTTCATGGCGACAAAGGCTATGACAGCAATGCGATCCGTCGTCAGGTCGAAGGTAAAGGCGCGATGCCAAACATCCCGCCAAAGGCAAATCGGCGATGGAAGAATTGCTTCTCGCCGAGCCTCTATCGCAACCGCAACGCCATCGAACGCATGTTCGGCCGCCTCAAGGACTTTCGACGCATCGCCACTCGATACGACCGCCTGGCCGACAACTTCCTCGCCGCCGTCTGTCTCGCGGCTGCAGTCAGCTACTGGTTATGAGTCCGGACCCTAAGGCAGATCGTACCCCATGCTTGCTCAGCGCTTATTTTAAACTGGCCAGCAAATGGCATCCTCAGCGCGAGGCCGCATTGGCCGGTGGCCTAATGAGTTACGGAACCAGCTTAACCGATGCCTATCGCCAGATCGGCATGTATACCGGGCGCATTCTCAGGGGCGAGAAGCCCGCGGAGCTGCCGGTCATACGGTCCACCAAATTCGAGTTCGTGCTCAACCTCAAGACCGTCGAAGTGCTCGGCCTCGAAGTGCCGCCGACAGTACTCGCTATTGCCGACGAGGTGATCGAATAGCCCGGCCGATGTCGGCTCCTGGCAGATTGTGTTGCAAAAGTCGTTTTGCACCGATGATCAAAAATTCTGCGGGCTGCAGGCGCGGCATTTCGTGTAAAGATGTGAGGGACCTCATCGCCTCGCGCAAAACTCACAGGCGACTTCGGTAACGCGATTGAGGTTATACGAATCGGCGATTGCTGCCCGTTTTGTATTTTCGCGAAAAATTCGTAGCCCTGCAACTTTCGACTTTTGCAACACAATCGGCACTTAACGGACGTCGAGAGGCAGGCGCCGGATGTCCGCTCTCGGGGGCATAGCAGACCTCGCAATCAAAGGCACTAGGTCCGCTTTTGACGGCGGACATTCTCAGTTCGTGCAACAAGCTTGGCCACCTTGCATCGGGGGGCGCGGAACCGTCCCGTAGGAGCAAACACGCAGCAGTCGCCCGGCTGGCATGAGCGAACAAGCTTTTGGCAGAGGATAACAAGGCGTTCTCGAAAAGTCGCACGTATATCAGCGTCAACCGACGCGGCCCATAAGGTCGTCGGCCATGTGGGCGAAACTCTTCAGCCTACATATTCGGCGCCGGAGGGCTTAGCCACATCCCTCTGGGGCCGCTTTTTTCGCGGGTGCGACGGCAGCGACAGTGTGACGGTATTTCGCTGCGACGTAGTGCCAAAGTGACCGAGCCACGCCAGTCGTTCTAAAGCAGCTATCAAAATTAACTCTATGAACGAGCCGCCATCTCTTAGGAAGCTTCGATGAAACTCCGATCGCTAATTGCCGTCGCCGCTGTCGTCGCGGCCGTTGCTTTACCTTTTGCCGCGCGCGGCAAACCAGCCGCGCCTGCATGCGATACGCCGTTTTCAGTGATCCGCTTCACGAATTCGCTGGTGCGTGTAGCACAGAGGCTCAAAAGCGGCGAGCCGATCACTATTGTCGCGATTGGGTCGTCGTCGACTGCGGGAACCGGTGCTAGTTCGTCGGCCGCCTCCTATCCGAGTCGGCTCGCGGTCGAGCTGACGCAGCGTTTCCCTGGCCATCCGATCACGGTGCTTAACCGTGGCGTGGGCGGCGAGGAAATCGGCGACATGCTCGAGCGTTTCGATACGGACGTGATCGCTGCCAAGCCCGACCTAGTCCTCTGGCAATTCGGCACCAATTCGGTGATCCGCGATGACAAGCTCAACAACCACAATGTGGCGATCCGCGAGGGTCTCACCAAGAGCCGCTCGATCGGTGCCGATATCGTACTGATCGATCCGCAATTTGCCCCAAAGGTGATCGTGAAACCGGAAGCCACGCGCATGGTCGAGCTGATCGCCAGCACTGCCAAGCATGAGGATGTCGACCTTTTCCCCCGCTTCGCTGTGATGAGGCGCTGGCACGAAGTCGATCATATAGCGTTCAAGACGTTCGTGTCGCCCGACGGACTGCACATGAACGACTGGAGCTATGGCTGCTTCGCCAAGAGTCTTGGCATGGCCATCGCCGAAGCCGCACAGCGGCCGGTTGTCTCAGCGAAGGCGACGTCACATCTGATACGCTGAGCCGCCCGCGTTCCCTACCGCCTTGTTTTGAAACGGCCCCCCGGCGCGACGCCGACGAGGTGATCGAATAGCCGCGATATTTGTTGCAATGCGATTTGTCGCGGACAAACCGACCGCACCTGGGTTTGTCCGCTGTTGGGGGGTATAGCGGACATGGCCAAAGCGGGCCGCAATGTCTGCTCCTGACCAAAGCGGAAACCAACCGGTCGCACCTGCTTCGTCCGGCCTACGCCGTAGACGACCCCCTAAGATCGGGTTCCCCTTATCGCGTTGGCTCGGGCAGTGCAGGTGATGTGCCCTGCTGCGTCGGCAACAAGCCGGGCGCGCATTCGCGCTTTAAGCATTTCGACATTGACGGAACCCATGGCGGCGAGCGTTTGGCCAACAGTCGCAGCGAGCTTGCTGGTTGTCCAATAATCCTCAAAGTCAGCAAACGTTCGTCGCACGGTGATCTCTCGCGTCGCAATTTCATCGATCGCGGCACTGCTCCACAACCGTCGCAAAGCCTCCAGGCTGGTCACATCCGAACGTGGCGGCTTCGGGTTAGTGAACCCCATCGCATTCATTTCGAAATGCATGAGCTCAAGCGGATGTCCACCCGTGGTCATGTCCCAGACGTAAGCTGCCACTGTGCCACCTGGACGAACCACCCGCGCCATCTCGGCAATACCCCCAGCTGGATCCGGAACGAAGAAAATTACCAGCGCCATAACAGCTATATCGAACTTGGCTGCGGGGAAAGGAAGTGCCAGCGCATCGCTCAGATGAAATTTAGCGATTTGGCCGACGGGTCGTGCGCGCGCAAAAGATAGCTGTGCCTCGGAGGGGTCGACCCCTTCGACCGCCGAGGGTGCGCAACGATCGACCAGCAATTCTGTAAACGCACCGGTCCCGCAGCCGACGTCGATCCACCATAGACCATGGGATGGGGCCAACCAATCGAGGAAGATTTCACCTGCGGCCCGGCTCCAGACTCCCATCATCCGCTCGTAAGCCGCGCCGTCGTCGTAGCGGATTTGAATTTCGCCCATTGCAGAACATCTCTCTTGCAGGTTGATCTAGGATATCACCTCCTCGTAGATCGTACTGCGACCGATGCCGGTCGCGGGCGGCAGATCACTGCACATTTATCTGAAGTTTTCCCCAAATTGCGGGCTGCAATTTTGGCTGCCCGAAAGGCGCCTCCTTTATGCCCGAGTGCGCCCCTACGTGAGAGCATTCGGCGCGCGAATCTTGACGAACAAATCCGGAACTGGAACGAAACAGCGCGCGCGGACTTATAAGGCCCGGGAACCACATGACCGATTATCGCCTGCGCAATCACGATCTGCTCTACGCCGAACGCGACACCCGCGTTCTGACCTGGCGCAACGTCGTGGTTTTCGGCGCGATCGCGGTCACCGTTACAATTGGCGTCGTCGGGCACTTGAGCGATCGCTTCAACACCACGGCTGCCGGTTTCGCGCCGGCCTCTGCCGGAGTCGCCGCACAGCATGCGGCGGCGCGCCAGCCCGCCGTGCATCTCGCGACGCCGGCGAGCTTGCGGTCCGGCTCCTAAAGCTCACCCCATTTTTGGTTCGAGCTTGGTCGACCACAGCGCGCGGTCGTCGACGTCCTTGAGCGTCACCGTCATGATGCCGGTTTCGCCTTCGATCGCCACGTGACCGAAGAACTGCAAGCCCGACGCCGGCGAAAGGTTCTGGCCCTGCTCCTTGGTCGGCGCCTTGATGTACATAAGCTGCGGGCCGAATGTGCTGTCGAGGTCGTTCGGCCCGAAAGTGCCGGCGTGGATCGGACCTGACACGAATTCCCAGAACGGCTCGAAATCCTGGAACGCTGCCTTGTTCGGATCGTAATAATGCGCCGCCGTGTAGTGCACGTCGGCGGTGAGCCAGACCGTGTTGCGGATGCCGGCGTGCTTGATGAAGGACAGCAGGTCGGCAACCTCAAGTTCGCGGCCGCGCGGCGGCCCGTCCATGCCCTGCGCGATCGCCTCGACGCCCCACTTGTTCGCGGCGTCATAGTAGACCACCAACCCGAGCGGCATGTCGGCTGCGATCACCTTCCAGGTCGCGCGTGACGCCATCAGCTCGCGCTTGAGCCACGCCATTTGCTGCGGCCCGAGAAAATGGGCGGACGGGCCATAGCTCTCCTCTTTCCCTTCGCCGTTCGGACCGCGGTAACTGCGCATGTCGAGCATGAACACGTCGAGCAGCGGGCCATAGGCAATCTTGCGATAGACACGGCCGGCTTCGGCAGCGGCTGGGCGCAGCGGCATGTATTCGTGAAATGCCCGGCTCGCCCGCGCCGCCAGCAGCAACGCGTTGCTCGATTTGTAATTGGTTTTCCGATGCTCATTGGTGGGCAGCGGCTCGCCCGGCCACCAGTTGTTATAGACCTCGTGGTCGTCCCATTGCGCAAGCATCGGAACCTCGGCGTTGAACGCGCGGAGATTGCGGTCGATCAGGTTGTATTTGAAGTTGCCGCGAAATTCGGAAAGCGTCTCGGCGGCCTTCGATTTGTCTTCGGTGACGATGTTCTTCCAGAGCGTGCCGTCCGGCAGCTTGACCTCGGCCGCGATCGGCCCGTCGGCATAGATGGTATCGCCGTTGTGGAGGAAGAAATCGGGCCGGCTTTTCAGCATGGTCGCGTAGGCGCGCATGCCGCCGCGCGCCTCGTCGATGCCCCAGCCCTGCCCCGCGGTGTCGCCCGACCAGACGAACGAAATCGACCGGCGGTCGGATGGCGCGGTGCGGAAGCGGCCGATCATCGGCTCGCTCAAGATCGCCGGCTCGGCGAGATCGGCAAAGCGGATGCGGTAAAACATGTCCTGCCCCGCCGGCAGATTTTCCAAGAGCGCCTTGGCGGTGAAATCGCTCTCCGGCAGCGCATCGACGAACACGCCGCCATGGATGATCTTGAAGCTGTCGGTGGTCGCGACCTCGACCGTCATGCGCGACGGCCGGTCGGCGCGCGCCCAGACCATGCCTGAGTCGAGCGACACGTCGCCTGACTGGACGCCGTGGGTGATGACCGGCCGGTCGGCGGCGCGGCTGAGATAGGGCCGCGCGATGCCATCGAGCCCGGTCGCCATGGCGGCCGAGCCCACTGTCGCCAGCAGCCGGCGCCGGCTCAACATCCGAATCGTCATGGCCACCTCCGTCTGTTCTTCGAGCGAACCGTGCCTCGCGGTGCTGACATGATGCTGTCGTTCCGACGACAATGCCGTGACAGTGCATAACTCCTTAAGCCCGATCCGATCCTGCCGCCATGGAATGGCCTATCGCCTTGAAGCCATGAAGCAACTTGATCGCGCAGCCCGACGCGCTGTCGAAGGAATAGCGTCCGCGTCCTGTTATTGGCGCAGGCGGAACTGAATCGGCACAGGAAGATTGAGCGTCTCGCCCGTTATGCTCGGTGGAAACGGCGGGAACGGCGCAGCGCGAGCGATCATCGCCAACGCCTCCTGGTCGAGCTCGGCATAGCCTGAGCTGCGAACGACGCTTTTTGAAAGAACGTTGCCATTGCGGCTCAACAGGAACGTTACGGTGACCATGCCTTGCTCGTTACGCGCGCTGGCACGGCTTGGATAGCGCTGGACGCTCTTGATCTTCGCCGACACGATGGCGCGCCAAGTCGCGATGGTGGCACGGCTCGCATCGCGGCCGGGGCTCGGCGCCTGCGGCGTCACCGCGGTGTTCTGCTCCGAGCGCGGCGCCGCCGACGTTTGCGGCATCGGCGGGTTCTCCTGGTCCGGCGTCGTTTCGGATTTCTGCTTGTCCGGATTTTCCTCGGGCTTCTTTTCGACGGCCTTCGGCTCCGGCAGCGGCAATGTCACCTCGGCCGGCGCCTCGATCCGCGGCATCGGCTCGACGACCTGCGGCTCGACCTGCTCCGGCGGCTTCGGCGTCGGCTGCGCCTCCAGCATGTCAGGTCCCGGCGCGATATCGTCGGGCGAGGCCGGCGCGACCGGGACCGGCGCCAGATCGACCAGCACGGCCGGCGACTCCGCCGCGCCGTCGGGCTCCGCGGCCGGTATCAGCATATAGCCCGCCATCAGTCCGAAATGCGCGGCGCAGACGATCGCCGCGGCGAGGCTCCAGCGCCTGAACTCCTCGCCGGCATCCGGACCCTGCAGGATGAGCGCCGGCGCGGTCATTTCGCCTCCCGGTCCTCCAGCCCGACCAGGGCGACCTTGAGGAAACCCGCCGAACGCAGCACGTTCATGATCTCCATGACGTCGCCGTAGCTGACCGCGCGGTCGGCGCGGAGGAAAATGCGCTCGTCGTGGTTGCCTTTCGAGGCGCTCTCCAGCGTGGCAGCAAGCGAATCGCGCGGCACCGGATCGTCGCCGATCGCCAAGGTGCGGTCGGCCTTGATGGTGAGGAACACCGGCTTGTCGGGACGCTCCTGCTTTTGCGCGGTCGTCGCCGGCAGATCGACCGGCACGTCGACGGTCGCCAGCGGCGCCGCGATCATGAAGATGATCAGCAGCACCAGGATCACGTCGATGAACGGCGTGACGTTGATCTCGTGGGTTTCCGCGAAATCGTCGCCGTCGTGTCCGAGACGGATGGCCACGGCGCTACTCCGCCGCGGCGCGCGAGATGTGCGCCGACGATACGCGCTCGCAGTCGCGGCTGACCAGCCGCATCACCAGCGCCGAGCCGTCCGCAAGCAGCGCGCGATAGCCGCCGATCGCGCGCGAGAACACGTTGTAGATCACGACCGCCGGGATCGCGGCGAACAGGCCGAGCGCGGTCGCGAGCAGCGCCTCGGCGATGCCCGGCGCGACCACCGCGAGGTTCGTGGTGTGCGCGTTGGAGATGCCGATGAAGCTGTTCATGATGCCCCACACCGTGCCGAACAGGCCGACGAACGGCGCCGTCGCGCCGATGCTGGCGAGCAGCCCCATGCCGCGGCCGATGCGCCGGCTCGACGACGCTTCGACGCGCTCGAGCAGCCAGGAGATGCGCTCCTTCAAAGCCTCGGGATCGGGGTGCGGCGACATCTGCACCTCATGGACCGCGGTGCGTAAAAGGCGCGCCACGGTCTCGTCGCTTTTGCCCAAGCGTCCGTTGGCTTCGGCGAGCGAGCGCGCTTCGTTGAGCACCGCGAGCGCGGTGCGGCCGTTGCGGGTGGCCTTCCACAATTCCAAATTCTTGGCGAGCCACACCGTCCAGGTGACGAGCGATGCAAAGACCAGACCGACCATCACGATTTTCACGACGATGTCGGCGTTGAGGAACATGCCCCACGGCGACAGATCGCGCGGCAGCGCGGCGTTGGCGATCACCGATGCGCCCGGGGCTTCCGAGACCGGCGCGGCAGGCGTCTCGACGGCCGGCGTCGCGGTGGCCGGCTGGGAGACGGCCGGCGGACTGGCGGGTGCACCGGACGCCGACGGCTGGGCCAACGCCGCGGTCCCGATGGCTGCCGCTGTCACCATTCCGAGCGCTACAGCGGCCAGGCGCGGAAGAAATAACACTCTGATACTACTCACGAATTTCGGCATTCCCATGGGTCCCGTCACACCGGCTTCGCCCACCTGCCCGGGTAACTGTTATAATGTTACATCGGCTCTGGCCAGAGGCCTCCTTTCCTTACCTCACCCGGACGGTCCGTGGTTTTGAATAGCTCTAGTTCGGAGGCCGCGGGCTTCGCCGCTCCCATCAATAGGCTCCTCCCGGAGGCCCGATGGCGGACGGTCCGGCCGGTCCGGTGGCGGTCGGCCGCAGCATCGTCTGCAGCCCGGGCCCCCACAGCGGCGCGCTGCGGTCGTCGCCGGTGAAGTTGGTGGTCAGCGTGAACCGCGCAGCGCGCGGCGAGCCGATGGTGATGTTGTTGTTGCCGTCCGCCGACGGGTAGTACTTGGCGCCGAAGATATTTTCGACGTTGAGCTGGGCGCGGACGAACTTGTTGAGACGCCAGAAGATGGCGCCGTCGACGCGGGTGAAGCCCGGCACCACCACCGTGTTGTCGGCGGAGGCGAAGTAATGGTCTTCGGCGATGACGCCGACACCGACACCCCAGTTGTAGGTGATGTCATAGCGGTTCCACAGCGAGTAGGTATGGATCGGCACGAACGGCACCCGGGCCCCGGCAAAGGCGTTCGCCACACCGGTTCCGGCGTTGGCCGTGGTGGTCAGAAAGCGCGCGTCGAGATTGGCGTAGCCGGCGCTGATCTGCCACTTGTCGGTGACGTAGCCGGCAAGGCCCGACCTCAAACCCGTTCACGCGCGAATGCCCGGTCGCAATGACCAAGCCTGTGCCGCTCGGATCCGGGACCCGGGTGTTCTCGCGATCCAACTGGAAGTACGCAGTGGTGAGCGTGAGCAGCGGGGTGATGTCCCACTTCGTGCCGACCTCCTGGTTGGTGAACTTTTCCGGTTGCAGAAGGGTGGACGTAGACGTCAGCGCGCCGAACTGATCGCCGGATCCCGGCAGATACGAGACCGCGTAGCTGCCATAGAGCGACAATGGATCGACCGGCTTGATGACGATGCCCGCGCGTGGCGACACCAGATTGTCGGTCCGCGAGAACGTCTGCCCGAACAGGGACGGAGTGCCCTGAGCGTTGAGATTGACGTAGTCCAGGGCGAACTGTTCGAACCGAACGCCGCCGATGAACTGCAGCCAGCGGGTGAACTCGATTTGGTCCTGGACGTATCCCGCTGACGCATTGAGATTGGTCTTGTTTCTGGCGTCGGTCGCCAAGCCGGGAAAGAGCACGTTCTGGAACGACGTCGGATTGGCGGCCGAGATCGGCGCCGACGCCGCCGTGCCGTTGCTGAAGACCCCGGAGAAGCGCGCGTTGGCGGACTGCTGGTTGGCGAACTCCGTTCCGAACGCCACCGTGTGCTTCCAGATGTCGGTGTTGAATTTATAGGTCCAGTCGGTCTGGTTGATCGCGTTCTGGCGGTCGTTCTGATTGTGATAGGCCGCCAGCGTGTAGGTGCCGGCGGCCGTGACCGCGCTGCCCGGATAGACGTTCTGGTAGCCCCGCTTGTAATCGGCGAAGCGGGTCTGGTTCTTGACCGTCAGGCCGTTGTTGAAGTCGTGCTCGACGACCGCCATGGCGATGTTCTGCGTCGACGGCGTGAAGCTCAGGTCCGGATTGCCGAAGAACTGATTGGGCGAGCGCCCGCATACGGAAATCGGCCGTTGAACTGCGAAGGAATGCCGCGGTCCGCCGTCCGCCCGTCGTGGAAATATTCGTACGAGAGCTTCACCTTGGTGAGCGGAGTCGACCAGCCATGTCAGCGTCGGATTGACGCCGCCGCGCTGCATATGCGTGAAGTCGCGATAGGTGTCGGTGTCCTCGAACACGCCGTTGATCCGGCCGTAGACATTGTCGGTGATCTTGCCGCCGACGTCGCCGGACACGCGCGCATTGTTGTAGGAACCGGTCTGGACCTTCCATTCGTTGATCGGAACGCCATCGGCTTCCTTGAGCACGCGGTTCAAGCACGCCGCCGCCGCCGCCGCGGCCGAAGATCATCGCGTTCGGCCCTTTGAGAAACTCCAGGCGCTCGGTGTTGTAGAGATCGCGATAGATCTGCGCGTCGTCGCGCATGCCGTTGACGAAGAAGTCGGCGGTCGAGCTCTGGCCGCGGATGACGATCTGGTCGCGGTTGCCTTCGCCCTGGTGCCAGTTGACGCCCGGGACATAGCGCACGGCGTCCTCGATCCGCTGCGCGCCGATATCCTGGATCTGCTGCTTGGTGATGACGGTGATGGACTGCGGAATGTCGCGCAGCGGCGTGTTGGTCTTGGTCGCGGTGGACGTGCTGTTGGCGTGGTAGCCGATATCGCCGCCGGCGTTGGTGGTCACAGCCGGCGCCGCGGGCGGCGGTGCGACCGGAGCAGCGGCGGGGGCGGTGCGCTGGCGCGCACGCTTCTTGCTCTGAACCGTGATCGTGTCGAGCTGAATGGATTGGCTCTGGGCTTGGGCGTTGGCGCCGCGTGCGGCCGGTGAAATGGGCTTTGGCTTTGGCGTCGGCATCGCTTGCGGCGGGCGGCGTTTCGTCCTTCGCCATCGCGCCGATGCCGCATGGAGCCGTGCTGATGATGAAAGTCGTTGCCAGCAGAAAAGAAATGCGACGACGCGCAACTCGCTCGCTCATGGTGTGCCCAACCCCTTACAAATTCCCGGGCACTCACGACAGTCTTGCGACGCGACAGCCCCGCACCGCTCGTAGATGCGGGCGCTTTATCCTGCAATATCAATGATTTATAGAGGTTCTAACGTAGACTTGGACGAATTCCAAAAGACATTCTATGTGCCGCGCCGCGTTGACGTTTTCGAGCAAAAACAAAAACACACTGCTCAATGGAATTGGTTGAAACAACCGACGTGAAGCATTCGCACGTCCGCTCGGACGCTCGACCGCAAAAGCAAAAGCCCCCGGATCGCTCCGGGGGCTTGTTCTGATTTCGCGCGCCGCTACTGGCTGAGCAGCGGAATGCTCTTGTACGTCCTTCGGCTTCGGGATCGACGACAGATAGGCGTGCATGTCGGCGAGATCGGCGTTCGGCAGGATCTTCTCGCTGTAGGGCGGCATCGCGGCGTTGGTCGAACGCACGAACGCCGAGAACGTCTCGAGCGGCAGCGGATCGGGCGCCAGCACCTTGCCGGCGCTGGTGATCGCCGAACCCTGCCCTTCCGTGCCGTGGCACTGCCAGCAGCCGTATTTCATGAACGCGGCCTTGCCCTTCGCGGCGTCCGCCGCAAGCGCCGAGCCGTGACCGAGAACCACGCCGGCCGCGAGAGCGGCCAGCGCGACGCGAAACATCTGGATAACGCATGGTGTTCATTTCCCCGGATTAGCGCGGCTGCGTCCAGACGTTGAGCAGAGCCGGCTGGCCGGACTTCACCACCGCCACCGCCTCCTTGATCGCCGGCCCGAGCTTCGTCCGGGTCCGTGATCGGTCCCTTCGCCCACCAGCCCATCGACTCCGCGAGCTTGTGGTACTCGATGTCCGGATTCATGATGCTGGTGCCGATCGGCCCGATGTCGCCGCCGAGACTCGCCACGCGATTGCGGAAGCTCGACAGCCGCTGCACGTGCATCAGTTCCTGATGATAGCCGCGGTTGTTGTGCATCACCGACGAGCAGCGGAATCTTGTGCTTCGCCGCGGTCCACAGCACGCCCGGCGCGTACATCAGGTCGCCGTCGCCCTGGATCGAGACCGAGAACCGGCCGAGATCGCGGTTGGCGAGCGCGGCGCCGACCGCCGCCGGCGCGCCGTAGCCGACGCCATAGCCGCCCGATTGGCCGAGCCAGTGGTAGTGCTTCTCCATCGGCCACAGCCGATGCGGCCAGTTGCTGACGTTGCCGGACTGCGCGACCAGCGACCAGTCCTCGTCCTTGATCTGGCCCCAGGTCTCCATCGACAGGCGCGCGGTGCTGATCGGGCTTGCGTCCCAGGCGAGCGCCGCCGCCTGCCGGGTGCGCTCGCGCGCCTCGGCATGCGCCTTCTTCGCCGCCTCGCCGCGCTTCTCGATCGCGGCCTTGCGGTCGTTCGGGATCGCGGCCTTCACCGCCTCGATCAGCGACGGCAGCGTCGCTTCCGCGTCCGCCGCCATCGCCACGTCGACCGCCTGGAAGCGCTGGAAGTCCTGGTAGTTCGACTTGGTGTTGAGCTCGACCGAGTTGATGCTGATCAGCTTGGTGTCGGGCTTGATCCTGGTCTGGTTGAAGCCGATGCCGTGCTCGCCGTTGTCGATGTAGGAGTTCACCACGGCCCAGAAATCGGACAGCTCCATGCCGATGATGACGTCGGCATTGGCGACCGCCGGCGGGCCGGCGCTGAGATGGTGCGTCTTCGGGAAGTTCATCCGGCCGCCCATGTCGACGACGCGCGCCTGCAGCGCCTCGGCGAGCTGCACGAGAAGCCTGACGCCGTTCTCGGTGCGCGCCGCGCGATCGACCACGATCACCGGCCGCTCGGCGTTGGCGAGCAGCTTGCGCCGCTTCCTTCACCGCGTTGGTGTCGCCCTGCGGCGGCGAGGTCGGCGTGTATTTCGGGATGTAGAGCTTCTCGCCGTTGTGCGTGCTTGACCGGCTCCTGCTGCAGGCCGGCGTCGAGCGAGATCATCACCGGGCCGTAGGGCGGCGTCATCGAGATCTTGTAGGCGCGCACGATCGACTGCGCGAAGTGCTGCAGCGACACCGGCGTGTCGTCCCACTTGGTGAAGTCGCGCACGAGCGCGTTGATGTCCTGCGCCGAATGGAAGGTCGGCACGCCCGGCGGCCGGTGCGCGGCGTCGAGGTCGTTGCCGCCCATGACGATGACCGGCACGCGGTCGCACCAGGCGTTGTAGATCGCCATCGAGGCGTGCTGCAGGCCGACGGTGCCGTGGCAGAGCGTCAGCAGCGGCTTGCCGGTGACCTTGAAATAGCCGTGCGCCATGCCGACCGCGGATTCCTCATGCGTGCAGGTGAGGAATTCCGGCATCTTGTTGTTGCCGTAGTTGATCAGCGACTCGTGGATGCCGCGGAAGCTCGAAGCGCAGTTCGACGGCAGGTATTTGATGTCGAGCGTCTTGATGACGTCGACCATGAAGTCGGAGCCGGCGACGCCGCCGATCCGGTTGCAGTTCGGCCTGCGGCGTTCCGGTTTCGGCGGCGATGGTCTGCGCGGTCGGCGGCAGCGCCGAGGGCAGGCGCGCGGCGGCGGCGCCGGCGGCGACGGTCGCGTTCGCGGCTTGCGGCGCCAGCGTGCCGGCGGCGCCGGCGACGGCCACCCCGGTCAGGAATTTGCGGCGATCGACCTTCGGGCCGGAATCCTTCGTGCCCGGAACCTTGCGTGCCATGGATGCGCTCCCTCGGAATGAAATTCTTGGCGGCGACTCAAGGCTCGCCGCGTGATGGAAGCGCGACTGTATTGCAGGCGAATATGTCGCACCAGGGGCCGCCGTGACGAAAACGGCGGCGCCGCCTCGGCTCTCCGGCCAGGAACCTTTCCGGCCCTGAGGCGTCATTGGTCGGGGCGGCGAAGCATTTGATCGGCAACAAATTTCCGTTCGTAAAAGAGGTATTTCAGTGCGCGCGATCACGCTTCTTCCCGGGTGTCCCCCACTCCGCGCAACTCGAAGACATTCCAGAGCCGCCGGAGTCGCATGGCTCGCTGCTGGTCCGCACGCTCGCGCTCGGCGTCTGCGGCACCGATCGGGAAATCGTCGCCGGCGCCTATGGCGAAGCGCCGCCCGGCACCGAGCGGCTGGTGCTCGGCCATGAATCCTACGGCGAAGTCATCGCGGCGCCGCCCGGCGGCCGCTTCGCCGTGGGCGACCGCATCGTCGGCATCGTGCGGCGGCCCGATCCGGTGCCCTGCCCGGCCTGTGCCGCCGGCGAATGGGACATGTGCCGCAACGGCCAATACACCGAGCGCGGCATCAAGGGCATTCACGGTTTCGGCTCGGAGCGGTTTCGCATCGAGCCGAGCTACGCGATCAAGGTCGATCCGGCGCTCGGCGAGCACGGCGTCCTGCTGGAGCCGACCAGCATCGTCGCCAAGGCCTGGGATCACATCGAGCGCATCGGCCGGCGTTTTCACTCCTGGGAGCCGCGGCGCGTGCTGGTGACCGGAGCCGGTCCGGTTGGGCTTCTCGCCGCCATGATGGGCATGCAGCGGAACCATGAGGTCTATGTGCTCAACCGCGCGACCGATGGGCCGAAGCCGGGCCTCGTCCGCGACCTCGGCGCGCTTTATCTCACCGGCACGATCGGCGACATCATCGAGCTTGCGCCGGACATCGTCATCGAATGCACCGGCGCGCCGTCGCTCATCGCCGATGTTCTCGGCCGCTCGGCGCCAAGCGGGATTGTGTGTCTGCTCGGCCTCGGCGGCCACCACGAGGTGTCGTTCGACTTCGGACAATTCAACAACACGATGGTGCTCAACAACGACGTGGTGTTCGGTTCGGTCAACGCCAACCGCAGGCACTACGAGATCGCCGCGGCGGCGCTCGGCCAAGCCGACCAGGCCTGGCTCGGCCGGCTGATCTCGCGGCGCGTGCCGCTGTCGAACTGGCAGGAGGCGCTGGAGCACCGGCCCGACGACATCAAAGTGGTCATCGATTTCACGCTTTGAGATCGCCAATGACCATCAGCATCGCGGACTATGCGTTGATCGGGGACTGCGAAACCGCGGCGCTCGTTTCGCGCGACGGCTCGATCGACTGGCTGTGCTGGCCGCGATTCGATTCCGATGCGTGTTTTGCGGCGCTGCTCGGCACCCCCGACAACGGCCGCTGGCGGATCGCGCCGACGGCGGAGAAATTCCGCGCCAGCCGAAAATATCGTCCCGGCACGCTGATCCTGGAGACGCGGTACGAGACCGATGACGGCGTGGCGACGCTGATCGACTTCATGCCGCTGCGCAACGACACCTCCGACATCGTCCGGCTGGTGGTCGGAGAATCCGGCCGCGTGACGATGTGCATGGAGCTCGTTCTGCGCTTCGGCTACGGCAGCATCGTGCCCTGGGTCACCCGCCTGCCCGACCGCACGCTCCGCGCCGTTGCCGGCCCCGACATGGTGCTGCTGACGACGCCGATCGAAATCCGCGGCGAGAATTTCAAGACGGTCGGCGAGTTCACCGTGTCGGCGGGCGAAACGGTGCCGTTCACGCTGATCTATGCGCCCTCGCATCTGGCGCCGCCCAAGCCCACCGATCCGACCCAGGCGCTCGCCACGACCGAACAGTTCTGGCGCGGCTGGACGGCGAAATTCAATCACGACGGCCCGTTCGCCGACATCGTGGCGCGCTCGCTGATCACGCTGAAGGCGCTGACCTATGCGCCGACCGGCGGCATCGTCGCGGCACCCACCACCTCGCTGCCGGAGTGGATCGGCGGGGTCCGCAACTGGGACTACCGGTTCTGCTGGCTCCGCGACGCGACGCTCACGCTGCTCGCCTTCATGAATGCCGGCTACTACGAGGAAGCTGCCGCCTGGCGCGAGTGGCTGCTGCGCGCCGTCGCCGGCCGCCCCGAACAGGCGCAGATCATGTACGGCATCGCCGGCGAGCGGCGGCTGGTGGAGTGGGAGGTGCCGTGGCTGCCGGGCTTTCGCAATTCAAGTCCGGTGCGCATCGGCAATGGCGCAAGCAACCAGCTCCAGCTCGACGTCTACGGCGAGGTGATGGATGCGCTGCATCAGGCCCGCCGCGGCGGTATCTGTCAAAGCGACGATGGCTGGGCGGTGCAGATCGCCTTTCTGAAGCACCTTGAGACCGCGTGGACGGAGGCCGACGAAAGCATCTGGGAGGTGCGCAGCGGCCGGCAGGCACTTCACCTACTCCAAGGTGATGGCCTGGGTCGCCTTCGACCGCGCCATCAAGAGCGCCGAGGAATACCGACTCGACGGCCCGCTCGACCGCTGGCGCACGTTGCGCATGGAAATCCACGCCGATGTGTGCCGGAAAGGCTTCGACCCCCAGCAGCAAAGCTTCGTGCAGTCCTATGACAGCAAGGAGCTCGATGCGAGCCTGCTGCTGCTCCCCGTGGTCGGCTTCCTGCCGCCGGAGGATCCGCGGGTGATCGGCACGATCGAGGCGATCGAGCGCCGCCTGATGGTGGGCGGATTTGTGCAGCGCTACGACACGTCGCGTTCGGACGACGGCCTGCCGCCCGGCGAAGGCGCATTCCTGGCGTGCAGCTTCTGGCTGGTCGACGCCTATGTGATGCTGGGACGCCTCGACGACGCGCAGGCGCTGTTCAAGCGGCTCGCGGCACTGTGCAACGACGTCGGGTTGTTGAGCGAAGAATACGACCCGCAATCAAAAGAACTGCTCGGCAATTTCCCGCAGGCGTTCTCGCACGTGGCGCTGGTCAACAGCGCGTTCAACCTCACGCGCGCGTCAAAGCCCGCCGAGCAACGCGCCGATCATTCCGCGGCGGCAAGATAGGACGAGGCGGACGCGACCAGCCGCGGCACCGCCACCGGCGCGGGCCGCGTCAACGACGCAATGAAGCGCGTGCCCCAGTCCTTGATGTCGTTCTCCGACAGAACCTTGAACATGTTGCTATGGCGGGCCTTGCGCTCGTCCAGCGGCATCGACAGCGCCTGATCGATCGCGGCGGCCATCGCCTCCTGATCGTAAGGATTGACCAGCAGC
Source organism: uncultured Alphaproteobacteria bacterium (assembly GCA_963850885.1). GTDB lineage: Bacteria > Pseudomonadota > Alphaproteobacteria > Rhizobiales > Xanthobacteraceae > Z2-YC6860. The sequence goes on along the minus strand of CAWKOD010000038.1, from coordinate 20,526 downwards.
GCCGCCTGGCATTCGACCGCTGCCCCGGCAAAGCGGGACAGGATCAGCACGCCCGGATCCTCAGGATCCTGCGCCGCGACATACTCCTTGGCGACGAGGTTCATGCCATCGCGCAACGGCGTCACCAGCGCCGCGCGCGACGAGCGGAACAGCCCGGCGAGCGTCGAGCGGCCGTAGGGGCGGTTGACGTAGCGGATCGGGGTCCAGGCGGCTTCGCCGTAGTGGCCGTTGACCCGGCCGACGGTCTCATCGATCCGCCGCTCCATGTCGGCATACTCGCGAATGTCGGAGCGGCTGCGCGGCGTGATCTGCAGATAGGTCACGTTGCCGCGCCAGCGCGGATAGCTCGTGAGGAATTGCTCGAACGCCCGCATCCGCATCCCGATGCCTTTGGAATAGTCGAGGCGATCGACGCCGATGATCATGCTTCGATCGGCCAGACTCGTGACCACGTCGCGCACGACGGCCACGCGCTGGGTGCGGCGGGCCAGACGCTCGAACTCCGTCATCTCGACGCCGACCGGAAATACGCCGATCCGCATCGTGCGGATACCGGCGATGAAGGTGCGGCGGTCGCGGCTCGGCATCCGGCATTCGTCGGTGAGATAATCCGCCAGATTGTTGGCATCGTTCTCGGTCTGGAATCCGACGAGATCGTAGTGGCACAGGCTCAGGATGGTGCGCTCGTGCTTGGGCAGCGCGGTCAGCAGGTCCGGCGGCGGAAACGGAATATGCAGGAAGAAGCCGATCTTGTTCTCGACACCGCGTTCCCGCAGCGCCTTGGCGAGCGGTAGGAAATGATAGTCGTGCACCCAGATCACGTCGTCAGGCTTGAGAAAGGCCTGCAAACGGTCGGCGAACATCTCGTTGACGCGGAGATAGCCCGCCATCTCGCGACTGGAGAACTCCACGAGGTCGAGCCGGTAATGCAGGATCGGCCACAGCATCCGATTGGCGAAGCCGTTGTAGTACTCCTGGAAGTCGCCCCGTGAGATGTCGGTGGTGATATAGGTGACGCCAGAATGCTTGAGCTCGCGAACCTGCTCCTCGCCCTTGGCTACGGTGCGCCCGCTCCAGCCGAACCAGACGCCCTGGTTGCGCTTGAGGAACGAGCGCAAGACGACCTCAAGGCCGCCCGCTCGCGTTGCACCATCGCGGTTCGGGACCGCCACGCGATTTGAAACCACCACCACGCGTGCCATTACCGGTCCTCCCAGAACAACCGGCAGTCATCCCCCGCGTAGCGCATAACGCGCGTGGCGCGCGGAAGTTCACGCCCGGCCGCCCCTGTCGGGAGGGGCCTGGTCATGATGCGACCGCCAGGGCGCCGCCGGACATCAGTCCCAGCCAGTGGCGTACGTCGGCCGGGCACTCAAAGTATTTTTCGATGCCGGGAAGCTTGCGGCCAACCGACATCGCCTGGCCGTTGAAATCCGGCATCACCTTGAAGGCATCCTCGTCGGTGTGGTCGTCGCCGACGAAAATCGGCGTGCGGCGGGCAAACGGCGGATAGGTCATCAACTGGCGCACGGCGCTGCCCTTGTTGAAGCCTGCAAACTTGAGTTCGAGGACGGCTTTGCCGAACAGCAGTTCGATGGATTGGTCGCCCCAAGCCTGATGGGCGTGCTTCACATCATGGATGAGAGCCACGCCTTGCTTGGGGACCTTCCGATAATGCAGCGCCAGCGAATAACCCTTGTCCTCCACCAGCACGCCGGGATGGCTGCAGGCAATGTCTTTAAGCTGTTGTTTGAATTCGGCATCGAGCGAAGTCCGCCCGCCCGGCAATAATCGGACCGGCCGCTGTGGGCCGCATCTCGGCGCCATGCCCGCCAATTGCCGCCAGCTGCAACGGCGCAAAGAAATTATCGATCTCCGAAATCATGCGGCCGCTGACCAGAGCCAGCGCACCATCCAGGCGATCGCGGACGCGCGACAGCGTTTCGGGCAGTTCACGGGGCACCACGACCTCCCGCGGCGTCGGCGCGATGTCGAGGAGCGTTCCATCGACATCAAGCAGGAGGGCCAGACGACTGAGATCGCGGAGGTCTAACGGCACAGGCACTTCCAATCCGTTCCTCAAACAGAAAACTCGGGGCTCGCGTTGCAAGCGCGCCACGCGCCCAGCCAAATAAAAACGTGAAGTTGTGATCCTCCCAGGGAGACAACGCCTGAAACGGGCCATGGTTGCAGTGCGGGAACGACCACTTCGATTAAAAAATTAGAACCGCATTTATCTCGACTCGCAGCGAGGTGGGCCGCGGCTCGTACATCTTGACGAAAATGCGGCAATCCCCGCTATTTTCTTTGCCGGTTTGCCAGGAACATCGCTTCGGCCCCCGCGTTGGCTGTCGATGCCACTCATGAAGTTATTGGAAAGCGAGGGTTTTCATGCCGACCGCCCGCTATTTCATCGTCCACGATCAAATTCAGGACGAATGGCACATCAAATACGGCAACGAGGAATATGGCCCGTACAAAACCCAGGACGAGGCCATGGTGTTCGCCGTTGATGCCGCGCAAAAGCTTGGCGCCTATGGCGAAAACGCCGAGGTTTGTCTGATGGGCGAGAACGGCCATTTCCACACGGAATGGGTTGCAGGGCGCGACAATCACGCCCAACCGGCGCAAGCCTAAATAGCGCGCAATTAATTCGTTGAATTTGGAGTGTGTGCGACGGGCTTGTCGCACGCCCGATCACGTTTTGCGTGCCAACAAACAATCGTGGCAATCCGCGCAAAAACTTTTGAAACTGCGCTGTCGGCCGGAACCAACTCGCCACAATTCCGTTGGCCCTGCAGACGTGGCCACCTCGTGGTCACGCCGGCGCCGGGCGGCGTTCCCCCCTCCCCCCGACAGAAGCCGTCCGGCGCACTAATTTTTTCGGGGACCCCGACTTCGTCATAACCGGTCAATAAAGGTGTCCCACGCAGATTCGCGCATCCGCGTAGTCGCACACCCATGCGTCCTTGGCGAACCACTCATGTTCGCGACGCACAGACCGGGCATTGCACGCGGGAAAAGAACACCGGCGCACGTTGGAATTCGGCGGTATCCATCTCAATGCCCGTCGGGATCTCGCGTCCGGTTTGCGGACATCGGATCATGATCACGCCCATCCCGAATCTCCCTGGTCGCTTAAGACCTGGGCGGCAGGTAGCGGTGCTCTGCGAACATTGTTTGACAGCCGAAAGGCCGCTCTGCGGCAATTGCTGCAGGCCGCTGCGCGGCAACTACTGCCGGATCGCTGCAACGTCGCGTCAGCGGCGGTCTTTGACGCGAACCGTGACCGCCGCCGGCAGGCTGTCGAGATACGGCCCCATGAAAAACGTCTCGCCCGCGCCTTCGCCATAAAGGCGATCGTAGGTTGTCGATCATGGAGCGCAGGTCGTCGGCGCAGGTGGGCACCGACTCCACGATCAGGTTGTTGAACTCGACGCCGCCCTTCATCACCGGGAAACGCGGGTCGGCCGTGACGGTGCGCACGATGCATTCGGTCGCCGACTTGACACCAGCGGCCGGATCGCGGCGTCTTTCTGATCGACCGACATTGCGGTGCCGCGTTCGGGCAACGGCCATTGCACGCTGCGATCGAGCGCGGCCGGCACGGCCAGTGACGCAGCCAAAAGCGTTTTGGCGATGAATGCTGCGAGAATCATTCCCCTTACCCCGTTGGCAGTCTAGCAATTCTTTATTTCGCGTCGAATAAGAAGCAATCGCCGTGCCGCGGGCGGCCGGCAAATCCCCAAAGAAAAGTCAGCGGTAGCGGGTTCCCGATGCCTCTATGGCTTCGCCAGAACCGCCGGAAACGCCCGATTTATCAAGGGGAACCAAAACGGGACATCGGACTTATTTTGCCGACCGGCCGCGATTCCCCCTCCCCTCGTGCTCGGCCGGACTTATGGGCGCAGCCGTCTTCGGTCGGCTGCGCCCGTATCATATTAAGCCTCGAAAGCCGCGATGCCGCGCCGCGGGAACCGGTTCCATCGCTCAAGCGTTGGGCCGCTGAATTCGCGGAACCTCAACGCCGCGGGGAGCAGAGGAACATCATGGCTCGCAAGAACAGTACCAGTCACTCCAACGGCAACGGTCACACCGTTTCCGAAGACATCGCCAATATCGAGCGCGAAATCGGCCAGTTGATGCACGACATCGAGGCCCGCGTCGGCCGGCTCAACGCGTTGGCCAAGCGCAGCGCCAAGGGAGCAGCGGAAGACGCCTCCGAATTCGTCTCCGACGCGGTATCGGACGCCGCCGACCGCATGCGCAATGGCGCCCACAGCGTATCCGACGAGGCCGCGCGGCTGAGCGGCGATGCCATCAAGCGGATCGAGGACGAGATCGGCCAGCGCCCTTTGCTGACGCTCGCCATCGCCGCCGGCATCGGTTTTCTGGCGGGAATGGCCGGACGCCGCCACTGAAGGGAGCGGGTCAACAGGGGGAATCGATGAGCATCCAAGACTCGGTGACCCAGGCCGTGCGCGGCTTCGTGTGGAAAGCGCAGCGCAGCGCCATCGCCTATTCGATCTGCGCGCTGTGCGGATTGGCGGTTCTGATCCTCGCAACAGGGGCGGCGGTGATGGCGCTCATTCCGGTGGTCGGCGCGGTCTATGCCCAGCTGATCGTCGCCGGCGTCTTTCTTCTGGTCATCGTCATCACCATGCTCTGGCTGCAGCGCCCGGCTCGCGAGCCGGTCCGTGCCGTTCCGGTCGGCCAGTGCCGAGGCGGCAACGCGAAGCCAGGCGCAGTTCGCCCAGATCGCCATGATCATCGAAGCGGTGATGCTCGGCTATTCGATGTCGCGGCGGCGCTGAAAGCTACTGAACCCAAATTAAAACGCGCGCCCTGGGCAGGGCGCGCGTTTTTTCGTTGGTCCGCTGAGGCGAAGCGTTACGCCGAGACGCGACGCTGCGGCCGCTTGGCCTTGCGCTCGAAGAACAGCACCTGGCTGATCACGGCGGAAACCGTGGCCGGCTGGAACGGCTTCGCAATCAGGAAGGCCGGCTCGGGACGTTCGCCGGTGAGGAAGCGCTCCGGATAGGCGGTGATGAAGATCACCGGCACTTCGAAGGTCTTGAGCAGTTCGTTGACGGCGTCGAGACCGGAGCTGCCGTCGGCGAGCTGGATGTCGGCGAGGATCAGGCCGGGCCGCTTGGTCTTGGCGAGCGTCACCGCCGCCGAATGGGTGCGGGCGACGCCGAGCACGTGATGACCGAGGTTCTCGACCAGGCCCTCGAGGTCCATGGCGATGAAGGTCTCATCCTCGATGATCAGGACGTCGGTGGCGATTTCGGCGGCGAGCTCGCGGCCGGACTGCTCGACCAGATTGCGCAGCGTCCGCACGTCGATATCGAGGATCGCGCCGGCATCCTCCTCCGAGAAGCCTTCCAGCGCGACCAGCAGGAAGGCCTGCCGGGGCAGCGGAGTGATATGACCAAGCCGCTGCTCGACCGGCATCTTGGGGTCGGTTGCCGGCTCCGACTTGGAATTCACGTCGACCGAATTCCAGATTGTGGTGAACAGCTTGTAGAGCGCGACACGGGGCGAGCTGGCCAGCGAGACCACGCTTGGATCGGCAATCAACGCCTCCAAGGCCGTGGTCACATAAGCGTCCCCGGATTGCTGGCTGCCGGTCAAGGCACGCGCATAACGGCGCAGAAACGGCAGATGCTGGGTGACGGCTTGTGCAGTGGACATCTTGGACCCCTCGTTACGGCCAAAGTGGCCAGATTACCGACGCTTAATGCCCCGTTCCAAAAAAAGTTCCATCCCGGGGAACCATCATTAAATGTAGACGTTGGTGACCCCTGAGAGGAGGTCCTTGAAGGTGCCTGTTGGCCTTCGAGGGCCCCGTCGCGGGAGGCTTGGAATGGATATGGTGCACGGGGAGCCATGATGAAAGAGCGTAAGCCGCCAGAGAACGCTGGATCGGACCAATCGATGGACACCCACCCGACACCAATGAAAAAAGGCAAAGGACAGGCTGCGCTGGGCCGCGACATCCAGGCCAAGATCGGCCAGCAACTGCGGTCGTATTACGACACCCTGATCGAGCCGACCCCTGACCGGTTCGCCGATCTCCTGCGTCAACTCGAAAAGCCGGGCAAGGAAGGCGCCGAATGAGCCTCGACCCCGCCCTCCGAGAGCAAATTCTCGCCGCGGTACCGAGCCTCCGCGCCTTCGCCATTTCGCTCAGCGGCAACGTCGACCGCGCGGACGACTTGGTGCAGGAGACGCTGCTGCGGGCGCTCGCCAACATTCACTCCTTCCAGCCGGGCACCAACATGCCGGCCTGGCTGTTCACCATCCTGCGCAACCTGTTCCGCTCGGAATATCGAAAACGCCGGCGCGAGGTCGAGGATGCCGACGGCAGCTATGCCGATACTCTGAAGACCCAGCCCGAGCAGACCAGCCATGTCGAGTTCAAGGAATTCACCACGGCGCTCAACAAGCTTCCGGAAGACCAGCGCGAGGCGCTGATCCTGATCGGCGCATCGGGCTTCTCCTATGAAGAAGCCGCCGAGATCTGCGGATGCGCGGTCGGCACCATCAAGAGCCGCGTCAACCGCGCGCGTACGCGGCTGGCGAATCTGCTGCACATCGAGAGCGTCAACGACTTCGGCCCCGACCGCGCCACGCGGGCGGTGCTGAGCGGCGATGACGTCGCATAACGCGTCGATTGCATTTCCTGAAATGCAAATCGCCCGGCAGCTAGCCGGGCGATTGCGTTTCCGGTCCGGGGCGAAATTCTACGGCAGCGTCGGCGACCGGCCGCGGATCAGCGTGACAACCGCGGAGATCACGAACAGGATGATCGCCACGACGAAGATGATCCGCGCGATGTCGACGGCAAAGGCTGCGATGCCGCCAAAGCCCAGCACCGCGGCAACCAGCGCCACGATAAGGAAGGTGATCGCCCAACCGAGCATGATGCGCTCCTGAGATAGCGCGGCGCACCGCGCCGCCTTCAGCTTTTCAACCGGTCCGCCACAATTTGGTTCCCGGAGTGGAACTTGGCCGAAGGAACAGTTCCGCGTGCCTCGCGTTAGCTGCGGCAACCCCAAGAACGATTAGAGAAAAAAGCGATGTCCACCGCCGCGACTCCCCGCAAAGGCAGCAACGGCAGCCCCGCTGCGAAGAACGGCAAATCCGCTCCCGCGGCCAAGCGCAACAACGGCGCTCAGGCGGATTGCGGCCAGTCGGCCGTTTCGCCGTCCAAGCAGTAACAAAACTCCGGGCTTGTTCACGATGTTCGCCCAGAAGACCGCGCACCTCGCCGGCCGGCCCAGCACCTTCCTGCTCGCGGTCATCACGATCGTCGTCTGGGCCGTGACCGGGCCGCTGTTCGGCTATAGCGATACCTGGCAGCTCGTCATCAACACCGGGACGACCATCGTCACCTTCCTGATGGTGTTCCTGATTCAGAATTCGCAGAACCGCGACTCGCTGGCGTTCCAGGTCAAGCTCGACGAGCTGATCATCAAGCTGCATGGCGCCGGCAACGAGATCGCCGGAGCGGAAGACCTGTGCGACGAGGATCTCGAGGCGCTGCACGAGGCCTACAAGAAGCGCGCCGCGCACGCGCACGAAACTCTGGAGAAGCGCCGCGCTACGCGGTGAGCGGCGCCCCTCGCCGGCGAGTGCGCGCCCGATTGGCAAGCCGCTGCCGGTTCAAGCCATTTGCAACTCGCCGCAAACTTTGCAATCCATTGCGCGATGCCAGCGGCGCCCAGCATCCTCGTCTTCAATTCCGGCCTCGGCGGGCTTACCGTTTTCCGCGAGGTCGTCAAAGCGCGGCCGGACGCCCGCTTCGTCTATGCGGCCGACGACGCCTTCTTCCCCTACGGCCGCCAGGACGAAGCCAAGCTGGTGGTGCGCGTGCTCGATGTGATGGGAGGGCTGATCGCCGCGCACCGGCCGGACCTGGTGGTGATCGCCTGCAACACCGCCTCGACCCTGGTGCTGCCGGCGTTGCGGGAAAATTTCAAAGGTCCGTTCGTCGGCACGGTCCCGGCCATCAAACCGGCTTGTGCAAGTTCGAGCAGCAAGCTCGTCACCGTGCTCGGCACGGAGGCCACGGTAAAGCGCGAGTACACCCGCGCGCTGATCCGCGACTACGCGCAAGGTTGCGCGGTGACCCTGGTCGGCTCGCCGCGGCTCGCTGAGCTCGCCGAGGCTGAATTGAAGGGCGAGCTTGTCAGCGACGACGATGTTGCCGCCGAGCTCGCGCCCTGCTTCGTCGAGGCGGATGGCAAGCGCACCGACACCGTCGTATTGGCCTGCACCCATTACCCGCTGTTGCTGCAACGGTTCGAAACGCTTGCGCGTTGGCCGGTGAATTTCATCGATCCGGCGCCGGCCATCGCCCGCCGCGTGCTCGATCTCTTGGGCGCTCCCGCGCTCCGGCGCGCCGCAGCCGAACCCGTTCGTTTCGTTTTCACCTCGGGAACGGCCCCATCCGCGGCCTTGCAGGCGGCGCTTGGCCGGTTCGGTGCCGCCCTCGCGGTTTGACACCACCCCGGTTTCCCCCTAAAAACCGGCCATCTCGCGGGCCTTACGGCCCGCGCGGTGTTTCGCGACCCGCGGTTTTGCAAGTTTTCGCAAAGATTTTTGCGCTTTGGCTGCAAAACCTGTCGGTTCCGGCAAGTCCGGGACAAAGGAGGGCGCGATCCTCAAAACCTGAAACATGAGGACGCGATGACCAAGCGCCACGAGGCGAAGTATAAGATCGACCGCCGTATGGGCCAGAATGTCTGGGGCCGCCCGAAGAGCCCCGTCAACAAACGCGAATACGGCCCCGGCCAGCACGGCCAGCGCCGCAAGTCCAAGCTCTCCGACTACGGCGTGCAGCTCAAGGCCAAGCAGAAGCTGCGCGGCTATTACGGCAATATCTCCGAGCGGCAATTCCGCGGCATCTACCAGGAGGCCCGGCGCCTGAAGGGCGACACCGGCGCCCACATGGTGGGACTGCTGGAGCGCCGTCTCGACGCGATCGTCTATCGCGCCAAGTTCGTGCCCACGGTGTTCGCGGCACGGCAATTCATCAACCACGGCCACGTCAAGGTGAACGGCCGCCGCGTCAACATCGCGAGCTTCCAGATGAAGGTCGGCGATGTGGTCGAGGTCAAGGAAGCGTCCCGGCAGATGGCGCTGGTGCTCGAGGCGCGCGCGCTCGCCGAGCGCGATGTGCCGGACTACATCGAGGTCGACGACGGCAAGCTGACGGCGAAGCTCACCCGCGTCCCGGCGATCACCGAGGTGCCGTACCCGGTGATGATGGAGCCGCACCTCGTGGTCGAATACTATTCGCGCTAGCGCGAACTGAGATTTTCCAAGCAACAACAAGCGACAAAAGGCCGTCTTGCGACGGCCTTTTTGTTTGCCCGCTTTTTAGCCGAATCAGTCCGCAGGCCCCTGTGGATACGTGTGAACAGAGGACGACTAAGCCTCTGGAATTGGCCGATATTGTGCGTTGTTTGTACGGCCGCCCCATATTTAGTAGATTCGCCCTGCGACAAGTGGGTAACGCGTAACAACTCCGCGATCGCAACAGGGGAAACCGCTCATGAACGCTATTCAAAATATGAAGTCCTGGATTGGTGCCTTGACTGACCTCGGCCTGACCCTCCTCGGGTTGGGTATCGTCTGCGCCTTGCTCGTCGGCGGCGCGAACATTCCGTTCTTCGGCAATGTCGCAGCCAACATCACGGCCTTCGTCAAAGACCTCGGCAGCCAAGGCCTGGTCGGGTTGATCGCGCTCGGCTTCATCCTTTGGCTGTTCACGAACCGCTCGGCGGCGTAGCGGCCAACGGCATCCGTTGCCGCTGAACGCTTCGACACGACGTAAGCCAACCTGGGGTGGGGAGCCTCCGCTCCCCACCTGTTGGCGCCCGGGGCGCGTACGATGCAGTTCCTCGAAAAGACCCGACGTTTTCTCTGGCTGTTCGTCGAGCTGGGGTTTCTGACGATCCTGTCAGTGATCCTGCTTTATCTGATCCTTGGCGACAATTCCGGCGTGTTCGTCACGTCGGTGGCCGACAATGTGAAGAAATTCGCAGCCGACGTGCCGACGCCGAGCCTGATCGGCATCGGCGTGATCCTCGCCATCATCTATCTGGTGATGCAGCGCATCCGCTGACGGCGGGCCGGCAGTCGCCCCACAGCCGGATCGCGATCAAGCCCCGCTCACGCCGGAGCGTTGGCCTTCACCGGCAGGCCCTTTTCCTTCATCAGCGACTGCAATTCGCCGGCCTGGAACATCTCGCGCACGATGTCGCAACCGCCGACGAACTCGCCCTTGACGTAGAGCTGCGGGATGGTCGGCCAGTTCGAATAGCTCTTGATGCCGTTCCGCAGTTCCTCGTTCTCGAGCACGTTGAGGCCTTTGTAGGGCACGCCGAGGTGATCGAGGATCTGCACGACCTGGGCCGAGAATCCGCACATCGGGAACTGCGGATTGCCCTTCATGAACAGCACGACGTCGTTGCTCTTCACTTCATTGTCGATGAACTGGTTGATGGCCATGGCCCTTTTTCCTTTCGCGCGCAGGTTGTTCGCGCCGTCGTTCTGACCCTGAAATTACCCTTCCGGCAGCCCAGTCTGCAAGGCAAGGGCGTGCAGCGCACCCCCCATTTGGCCCTTCAGGGCGTTGTAAACAAGCTGGTGCTGCTGAACCCGCGATTTGCCGCGAAAGCTCTCCGCCAGCACGGTCGCGGCATAATGGTCGCCGTCGCCGGCCAGGTCCCGGATCGTGACCTTGGCATCGGGAATACCGGCCTTGATCAGCGTTTCGATGTCATTGGCATTCATCGGCATGGAGATGTCCCTGAATGCGCGCCCCGCCTGGGAGCGCCTGAATCACACGACGACTATGCCAAATTCGCGCCAACGCCGCCTCTGAAATTCGACTGTCGGTCTGTGGAGTAAAGCTGGCATCCAAACTGCATGAACGGCGTTGGGGAGTGGGATGTCCGAACCGACAAGGACCGCAACCATGCTCGATACCGCCTTGCTCATCGCCTCTGCGCTCAGCCTCGCCCTGATGGTGGTGTTTTCCGAGTTGCCGTAATTGTGTTCAGGCCGCGCCGCTCATATAGGCCGGCAGCCAGCCTTCGAACCGGTCGACCAGCGCCTTGATGGCAATGGCGCGCTCGCCCGGAATGACGATGGTCTCGCCGCCGGTCGACCCGATCCGGTGCACCGGCACGCTGGCGGCCGCCACCCGCTTCATGACATCCGCAGCGCGAGCGGCGGGCACCGTCACCAGATAGCGGGCCTGATCCTCACCGAACCAGAAGGCGTGCGCGGGCGTGTCCTCGGGCGACCGGTTCGAGCGCCGCGCCGATCCCGGACGCCATCGCCATCTCGGCGATCGCCACCAGGAGCCCGCCGTCGGAAATGTCATGGGCCGCGGTGACGAGGCCGTCGGCGATCAGCGCGCGCACCACGTCGCCGTTCTCGCGCTCCTCGATCAGATCGACCGGCGGCGGCGCCCCCTCCTCGCGGCCGCAGAGGTCGCGCAGATAGAGCGACTGGCCGAGCCAGCCCTGGGTCTCGCCGATCAGCAGGATGGTTTCGTCCGCGGCCTTGAACGCGAGCGTCGCCGACTTGGTGAAGTCGGCGAGCACGCCGACGCCGCCGATGCTCGGCGTCGGCAGGATGCCGCGGCCCTGGGTCTCGTTGTAGAGCGACACGTTGCCCGACACGACCGGGAAGTCGAGCGCCTTGCAGGCCTCGGCGATGCCGCGCACGCAGCCGACGAACTGGCCCATGATCTCGGGCTTCTCGGGATTGCCGAAATTCAGGTTGTCGGTGATCGCCAGCGGCTTGCCGCCAACCGCGGTGATGTTGCGCCAGGCTTCGGCCACGGCCTGCTTGCCGCCCTCGTACGGATCGGCCTCGCAATAGCGCGGCGTGACATCGACGGTGAGCGCCAGCGCCTTCGGCCCGTCGTTGACGCGGACCACCGCGGCGTCGCCGCCCGGCCGCTGCACGGTGTTGCCGAGGATGACGTGATCGTACTGCTCCCACACCCAGCGCTTCGAGCAAAGCTCCGGCGTGCCGATCAGCTTCTCCAGCGCGTCGGGCGCCCGCATCGGCGGCTGCACGCTCGAGGCCTTCACGATCGGCTGCTTCGGCGTATCGACGTAGGGGCGATCGTAGACCGGCGCCTCGTCGCCGAGCTCCTTGATCGGCAGATCGGCCATCACGTCGCCGGCGTGCTTGACGATGAAGCGCTTGCTCGGCGTGGTGTGGCCGACGATGGCGAAGTCGAGCCCCCATTTCCTGAAGATCGCCTCGGCCTCGGCTTCCTTCTCGGGCTTGAGCACCATGAGCATGCGCTCCTGGCTTTCCGACAGCATCATCTCGTAGGCGCTCATGCCGGTCTCGCGGCACGGCACCTTGTCGAGTTCGAGATCGACGCCGAGGTTGCCCTTGGCGCCCATCTCCACCGCCGAGCAGGTCAGCCCCGCCGCGCCCATGTCCTGGATGGCGATCACGCAGCCCTTGGCCATGATCTCCAGGCAGGCTTCGAGCAGCAGCTTCTCGGAAAACGGATCGCCGACCTGCACGGTCGGGCGCTTCTCCTCGGCGCCCTCGCCGAATTCGGCCGACGCCATGCTGGCGCCGTGGATGCCGTCGCGGCCGGTTTTCGAGCCGAGATAGACGATCGGCATGCCGACGCCGGAGGCCGCCGCGTAGAAAATCTTGTCCGCCTCGGCGAGGCCGACCGCCATGGCGTTGACCAGGTTGTTGCCGTCATAGCGGGTGTGGAAGCGGACCTGGCCGCCGACCGTCGGCACACCGAACGAATTGCCGTAGCCGCCGACGCCCGCGACCACGCCCGACACCAAGATGCCGCGTCTTGGGGTGCTCGGGATCGCCGAAGCTCAAGGCGTTGAGGCAGGCGATCGGCCGCGCGCCCATGGTGAACACGTCGCGCAGGATGCCGCCGACGCCGGTCGCCGCCCCCTGATAGGGCTCGATGTAGCTCGGGTGGTTGTGGCTCTCCATCTTGAACACGACGGCGAGCCCATCGCCGATGTCGATGACGCCGGCGTTCTCGCCCGGCCCCTGGATCACCCAGGGCGCCTTGGTCGGCAGATTGCGCAGGTGCACCTTCGAGGACTTGTACGAGCAGTGCTCGTTCCACATCGCCGAGAAGATGCCGAGCTCGGTGAAGCTCGGCTCCCGCCCGATCAGGTCGAGAATGCGCTGGTATTCCTCCGGCTTGAGGCCGTGCTCGGCGATCAGCGCGGGGGTGATGGGCGGCTCGTTGGCGATCACCGCCGATATGTAACGTGCGGGAGGCGCAATTTCACCCAGCGGCGACCGGGCATCCACTCCTATTATTCGGCAGATTTGCCGATCCCGTCACTTGTCCCGGCCGGCAAAGAACATCCCGGTGTACATCTTCCGGCGCGTGCCCTCCGGCAGCCGCGCAATCGCGAGATGCAGCGTTTCCAAGGTCAGGCAGGGCTTGCCCGGCTCAAGGCTGGTCGTTGAGATAGGCCCCGGTGTTCACGTCCTTGAAATTGAGGCCCTCGCGCGCGAGCGAGGCCTCGAACGCGCGCGTTTCTTCCTTGCTGAGCGGCTCGACCGGCTTGGCATTCGCCGCCATGCCCTCGACGATGGCCTGGAACCGATAGAGCGTGCCGAGCTGCATCAGCGCCGCACGCTGTCGGGCGGCGCCTCAGCCGCCGGCGTGTCGTCCTTGCCGAGCATCTTCAGGCAGAAGCCCGCGCCTTCGGTGCCGAGCGCATGAAACAGGCTCGCCTCGTTGGCGGCGAGCTTATCGATCGTCGGCATGCTGGCGCCGGCGCCGAATTTCAACTTGCCGCGCATGATGTCCTGGAAGCGCTCGGCCAGTTCCTGGCCGAACGCCTGATCCGACACGCCTTCGTTGCGTCGGCGGACCGCCATCGCGATCAGGTCGGTGTATTCGGCGTTGAAGTTCTTCTTTAAGAGCGCCAGCAGCTCGGCATGTTCCGACCGCGCGATCTCGCCTTCGATGCTCTCCGGCGTGGCCATGGGCGGCGGCGGTGGTCGGCGGCGGAGCCGCACCACCACCGGCGGCAGGGCCGCGCCCGGCGGCGGGGCGGTCGGCGCGGGCGGCAGAGAGCAGCGTCGGTGGAGTGCGGGCCCAGCGCGAAATAAAATCCGCCGAAGGCCACCAGCACGAGGCCGAACACGACCGCAATTAGGATGCGGAGATCCATGACGCGTCTCTACTCAACACACCTGCGCTCCGATCAATGCAACGGAATGGACCGGAGTGTAGCCTGTTATTGCCGCCTCAAGCGACTTTTGCAAAGTGCTGCGTCAGCCCGGCAAACAGGCCGCGCCCGTCGGTCGGTCCGATCGCGGCTTCGACGTGGTTTTCCGGATGCGGCATCAGCCCCAGCACGTTGCCGCGCTCGCTCAAAATTCCGGCAATCGCGTTGGTGGCGCCGTTGATGTTCCAGCGCGGATCGAGCTTGCCGTCCGGCGCCACATAGCGGAACGCCACCCGGCCCTCGCCCTCGAGCCGCGTCACGGTTTCGCTGTCGGCGACGTAGTTGCCCTCGCCATGGGCGACCGGCACGCGGATCACCTGGCCGGCGTTGTAGCCGCGGGTGAACGGCGTGTCCGAGCGCTCGACCCGGAGATAAACATCCTTGCAGATGAAGCGCAGCGCTGCGTTGCGCATCAGCACGCCCGGCAGCAGCCCCGACTCGCAGAGAATCTGGAAGCCGTTGCAGACGCCGAGCACGAGCCCGCCGCGGCCGGCATGGGCCCGCACCGCATCCATGATCGGCGCCCGCGCGGCGATGGCGCCGCAGCGCAGATAATCGCCGTAGGAAAATCCGCCGGGAATAACCACCAGATCGGTGCCGGCCGGCAGCGCGGTGTCGGCGTGCCACACCATGCTCGGTTCGGTGCCCGACACCAGCCTGAGCGTGCGCGCCATGTCGCGCTCGCGATTGATGCCGGGGAAAACGACGACGGCGGATTTCATGGCACGGTACTTGTTGGGAGCATGATCCAAACCGGTTCCCACTCTGGGGATCATGCTCATCCCAGCACCTCGACGCGGTAGTTCTCGATCACCGTGTTGGCGAGGAGCTTGTCCGCGGCATCCTTGAGCGCCGCTTCCGCCCGCGCCCGGTCGGCGCCCTCGACCTCGATGTCGAACACCTTGCCCTGGCGGACGCTGGCGACGCCACCGACGCCGAGCGACTTCAAAGCGCCCTCGATCGCCTTGCCCTGCGGATCGAGAATGCCGGTTTTCAACGTGACGGTGACGCGCGCCTTCATTTCATGGCTGAGATAACGAGGATTCCCTCGCCCCGCAACCTCCGGCGGCCGCAAGTCCCCCGCTATTTCTAGGCGGGCACGGCCTGCGATTGCGCCAGCATCTGGCCGCGGCCCGAGACATGCCCGCTGTCGCCGGCGAGCCGCATCGCCTTCCAGAACGCCGATTGCGTGCTGGTGACCACCGGGATGCCGTGGCGCTGCTCGATCGGCTCGGCGCAGCCGAGCGTCAGCAGCCCGCCGCAGGAGATCAGCACGGCGTCGGCGCCGCCCGCCTCCTTGATCGCCTTGCTGCTCAGTTCGATGATGTCCTGCTCGCTCTTCTTGCCGGGCTCGCCGAAGCCGAACAGGCCGAAGCCCTGCAGCGCCAGCACCTCGAAGCCGGAGCGCTTGAGGAAATCCGCCAGCCGGTTGTTGACCTCGTCGGCATAGGCTGTCGCGACCGCGATGCGCTTGGCGCCGACGCTCTTGCAGCCCATCGACCACCGCCTCGGTCATGGTCGAGACCGGCAGGCCGGTTTCCCGGCGAAGCTGTTCGAGCAATTCCTGGTGCGCCTCGTAGCCGCGATAGAACGTGAGCGACGTGCCGATCACCATGATCGCGTCGACGCCCTCCTTGGCGAGTTGCTTCGCCGCCGGCAGGATGCCGTCCCACGCGGCGTCATAGCCCTCCGGCGTCAGCGCCCGCACCCCGACCGCGCGCGGAATGAACTTCACGCCCGGATACATCATCGGGCCTTCCTCGGGCACCTTGTCGGTCGAGAACGGGACGACCAGCCCGATGGTGAGTTGCTTTGTCATGTGCGCGCTCCTGCAATGGCATCGGCAATCTAGCGTTAGTCCACGCTGATGCCCATGCCCTTGATGACCTCGGTCCAGCGCGCCGCCTCCTTGACGATGTACTCGTGCGCCTGCGCCGGCGTGCTGGTCATGGGCTGCATCCCGAGCGACTTGAAATGCGTCTGCGCCTCCGGCGTCAACATGAAATCGGCGAGCGCCGCATTGAGCTTGGTCACGATCGGCGCCGGCATGTTCGCCGGGCCCGGCCATCAGCTGCCAGGTGTTCGCCTCGTAGCCGGTGACGCCGGCCTCATCGAGCGTCGGCACATCGGGCAGATTGCTGCTGCGCGTCGCCGTCGTCACGCCGAGCGCCTGGAGCTGGCCGGACTTGATCAGCGGCGCCGCGGGGCCCGCATCGGCGAAATAGATCGGCACGTGTCCGGCCACCACGTCGTTCAAGGCCAGACCGCCGCCGCGATAGGGCACGTGCCGCATCTTGATGCCGGTCATGGTCATGAACAGTTCGCAGAAAATGTGGTGCACCGCGCCGACGCCGGCGGAGGCAAAGGCGAGCTCGCCGGGCTTGCTTTTGGCGAGCGCGATCAGCTCCTTGACCGAGCTGACCCCGAGCGACGGGTTGACCACCAGCACGAACGGCACGGTCGCGAACAGCATGATCGGCGAGAAGTCCTTGGCCGGATCGTAGGCCAGACGCTTGTAGAGACCGGGCGCCGCCGCGAAGGTCGAAGCGGTGCCGACCATGATGGTGTAGCCGTCGGGCTCCGAGCGGGCGACGGCGGTCGCGCCGAGCGTGGTGCCGGCGCCGCCGCGATTCTCGATGATGAAGGGCTGGCCGAGCCGCTGCTCCATGCCGCGCGCGACGAACCGCGTCAGCGCGTCGGTGCCGCCGCCGGCCGGAAACGGCACGACGATTTTGACCGGGCGGTTGGGGTAGTCCTGCGCATGAGGCAACGCCGCCGTAGACCAAGAGACATGCGGCGACGCGACCAATGCAGCGAGCTGATGAGCACGTGCGTTCTCCTCGTCATGGCCGGCTTGTCCCGGCCATCCCGCTCAGTATTGCTCATTCACGATCCTAAAGACGTAAATGGCCGGGACAAGCCCGGCCATGCATGTCGTATTCGTTGCTATCGCGTGCGAAGTCTTGGCTCAGCCCTTCACCAGCACCGGCCCGGTGCCCTGCGGCCGCTCGTTCTCGCTCATGATGCCGAGGCGCCGCGCCACATCGGTATAGGCCTCGAGCAAACCGCCGAGGTCGCGGCGGAAGCGGTCCTTGTCGAGCTTGTCGTTCGACTTGATGTCCCACAGCCTGCACGAATCCGGGGAAATCTCGTCGGCCACCACGATCCGCATCAGATCGTTTTCCCAGAGCCGGCCGCATTCCATCTTGAAATCGACCAGGCGGATGCCGACGCCGAGGAACAGCCCGCACAGGAAGTCGTTGACGCGGATGGCGAGCGCCATGATGTCGTCGATCTCCTGCGGCGTCGCCCAGCCGAACGCGGTGATGTGCTCTTCCGACACCATCGGATCGCCGAGCTGCTCGTTCTTGTAATAGAACTCGATGATCGAGCGCGGCAGCTGCGTGCCCTCCTCGATGCCGAGGCGCTTGGCGAGCGAGCCCGCCGCGACGTTGCGCACCGCCACCGACAGCGGAATGATCTCGACCTCGCGGATCAACTGCTCGCGCATGTTGAGCCGGCGGATGAAATGCGTCGGCACGCCGATATCGTTCAGCCGCTGAAACAGATATTCCGAGATGCGATTGTTGAGGACGCCCTTGCCTTCGATCACCTCGTGCTTCTTGGCATTGAAGGCGGTCGCGTCGTCCTTGAAATGCTGAATCAGGGTGCCAGGTTCCGGGCCCTCGTAGAGGACCTTCGCCTTGCCTTCATAAATGCGGCGTCGGCGGCTCATCGGAGTGTACCGTGGTTTGTTAAAGTCCATCGAGATGCCGTGGCTCCAGTGTGGGATCGAGGTCCGCGGCGGCGAAAGCGGAAGGCACCAACGAAATGGAATCAAACGCCTATCCGTTCACACCCAAAACCTATCCGATCGACTTGGGCAGCACAATCGACATAAGCCGACTTCTTTTCGCGCGCAACGGACAAGTTTCTGCGTCAGTGGATTGCCTTGACGACCCCAACCTGTTGTGCAAAGCGCGCAGAAGTCCATAGCTTGATGCAGATGTTCCGCGATCGTTAACGAAGAGGGCGACATGACGACATTCGACAAGCGCGAGGAAGGCTTCGAGAAGAAGTTCGCGCATGATGAAGAGCTCCGCTTCAAGGCGAATGCCCGGCGCAACAAGTTGCTCGGCCTGTGGGCCGCGGAAAAAATGGGCCTGTCCGGCCCCGCCGCCGACGCCTACGCGAAGGAGGTCGTGGTGGCCGACTTCGAGGAGGCCGGCGACGACGACGTGTTCCGCAAGGTGCGCAAGGATTTCGACGCCAAGGGCGTCGCGCAATCCGATCAGGACATCCGCAAGACCATGGACGCGACTGATGGCTGCAGGCCGTCGAGCAGATCAAGGCCGGCACTTAGCAAGCCGTCGCGCCGGCCCGGCGCGCATCAAGCGCCGCCGGCAGCGAATTTCCTCATGGTTTCAGGCTGATGGCCAACCTCCCAGGTTACTCCCTCGCCCGCCGTCTCGCCGCCGGCGAAACCGTCTACACCGGCTGGTGCGCGCTGCCGGCGCCGATCGTCGCCGAGACGATCGCGCGCGAAGGTTTTGTCGCCGTCACCATCGACCAGCAGCACGGCCTGTGGGACACCGCCGCGACCGCGGTCGCCATCGCGTCGATCCGTGCCGTGGGCTCCGCGCCGGTCGTGCGCGTGCCGCTCGGCGCGTTCGCCACCGCGAGCCGCGCGCTCGACTTCGGCGCCGAAGGCATCATCGCGCCGATGATCAACACGGTCGCCGACGCCAAGGCCTTCGTCAGCGCGGCGAAGTTCCCGCCGCTCGGCGAGCGGAGCTGGGGGCCGACGCGGGCGATGACGCTCGCCGGCATTTCCGATCCGAAACAATATTTGAACGAGGCCAATGCGGCGACGGTGACGCTCGCCATGATCGAGACCAAGACCGCGATGGCCAATCTCGACGCGATCGCGGCCGTGCCCGGGATCGACGTGCTGTTCGTCGGTCCCTCCGACCTGTCGATTGGGCTAACCGACGGCAAGGAACTCGATCCGCACTCCGATACCGTCGAGGCGGCGCTCGACAAGATCGTTGCGGCGTGCCGCAAGGCCGGCAAGATCGCGGGCCTCTACTGCGCCAACGCCGAGCGCGCGGTCGCCTGCGCCAAGCGCGGCGTCCGCTTCCTCGCGGTCGGCAGCGATCTCGGCTTCCTCCGCGCCGGCACCGCGGCGCAGCTCAAGATGCTGAAGGGCTAGACACGCAAACGGCCGCGAGCCCGTCCAGCACCTTCGCCGACATCCGCCTCGACTTCGGCCATCGCCACATCGACCACGCGATAGCCGCGCTCGGTGAGCCACGCCCGCCGCTCGGCGCGCGCCTTGACGGCCGCCGCGACCTCGTCCGCGGGCACGAGCTCGATCGCCACGCGCAGCGGGAACGACACCACGTCGGTGATGTGCGGGCCGACCGGGACCTGCCGCTTGAAACCCTGGCCGACGAAACGCCGGTCGCGCGTGAACGCATCCCAGAAGATCCGCTCGGCCTCGGTCGGATTGCGGCGCAGGAGCCGCGCCAGCCCGCGCACCGGCCCGCGCTCGTTCGGCACCCGGCCCTGGCCGTGCTCCGCGAGCAGCGTGCGCAGCAGCGCCGCCTCGTCGCCATTGAGCAACCCGCCCCGCGCCGGACCCTTGCGGCCATCCGCGATCGACATGATCACGCCGTGCAGAGTGCGGATGTCCTGCTGGGTCAGCGCCATCCGGGTGAAGATGTTGCGCAGATTGATCTGCATGGTGTCGCGCTTGTCGGGCGGACGGAAAAACTCGACCTTCTCCAGCTCGCCTTCGAGCGTACGTGAAGAAGGCGAGCAACTGCTGCTTCGCCGCCTGCGGCGACCCGACCCGGCATGGCAGAACGGCAAGCCCGGCGCCGGTCGAAGCTTGAACCACTCGTAGGCGATGATGATCACCGCCTGGGCGAGGTTGAGCGAGGCGAAGGCCGGGTTGACCGGCAGGGTAACGATCCGGTCGGCGAGCGCGACCTCGTGGCTTTCGAGCCCGATCCGCTCGCGGCCGAACAGGATGCCGACGGTCTCTCCCGCCGCGATCCAGCGGCGCGGCGAGTCGTGCGCCGCCTCGGCCGCATCGACCACGGGCTTGGACTGGTCGTGGGCCCGCGCCGTGGTCGCCAGCACCAGCGTGCAATCGGCGATGGCCTCCTGGAGCGTGTCATAGACCACAGCCTCGTCGAGGATGCGGTCGGCGCCCGAAGCCATCTTGCGCGCCTGCGGGTTCGGC
>CAWKOD010000037.1:0-20813 GCA_963850885.1 uncultured Alphaproteobacteria bacterium | reverse complement strand
ATCGATCAATGTGACGCGTGACTTGCTCACTTCACCCTCCCCCTCCAGGGAAGGGTGAAGCGCGCACTTAGCTGGCGGATCAATCGCGGCTGCGCAGAAAATCCGCTGTCGGCGGCGGTCCCCACATATAGGCGACCTGCTTGGCGTCCCAGACCTTGGGCCGCTGCGGGCGGTCGTGGTGCCAGGGCCGCGGATCGAAATAGCCGAGCTCCTCGTCCTTCATCTGATCGAGCTCGACGTAGAACTCGACGACCCAATCGTCATGGTCGCGGTGGAAGGCGGCGACGTTGTGGCCCGGCCCGAGCCGCACCGGCCCCCAGATGATCGGGATTTTCCGCTCGCCGAACAGATCGCACGCGGTTTGCAGGTGCGAGAAATCTCGGAGCTCGTAGGCGATGTGATGCATCTTGGCGCTCTTGCCTTTGATGAAATTCACCGAATGGTGGTCGGCGTTGCAGCGCATGAACACGAAGAAGTCGCCGATCCAGTCCGAGACTCGAAAGCCCAGCACTTCGCCGTAGAATTTTGCGAGCGCCTGCGGCTCCGGCGTGACGAAAGCGACGTGGCCGAGCTTGAGCACGCCGGCGCCGACAACCTGCTCGTGGTTGCCGATCGTGCTCCATTCGCGAAACAGCTCGATCTCCGTGCCCTTTGGATCCTGGAACGACAGCACCTTCGGTACCCCGGGAACGGAATCATTGCGCTCCTCGGCCGCCACGCCGTGCTTCTGCAACTCGCGGCGCAGGTCGGAGAAGTCGGCATTGGCCGCCACTTCGAACGACAGTTTGGCGCAGCGCGTTTGCGTACCCTGCTGCAATTCGATGGCGAGCTGGCCGATCTTGGTCGCCAGGAATGCGCGCTTGTCCTCGCGGCCGGCGAGCGAAAGCCCGATCACCTGCGTGAAATGCTCGATCGCCTTGGCGAGATCCGGCGTTTCGAAGGTGGCGTGGCCGATCCGCAGCACTTTGATCATGGCATTCGTCCCGATCCTTACTTGCGTCCCACGAAGTCGATCAGCGCGGACATGCCGCCATGTCCGTGGCCTTCATGGATTTCGCTGTCGTATTCCGCGATCTCGATCTTGGAGAAGTCCGCAAACGATTTCTCCAGGAGTTCGCGCGTGTAAAGATTTTCGACCTCCGAAGGCCCACCGGTTTTGTACTGCAGTTGCTTGGGCGTATAGCCCTCCATCAGCAACAGCCCGCCCGGCTTGAGCGCCCGCTTGATGTTGCCAAATACGCGGGCCCGCAGCGGCGGCGCGCAGAACTGGAAGAAGATAGCGGCCAACACATCGAAGGCTTCGACCGGCCATTGCCAGGTGTTGAGGTCGGCCTGCTCGGCGCGGATCGTCACGCCGCGGTCTTTGGCGAGCGCGCGGGCCTTCGCCAGGGCGGTCGGCGAGAAATCCATGGTCAGAACGTCGAGGCCCTGTTCGGCGAGGAAGACGCCATTGCGGCCCTCGCCGTCGGCGATTGAGAGCGCCTTCTGGCCTGGCTTGAGTAGACCGGCCTTGCTTTTGAGGAAGGCGTTCGGCTCGGTGCCGAAATGATAGCCCGGCGCCGCAAATCGCGCTTCCCAGCGTTCCAATTCCGACATCGTGTTCCTCGTGCTTCGGCACTGGAGGGTGATGGACGCCGCGCCGCGGGGCAAGGGCCGCGCGGCGAATTCAATCCTGCCTTGCGTTGCGGGCCAATCGTCCGGCCGACGATCTCTCCCGCTCGGAGCGGCGGATTTCCGCCAGCGCATATTCGCTGTTGAGTGCGAACCTTTCGAGAAAGGATGACACCGCGGCGAAATCCTCGCGAGACACATCAGCGAATAGCAGGTCGTTCACTCGCCGCAGCAGCGGATTGACCGTGCGGATCGCATCTTCTCCCTTGAGCGACAGCCGCACCAGCACGCTGCGGCGATCGAGCGTACTGGCCTGTTTGGTGAGCAAACCCTTGCCGATCAATCGGCCGACCTCGGTGGTCACGTGCGTTGCGGCGAGCTGGGTGTGGTCGGCGAGCGCGCGGATCGATACGCCTTCGCTGCCTTGCTGGTAAGCCGTTCCGATTAGCACGATGAACTGCGAAGCGGTGAGGCCGAGAGCGCGGCCAAAAGATTCACGACAGGTGTGGAGACGGCCGAATGTCAGCGCCATCAGGTAGAGCATTTCGCGGAACGCGACGTCGCCGCCGGACTTCAACATCGGCGGAAGCGTGATTGTTGTCGGTGGGACGAAGGCCCTGCCGCGCTGCGGCAAGGCATTGTTCGGTCGGCGAGAACTCGCCTTCTTGGCCGACGTCTTCATGCGCCTTCCTCCAGATCGAAGGCTATACCACATTTACCGGCTTGACAGCATTCCAGAAAGGTACCTTATGTAGCTATATTTTTAATATAAATCGGGAGGATGCCATGGCGGCGCTGCGAACCGGGTCTGAATATCTGCGCTCCCTGAACGACGGACGGCAGGTGTTCGTCGACGGCGAATGCGTCGCCGACGTGAGCCGGCACAAGGCCTTCCGCGAGGCCGCGCGTTCGGTGGCGCGGCTCTACGATATCGCCGCGGAGCCGGCGAACCGCGAACTGATGACGTTCACCTCGCCCAAGACCGGGGCGCCGGTGCTGCGCGCCTTCCAGATCCCGAAAACCCATGCCGATCTGCGCCAGCGGCGGCTGTTCTCGGAAAAATGGGCGGAGGCGACGTTCGGCCTGATGGGCCGCACCCCGGACCACGTCGCGGGCTTCTTCTGCGGCTATGCCGCCGTGCCGGAGGTGTTCGCCAAGGGCGGCCAGAAATTCGCCGACAACGTCGTCGCGTTCTACGAGCGCATGCGCGACGAGCATCTCTACGTCAGCTACGCGATCGTGCCGCCGCAGATCGATCGCAGCAAGCCGGCGCACAAGCAGAGCGATCCGGCGCTCTACGCCGGCGTGGTGAAGGAACGCGACGACGGCATCGTGATCTCGGGCGCGCAACAGCTTGCCACCGGCGGCGCGCTGTCCGACTGGCTGCAACTGAGCTGCATTCATCCGTTGCAGCCGGGCGACGAGAACTACGCCAACAACGTCGCGGTGCCGATCAACGCCCCGGGGCTGAAGCTCTATCCGCGGCGGCCGTTCGCGCTTCGGGCCGACAATTCGTTCGATTATCCGCTGTCGAGCCGCTTCGACGAATCCGACAGCTACGTGGTGTTCGACAACGTCTTCGTGCCGTGGGAGCACGTGTTCATCTACCGCAATGTCGAAATCTCCCGCGATCAGTGGTGGAAAACCACCGCGCACACGCTCGGAAACCATCAGGCGCAGGTCCGCTACGTCACCAAGCTGCGCTTTCTGGCAGGTCTTGCTCAGCGCATGAACGAGATGACCGGCAACGTCGCGGCGCCGCCGGTGCAGGTGATGATGGGAGAACTCGCCGCGTTCGTGACGATCTATGAATCCATGCTGCTGGCGCACGAGGTCGTGGCGCCGATCAAGAATGGCGTGCTGTGGCCCTCCGTCACGACGCTCTATTCGGCCATGGCGATGCAGTCGGAATTCAACGGCCGGATGCTGGAGATGGTGCGGGAGCTCGCGGGCGGCGCCTTCATCACGCTGCCGTCGTCGCTGGCCGATCTCGAAAGCTCGCTCACCGCCCCGGATGTGGAGCGCTACATGCGCTCGGCCTCGACCGACGCCAAAAGCAAGATCGCCCTGATGCGGCTGCTCTGGGACTTCATCGGCTCGGAATTCGGCAGCCGCCATCAGCAATACGAGAAGTTCTACGGCGGGGCGTCGTTTTTGGTGAAGACCAATGTCTATCGGAGCTTTGACTGGAAGCGTGCCGGGGCGCTGGTCGATGCGGCGCTGGCTCTACCACCGATAGGTGGCACGGATTGAACGCTCAAAGGGGTTGTCAGAAGGTCTTCCAGCCGCGTTTCGAGGCCTGTTTTGCACTCCTAAAATGCCTTAAATCCCAGATGCTTACGAAAGCAGCAGTGGCGCCAGGGACGCCGACCGGTCGACGAAACATGGCCGCTTTTTAACTATTCGCTACACGCGGGTCTGCTATACACGCGACAAAATGCAGCACCTCTTCTGGGGAGGAGGTTTTCGAGTTGGGTATGTTTTCATCTCGCTGCCAGGACTGGATACGAGCGGCTTCGCGGCATACGCGAGCGCTGGCCGTGGTCGCCGTGCTGGCCGCGGTGGCGGTCGTCATCGTTGTGAGGACGCAAGACGGGCGTGCGCCGAAGGTCTCCACCGGCGCAGACACCGAAGTATCCAGCCAAGCCAAACGGATCTCGAGCTTTGCGCCGACGCCGGCGCAATGGGCAGCGCTTGGCATGGAGCCGGTCAAGAATATGACGTTCCGCTCGGAACACATGACCGAAGGCAAGATCTCGATCAACGAAGACAAGGCGACGCCGATCTTTCCGCCCTACGCCGGCCGGGTGACCAGGCTCATGGCCAAGCCAGGCGACGCGGTGAAGCGCGGCGAGCCGCTGTTCTACATCGAAGCCGCCGACATGGTGCAGGCGCAGAACGATTTCCTCACCGGGCTTGCAGCGATCAATCGCGCGAAATCGCGCGTGACGATCACCGAGATCATCGAGAAGCAGAACCGTACGCTGTTCGAGAGCAAGGCGGGCGCGTTGCGTGACTTCCAGACCGCGACGGCCGACCTCGCCCAGGCGCGCGCCGACCTGCGCACCGCCGAATCCTCGCTTGAAGCCGCGCGTAATCGCCTTGCCATCCTCGGCAAGACGGACGCCGAGATCACCGCGTTCCAGGAGCAAGGCAAGATCAGCTCCGAGACGCCGATCTATGCGCCGCTGTCCGGCACCGTCGTGCAGCGCAAGATCGGACCCGGCCAGTACGTCAGCTACACCAGCACCGGCATCGTCGATCCGGTGTTCACGATCGGCGATCTCTCGACCGTGTGGCTCGTCGCCTATGTTCGCGAAAGCGAGGCGCCGAAGGTTCGCGCCGGGCAGCAGCTCGATTTCACCGTGCTCGCCTATCCGAAGACGACGTTCAAGGCCAACATCGACCATGTGGCGGCATCGCTCGATCCGAGCATCCGCCGCCTGCTGGTGCGCGCGACGATCGACAACAGCAACGGCCAGTTCAAGCCGGAGATGTTTACCTCGGTCACCATCTATACCGACGAGGGCGACAGCTCGATCGCGGTGCCGCGCGATGCGGTGATCTACGAGGCCGACAACGCCCGCGTCTGGGTCGCGCGCGCCGACAAGACCATCGAGGTGCGGCAGATCAAGACCGGCATCACCCGTGGTGGCCAGATCCAGGTGCTGCAGGGTCTGCAGCCGGGCGAAATAGTTGTGACCAAAGGCAGCTTGTTCGTGGACCAGGCGGCAAGCAGTTCTTAGCGGGGCGGCTGGAAAGATCGTTACAATCCGGCCATGATTCGCGGTCTGATCTCCACTTGCTTGTCCCGGCGTCCGCTGGTGCTGATCGCATTCGCGGCGTTTCTCGCCATTGGCTTCGGCGCGTTCCAGGCCATGAACATCGAAGCCTATCCCGACCCGGCGCCGCCGATCATCGAGATCATCGCGCAATATCCCGGCCAGTCGCCGGAGGAGGTCGAGCGCTACGTCACCATTCCGATCGAGATCGCGGTCGCCAGCACGCCGGGACTGAAATTCATCCGCTCCAATTCGGTGTTTGCGCTGGGCTTCATCCGGCTGCAGTTCGACTACGGCCGCGACTACTATTTCGTTCGCCAGCAGGCGCTCAATCGGCTGAAGGATGTCGAGCTTCCGACCGGCGTGCAGCCGGTCATCTCGCCGGCCGGCACGATCAGCGAAATCTTCCGCTATCAGCTCGTCGGTCCGCCGAGCATGGATCTCATCGAGCTCCGCACCCTGCAGGACTGGGTGGTGGAGCGCCGGCTCCGTCTCGTGCCGGGCGTCGCCGACGTGCTGGTGCTCGGCGGCAAGACCAAGGAATTCCAGGCCGAGATCGACCTCGACCGGATGCGGGCCTTCAACCTCACGCTGCCGCAGATCATCACCGCGATCGGCGCCAGCAACGCCAATGTCGGCGGCCGCACGATTTCGCTCGGCGAGCAGTCGGTGAACGTGCGCGGGCTTGGCGTCCTGACCTCGGTCAAGGACATGGACAATATCGTGCTGACGCAGCAGGGCGGTCTGCCGGTGCTGCTGTCCGATATCGCGAAGAACCAGGTTGGCTTCCGGCCGCGGCTCGGCCTGGCCGGACGCGACGACGTCACCGACGTGGTCAACGGCATCGTGCTGATGCAGAAATTCGAGCGCACCATGGAGGTGGTGACGCGCGTCCGCGAGGCGGTGGCCAAGCTCAACACCGACGGCACGCTGCCCAAGGGCGTGCAGATCATGCCGTTCTACGATCGCGGCGATCTCGTCGGCATCACCGTGAACACGGTGCTGCACAACATGATGTTCGGCATCGCCCTGATCTTCCTGATCCAGTGGCTGTTCCTGGGCAACCTGCGCTCGGCGATCATTGTTGCGGCCACCATCCCGGTCGCGCTGTTCCTGGCGGTGATCATCACAGTGCTGCGGGGCGAGTCGGCCAATCTGCTGTCGATCGGCGCCATCGATCTCGGCATCATCGTCGACGGCACGGTGATCATGGTGGAGAACATTTTCCGCCACCTGGCGCATCACACCAGGCGGGCGATCACCGATCCGGAGGCGAGCCTGACGGACAAGCTCCGCCGCGTCCTGGCCGCGGCCGTCGAGGTCGACAAGGCCATCTTCTTTTCGGTCATCATCACCATCGCGGCGTTCCTGCCGCTGTTCACGATGCAGGGCGTGGAGGGCCAGATTTTCGGCCCGATGGCGCGCACCTATGCCTATGCGTTGACCGGCGCGGTGATCGCGACCTTTACGGTGACGCCGGTGCTGGCTTCGATCCTGCTGCCCGAGAAGGTGCAGGAGATCGAGACGATCCTGGTGCGGTTTATCCGCAACATCTATTTGACGCTGCTGCCGATGGCGGTGAAGAACGCCCGGATCGCAGCGACGATTCGCGGCGGCTTTCCTGATCGTTGTGGGCGTGCTCGGGGCGCGGCTCGGCACCGAATTCCTGCCGAAGCTCGAAGAGGGCAATCTCTGGATCCGCGCCGTGATGCCGCCGACCATCACGCTCGAAGCGGGGATGGAAGCCGTCGCCGCCATCCGCAAGACCATCATGGAGTTCGCGCCGGTGCAGACGGTTGCTTCCGAGCAGGGCCGCGGCGACGACGCCACCGACCCGGACGGATCGTTCCTGGCCGAGTTCTTCGTGCCATTGAAGCCGCAAGGCGAGTGGCCCAAGGGCTTGAGCAAGATTCAATTGGTCGATGAGATGAACGCAAAGCTCAATTCGCAGTTCATCGGCATCGACTTCAATTTCTCGCAATATATCCAGGACAACATCGAAGAGGCGGTGTCGGGCGTGAAGGGCGAGAATTCGATCAAGCTGTTCGGGCCCGATCTCGGCGAGCTCGAGCGTATCTCGAAATCGCTGAAGAGCGAGCTCGCCAAGGTGCCCGGCGTCGTCAATCCGGCGGCGTTCAACCTCTTGGGCCAGCCCAATCTCAACGTGCGGATCGACCGCGCCAAGGCGGCCCGTTATGGCTTCTCGGTCGGCGACATCAACACGATGGTGCAGGCGGCGATCGGCGGCCAGGAGGTGACGCGCGTCTACGAGGGCGAGATCAACTCCGCGCTCACCGTGCGGCTGGCGGCGCGCTATCGCGACAACGTCGACGCCATCCGCGCGATCCCGATCGCCTTGCCGAACAGCGACTCGAAGGCCACGCCCGCCTATATCGCGCTGAGCGACGTCGCCGACGTGCGGCTGGAGACCGGCGCCGCCTATATCTATCGCGAAAACAGCCAGCGCTTCATTCCGCTGAAATACAGCGTGCGCGAGCGCGATCTGGGCTCGACCGTCGCCGAGGCGCAGGAGCGGGTCGCCAAGACCGTGCCGCTGCCGCAGGGCTACCGCATGGAGTGGTCGGGCGAGTTCGGCGCGCTGCAGGATGCCAAGCAGCGGCTTGCGGTCATCGTGCCGCTCAGCCTGGTCCTGATCCTGGCGCTGCTCTACGCGCTGTTCAATTCGGTGCGCGACAGCTTCATCGCGCTGTCCGGCATTCCGTTCGCGGTCGCCGGCGGCATCCTCGGGCTCTATGTGGCGGGCCTCAACCTCAGCGTATCCGCGGCGGTCGGCTTCATCTCGCTGTTCGGCGTCGCGGCGATGGATGGCATCTTGCTGGTGTCCTACATCCGCCGCGACCTCGAGCAGGGCATGGACACCGAGACCGCGATCATCCAGGCCGGCGAGGCGCGGATGCGTCAGGTCTTCATGACCGGCTTGTCGGCCTGCATCGGCCTGGTGCCGGCCGCGATCTCCACCGGCATCGGCTCGCAGGTCCAGCAGCCGCTGGCCTGCGTGATCGTCGGCGGCATGCTGCTGTCGCCGATCTGCAGCCTGCTGGTGATCCCGACGGTGGCGCGGCTGTTCATGCCGAACGTCGCCGGCACCACGGCCGGCGCGGCCAGGGCCGAGCCGGAGCCGGCCTAGCGCGCGCAAAACCTAAACGACCTTCGGCTTGTCGAGTCCGAACTCGGTCCAGCGCGCCATCGTGGCGTCGACGTCCTTCTGCTCCGGCCAGACCTTCGGCGGAAAGCGCGCGCCGCCGAGCTCGGGGTCGGGGTCGTAGTCGAGATTCATGGTGGCGTCGATCAGCACGCGATTCCACTTGCCGGTGCCGAACAGCGCCGGGTTGCGGTCGCGCTTGCGCGTCGACGGATCGAGGCCGGCGCCGAATGTTGACGGCATGATGATGATGTCGTCCTCGCCGGCGTTGACGCGATGCGCGATGGCCCAGTCCACCGCGGCGTAGTCGTGGATGTCGATGTCGTCATCGACCACGGTGATGTGCTTGTAGCGCACGTGCGCCGCCGACGAGCCCCAGATGGCGTTGGCGGCCTGCTTGGCCTGGTTGCGGTACGACGACTTCATGCGGATCAGTAGGTTGATCCCGGTCTGCACCGGCGGGCACCACACGTCGGTGATGCCGGGGACGCCGGCGCGGTCGAGCACGTTCCAGGCGGTCGACGCCCGCATGATCGACGAGCAGATGCCGTTTTCCGAAAACGAGCCAGGCAGCGAGCCTTCGATGGCGCCGCGCAGGATCGGATTGTTGCGGTGGGTGATGGCGGTGACGCGGATGGTCGGCTTCGGGCTCTTGTCGCCGGCCACATAGCCGGTGAACTCGGCGAACGGACCCTCCATGTCGTGATCCTTGGGGTCGATCTGCAGAAAGCCTTCGATCACGATCTCGGCGGTGGCCGGCACATAGAGATCGACCGTCTCGCATTTGACCAGATCGACCGGCTCGCCGCGGATCGCGCCCATCACGTCGTATTCGCAGACGCCCTTGGGCACCGGCGAGCCGCCGGTGAAGCCCAGCGACGGCTCCCAGCCGATCGCGACGGCGATCGGCATCTCCGACGAGCCGCCGTTCTGCCAGGCGGTGACGTGATGGCCGATGTGCTGCGCCCGCCACATCAGGATCGGGATGCGGTCTTTCGCCGACACCATGCCGCGGTAGATGCCGACGTTCATAACGTCGGTGGTCGGGTCCTTGGTGACCACGCCGCCGTAGGTCAGGAGATAGCGGCCGCCGTCGACCCGGTTCCATTGCGGCACCGGGAATTCATAGAGGTCGATGTCCTTGCCGGTGACGATGTTCTCCTTGCAGGAGCCTTGCTTGACGATGCGCGGCGGAATGCGGCCTTCCATGATGTTGCGGCCGATCTTCGACGAGCTCGCGCGGATGGGTGTCGGGGGCAAGGCCCATCATCATGGCGACGCGGCGATAGCTGCCGAGCCCGCCGGCGAACACCGCGCCGCAGCGCGTGGTGTTCTTGTTGTAGTCCTTGATGTTGTTGAAGAGGAGCGCCGGGCCGGTGCCCGGGCCCTGCGCAATGCGCGTGATGGTGCCGAGCTCGACGTTCCAATCGACCTCGGCGTCGATCTCGCGCAATTCGCCGGCCGACTTCAGCGCCTTCATCCAGTTGCGCATATCGCCGAAGGCGACAGGCTTGCGTTCGGGGGTCATCATTTTTCCTTTACGACAAAGCGTTCGGCGGGCGGCGCGATCTCGGTGACCAGATCGCGCACCAGCTTCTTGTTCGGCAGCGGCGCGATGGTCATCTCGCGCGGCTCGAGCCGCGCGGTGCAGGCATAGACCGTCTCGCCGTCCAGTTCCATCATGCATTCCTTGCAGGCGTTGGCGTTGATGCAGGAAAAGCGGATGGCGAGCGAAGGGTCCTTGTTGACGCGGATCCAGCGCAGTCCGTCGAGCACCGACTGGCCGCGCTCGAACGGCACCGCGTGGGTCTCCCAGCGGCCGTCGGCCTTGCTCTGGCCGCGCCAGATTTTCAGGGTGGCGGTGTCGCTCATTGGGCGGCGACCTCCACCGGGGCGGCGGGTGTCTGCGTGATGTCGAGGTTCCGGCCGCGCAGCCGGATCGTCTGATTGACGCGCCACTGCGGCAGCATCTCGGGGAAATCCTCGCGCTGATGGGCGCCACGGCTTTCGGTCCGCAGCGCCGCGGCCTCGGTCACGGCGCGGGCGACCGTGAGCATGTTGCGGAGATCGAACCAGTCGAGGCGCTGCATGTCGAACGAACCCGCATCGCCGAACGGGCGCTCGCCGAGCGCTTGGGTTAGTTGGCCGATGGTGCCGAGCGCACGCTGAAGCTTCGCCGCCGTGCGCAGCGGACCGACATCGTCGGACATGGTCGCCTGCAGGCGTTGCAGCATCTCGGCCGAGTTGGGCACGTCCTTCGGCGGGTCGCTGCGAATGAGATCGACTGTCGCGCGCTCGGCGCCGTTCGCGTTCGGCACCGACGTCATCGCCTTTGCTCGCGCCGCCGCGGTGCGCCCGGCCTGGCGGCCGAACACGAACGCTTCGGTGATGGCGTTGCCCGACAGCCGGTTCGCGCCGTTGGCGCCGCCGACCGCTTCGCCGGCGACCAGCAAGCCCGGGACTTCGGTCTGCATCTTCACGTCGGCGGCCACGCCGCCCATGTGGTAGTGTGCGATCGGCGCCACCTCGACCGGCATTTTCGTCAGGTCGATGCCGTTCGCGGCGAGCCGGTCGATCACCGGTCCGAACGCCTCGCGCAATTTCTCCGCCGGGACGTGCTGGAAGCTGAGATAGGCGCCGCCGTGCGGCGAGCCGCGGCCGGCCTCGACCTCCTTGATGATGGCGTAGGTGCCGAGATCGCGGGTGATGACATATTTGCCGGTCTCCGGCACGCCGTAGCGGTCGGTGAAATCGTGCATGTCGTTGTTGAGCAGCCGGCCGCCGAGCTTGTAGCGGAACGGGTCCCACATGATCGGGTCCATGCCGATCAGCCGCGGCGCCAGATGCCCGATCGGGAAGAACTGCACGAACTCCATGTCGATCAGCGGCGCGCCGGCGCGGAGACTGAGCGCATAGCCGTCGCCGCCCATGTTGGTGGAGGCGCTGTTGCGGCGGTAGAGCCGCGTCAGCCCGCCGGTGGCGACGATCGTCGCCTTCGCGGCAATCACCACCGGCGCGCCGGAGCCGACATGCCAGGCTGTGGCGCCTACGATTTCGCCGTCCACCTTCAGGAGATCGACCACGCAGAGGTCGCCGGTACGGTTGATGCCTGGTGTCTTGTGCACGACGGTGCGCAGCGTCTTCGACACGGCCGGGCCGGTGTTGAGGAAATCGACATAGACGCAGCGCGGCCGGTCATGGCCCGGCGCGAACGCCGAGGTGATCTTGCCGTTCTTGCGCGCCCAGCCGACGCCCCAGGCGTCCATCTCCTCGATGCAGGCACGGGCCTTCCTCGCACAGAAGCCGCGACAGCGGCTCGTTGCAGAGCCCGCGGCCGGCGGTCAGCGTGTCCTGGTAGTGATGGCTCCAATGGTCCGGCGCCTCGGCGCCGAGCGCCACCGCGACCGTCATCTGCGCCATCACGGTCGCGCCGCCGCGGCCGATCAGGCTCCTATCGATCAGCAGCACGCGGCAGCCGGCGCGGGTCGCCTCGATCGCCGCATACATGCCGGCCGCGCCGGAACCGATCACCAGCACGTCGGTTTCGATCCGCACCGGCTCGGTCCTAGTGGCTCCTGCGCTCATGCGGCGAACTTCAATCGGGCGGCAATTCCAAGATCCACTCAAGTTCCTCCTGGTCGGTCGCGGCGATCATACCGGCCGGCGCGGAAAAGTGCTGCGCGGAACTCTCGGGTTCGTTCTGCCAAAACGCTCTCCACTCCTTCTCGGGTTCGTTCTGCCAAAATGCTTTCCGCCAAAATACTCTCGGCGCTTCCGCGTTGTCCGGTTGAGGGCAGGGTGCAGCACGCGTGCTGCGAGTTTGCCGCTCAACGCGGGTGAGGCACGCGCCATCGTTCCGGGGGAGGGGGCGCCCGGTCGCCTTTTGGGGAATGTCCCCCCAGTCCGAGGGGGGCGAAGCGCCGACAGGCGCTGGTGCGGAACGCCGCACCCGGTGGCCCGACCTTACGATCGAGCCGGTCCCTCCAGCGGGAGGGAACGGCCAGCCCATGACGCGGGCCGGCGCGCCTTTCGGCGCTTCACCGCGGCGTTTTTCCTTGGTCCTCGGACCGCCTTCTGGAAACGGAAGGAGCCGTTCGCTAGGTCTCCTTGATCCCGCAGGGGCTTTCGCCCTGCGTTCATCCGCTCCACCAGCCCGTTACGGACGGCCCCACGAAGTTGGGCCGGGCGGTGTCTCCGAGGCCCCCGGGAGCCCGGCTGACGAGGCCGAACTCGCAGGCGCCGCCGGCGGTATGAGACATCAATTGTAGAACAAATCAAGAACAAACAGAACAAACCCTGGGGAAACATCGCGACGGCGGTTCTTGGCTGGCTCGGGCAGGACCGCCGCTTTGGGCGCCTTGGTTTTGGCGGTTCCAAATTCCGTCGCTAACGGGGCATCGGCGCTCCAACGGGTCGCGGGCACGAGGGTCTGTTCTCGTTGCTGACGGGTCACACCAACCACTAGTCGTACAAGATGTGAGTTGGTGGCCGCCCTTTACGCCATTCTGCACGAATGCCCAAAGGCGACCGCGACCCCGCGTGTGCGCTTCGCGCTAGAGCACGTCCGCCAACGCGGGCTGCAGCGAGGTCTGCGCTTCGTTAAAGCGCGGCAGCACCTCCTTCGCGAACAACTCGGCCGAGGTCTTGCAGATGTGCCGGGTCTCGCCGTCCCATTCGCCGAGAAAGCGCAGATGCAGGTGATTGATGCCCATATCCACCAATTGCTTCACCTTGGCGGCGATCGTGTCCGGAGAGCCGGCGATGGTGGCCTTCATGTCGCCGCCCTTGGCATAGCCGTCGGCTGTCGATTGCCCTGGTGTCGATTTGATCACTGGCCCATCCATCTTGCCGTTCCGCTGGATGTAGCCGCCGCGGATCGCCATCATCTCAGCGCGCGCAATCTTCTCGCGCGCCAGCGCTTCCTCGTCCGTGTCGGCCACTGTCACGCCGACCCAGTCGTATGAACACCAGCGCAGACAGTTCTCTTTCACGTCTTGCGGATGATTGGCCTCCTCCAAGGCGCGCCGGTAGAGCTGCATCTGTTTGCCCAGGTCGGCGCCGAGGACGCCGAGAAAGGCCGGCCAGCCCTTTTGCGCGGCTCGCACCAGGCCCGCCTCGCGGCTCGCAACGCGGATGATCGTCGGGTACGGCCTTGAGTACGGCGCCGGCATGATGCGCCGCTTGATGCGGCCGCTGTTGGAGCCCACCGAAAAGCTCAATTCCGGATCGCCGTTCCGGAAATTCCATAGCCGCTCCATCACGTCGAGCGTCTCCTCGCCGAGGCGGCCCGAGGCGTGCTGTTCAGGGTCGACGCCGAGCCCGTTCGGCTCGGTGCCTTGCCAGCCGCTGCCGACTCCGAACAACACTTTGCCTTTGGTCAGCTGATCGAGCAGGTTCATGCTCTCGATGAGCCGCACCGGATGATAGAACGGGATGGAGAGGACGCCGAAGCCCATGTAGCGATCGCGCGGGATCAACGGCGCAACATAGGCCGCGAACTGCATCGGGTTGCTGTGCCACGGCCCTCTGAAGTGATGATCCGTGAACCACACATGGTAGCCGAGCTCAGCGAGCCAGATCGATTGCGCGACAGCCATGTCGATGATGCGGTTGTCGTCGCCCGGATCGTCGTTGCCGGGGACGAACATATTCATCGTCATGGCCGAGAACTGCATCGATTGCTCCTGCCTTCACTCTGTTCGTCCCGCAGCATCGCGCGCTGCCGGCCAACTGCCCGCATTCCGCAGGAGTCCAAAGGGATCGCTCGGTTTCCTGTGCCGCGGCATTTGTATAGCCGGGGTCACGGCATCCCGGGTGCGCATTTTTCACGCACCGCTATGGCAAAAATAGCCATGCCAGGAGTGTTGGCGGTGAGTTTCAGATGTCATTGCGAGCGAAGCGAAGCAATCTCGCTTCGTTTTGCGCCCGTCCGTGTGGCGGAGATTGCTTCGTCGCGCTGCGCGCTCCTCGCAATGACAACATCCGCTATCATCACGAGCATTATTTGAAGGTGATCAGGTCCGTGCGGCTGAGGGTTGAGGCCCGGTTCTTCAAAGGCTCGTTCGCGGCATTCGAACTGTTCTGATGCAGAATTTGATACTGCCCGATGGCGATTTCGTAATCGGTGGCGTCCAAGGTCGCATCGATAGGAACGACGACGGTGTAGCCGCGGAGCGTTGCGCCGACCGATGTATAGGTCACCGAACCGCTCACCTTCCAGCCGGTCAGAATGAGCGTGGTAATCCCCTTGGCCTTCAGCGCCTTGTCGAGCTCAGTGTTATAGAACCTGTCCTGCGCCTGACTTTCAATCTTGATGTCGCCAGGCTGAGGCGAAACCTCCGGCAACCATTCCGACATGGTCGGCGCCCGGGTCCCATACCCAATGGTGACACCGGCCTTCCGTGCCTGCGCCAGCAGTGCAGAGATCGCCGGCACCATTTTCGCTTTGCATATGGGTTGACGCGCGCAAATGGGTTCGACGACGTCGAACAGGAGCAATGCCGTCGTTGCGGCGTTCAGGGCCACCGGGACAGGATCCGGATTTGCCGGCATTTGCAGTGTCAGCGGAGGCTTGCTCATGGGGGAACCGCCCGGTTGCGACAGAGCCGCCCCGCTGCCGATCGCGAGCACAAGGCTGCTCGTCAGGATGACGAACCGAATCATAAATGACATCTCACGAACCTGATGTGGTCGATTTCGCTGCGCTTGACCCATCCGACGCGCTCGACAAAGCTTGACCGACCACGTCGGCGGCAAACGTCATGAGTGCGGCGTCCCAACCTGACTCCGGCGTGGGTTCCCGGAAGGCGAGAACGAACGTTCCCCGCGGTTTTCCGTCGACGTAGACCGGACGGGACTGAATAGCTCGCAATCCGTGCGCAAGACACACTTGTCGCCATCGTGGATCAAACACGCTGTCATTCTGAATATCAGGGCACGTAATGGGCTGACCGCAGGAAATTGCTTTCACGCAGGAGCCAAAGTCTGCCGGTTCCAGAGGCACATGCGTGATCGCAGCTGAAAATGAATAAGGCAGCGTTGGAAACAGCGCCCTCTCGATGTGGGTGAAATCGCTACTGCTGATGGTAATGCCGGCAAACGAGCCAGGAGCTAACGTTTCAACCTTCGAACAAAGAGTGGCCAAGGCCTGAATATCCGGCATTCAAAAACTCTATGTCGAATATGACCGCACGGCAATCGTCCGATTGGACCGGCCGACCCACCTTCCTTCACCTTCCGGACCGGGCATTCCGCGCACTCAGCATCGTGCCGAAAATCGTCATGACGGCCGCGCAGGCGGCGATCGGCATGAACGCGGTCCAGGGCAGTCCGGTGAGATCCCAGCAGGCGCCGCAGAGCACCGGCACGATCACCGCGATGGTGTAGCTGATGGTGAACATGCCGCCCGCCATGCGATGCACCTCGCCGGGCGGGCTGAGGATCGCCGGCAGTCCGAAGCTGACGATGAAGGTCACGGCCGCGCCGAGGCCGGCCGCCGCCGCCGAAACCATGACCCAGACACCGTCGCACAGCACGATGCCGACGAGGCCTGCGAGCGTGACCGGCCCGAAGATCGTGAACGGCCAGGTGCCCCGCTGCAGCCGCTCGGTCATGAACAGCATCATGAACGAGCCGATCAGTTGCGCGCCGTTGAGCCAGCCCAGGGTCACGCCAATCATGTCGCCGCGGCCGGTGTGGGTGAGGTAATCCGGCACGAAGGCGTTGGAGGCGAAGAACAGCGCGTTGTTGGCGCCGAGCGCGATGCCGAGCAGCCAGAGTTCGCGGCTGCGCCAGTTCGGCATCCACAGCGATGCGGCGGCCGGCCGCCCGGCCGTGCCGGTCCGGCGGCGGGGCGCGGCGACGATGTAGAGCAGCGTCGTGACAAGGCCCGGTACCGACCAGACCAGCAGATCGTAACGCCAGCTCTGGCCGACCAGCGGCAGCACGATGGGAATGCTGAGCGCCGCGGTGAATGTCACGCCCATCAGCATGCCGTTGGTCGAGACCGCATTGGCCAGCCAGGCGCGGCTCGGCGACCAGATGCGGACCAGCGTCGGAAACGCCGGCTGGAAGATCGCAACGCCGAAGCCCATGACGAGGGTTGCTGCGTAGAGTGTCCAGATGTCGGTCACCGCGGCGCGGGCCGCCGACGCCAGGCTCGCGATGGCGAGCCCGCAGGTTGCGACCACCAGCACGCCGAAGCGGGCGATCAACAGCGAGCCCGGGATCGCGGCGAGCGCGAACATACTGAGCGGTATGCCGATCAGCAGTCCGACCTGCGTTTCGCTCATGTGCAGGTCGTCGTGAATGAGCGGGATGACCGGCGGCACCGCGAGCAGCGGAATGCGGATCGCGGCGCCGGCGAGCCAGAGCAGAGACAGCACCGTGAAAATACGAGGCGACACCGGGCTCTCGCCTGGCAAAGGGGGACGGTTCATCAGAACGCCTTGAGACGACCCGGCACGGGTCCTTGATGCGGGCGGAGCCTACGCGAAATCCGCAGGCGAATGCGTCCCCAAATTGCATGCGAGCCTGGCCGTGGGGGCATCGCGAGATCGTGCTTTATGCAAACGATTGCATTAAGGGTATCTGAAGCGCGACGGCTGGGTGTTGCGCGCAATGCGAGGACCGGGGCGATGCCGTTTGCGACTGTCGGCGACGTGAAAATCAACTACACCGATCCAGGGCTCGGGCGACTGGCTCGTCCTGATCGGCGGCTACGCCAGCGGCAACTGGCAGGCCTGGGGCAACAACATCGCGGAATTCGCCAAACGCTACAAAGTGCTGGCGTTCGACAACCGTGGCATCGGCGAAAGCGATGTGCCGGACTATCCCTACACGACGCTGATGATGGCGCGCGACACCATCGGCCTGATGGACCATCTGGGCATCGAACGCGCACACTTTTTCGGCAAGTCGCTCGGCGGCAACATCGGGCAATGGGTGGCGCTCGAGGCAGCCCCAACGCGTCCGCAGCCTGGTCGCGACCTCGACCTCCGCCAAGCCGGAAACGCGCCGCAACAACATGGTCAAGTGGTGGATGGCGACGGCGCAGGACGCGGGTTACGAAAAGCTGTTTCCCGGACTGATGACGTATTTCTATACCGCCGAATACTACGACGCGAACGTCGAAGCCATCGACCGCACGGTGCAGGCCCTGATCGCCGCCAAGCGGCCGATCAAAGGATTCCTGCACATGGGCGATTCCATCCTCACCCATGACACCTGGGATCGGATCGGCGAGATCAAGGCGCCGACGCTGCTCATGGGCGGCGAGGAGGACATCATCACGCCGCCGCGCCACATGCAGGAGATGGCCAAGCGCATGCCCAATGCCGAGGCGCGCATCTTTCCGAAAACGCTGCACGGTTTCCTGGTCGAGAAGCCGGAGAGCTTCGCGATGATTCCGGAATTCTTTGCACGGCACTGACGATTGCCGCGCGACAATAACAACAACGGGCGATTCAAAGGGAGGGAATCCATGAAGGGCATCGATGCAAGCCGCTGGCTGCTGGCCGCCGCGCTGACGCTCGGCGCGGCGCAGGCCGCGCAGGCGCAGAATTATCCAAACCGCCAGATCAAGATGATCCTGCCGTTCGCGGCGGGCGGCGCGGGCGATACCTTCGCGCGCCCGCTGGCGCAGGCGCTGTCGCAGTCGCTCGGACAGCCGGTGGTGATCGAGAATATCGTCGGCGCTGCCGCCATCATCGGCACCCAGGTCGCGGCGCGGGCGCCGGCCGACGGCTATACGCTGCTGATGGTTTCCAATGCGCTGGCGATCGGCGAGACGATGTCGCCCAAGCGCGGCTATCTGCTGATGCGGGAATTCACGCCGATCACCCAGCTCAACGCGCTGTCGCTGGTGCTGGTCACCAATCCCAAGCTGCCGGTGAAATCCGTCGCCGAACTGATCGCGCTGGCGAAGGCCCAGCCCGGCAAGCTGAATTACGCCTCGTCGGGCGTGGGTTCGATCTATCACCTGCCGATGGAGCATCTGAAATCCATGGCCGGGATCGATATCCAGCATGTGCCGTACAAGTCGAGCAGCCAGGCGCGCATGGACGTGATCGCGGGCGAGCCTTCGCTGATGATGGATGCGCTGGCAACCATGCAGGGACAGATCAAGGAGAACCAGGTGCGTGCGATCGGGGTCGCAAGCCTCAAGCGGACCGAAACCGCTCCGGACATTCCGGCGATCGCCGAAACGGTTCCCGGCTATTCCGGCGACGCGTGGCTCGGCTTCATGGCGCCGGCCGGAACGCCGCCGGACATCGTCAACCGGCTCCAATCGGAAATCGCCAAGGTGCTGGCAACGCCCGAGGTGCGAGCCGCCTATCGCGCGCAGGACGCGGTGCCGGTTGCCAGCACGCCCGCGGCCTTCGGCACGTTCCTCAACGAGGAGATAGACAAATGGGGCAAGGCCATCCGAAGCGCCGGAATTCCCATTCAGGAATAGATGCGGAGGGAGAGCCGGCATGAAGCTGCGAATCCGCCGATGGTTCAATTTCGTGGAGCACCAGGTGGACCACGGCGATCCGCATGCGGCGCCGCTGCGCAAGGTGGCTGTCGCCGCGGTGGTGGAAAACCCCTACGCCGGCCGGCACGTCGAAGATTTGCGCCCGATGATCGCGGCGAGCGAGGAACTCGGCCGCGAGATGGGCACGCTGCTGGTCGAAACGCTGGGTCCTTACCAGGTCCAGAGCTACGGCAAGGCCGGCATTGCCGGGCTGGCGGGCGAGCAGGAACATGCCAATGCGCTGCTGACGACGACCTTCGCGAATCCGCTCCGCGATGTGGTCGGCGGCGGCAAGGCCTGGATTTCGTCATTCACCAAGCGCGCGGCCCCCGGCGTTCCGATCGATGTTCCGCTGGCGTGCAAGGACGCGCTGTACGTCCGGTCGCATTACGATGGCATGACGGTCGTGCTGCCGGACGCGCCGTGGCCCGACGAGATCGCCGTGATCTTTTGCGTCGCCAACCGCGGCCGGATCGGTGCCCGCGTCGGCGGGTTGAAGTTCGAAGACATCAAGGGGGAAGACGGGCTGGTTTGAAGGCTGCGCTGATGATGTCCGCAGCACCGCTTATTCGTAGTTCACCTTCGGAAAGAAGTCGCCCCGGCCTTCCGGCGTCATATCGAGCAGACCCCACAGCGGGTCGACCAGATCGCCGGCGCGATGGTGCTGTTTGGGCGCCGGCGGGGCAAAGCTCATCTCCGAGCCCCAAAAATGTCGGATCGCGCCGTTCTTCTTTTTGAAGACGTTGAATATCGTTTCGTCCCAGTTCTCGCCGTCCGGGACGCGATGTTGCACGCGCATCGCCTTTGAAAATTTGGACGTGTCGCCAAAGTAATCGGCGTCGTAGCTGTTGCCCGCCGTCGACAACAACGAAAGGTGTTCCCAGCCGCGTTCGTGCGCCCAGGCGGCGAGACGCGCGATCGGCGATTTGGCGACGATGTGAAGCGCAGCGCGCTCGCCCACATGTCTGGCGGCGCCTTCGATGCCCTCGAGCAGGTGGGTGCAGCCGGGACATGGCAGTTCGCGCTCGGGACCGTACATGAAGCTGTACAGGATGAGTGTGTCGTGCGGACCGAACAGCTCGGACATCCTCACCTTCTCGGGCATGCTGGTCTTGCCGATCCGCTCGAAAACGTAGTCCTCGCGCATCTCGCCGCCGGGCGGCAGCGCGCGGCGTTTTGCTGCGACGGCTTCAATCTGTGCCCGCAGCGCAATCTCTTCATCGAGCAGCGCATTTCGCGCGGCACGGTACTCCGCACTTTCATTGGGGTAGTGAAGATGTTCCACGGCGGCCCTCGCAGAGGCTGTTTGATCTGGAAGAAAACGCACGCCTGAACCAAAACTCGGAAGTCTTGACTTATAACGCTCGATGTTGCGGGGATGATTCGCATCGTAAAGGCGAGTCAAATCAAACACCTGGACGGGCGTGGCAAACCTGACGCAACGACGCAGGTGGGTCGCGAGCGGCGCGAATTGGTATGAGACGTGAGTTCCGGCCCACAGAAGCACCCGCGTGGCCCGGCCAATGGAGGATGACGCGAGATTGCTTCGCTTCGCTCGCAATGACGGCAGATGTTGTCATTACGCCAACTCGTGATGCGCCGAATTCGACTATCGGGCCTTTGAGTTGTTCAGTGCTACTGCGGCGCGGATGAGCGTCTTGAAGGCACCCTCATCGATGTCATCACCCTCATGGAGATCGATCGCGCGCCTGGTGTTGCCTTCAAGGCTGGAGTTGAACAG
>CAWKOD010000036.1:0-57677 GCA_963850885.1 uncultured Alphaproteobacteria bacterium | reverse complement strand
AAGCTCCCTGACAAACGCAGGTGCTGGTCGCAGACAGATCAGGGATCGTATCCGGCGATGTGGAAAATCTGCCGGCGCCGCCGGGCCGTGCGAAATCTGGCAGATTTCCGGTCAAGAACAGCTCTCGTTTTGGTTCGAGCGAAACAGCGAGCCGGCCGGCTTTCGGGCGCTCCAAACTACGCGGGTGTAAGCGATGGGCACGGTCGACGCCCACTGCGGTGTTCTATCCATCAGTCTTTTGGCATCTGCCGGCGACGACTTTTTATTCATCAAAGGCGCGCCCGGTACCATCACGCCAAGCACAAAGTCGCCCGTGGGTTTGTCAATCGCCAGCGTGCCGACCGTAATGGCCCGATCCGGGGTATCGGCGCGCGCGTACGTCGCAATGATGCCGCGATTGCTGTTCTCAATAATGCGGTAGGTCGTCGTCCCGTCCCGCAGCACATCGACTGTGCGAACTTCGAATCGTTCTTTAACGGTCATTGTGCTTATGAGGCCTGGAAAGGTACACACCCAGACTTCGCCCGATGTCGCGGAGACGATACCGGCGAAGGTAATAACAAGAGCAAGACCCTCACGAGCACCCAGCAATTTCACTGGCGACCGCTCCGCAGTCAACGTTCAATGATGAAATTTAAACACATAGAAGCAGCGGCTAGC
The DNA here is from genome assembly GCA_963850885.1 of uncultured Alphaproteobacteria bacterium. Classification (GTDB taxonomy): domain Bacteria; phylum Pseudomonadota; class Alphaproteobacteria; order Rhizobiales; family Xanthobacteraceae; genus Z2-YC6860. Next base: position 57,017 of record CAWKOD010000036.1, on the reverse strand, counting down.
TGAAGCCTTACCGTTGGACGACAACGGTCGCGCCTATTTTGGCACGGTTGTAGAGATCGATGATGTCGGCATTTGTGAGACGGATGCACCCCGACGAACCGCGTCGCCAATTTTCCATGGCTCGTTCGTCCCGTGGATGCGATAGAGTGTTGAGCCCAAATAAAGAGCCCGTGCGCCGAGCGGATTCCGTCGCCCCCCTTCATATAATCCGGCGGATCCGGTTCCGTTTTCTAATGTTCGGGGTCGGGGACCAATCCGGCCATTCCCGCTTCGAGGAAATGGTGCTTACGCCAGCCCAGGAATGCCCTTCCTTCCCTACTCCGATGTTGTAGCGAAGCGCCTTTCCCTCACCGAGCACGAAATAAAGGTAGCGTTCGCTCGTGTTCACGACAATCGAACCGGAAGCGTATTTGGCCGCATAAGCTACGGTTTCGCGATCATGGATCTTATAGATGATTCCGAACGGCGTCGTGAACCAAGACGGCGCGTTTGTGCGCGACGTCTCCGCGGCCTCTGTTTTCATGACGAAACCGCAAGATCCAGCGAACAGTGTCGTGACCAAAGCGGTGGCAATCCGATGGGGTAAGCGGCGCATAATTTTCCTAAAGTCCCAGAAGTCCCTGCAACGAAGGTCGCGGAAGTTAAATCATCTGCGGGTAAAGACCGTCAAGATGCACACAAAAGCAGTCAGATATTCCGACAGGCCGGGGCTGATTGGCGGCTCTTGTATTGGAATTGTCTTTCCTTACCGTGTGCGTCCGCATCGGCTTACCAGTTCCATGCGATGGGAGAAAAACATGAGGCGTCGCAGGTCCAGGGTGTTTCTTGGCGCTGCGGCAAGAGCGTGGCGCGTCCCGTCTCCAGGCATTGGGTTGGGCCGGGGAGGGCTGCTTGCCGCCTTAATGTTGCTCTTCATGACCGCCGCGGACGCGGCTCCGCTTCGAATTGTTGCCGTCGGCGCAAGTAACACATCCGGCTGGCTAATCAGCGAGCAGTCGGCGTATCCCGCGGTCCTACAAGGGATGCTCAAGGAGAAAGGGGTTGAGGCACAAATCACAAACGCCGGTGTTCCCTTCGACACGACATCCAAGATGCTGACTCGCATCAATTCTGCCGTCCCCGAAGGAACTCAAATCGTTATTCTGCAGCCTGGCGGGAATGATTTGCGTTTTCTTGGCTCGAGAGAGCAGCGCTCCGCGAACATCACAATGATGACCCGACGGCTGCAGGCTCGCTCGATCAAGGTCATTGTTTATGATGAAGAAATTCTATGGAAGTATGTTTTCGACGGAATACATCTCACGCCGACTGGCCACCAGATGATTGCGGCGTCCCTCCTGCCGAAGGTCATAGCGCTGACCAATGGGAAACCGGCTAACAGGTCGCCCCGGAAATCCGGGATCAAACCAGCCAAACTAGACCCCGGCCGCTAGAAACCGGAGATGCTCACCCGAGCATTATCCGGCCGATTTCGCGGGCGCAAATGGGCGGCCTCAAATCCAATCAGATTTGGCGCTGAAAAACGAGCCAAAAATGTAGCTGAAATCCATCCACTGTGTCTTTCTTACACTAGTTGTTCCATGAGCTACGTTGTCATTTGTCCCTCGTCTGCATTAACAGGGGGACGTTATGAAGAAAGTAGCATTAGCCTTGGTGTTGGTGGTTGCTGGCTTGAGCTTGGGCGGCTGCTTCGTCGGCAAAGGCAAGGCTCCGGCTCCGATCGTCACTAAAGGCTAACACTAAATAGCCTGGAGCGCGGCTAGCACGGCAAGAGGCGGCATCAGCAATGTTGCCCGCTTTTTTGCCATGCCTATATCAGGACAGAAGGCGTCGCGAAGGAAGGCGCTGGAGCATCGTCGTGGGCAGAACTTTCCGATCGATTATACTTGTCGTTATGCTGCAGGCCGCCGGCATCGGGAATGCACCCGCAGCGCCGGGCCGCGATACCGTTTTAATCGGATACGAGCCCGGAACCATCGTGGTGAAGACCTCCGAGCGCCGCCTCTATTACGTGCTCGAAAAGGGCCAGACCGTCAGCTACCCGGTGGCGGTCGGCAAGGCCGGCAAGACGTGGACGGGCGTCGCTCATATCCAGGGAAAGTTCTTGAAGCCCGCATGGTCGCCTCCCGAGGACATTCGCCGGGACAAGCCGAACCTGCCGGATGTTATTCCAGGTGGAACACCGGAGAATCCGATGGGGGTCGCGGCTATGACACTCAACCCCGGCGAATACGCGATCCATGGCACCAACGCTCCAAGCTCGATTGGCCACTTCGCCTCTTATGGCTGCATCCGCATGCACAATCACGACATCATGGACCTGTATCAGCGCGTGGATGTCGGCACACCAGTCGTCGTATTGAGATGACAAGCGGATTCTTTTGAGGCGGCTTCAACAAATCGGAGCACGCCTGGCAGCACGAGACATGCGATACCGACGCCACGCACAGACGCGCTGATATTCGGCGGCATGTGCGGACCTTCACACGCAACTACACCTGGGCTCAAATCATGCGATGTACGCCGCAGGGGTAGGTTTCTTGGAACCTGTATGCGCGCTCTGCCGGCGGCTTCGCTAACTACCGCTCGAAAACCACCCTTGTCCCCACCGCAACGCGTGCGAACAAATCCATGATGTCCTTGTTGTGCATGCGGATGCAGCCCGCTGACACCAGGCCGCCGATCGAGCCGGGGTTGTTGGTGCCGTGGATGGCGAGCTCGTTATCGGCCAACACCAGGGCCGCGGCACCCATCGGATTCTTCGGCGAGCCGGACTCGATGTAGAAGTCCGGCGAGCGTTTGCCGCGTAGCGACGCTGGCGGCTTCCACGCCGGCTTGATGTGCTTGCTGACGATCCGCGTGGTGCCGAACCATTGCTGGCCGGAGCGGCCGACGCCGACGGGATATTTGAGCGCCTGACCCTTGCCAGTGACGAAATAGAGGCTGCGCTCAGAGGTCTGCACCACGACGGTACCGACGGAGACGTTACCGGCGTAGTCGACCTTCTCGCTGGCCCTGGCGCCGGCGGCCCCGGCGAGCATGGCGGCAGCGATGACGATCAGGCGAAAGGCATGAAGTAGCACGGGCGATCCTGTGGGGTCAAAGACGTTGGCCTTCAGAATATCGTGCCCTAGGCGGCGACGGATGCCAAGCTTCCCGTATGGTTAGCGGCCGTCTCAGTATTCCGGGCCGCGATCCATGGTTCGCACACGCTATCGCGGGGCCCAGGCGACGCCGTGGTCAAGTATCTCAGCCCGGCCGATCGAGAGCACGAGCAAAATATTGCTCGTGCCGCTAGTCTCGATCGTGCTTGGGAGTACTGGCGCGTCCGCGCCGGTTTTCCGGCGCGGGACGAGTAATGGCGGCTCGGCTCTACTCCACCGCCTCGAATCGATAATAGTTCGAGAAGCGCAGCAGTGGCTCGTCCGACAGCGCAAACAGCTGCGCGTCTGATGTCGCGTGGTGGCCAATGGCGTGCCAGCCTGGCGCGACGAAGGTGTCACCACGCTGCCAAACAAACCGCTTGTCGCCGATCGTGCTTTCGCCTGAGCCTTCGGCAATATGGAAGATGGTGTTGGCTGTCGTTCGATAGCGCTTCGTCCTGGTGCCGGAGGGGAGGCGCTCCATCACGAGACCCATTGGCGGCATGGTTGGTGCTTCGAGCGTGACGCGCGGGCCATGGAAGCCCTCGGGATCGGCCGTCGCAGCATCAAGCCGACGCGCGATCTCGTCGCGCTTGAAGCGATAGGGTGAGGTCTGAGCCACGCGCTCGACCTTCTGGTGCTTCTGCGGATGCTCCTGGAAGAACATCGGTTCCAACAGATGGGTGAGCGGCACATCGAGCCCGTCGAACCAGTACGCCGGCTCGTCGCCGTCATGGCCGTGGCCATGCCAGCACCAGCCAGGCGTCAGCACAACGTCGCCGGTCTCCATCGGTGTCTTCTCGCCGTCAACGATCGAATACGAACCCTTGCTGTCGATGATGACGCGCAGCGCATGCGACGAATGGCGATGCGAGGGCGCGTGTTCGCCAGGCAGGATCATCTGGTAGGCACAGACCAACGTGCGGCTCGTCTCGAAGCCGGCGCTCGCCGCTGGATTGCGCATCACCAGGTTGCGGCGTTCCGCCAGCGTAACGTCGATCAGCCGGCCGGCAGCATCGAGGCCAGCCTTGGCGTCTTCATAGGTCCAGTGTGCGGGCAGGAATTCGGGCCGTGGCTCACTCCACAGGATGGGTTTCTTGCGTGGTACCCAGCCGGGCGTGAAGTTCACGCCTCCCGCGGCTTCATAGAGAGATTCGAGCGTCGGAATATCGCGGCCCGACAGGCCCGTGAGGTGGCGGCGACGGCGGCGACTGACAAGCGAGCCTCCCTAGTTCTTGAAATGCGGCATCACTTCTTGCGCGAACAGCGTCATCGATTGGTCCGCGTCGGCTTGCCCGATCATACCAAAATTCACCTGCAATGAGGCGGATTCAAAGCCGCCCACTGCGCGGTCATAGGCCGCTATCGACTTGCGGATTTCATCCGGTGTGCCGATCCAGGCGCCTCCCTTCTCGACCTGCGACTCGAAAGTTTCCTTGGAGATGAACTCGATCATCTTCTGGTAGTTTGGATAGTCTTTCGATGCCACGCCCGACATCCAGTCCGACGCGGCATCGACGATCGACCGCAGATAAATGTTGAGTGGCTCGCGCGCGATCGCCGCGGCCTTCTCGCGGGTTTCCGCACAGAACATATGGAACGCCAGCATCACCCGGCCCTGGCCGGGATGCCCTGCGGCCTTCCAGGCGTCGCGATAGATCTTTATGAGTTCCGCCATCTGCGCGCCGGCCAGCGGAATGCCCATCAGGTGATGGCCTTGCCGGCCGGCGTTTTCGAATGACTCTTTAGTCGACAGCGCGGCGATCCAGAAGGGCGGGCGCGGCTTCTGGGTCGGGCGCGGCAGCGACGTCACCTTTTCGAAACTGTGGAAGCGGCCCTGCGCGGTAACATTCTCCTCTTCCAGCAGGCGTCGGATCTGTTCGAGGCCTTCGTCAAAGCGGCTGCGGCTCTCGTCCATCGAGATGCCGAAGCGGGCGAACTCGTGCGGTAGAAAGGCACGCGCGAAACCCACCTCAAGGCGGCCCTTGGAGATCGCGTCCACCATGCCGATCTGGCCGGCGAGCTTCAACGGATTGTTGAATACCGGAAGAACGGCGCCGGTGATGAGTCGGATGGTCCGCGTCATTGCAGCCGCCGCACTCAGGAAGATCAGCGGGTCCGGGCTATAGCCGCCATATGGATGAAAATAGTGTTCCACCGTGCGCACATTGGCGTATCCCAATTGCTCCGCGCGCTGCGTGAGTTGCAGTGCCTCGCCCCAATATTGTTCAGCGCTTTTCTTGTCAGGGCCGACCGACGGAAAAAATTGCACGCCAAATTCCATCCGATCACCACCTCGTTGCCATCGAACGTAGTCGAATTGGAGCGGCTGGCCAATACGACAACCACCGCGGTGTTCACATCGCACGCAAACGCAGAGGATAATGAAGAAATCCGCGGAAGCGAGCACGGCCGCCGCGAACAAAATCGCCCGCACGTTCAATCGTCTTGAAGCGCTGCACCAGCCTTCCAATGGCGACCTGTGCCTCCATTCGGGCGAGCGACATGCCGGCGCATGCATGGATACCTGTACCAAAGGCGAGATGCCGGTTGGGCTGTCGGCGAATGTCGAGACGGTCGGGGTGCGGGAATTGCGCCGGATCGCGGTTGGCGGCGCCAATGCCGATATGGACGTAGGTGCCTTCCGGCATCGCGACGCCTCCCAACACCGTGTCCTTCGCTGCCCGGCGGTTTCCGAGCTGGTTCGAGCTTTCGACACGCAGGAATTCTTCGACCGCGGTTTCGATGAGCTCAGGATTCTCGCGCAACTCCCGTATCGCATCGGGATTTCGAATCAGAAGATCGAGGCCGTTGCCAATGAGGTTGGTGGTGGTCTCATGTCCCGCATTGAGAATGAAAATGCAATTATGCAGCAGTTCAATGTCGGTCAGCCGTTCGACCGATGTTTCGATTGACGAGAACTCGCTGGCTGCGATCAGCTTAGAGAGGATTTCGCCCTCGTCATCGCTGTGTTCCCGTGATCGTCGTTCAACCAGATCGCGCAGGTAGATCTTGAAATCGTCGACGGCTTGCGTGCCGCGGCTGAACTGTTCAGGGGTCAGCACAGGCTCCAGTGCCCCCAGGATCGATAACGACCAATCGCGCAACGGGCGGCGTTCGTTGTCCGGTACGCCGAGCATGTCGCCAATGAGTTGCAGCGGGATCGCCGCGGCAAAATCTCCAATCAGGTCGATGCTGTCACGCGTGGCGGCGCGATCGAGCAAACAATCGACGAGAGCTTCGATGCGTGGCTGAAGGGCCTTCAGAGCCCGCGGGGTAAAGGCTGGCGCTAGCAACTTGCGGATCTGGCTGTGGTAAGGCGGATCGTTGAACACGAGGCTCGTGGTGTGGTGCTCGTAGAGCGAGCTGCTGCCGAAATTGGGGCGGAAGTCGATCTTCTTGTCCGAGCTCCATGTCTGCGGATCGTGATAGACTGCGTCGCAATCTTCGTAGCGGGTCAGAAAATATGACCCGTCCGGCATCCGATGAATGGGATCGTGCTCGCGCAATGCCCGGTAAATCGGGAACGGATCGGCGAGGAACGACGGCTCGAGACGCTTGATGTCAAAGTTCAGGGCGGCCTTGCGGAGAGCCTGCTTCTCATCGTCGGATTGAGCAACTTGCGGGCGCACCGCTACCTCATACCTTCGCCGTTCGCGAGAGCTCGAAATGAAACTCCAGACCTGCTCAGGCGCTTGCCACGATCACCGAAAAACCGTACGCAAATTATCGCGCTGCGCGCGCAGCTTATTCACAAATTTCCCACGACCTCGTCGCTCTTCTGTACTTCACAGATTTCGAATCCGCCCGCTTGATTTTCGTCACCCACCGCGACGATATTCCAGCCATCCCTGCTCAACAGAGGGCGCCAATTCCGGAGGCGCTTCGTTGGCGGAGCGGGGAGTCGGCGCCTGCGGGTTCGGCCTCGTCAGCCGGGCCTCCGGGGGCCTCGGGAGACATCGCCCGGCCCAATACGTGGGGCCGTCCGGCAACGGGCTGGTGGAGCGGATGAAAGCGGGTGAAAGCCCGTGGATCAAGGGCGTTCCGTATGGGCGCCCCTGTCCGTCTCCAGAAGGCGGTCTCCGAGGTCTAAGGAAAACGCCGCAGTGGAGCGCCGAAAGGCGCGCCGGTCCGCGTCATGGACCGGCAGTTCCCTCCCGCTGGAGGGACAGGCCCGACCGTAAGGCGGGCCAACGGGTGCGGCGATTCCGCGCCCGCGAATTTCGGAGTTCCGCTTCCCTCTTTTGGGATTGCGAAGGGTTCGAAACCGACAATTTGGCACGACAGCCCGCCGGGATGCGCCGCGCGGCAACGCTCCCCGCAACGGCTCAACAACATGCACGGGAGGAACTGACGAGGCCGAAGTTTCGCAGATGACTCGCCGCCGTCATGCCCGCTCTTGTGCGGTGCATCCGACGCCTTGTACGCCATATTTTGTCGTGGATGGCCAGGACATAGCGAACATCAGACGAGCGCAGCGTCTCTGTTCTATCAGACGGCTTGGCGACGCCGTGCCTTCGGCCGGATATCGACCCGGCCATGAGCGAACGTTGCGGCTTGGCGAAACGAACCCGAGGCTGCTTGTGGCGGAACGAACCCAGATGTCGAACAGTTTCAATGGGGCTCTCCTAGTGCCCCGTGACAATGCGCGCAATCTTGTCGGGGTCGTTCGGCAGAGCGTTGCCGCGCCAGACCACATGCAGATCCGGCCGGACCAGAAGATAGTCGAAACCGTAGACCTGGCGCGCCGCCTCGCTGTCGAGATCGAGCACCGAAAACGGCGCACCGATCGCGCCGAACGCCTTCCGCAAACCCGACGCATCGGCGCCGCCCGAGCAAATTGCAACAGCGTGTAGCCGTCCTTGATGCGATCGTGCACCGACAGCTCGCCGGGCTTGAGCCAGACATGGGGCAGGCGCGCGCCGGGCCAGCTCGTCGGCACATACTCCTCGATGGTCGGTTCCGGTCCGCCCGGCTCGTCACAGATCACCGGCGAGCCCGCATAGCGATAGCCAAGCTCGGCGCCGATCACGCGAAACGATTTCGGCGCCTCGTCGCGGGCGATCGCCAGCAGATGAGCCAGCGCGGCCTTGCCCTCCGGCGTGTCGTCCTCGATGTTCGGGCGATAGGCTTCGCGCCACTTCATGCGGCCGGACGTGCCGCTGCCGGACGCCTTGACGTTGATGGCGCCGGTCGGACGCCGCTCCGCCTCATAGGATGGCAGCAGCTTCGGGCCGCCCCAGCCTTGCAGCGTCGCGGCAAGCTTCCAGGCGATGTCGGTCGCATCGCCGACGCCGGTGTTCATGCCAAGACCGCCGGTCGGGATCACCAGATGCGCGGCGTCGCCGGCGATGAAGACGCGGCCCTGCTGGTAGTGCTCCGCCAGCAGCAGCCGTTGCGTCCACTTGGCGCAATGCAGCATCTGGTATTTCACCGGCGTACCGACGAGCTTCTCGAACTGTACCGCCATGTCCTCGTCCTTTTCGACGACGGCATGGATGGTGAAGTGCTTCCGCGAATCCTGGACGATCATCAGCGTCCAGTGGTCGTCGATGCGGTGGTAGTGGCGGGCGCGCGGCGCGCGAACCTTGTCGTAGAGCTCGGGACAATGGAACAGCGCCTGACGCATCTCCAGGATGTTCGGCTCGCCCTCCATCTTGTAGCCGAGCTGCTTGCGAACCGCGCTCGATCCGCCGTCGCAGCCGACCAGGTACTGGGCGCGGATCGTGGTGTGCTCGCCGTTGGTTTTTTTGATCTGTGCGGTCACGCCGTCCGGTTGTTCGGTGAAGGACATGAACTCATGGCCGAACTTCACCGCGATGGCCGGGATCGTCTCCGCCACCGACTTGAGCAGCGGCTCGAGCGTATATTGCGAGATGATCTGATAGGGCTCGAGCGGCAGCGAGCCGTCCGTGGTGGCGTCGCGCCTGGCCTTGGCCTCCGCCACCGTGGGATGGGCCATTTTGAACAGCGGCGGCCGCATCAGGTCGAACAGCAGATAGGTGTCCATCGGCCAGTCCGGCGGGTATCCGGCGGCGCGGACCGTCTCGGCAATGCCGAGGCGGCGGAAAATTTCCATCGTCCGCGGATTGCAGCGCTCCATCTTCGGGTAGCCGAGCGGCGCGTCGTTCTTCTCGATCAGCGTGCAGCGGATGCCGCGCTTGCCAAGATCGATGGCGAGCGTCAGCCCGACCGGTCCAGCCCCGACGATGAGCACCTGCGTATCCATTCATATCCTCTGTGACAGATGGCCCTGCGGTTAGTGTCAGAGTCCAAAGAACGATATGGCGTTGCCGGAGCAGATCTTTGCCTTGTCCGACGCCGGGATGTCGAGCGACGCGATCGCCGCCATCTGCGAGCGGATGTAATGCGCGCCGCCCTCCGGGCCGAACGGAGCATCGGACGCATACAGCACGTGGTCCACGCCGTAGAAATCAAGGCCGCAGACCAGCCCGATGCGGCCGCCGCACAGGGCCGTGTCGCCGTAGAAATCCTTGAAGCAGTCGAGCAGCGGCTTGCCCAGGCTCGGCAGCACATGGCTGTAGTCTTCGCCGGAGGTGCGGCTGCCAAGCGTCGCCCAGCCGGTGTCGATGCGCTCGTCGAAGAACGGGATCATGGCGCCGAGATGATGCGCCATGACTTTCAGGTTCGGATACTTCGTCATCACGCCCGAGAAGATCAGCCGCGCCATGGTTGCGCTGGTTTCATACGGCCAGCCGAAGATCGTCCAGATCTCGTACTTGGAAACCTTCTCCGCCGGAAAATCGGGAACATCCGGCTTCCGCGCCGGATGCAGCAGGATCGGTTTGCCCGATTTGGCGGCCACCTCGAAGATCGGCAGGAAGCGCGGCTCGTCGAGGCAGGCGCCGTTGACGTTGGTGTGGAGCTGCAAGCCGTTGGCATTGCCGTTCAGCAGGATGCGCTCGGCCTCTTTGACCGCCGCGTCGGGGTTGTCCATCGGCAGCGCGCCGACATAGCCCGCGAACCGGTCCGGATATTTCGCAACAAGCTCAGCCAAGCCGTCGTTGGCGGCGCGGGCAAATTCCGGCGTCTTGTCGGGACCGACCATGCCTTCGAGCGGCGGCAGCCCGAGCGAGAGGATCTGGGTGTAGTCGTCGAATGGGTCCATCATGCGAAAGCGCGCGTCGAGATCATGAATGGTGCGGACGCCCTGCATGCGTTTGCCGACGTCCGTGGTGCCGCCGGCGGTCGCCGACATGAGCCGGAATATGCTTTGCGGAAAGAAATGACAGAAGGAATCGATGTGGCGCATGGACGGCATACTCCCTGGGCTTTCCGAGGTCCTACTTGATCATTTGCATCGAGAGTATTCTAGGCATGCGATGCCACAACTTTTCGGATTGGCTGACGTTCGATACAGTGGGGTCGCGCAAATTCGCAGAACGTGTCGGCGCTCAGACCTATTCACACGGTAAATCATTCAACCGCCGCGGGTATCGTGACAATGAACGTGCTTCGACTGCCTCATGACGAAAATTGTCTTGGCAATGGCGCTCATTGCAGCCGCGCCCATCGCTCGGGCCGAAGATTTCCCGGCCCGGCCCGTCAAGATCATCGTGCAAACGGCAGCGGGCAGTTCGCTCGACGTGATGGCGCGGCTGATCGCCGAGCCGCTGTCGCAGATCTGGGGCCAGCAGGCCATCATCGTCAATCAGGCCGGCGCCGGCGGGCTCATTGCCGCGCGTGCGACCGCGGCCTCTGCGGCCGACGGCTACACGCTGTTTTTGGCGGGCGGTTCGGTGTTCGTGGTGCTGCCGGTGGTGCAGAACAATCTGCCGTTCGATGTGAATGAATTCGTGCCGATCGGGTTCGTCGCCGAGCAGCCCTATACGCTGCTGACGACCAACAAGCTTGGCGTCAATTCGGTGGCCGAGCTGGTCGCGCTGTCCAAGAAGCAGCCGGGCGGATTGGACTCCGTTGCCGGCACGCGCGGCGGCTTGCAGCACCTGACCGTCGAATGGTTCCGCAACCGAAGCGGCGCCAACCTGAACATGATTCACTATCCGGGCGCCGCGCAGGCGTCGAACGACGTCATTGCCGGGCGAGTCCCGATGATGATGCAGACCATCGCGCCGGTCGCCGGCATCGTCGCCGCGGGCGAGGTCAAGCTGCTGGCGATTACGTCAACCGCCCGGCTGCCGAACTATCCCGATACGCCGACGGTGGCGGAAACCATTCCGGGCTTCACGTCGTCGGGCTGGTCCATCCTGGTCGCGCCGAAGGGCACGCCACCGGACGTTGTGCAAAAAATCAACGGCGATCTGCGAACGGTGCTGGCGCGCCCGGAGCTGATCAAGAAGATCGAGGAGCTTGGCAACTACACCCGTCCCATGACCCCGCGGGAGCTTTCGGATTTCGTGCGCGCCGAGCGCGAGATCTGGCAGCCGATCGTCAAGCAGATCGGAATAGCGCAGTGAAGCAATGCCGCCGTGATGGTTGTCGGCCATGGTGGGCTCCGCTAGCGTCGAACTGATGTCACACGACGATCGTTCGACAGGCGCCGCCGAGGGCGCACGCCACACCCGAATGCAGAACGGCAACCGATTCAAGCTCGGCTTGTTCGGCATGAACTGCTCCGGTTCGGTGGGAACGACAGCGCCCGAGCGCTGGAACGCGGGATGGCCGGAAAATCGCGAAGCCGCGCGGCTCGCCGATGCCGCGGGCATTGAATTTCTCCTGCCGATCGCACGATGGCTTGGCTACGGCGGATCGACGGATCGCCATGGCACGAGCTTCGAGACGCTGTCTTGGGCTTCCGCGCTGTTGGCGGCGACGAAAGAGATTGTCGCCTTCGCCACGGTGCACGTGCCGCTCGTCAATCCGGTGTTCGCCGCCAAGTCCTGCGTGACCGCGGACCACGTCGGGCGAGGGCGCTTCGGTCTCAATGTCGTGTCGGGCTGGAACGTCGAAGAATTCCAGAGTTTCGGCGCGCAGCTTCTCGAGCATGACGATCGCTACGGATATTCCGAGGAATGGGTCTCGGTGGTGAAGCGAATTTGGTCGGAGGAAAAGCCGTTCGACTACAGCGGCAAGCATTTCAATCTGAAGAATGTCGGCGGCAAGCCGAAGCCTTGGGGCGGCAGCCGGCCTTTGCTGATGAGCGCCGGGTCGTCGCCCACCGGACGCGCCTTTGCGGCGCGCCATGTCGACTGTCTGTTCATGGTGATTCCCGACGAAGCCAAGCTTGCGGACGAGATCACGGCGTTGCGGGCCGGCCAGGACGGGCTCGGAGTCTTTGCCAGCGGGCATCTGCTGTGCCGCGCCACGCCGAAGGAAACGCAAAGAGTATTATCACTACCTGGTTCATGAAAAAGGCGACTGGGAAGCCGCCGAAGCCGCCATCCGAAAAAGGATCGCCGGCGATACCCGCTCGATGCCGCACGATCGCATCCATGCGATGATGGAGCGGTTCATCAGCGGCGGCGGCACGTTTCCCGTCATCGGCAGCTATGACGAGGTGGCCGCGACATTTAAGCGGCTGTCCGACGCCGGTCTCGACGGCATGGCGATCGCCACCGTGAACTACGTGCAGGAAATGCCGATCATCCAGAACGAAGTGCTGCCGCGCCTCGAGCGGCTCGGCCTGCGCAAGCCGCTGCACTGAAGGAGCGCAACGCCGTGACGGCACGCACGACCCGCATGCAGAATGCCAACCGGTTCAAGCTTGGACTGTTCGGCATGAATTGCTCCGGCTCGTTCGCCACGACCGCGCCGGAGCGATGGCAGGCCGGCTGGCCGGAGAATCTCGAAGCCGCGCGGCTTGGCCGATGAAGCGGGCCTGGAGTTTATCCTGCCGATCGCCCGCTGGATGGGCTACGGCGGCCAGACCGATCGCCAGGGCACGAGCTTCGAATCATTGTCGTGGGCGGCCGCCTTGCTGGCCTCCACGGAAGAGATCGTCGCGTTCTCGACCATCCATGTTCCGCTCGTCCATCCGGTCTTTGCCGCCAAGTCGATCGTGACCGCGGATCACGTCGGCCAGGGACGGTTCGGGATCAACATCGTGTCCGGCTGGAACGTCGAAGAATTCGCGATGTTCGGAATTCCGCTTCGCGAGCACGACGAGCGCTACGACTATTCGGCCGAATGGGTGTCGATCCTCAAGCGGGTCCATTCCGAGACCGGGCCGTTCGACCACGACGGCAAGTATTTCCATTTGAAGAACGTCAACGGCAAGCCGAAGCCCTGGGGCCAAGGGCGGCCGATGCTGATGAGCGCAGGCTCGTCGCCGGCCGGCCGTAGTTTTGCGGTGAAGCACACCGACTGCCTGTTCATGGTCATCACCGAAGAAGCCAAGATCGCCTCCGACGTGGCCCAGGCCCGCGCCGTGCCCGGCGCCGATAAGGTCGGCCTGTACGCGAGCGGACATCTGCTCTGCCGCCCGACGGCCAAGGAGACGAAGGAGTACTATCACTATCTGGTGCAGGAGAAGGGCGACTGGGAAGCGGCCGAGAACATCATTGCCAAGCGGGCCGCTGGCAATTCTCAGTCGCTTTCACCAGAATTGATGCGCAAGATGATGGAGCGTGTCATCAGCGGCGGCGCGACCTTCCCGGTGATCGGCAGCTATGACGAGGTCGCGGAAAAGTTCTTGCGGCTGTCCGAAGCCGGACTGGACGGGATGGCGTTGATCCTTGTCAACTACGTGAACGAAATGCCGGTGCTGCGCGACGAGGTTCTCCCGCGGTTGGAGCGCCTGAAGATTCGCCAAAGCCGGGGACATTAGGAGACGACAAGCATGGCTGCGCTGCGGGACAAATACGCCATCGTCGGCACCGGCAAGAGCCGGCTCGGCCAGGTCGGTGCGAATTCGCTGGCGCTGCTGGAAGAGGCCATCAAGAACGCGCTCGACGAAGCCGGCCTCACCAACAAGGACATCGACGGCGTGGTGGTGCGCGGCCCGGACGACGTCTATTCCCATCACCAGTTGGTCGCCGCCCGGCTCGGCGTCGACGCGAACTTCAGCACGTCCCTCGACAACGGCGGCGCGAGCCAGATCCTGTCGATCATCCTCGCCGTCATGGCGATCGAAGCCGGCATCGCGACCACGGTCGTCTGCGGCTACGGGCGCGACTCCTGGTCGCGCACCCACGCCAAGGGCGGCGTTGGCCTTCCGCAAAACGATCTCATCCCGGCGGCGCAGCGGCCGAAGGAGCACGGCCCGGAGTTCGGCCATTTCGGCGCGGTGTCGCAGCATGCGTTCGGCGCCCGCCGCCACATGTTCGAATACGGCACCACCCGCGACGACTTCGCCCAGATCGCCATGGCGTTCCGCGAGCATGCGCTCCGCAATCCGGAGGCCGTGATGAAGAAGCCGATGACCTTGGAGGACTATTACAAGGCGCGGCTGATCGTCGATCCGTTCGGCATGTTCGATTGCAGCCTGAACAGCGACGGCGCGGGCGCGGTGATCGTGACCTCCACGGAGCGCGCCAAGTCGCTGAAGCAGAAGCCCGTCCTGATCAAGGGCTTTGCCACCCACAACAACACCAAGGGCTGGATCGAAGAGGACCATATGCTCTCGACCGGCGCGGTGGAGAGCGGCGAGCGCGCGTTCAAGATGGCGGGCCTCGGGCCGAAGGATGTCGACACCGCGCAGATCTACGACTGCTTCACCTACATGGTGCTCACCCAGCTCGAAGACTACGGCTTCTGCAAGAAGGGCGAGGGCGGCGAGTTCGTCCGGTCCGGCGCGTTGCGCATGGGCGGCACGCTGCCGACCAACACCTCCGGCGGCCAGCTTTCGGAGGCGCATGTCGAAGGCATGCTGCAGATCGTCGAAGGCGCCAGGCAGTTGCAGGGCATCTACGGTCCGGAGCGCCAGGTTGCCGATGCGGAAATCGCCCTCATCAGCGGTCACGGCGGCAACCAGGTTTGTCACTCGACGCTGATCCTCGGAAGGGCGTGACGTCATGTCGGAGTACAAGAAGCCGATTCCGGTGCCGTCGGCGGAATCGCAGCCCTATTGGGACGGGTTGCGCGAGCAGAAGCTGATGATGCCGCGCTGCGACGATTGCAGCAGCTATTGGTTCCCGCCTTCGCTGCTGTGCCCGCGCTGCAACTCGGCGAACTGGACCTGGACAAAAACCAGCGGCCGCGGCCGCGTGTTCAGCTATGTCGTCTATCACCGCGTCTATCATCCGGCGTTCGCCCAGGAGGTGCCCTATGCGGTCGCCGTGGTCGAGCTCGATGAGGGGCCGCGGATGTACAGCAATGTGATCGGCATCCCGCACGACAAGATCGTCTGCGACATGAAGGTCGAGGTCGCCTACGAGCCGATCACCGACGCCATCACGCTGCCAAAGTTCAAGCCCGCTGCCGCGTGAGCATCAGGAAGGAAGATCGCCCATGAGCGCCGGCGCCCTCGACGGCATCAAGGTTTTCGAATTCGCAAATTATGTCAGCGGTCCCTACGCCGGCATGCTGCTGTCGGATTTGGGGGCGGAGGTCGTCAAGGTCGAGACGCCGGACGGCGGCGATCCGTTCCGGATGTGGGGCAAGACCGACTACAACGGCACGTTCGGTTCGATGAACCGCAACAAGAAGAGCGTCACGCTCGACTTGAAGACGGCGGCCGGGCAGGCGGCGGCCCGCCGGCTGGCGCTGTCCGCCGACGTCATCATCGAGAATTTCCGTTCCGGCGCGATGGAGCGGCTCGGCCTCGGCTATGAGGCGCTGGCCGCGGACAATCCCCGGCTGGTCTATTGTTCGATCACCGGTTTCGGTTCGGAAGGCCCTTATCGCAGCCGCGCCGGCTATGACACGGTCGGCCAGGCGGTGTCCGGACTGCTTGCGGTGTTGACGGACCGCAAGGCGCCGCAGCCGATGGGCATTTCGCTCTCGGATCATCTGGCCGGCACCTTCGCGGCCTATGGCGTGCTGGCGGCGCTGATGGCGCGCAACACCACTGGGCGCGGGCAGAAGGTCGAAACGTCGCTGCTGCAAGCGACGCTCGCTTTTCTCGGCGAGAACGCGGCGAACTTTTTCGATGACAACAGAGTTCCGACGCGGGCGACGCGATGTCAGCGCGCCCAGGTCTTTGCCTTCACGGCCGGCGACGGGCTGCCGTTCGTCGTCCATCTCTCGTCGCCGGAAAAATTCTGGCGCGGCCTGCTGACGGCGACGGACCGGGAGGCGCTGGCCACCGACGAGCGGTTCCGCAATCGGGAGGCGCGGGTGAAAAACTACGACGCGCTTTGCGCCGAACTCACCGCCGCATTCCAGGCGCGGCCGCGGGCGGAATGGCTCAAGCTGCTCGACGCGCAGGATGTGCCGTCAGGCCCGATCAACACCATCGACGAGGTTTTTGCCGATCCGCAGGTCGTCGCGCTCGATATGCGAAAGCGATTGCCGCATCGCACCCGCGGCACGGTCTCGGTGGTCGGCAATCCGGTGCGCATGAGCGCGACACCGCCGCGTGTCGAAACGGCCGCGCCGGAGTTGGGCGCGCACAACGATGAATTGCTGCGGGGCACGACAAAAAACTGAGGGAGGAAATCGCATGAGGATCGTAAGTCTACTTCGATCTTATTTTCTGGTCTTCGCTGCGATCCTGACGTTCTGTGCCGGTCAGGCCGTGGCCCAGAGCGCAGGCGACAATCCCGCCATGTATCGGGGGCCTGACCGCGAGCAGCGCCTGATCGAAGGCGCCAAGAAGGAGGGCCAGGTTACCGTCTACTCCTCGATGATCGCCGACCAGGCGCTTCGCCCCATTCTCAACGGCTTTGAGGCGAAATACCCGTTCGTGAAGCCGCAATATGTGCGCGATGATCCGCCGCAACAGTTGCAAAAGGTGATGGCGGAATCGCGCGCCAACCGGATGGTCGTCGACGTGCTGGAAAGCACGGGACTGGAGGTGCCGGTTCGTGCCGCCAACATCAACCAGCCATTCTGGTCGCCGCAGACCGAGGCCTACGGCAAAGAGCACACCGATCCGGAAAACTTCTGGGCGCCGACGCGGTACAGCTATCTCGGCGCCTGTTACAACACCAATCTGGTCAAGCCGGGAGAGATCAAGAGCTTCGCTGATTTCCTCGACCCGAAGTGGAAGGGCAAGATTGCCTGGTCGGGCACCGTGATCGGCGCCATGCTGTTCATCACCGGCGTGCGCAACTTCATGGGCGAAGAGAAGGCTCTCGCCTATCTCCAGCAACTGGCGAAGCAGGACATTGTGTCGATCGCGTCCGCCAATCGTGTGGTGGTCGATCGCGTCATGGCCGGCGAACACGCGTTGTGCCTTGACGCCTTCCTGCATCATCCGATCATCAGCGCGCGCAAGGGCGCGCCGGTGGCGCCGCTGCCGCTCGATCCCGTGCTGACCGTCGTCAGCTCGGTGATGCTTCCCAAGGCGCCGCCGCATCCCTACGCCGCGATGCTGTTCATCGACTATCTGCTGTCGAAAGAAGGGCAGGCGAGGTTGCAGGGCGCGGACTACTTCCCGGCCCATCCCGACGTCGCCGCGTCGCCGGACCTCGACAAGATCGTACCGCGCAAGATCGGCCTGAAAGAAAACTACATCTCGCCGGCAAAGATGAACTCGGATCTGCCGAAGTCGCGGGCGCTGTACCAGGAGCTTTTCGCCAAATGACGAACGCACGCGGCGAAAGTCATGTGCGAGGGCGCCGAGCATCGATGGCCGGAATGACCATTACCGTCGCGCGAGACGGCGGCCGGTCTTCGATGGCCCGCCGCTACTCTCCGCAGGTGATCATCCTGATCGCTCTGCTCTGCGCTGGCGTCATCCCGCCCTTCGTGTTTCTCGCCTATTCGAGCCTGCATGAGCTCGATCCGAGCGGCGCGTTCGGCGCCTTCACGTTCGGGCACTTCGCCGCCATTTTCTCGAGCCGCACATTCGGCTCCGTGATCGTCAACAGCGCGGTGTATTCGCTGGGCTCGGCGCTGCTCGCGCTGGCGATCGGGGCGACCCAGGCCTGGCTGGCGGAGCGGACCGACGCTTTCCTGCGGCAGGTTCTTTATGTGTCCTCGATCGTATCGCTCGGCATTCCTTATGTTCTTTATATCGTCGCTTGGATTTTGTTCCTCGGCAAAGCCGGGCCGGTCAATGCCTTCTTGCAGCAGATGTTCGGAGGCACTGAGCCTTATATCAACATCTATTCGCTCGGCGGGATGATCTTCGTCGAAGGCATGCTGTGGTCGCCGCTCGCCTTCCTGCTGCTCTCGCCGGTGTTCCGCAATTCCGATGCCTCGTTTGAAGAGGCCGCGAGCATCTGTGGCGCCGGTTTGTTTTCGACGCTTCGGCACGTCACCTTGGGCATGGCGCGGCCGGCGCTGCTGGCGCTTGGGCTGCTTGGTCTTCATCAAGGCGTCCGAGTCCTTCGAGGTGCCGGCTCTGGTCGGCTTGCCGGGCTCGGCGCGGGTGCTGACCAGCACGATCTATCAGAGGCTGACGTTGGACATGCCGCCGGACGTCGGCAGCGCCTCGGCGTTCGGGGTGCTGCTGCTCGTCGTCATGGCGCTCCTTCTGCAAGTCTATAGCCGCGTGGCGGCGCAGACCCATCGCTATCAGACGGTCACCGGGAAGGGCTTCCGCCCGCGCGTCATTCGTCTCGGCCGGTGGCGCTACGCCGCGGGCGCTCTGATCGTCACCATTCCGTTCATCGTCGTTGTCATCCCGCTGGCGACCATCCTGTGGGCGGCGCTGCTGCCGTACTATCAGCCGTTCAGCCTCAAGGCGGTGCCGCTTCTTGGCTTTGGCAATTTTGTGCAG
This sequence comes from uncultured Alphaproteobacteria bacterium, assembly GCA_963850885.1. Lineage (GTDB taxonomy): Bacteria > Pseudomonadota > Alphaproteobacteria > Rhizobiales > Xanthobacteraceae > Z2-YC6860. The sequence continues at coordinate 38,126 of CAWKOD010000036.1, read as the reverse complement.
GTGTTGAACTCGCCGTCGTTCCGCGGCTCGATCGTCAACAGCCTCGTGCTCGGCGCGGCGGCTGCGACGCTGGTCACCGCGCTGTCGGCCGTCGCGGGCTGGTGTGTCGCGCGGCGCGTGGCGGGAGGCCGGTTGCTCGATGCGCTGGCGGCGCTGCCGTTGGTGTTTCCCGCGATCGTGCTCGGCCTCGCCTTCCTGGAAATATTCGTTCATGCCGGCAGCCGGATTTACGGCAGCCTGCTGTCGCTCGTCATCGTATCGGTCGTGGCCTATATGCCCTACGGACTTGCGCTATGCGCAGCTCGGCGTCATTCAAATCCATCCCGAGCTCGAAGAGGCCGCCGCCATCGCCGGCGCCCGGCAGGCGCGAACCTTCATCCGCGTCGTCCTGCCGCTGCTGATCCCGGCGCTGATTTCGTGCTGGCTTTTCGTGTTCCTGCTGGCGGTGCGCGCCGTATCCTTGATGCTGCTTCTGGCCGGTCCGGATTCGCAGGTCGTTGCGGTGACCCTGTTCGATTTCTGGAACAATGGCCAGGTTGGCGAGCTCGCCGCGCTCGGTTGTGTCTGGACCGCCATCATGACCGTTTTTTGCGTCGCCTTCCTTGTCGTCGCCCGCCGCTATCAACTGCCCATCGGTTGAAACGAGTCCGTCGGAGTGATGTGACGTGCTGCACGTGGAAAATCTGACGAAGCTCTATGCGCCGGGGGAGAGCGGTGGCGGCATCCGCGACCTCAGCTTCGATGTCGCGGCCGGCGAGTTCTACACGCTGCTCGGTCCGTCGGGCTGCGGCAAGACCACCACCTTGCGGTCGGTCGCCGGTCTTGAGGAGCCGTCCGTCCGGACGGATGACGATCGCGGACCAGGTCATCTTTGATTCTGCCAACGGCGTTTTCGTGCCGGCCAATCAGCGCCGGCTTGGCATGGTGTTCCAGTCCTATGCGGTCTGGCCGCACATGTCCGTCTTCGACAACACCGCCTTCCCGCTTCGGATGTTGCCGGGGAAGCGATGGGGCGACGCCGAGATTCGGCGGCTGGTGATGCGCACGCTTGAAACCATGGGGCTTGCCGAATTTGCGCCCCGCTCGGCGGCGCAATTGAGCGGCGGCCAGCAGCAGCGGCTTGCCCTGGCGCGGGCCCTGGTCGCGGAGCCGAGCCTGCTCTTGTTGGACGAGCCGTTGAGCAATCTCGACGCGCTGCTGCGCGAGCAGATGCGGAGCGAGCTCCGCCGCTTGCAAAAAGAGGTTGGCGTCACGGCCGTCTATGTGACGCACGACCAATCGGAAGCGCTGGCGCTCTCGGATCGCATCGCGATCATGCACAACGGCCGGATCGCGCAGATCGGCACGCCGCATCAAATCTACCATCAGCCGCGCAACGCCTTCGTCGCCACGTTTGTCGGGCGGAGCAATCTGTTCCGTGGCGACCTGCTGGAACGCGAAGCAACGGACATGCGCGGATCGCCACGGCTCTTGGGCCTGTTCTCTGCGAAGCGCCGAATGATGCCGCGGGCGCTGCCGCCGGCGGCGGCATTGATCCGTCCCGAGCATGTTGTCTTGACGGCCGCTGCCGGGGCCGGCGACTCAACGCATCAATCGATTTCGCGGTCGTGTCTTTCAGGTCGCGTTTCTCGGCGAGGCCACGGAATATGTCGTGCAGGTTGGCAACATCGAGATTCTCGTGCGGAGCATTGCCGGCCAATATGACGGGTCCGAGGACGTGGATGTCTACTTTCCGCCGGAGAAGATGTTGGCGATTGCCGCTGGACGAAATATAGAAAAGTGCTCGCTTGTGAGGATAAGGTGAGCGGGTTGGTCGGGTTCGGGGGCTGAAATGAGAATCGTCCTGACACGCGTCCTTGCGGCGATCGTTTTGGCGCTGGTGCCGCTCACGAGCGTCCTGGGCGCAGGAGTTTCCGTCGAAGCCGGTGCGCTTCGTCGTGCCCTACGCGGCCGGCGGCAGCGGCGATCTGCTGGCCCGCCTGCTGGGCAGCAAGCTGTCCGCCATGTGGGGGCAACAGGTCGTCATCGACAACAAGCCGGGCGCCGGCGGTCTGATCGGAACCGAATTCGCCGCGCGTTCCGACCCCGACGGCTACACGCTTTATCTTGCCACCGACGGGCCGCTGACCGTTGCGGCGACGCTGAACAAGCATGTGCCCTACGACTGGAAGCGCGATCTCGCCCCCATCTCGATGATCGCCGTGGGCTATCAGGTTCTCATCGTCGATCCGAAACTTCCGGTGCGCAACTTGCGGGAGTTTGTCGAGCTCGCGCGGCAGAAGCCTGGCGCGCTCAACTTTGCGTCGATCGGAGTCGGCAGTGCGCCCCATCTCGCCGCCGAATTGTTCAAATCGGTGGCGAATGTCGATATCACCCACGTTCCATACCGGGGGTCTTCGGCTCAGGCCATTACGGCGCTGATCGCCGGCGATGTCGGGATGTTCATGGTCGGAACCTCGACCGCGGTTCCGCACATCCAGAGTGGCAACGTCCGTGCGCTCGCGGTCACTTCCGCGAAGCGGGTGGACAGCCTGCCGGATATCCCGACCTTCGCCGAGGCCGGATTGCCCGGCGTCGATGTCAGCCTCTGGTTTGCGGTGCTGGTGCCAAGCGCCACACCGCCAGCCATCGTCAAAAAGCTGAACGCAGACATCGTGCGGGCCGTCGCCGACCCCGACTACAAGAAGGCGCTGGAGACGCGCGGCTTCGAGGCGCAATCCAGCAGTCCGGAGCAACTGGCGGCGTTTCTGGACAAGGATTACGTCAAGTTCCGCGACTTGATTCAAAAGCTCAAGCTGCAAGTGGATTGACTGCGACGTAAGGACGTCAGGAGAAAAATGAAATGACCGGCACTGCTCAAGTCGCGCGCATTCTGATCCGCGGCGGTCGCGTCTACGACCATGATGGCGACGTCCATCAGCCGGCGCAGGCCGATATCCTGATCGCGCGGCGAGCGGATCGAGCGGATCGGGCCAAACTTGCCGGCTGACGCCGGCGTCGAAGTCATCGATGCCGCGGGCAAGCTCGTCGTGCCGGGTTTCGTCAACGCACATTACCATTCGCATGACGTGATGGCGAAGGGCCTGTTCGAGGAAATGCCGTTCGACATCTGGACCCTCCATTCCAATCCGGCGAGCTACGGTCCGCGCACCCTTGAGGAGGTGCGGCTGCGAACGCTGGTCGGCGCGGCCGAACAACTCCGCAACGGCATCACCACGATCCAGGACTTTCTCACGCTAGTGCCGCAGGACGAGGCCCTGGTCGATACGGTGCTCTCGGCCTACGAGGAGGCCGGCGTCCGCGTCGTGTTCGCGATCGCCGCGCGCGATCGCGCCGCTCTCGATATTGCGCCGTTCATCCCGAAAGACCTGCCGGAGGCGATCCGCAAGCGCATCGCAGGCTCCGACCGCAAGGCCAGCGATGAGCTCGACTTCGTCGCCGCGCAGATCAAGCGGCGAGGCCTGCATCCCACCCCACGGCAGACCTGGGCGCTGGCGCCTTCAGCGCCGCAGCGCTGTTCGCACGAACTGCTTGAAGGCATCGCCGCGTTGTCGCGCCAGCACGGGCTGCCGGTGTTCACCCATGTCTACGAAACCCGGATCCAGGCCGCCGCGGCTCGAAAGGACCCATCCGCGCCTTCGCTGCTCGACGTGCTGGCCCGTGCCGGCCTGATGAACGAGCATCTCAACGTCGTGCACGGCGTGTGGCTCACCGCGCACGACATCGCGCAGCTCGCGGAGGCGGGTGCGCGTGTCGTGCACAATCCCATCAGCAATCTCAAGCTCAAGAGCGGCATCGCGCCGATCGTCGACCTGCATCGGGCCGGCGTCGAGATCGCGCTCGGCTGCGACAATTACAGTTGCGCCGAGACGCAGAACATCTTTATCGCCATGCGGATGCTGTGCCTGCTGCCGGCGGTGACCGATCCGGAGCCCGGTGTGGTCAATGCGGCTTATGCCCTGAAGGCGGCCACGCTTGCGGGCGCGCGAGCGGTCGGCCTTGCGGACAAGATCGGCGCGCTCAAGCCCGGCATGACAGCCGATCTGATGATCCTCGATCTCAAGGAGCCCGCGTTCGTGCCGTTCAACAGCGCGGCGCGGCAGATCGTCTACTCGGAGGCCGGACGCGCGATCGAGACCGTGCTGGTCGGCGGGCGCCCCGTTGTCCGCAACGGCAAGCTCGTCACCGTGGACGAGGCCGCGCTTGCGGCGGAGGTGGAGAAGATCGCGCCGGCGTTCCGCCGCGACGCGCAAGCGCTGGCCGCGCGCAATGCCGATCTCACTGCGCCGCTTTTGAACGCCAACCGCGAGGCCTGGAAAGTTCCGCTTGGATTTGAACGCTATATCGGCCGCGGCACGAGTTGAGCAGCGACAGAGGCATGCTTCTTGCTTTTGTTGTCGCAGCCAAAGCACAACGTCAGAGGATCGGACCATGTTCAACCGCAAGCACTTCGCACTCGCCGCAGTCTCCGCGCTGGCAATCATCGGCGCTGTCGGCGCACGCGTCGGCGCAGAGCTGGCCGACGCGACCGGTCACCATGGTGGTGCCTTTTGCGGCCGGCAGTTCGTCGGACACCGCGGGGCGTATCCTGGCGGTCGGTCTTTCCGAGGCGCTTGGGCAACAGGTGATCATCGAGAATGTCGGCGGCGGCGGCGGCATGACCGGCACCGCGCGCGTGGCGAAGGCGGCGCCCGACGGATATCAGTTCGTGTTCGCGAGCGTCGACTCCATGGCCATCGTTCCGACCATGCACAAGCAGCCGCTCTACAACAGCGTGACCGATTTCACCGCAGCAGGCCTGGTCGTCGAACAGCCGATCGTCCTGATCACGCGCAAGGATCTGCCGGTCAATACGCTGCAGGAGTTCGTGGCCTACGCAAAGGCAAATGCAAGGAAAAATGCAGTTCGGTTCCTCCGGCGTCGGCTCCGGCTCGCATTTCTCCTGTGCCAAGCTGAACGCGGCGCTGGGGATCGAGCCGACGCATGTGCCCTATCGGGGCTCGGGGCTTGCCATGCAGGACCTGGTCGCCGGCCGGATCGACTACTTCTGCGCGCTCGGCGCAGCCGCGATGGGACCGCTCGAAGCCGGCAACGCCAAAGCGATGGCGCTGCTCACCAGCGAGCGGTCGGCTTTGTTTCCAAAGCTGCAAACATCCAAGGAGCAAGGACTTCCGGGAATCGATTCCTACTTCTGGACGGCGTTCTTTTTTCCCAAGGGCACGCCCGACGCCATCGTGCAGAAGCTCTATGACGCGACCACCCAGGCGCTGAAGTCGCCCACAACCGTCGAGCGGCTGAAGAACGCCGGCGTCGCGCCGATCGCTCCGGAGCTGCGGACCCCGGCCTATCTGAAAACATTCATTGGCACCGAGGTCGAAAACTGGGCGGCGACGATCAAGGCCAGCGGCGTTACGATCGAATGAGCCGCCATCCGTACTCCGGCGCGCGTTTGCAATCTGCTCCGCGGTGCATGCACAGCCAGGAGACGCCCGCCATCGCAGCCGATAAGGTAGCGAAAAGGGCATTTCGGGATGGGTGGAACGCCATACATCGGACGCCGCTATCCGCGCGTCGAGGATCGGACGCTTATTCGCGGCGCCGGCTGTTTTGTCGATGACCTGCATCCGCCGGGCCTTCTCGAGGCGGCGTTTTTGCGCAGTCCGACCGCTCACGGGCTGATCCGCTCGATCGACACCAGCGCGGCGCGGGCGCTGCCCGGCGTGCATGCGGTCTACACGCTCGCCGATCTGCGCCCGGTCCTGACCGCCGACCGTTTGCCGTTGCAATTTCCGAGCTCGGTGCTGCCGCCGGATATTTCGCCGTTCATTCTGGCGGGCAAGGAGGTTTCATATGTGGGCGAGGCGATTGCGCTGGTCGTGGCCGACAAGCGCTATATCGCCGAGGATGCGCTGGCCCTGATCGAAATCGACATTGAGGAACTGCCGGCCGCATCGGATTGCCGGGACGCGCTATCGGCCGGTGCGCCCGACGTGCACGTCCACCGCAAGGGCAATCTGCTGATCGATTTCGTGCAAGGCTACGGCGACGCCGATGCCGCCGTGAAGGCGGCGCCGCGCCGTCTGACCGTCAACCTGAAACAGCATCGCGGCGGCGCCCATCCGATCGAGGGCCGCGGACTGATCGCGAGCTTCGACGCCGCGAGCGATCTGCTGACCGTCTGGAGTTCAACGCAGCTCGCCCACGAAGCCCGCTATTTCATCATGAAGCTGCTCGGGCTCGACGAAAATCGCATCCGCGTCGTCACCCCCGATGTCGGCGGCGGGTTTGGCGCAAAATTCATTCTCTATCCCGAAGAGGTGGCGATCTCGGCGGCAAGCCTGCTGCTGCGACGGCCGGTCAAATGGATCGAAGACCGGCGCGAGCATTTCATGGCGTCGATTCAGGAGCGGGAGCAATACTGGGACGTCGAGGTCGGCTTCGACGACGACGGACGTCTGCTCGGCGCCAGCGGAACGATGATCAGCGATGCCGGCGCCTACACCTATCAAGGCATCAATCTGCACTACAACGCTTCGACGAACTTTCCCGGCCCTTACATCCTGCCGCACTACAAGCTGCAGGTGTCGGTGGTCGAAACCAACAAGGTGCCGACGGCGCCGGTGCGCGGCGCCGGCTATCCGGAAGGTTGCTTTGCGATGGAGCGGGTGCTCGACGCCATCGCGCGCGACCGCGGCCTCGATCGCGTGGAGGTGAGACGCCGCAATCTGGTGCCGGCCAGCGCGATTCCTTACACCACGCCGATGCAGGCGCGCTCGACCAGCACCATCGTCTATGAAAGCGGCGACTTTCCCGCCTGCCTGGACCTGGCATTGACCAGCGCCGACTACGCCGGATTCCCAGCGCGCCGCGACAAGGCGCGGGCGGAGGGACGGCTCCTGGGTTTCGGCATCGCCACCGGACTGAAAGGCACCGGCCGCGGGCCGTTCGAGTCGGCCATCGTCCGGGTCGGCCGCTCCGGGAAGGTCTCGATCTTCACCGGAGCCATGGCGATGGGGCAGGGCTTGAAGACCGTGCTGGCGCAAATCGCCGCCGATCAGATCGGCGTCCGTCCGGAGGACATTACGGTGGTCAGCGGCGACACCTCCACCATCCAATTGGGGCTCGGCGGTTTTGCCAGCCGCCAGACGGTGACCGCCGGCAACTCCGTGCATCTGGCGGCGCGCGCCGTGCGCGAGAAGGCGATTGCGGCCGCAGCGCTGATGCTCGATGTTCCGGAGGAGAATCTGGATATCCGCGATGGCCTCGTCATCGAGATCGACAAGAATCGTTCAATCTCGCTGCGCGACATTGCCGACGCGCTGGCCGGCGCGCCCGGCTACAAGATGCCGGCGGGGCTGGCGCCGGGTCTGGAATCCGCGGTGAACTTCGAGACCTCCGCCCTTGACCTACGGCATCGGCGTGCACGCCGTCGAGTTGGAGGTCGATCCCCTCACGGGCGGCGTCAGGCTGCTCAACTATGTCGTGGTCAACGATTGCGGCTGCGTCATCAATCCGATGACCGCCGAAGGGCAAATTCACGGCGGCGCCGTGCACGGCATCGGCAACGCTCTGTTCGAATGGATGGCCTTCGACAGCAACGCCCAGCCTCTGACCACAAATTTCGCCGAGTATCTGCTGCCGACCGCGCCGGAGATTCCGCCGCTCGGCGTTCACCTGGTCGAATATCCGAGCACCAAGAACCCGCTCGGCGTGAAGGGCATTGGCGAGTCCGGCACTGTGCCGGCGGCTGCGGCCGTCATCTCCGGAGTCGAGCACGCGCTCCGCGATTACGATATCCGCATCGACGAAACTCCGATCAGCCCTGCGCGTCTTTTCGAGTTGATCCGGGCAGCGAAGTCCGCCAGGACGGCATGCCGGCGCGACTGAAAATTCTGCCTTGCCGTCAGCCTAATAGCCGTTCTCATCGAATTGCAGGGTCTGGTACCGGCGCACTTGAGCGCATACTTGCAAGTCCTGAGGCGGGCTGATCTCCATGAAGCTCTTTGAGTGCCAGCACTGCGGGCAACCGCTTTATTTCGAGAACACCCGCTGCGAGAGCTGCGGCCGCAACCTTGGCTATTTGCCTGCCGACGCGACGATCAGCGCTCTGGAAGAAGGCAAACGGGGATTGCGGGCGCTGGCTGAGCGCCGCGGCCACTATCGCTATTGCGCCAACGCGCAGCTTGGCGCCTGCAACTGGCTGGTTTCGATGGACAGCCCCGAGCAGTTTTGCGCGGCCTGCCGTCACAACCGGATGATCCCGGACCTGTCCCAAGCCGAGAACCAGGCGAATTGGCGGAGGATCGAGCTCGCCAAGCATCGGTTGTTCTACACCCTGCTCAAGCTCCGGCTGCCGCTCACGACCAAGCTGGACGATCCGGAGCACGGGCTGGCGTTCGACTTTCTGGCCTCCGCGCCGCCGAACAGCGCGCCGGCCGAGCCGGTGCTGACCGGCCACGACAGCGGCCTCATCACCATCAATCTGGCCGAGGCTGACGATTCCGAACGCGAGCGGATGCGGCGGCAGATGGGCGAACCGTACCGGACGCTGCTCGGTCATTTCCGCCACGAGATCGCGCATTACTATTGGGACCGCCTGGTGCTGAATGCACCTCACATCGAAGCGTTCCGGCAATTGTTCGGCGACGAGCGGGAGGACTACGGCGCGGCGTTGCAACGGCATTACGCCAACGGGCCGCCGCCGGATTGGCAGGAGCGTTTCGTGTCCACCTACGCCAGCACCCACCCGTGGGAGGACTGGGCCGAAACCTGGGCGCACTACTTCCACATGGTCGACACGCTGGAGACCGCCTCGGCGTTCGGCATGCGGGTTCGTCCGCGCGTGACCAAAGGCGCCGATCTTTCGGCGGCGATCGACTTCGATCCTCACAGCGCCGCTCTCGACCGCATCGTCGATTCCTGGTTGCCGCTGACCTTCGCGGTCAATTCGATCAACCGCAGCATGGGCATCGCCGACCTCTATCCGTTCGTGCTGGCGCCGCCGGTGATCGTGAAACTATCGTTCATCCACGATCGAATTCACGCGGCGAGCGCGGCCGCGCGTCGCCGATCCGGGACGAGGGGCGCTCCGCGCCGTGATCGCCAGCCTCAAGCGGGGCGTGGTGTCTCCGGGCTTAACCTAGCCATTTGAAGTTCCTATTGAATTTCTGGCGGCCTCAGCTAGGATCAGAGAGGCCGTCGCGACCGAGGCCCGGCCTGAAACTTGCATTGAATTTGAGCGGTCATTCGCGCCGCGGAGAAGCCTGTCGATATGTCAGTCCTCGTCGGTCTCCAGCACGTCACCCGGTATCGATACGACCGCCCGGTCGCGCTCGGACCCCAGGTCATCCGGCTCCGGCCCGCGCCGCACACCCGCACGGCCATCCGCAGCTATTCGCTCAAGGTGACGCCTGCCGAGCACTTCGTGAATTGGCAGCAGGATCCGAATGGAAACTGGCTGGCGCGCTTCGTGTTTCCGGAACGAACCACCGAGTTCAGCATCGCGGTGGACCTGCTGGCCGACATGTCGGTCATCAATCCGTTCGATTTCTTCGTCGATCCGGTGGCGACGAACTATCCGTTCGTCTATCCGAGCGAATTCGATGAAGAGCTGGCGCCTTATCTCAGCAAGGAGCCGGCGGGCCCAAAGCTTACGGAATACCTGAAGTCGCTGCCGCGCAAGCAGCAGAGCATCATCGATTTCATCGTCGCGCTCAATCAACGGCTGCAGGGCGATATCCGCTATCTGGTCCGCATGGACCCCGGCGTGCAGGCGACCGAGGAGACGCTGACGCTGGCATCGGGCTCATGCCGCGACTCGGCGTGGCTGATGGTCCAGGTGCTGCGGCATCTCGGTCTCGCTTCGCGCTTCGTGTCCGGCTACCTCATTCAGTTGACGTCGGATCTGAAAGCGCTCGACGGCCCCGAGGGGACGACGAAGGATTTCACCGATCTGCATGCATGGGCCGAGGTCTACCTGCCGGGCGCCGGCTGGATCGGAATGGATCCGACATCCGGATTGCTGACCGGCGAGGGCCACATTCCGCTTGCCGCGACGCCGCATTACCGCGCCGCCGCGCCGATCAGCGGTGGCGTCGAGGCCGCCAAGGTCGATTTCTCGTTCGAGATGAAAATTGAACGCGTCGACGAAAAGCCGCGCGTGACGTTTCCCTTCTCGGATGAGGCGTGGGCCGCCCTCGACGCGCTCGGCGAGCGGGTCGATGCCGATCTGGTCAAGCAGGACGTTCGCCTCACCATGGGCGGCGAGCCGACCTTCGTCTCGATCGATGACTATCAGACGGCTGAATGGAATACGGCGGCGCTGGGGCCGACCAAGCAGCTTCTCGCCGACAAGCTGATCAGCCGGTTGAGCGCCAAATTCGCGCCCGGCGGGCTCATCCATCATGGACAGGGCAAATGGTATCCGGGCGAGCCGCTGCCGCGCTGGGCGTTCTCGCTGTTCTGGCGCGTGGACGGCAAGCCGGTCTGGCAGAACGCAGAGCTGATCGCGCTCAAAAAGCCGGCGCGGGCGGCGTCGGTCGACGATGCGCATCGCTTCACCGAAGGCCTTGCCGGCAAACTGGGGATCACGGCCGAACACGTGCTGCCGGCGTTCGAAGATCCCGCCGAACGGATGCTGAAGGAAGGCGCGCTGGCGCACAACATCGATCCGAGCGATCCCAAGATCGACGATCCGGTCGAGCGCGCACGCATCATGCGTGAGTTCGAAAGACATCTCTCGGCACCCACCGGCTATGTCTTGCCGGTGCGGCGCTGGGGCGCGCAGGCGAGCGGCAGTTGGATCAGCGAGCTCTGGCAGACGCGGCGCCGCAGACTTTTTCTGGTGCCGGGCGATTCGCCGGTCGGCTTTCGCCTGCCGCTTAGCTCGCTGCCTCATATCAAGCCGATCGACGAGCCGCATCTCGTTCCAGCGGACACCTTCGCGGATCGCGACGCGTTGCCGGACCCGCCGGCGATGGCGCGCGCCTTCGCGGCGGCCGGCCGGGCCAAGCCGCCGGCCACTCCGGAGCGCGCTGCAAAGTGGCCAACCTGGAAGCGTGAGCCTGCTCAGCCGAAGCCCATTCCGGTGCGCACCGCGCTCGTGGTCGAGCCGCGCGACGGCCGGCTCTGCGTGTTCATGCCGCCGATCGAGAAGCTGGAGGATTATCTCGAACTTCTGGCTGCCGTCGAAGCGACAGCCGTCGAGTTCAACCTGCCGCTCCTGATCGAAGGCTATCTGCCGCCGTCCGATCCGCGGCTGAATATGATCAAGGTCACGCCCGATCCCGGCGTCATCGAGGTCAATGTTCATCCGGCTGCATCGTGGCGCGATGCCACCAACATCACGCGCACGGTTTACGAGGAGGCCCGGCTCTGCCGGCTCGGCGCCGACAAGTTCATGATCGACGGCCGCCACACCGGCACCGGCGGCGGCAACCATGTCGTGCTCGGCGGGCAGTCGGCGGCGGACAGCCCGTTCCTGCGGCGGCCTGATCTGTTGAAGAGCCTGATCCTTTATTTCCAGCGGCATCCCTCGCTGACCTATCTGTTCTCAGGCCTGTTCATCGGTCCGACCAGCCAGGCGCCGCGTATCGACGAGGCGCGCCACGATCTGCTCTACGAACTCGACATCGCGTTGTCGCTGATCCCGCCGCCCGGTACCGGCAAAGCGCCGCGGCCGTGGCTCGTCGACCGCTTGCTTCGCAATCTCCTGATCGACGTCACCGGCAACACCCATCGCGCTGAAATCTGCATCGACAAGCTGTTCTCGCCGGACGGGCCGACCGGCCGGCTCGGCCTCGTCGAATTCCGCTCGTTCGAAATGCCGCCGGACGCACGGATGAGCCTGGCGCAACAGCTTTTGTTGCGCGCGCTGGTCGCCTGGTTCTGGCGTGAACCGCAGCATGGTTCGCTGGTGCGCTGGGGCACTGCGCTGCATGATCGATTCATGCTTGGGCATTTCGTCTGGGAGGATTTTCTGGGCGTGCTCGGCGACCTGCGTCACGCCGGCTATCCATTCGATCCGGTGTGGTTCGACGCGCAGCGCGAATTCCGGTTTCCGTTCTACGGCACCGTCACCCATGGCGGTGTCCAGCTCGAACTCCGGCACGCGCTGGAGCCTTGGCATGTGCTCGGCGAGGAGGGGGCCCCGGGCGGCACCGCCCGGTTCGTCGATTCCTCGGTTGAACGGTTGCAGGTTCGAGGTCGACGGGCTCAACCCGGCACGTCATCTCGTGGCCTGCAACGGGCGACGGATGCCGCTGACTGCGACCGGGCGGTCTGGCGAGTATATCGCCGGCGTTCGCTTCAAGGCCTGGAAGCTGTCGTCGGCGCTTCAGCCCACGATCGACGTGCAGGCGCCGCTGACCTTCGACATCTACGACAGTTGGAATGGCCGTTCGCTCGGCGGTTGCGTCTATCATGTCGCTCATCCCGGCGGCCGCAACTACGAGACATTCCCGGTCAATTCCTATGAGGCCCAGGCGCGGCGGCTGACGCGCTTCGAAAGCGGTGGACATACGCCGGGTCAATTCAACGTTGCGGCGCGAAGAACGCTCGCTGGAGTACCCGATGACGCTCGACCTGCGGCGCCCGACTCAGATTTGATGGCGCGCATGGCTCATCCCAACAGCGCGCCGCGGGCGGACGAGGACCTTGAGCCGCTGTTGTCGGGCTACCACTGCATCTTTCCGCGCAATTTCGACGAGATGATGGATCACCACGGCCGGGTGCGCGAACATTGGCGCCCGTTCCTCGGGATGCTCGCGGCGCTCGGACCGGAAGAAGTGAACCGGCGGTTTGCGGCGGCCGACCGGCACCTTCGCGACTCCGGCGTGTTCTATCGGGTCTATGAAGATCCCGCGGGGGCGGTGCGGCCCTGGCCGCTCAGTCATGTGCCGCTGCTGATCGATGCAGCGGAATGGCAGGAGCTGAAGGCCGGACTGGTCCAGCGGGCCGAGTTGCTGGAAGCGATCCTCGCCGATATCTATGGACCCGCCAACCTGGTGCGCGAGGGGCGCCTGCCGGCCGCCGTCGTCGCCGGCAATCCGGAATTTCTTCGGCCGCTCGTCGGTATCGCGCCGCCGGGTGGCGCGCACCTGCGGTTCTATGGCGTCGATGTCGGGCGCTCGCCCGACGGGCGATGGTGGGTGCTCGGCGATCGCACCCAGGCGCCGTCGGGTGCGGGCTATGCGCTGGAGAACCGGCTCGCTTTGTCGCGTGCGATGCCTGACATCTATCGGCAGCTTCGGGTCGAACGCGTCGCGCCATTTTTCCAGGCATTCCAGGCCGAGCTGTCGGGGCTCAGCCGCCGCGACGATTCCCCGGTTTGTGTGCTGACACCCGGGCCGATGAACGAGACTTACTTCGAGCATGCCTACTTGGCGCGCTATCTCGGATTTCTTCTGGTCGAGGGCGAGGACCTGACGGTCCGTGACGACGGCGTTTTCATCCGCACCGTGTCTGGTCTGAAGCGCGCCGAGGTGCTGCTGCGCCGCCTGGATTCCGATTTCGCCGACCCGTTGGAGCTCAGCGCCCGCTCGCGTCTGGGCGTCCCCGGTCTCGTGCAAGCGATCCGGGACGGCACCGTGGTCATGGCCAATGCGCTGGGATCGGGTGTGGTCGAAGCGCGGGCCATGCTGAGCTTCCTGCCGGCCTTGGCGCCGGCGGTGCTCGGGCGGGAATTGGCGTTGCCGAATGTCGCGACCTGGTGGCTCGGCGATCCTGCCGTGCGCGACGACGTCATGAGCCGGCTCGACAATCTTGTGATTGCCCCGGCCTTTTCCGGCGATATCCCGCCCCACATCGATCGGCAGGTCCTGATCGGCAAGGATCTCGATGCCGCGGCGCGTGCGCGCGTCGTCGAGTCGATCGGCCGCCGCGGTGTCGACTTCGTCGCTCAGGAGGCGGTGACGCTCTCGACAACGCCAGTCTGGGAGAATGGCCAACTGGTGCCGCGGCCGTTCAGCCTGCGGCTGTTGCTCGCGCGGGACGGCGATGGCTGGCAGGTCATGCCGGGCGGCTTCGTCCGTATCGCCGAAGACCTCGATGCGCGCGCCATCAACCTCCAGCAGGGTGGACGCACGGCCGACGCCTGGATTCTGTCGGACAAGCCGGTCGCGCAGACGACGCTGCTGCCGACGCCGGACCGCATCACCATCAATCGCACGACCGGCGCGCTGCCAAGCCGCGCCGCCTCCAACTTGTTCTGGCTCGGCCGTTACGTCGAGCGCACCGAGGCGACGCTTCGCCTGGTGCGGGCGCTGATCAACCGCGCCACCGAAACGAGCCAGACCGAGCGTGACGTGAATGCGGACATCGTGGCGCTGCTCGGCGCCTGGGAGGCGGTGCCGGAGGAGATCCTGGATGTTCGGCCGGCGCTGGTCGCCGCCACGGTCCTGCAGCAGCGAGAGCTGAGCGGCGCGCTGCCGTTCCTCGTCGGCGCCGCGCAGTCGGCGGCCTCGGTGATCCGCGACCGTTTCTCGCCGGACGCCTGGCGGGCGCTGACCGAGCTTGTCGAGATGATCCGGGCGCCGTTCGAGCAGGGCCCGAACGAAAGCGCGATCTTCGAGCGCGTCAACGGCGCGCTCCGCATCATCGCGTCCTTCTCCGGTCTTGCGCAGGAGAACATGAGCCAGCTCGCCGGCTGGCGCTTCCTGGAGATCGGCCGGCGCATCGAGCGCACGTTGGCGACCTGCGCTTTCATCCGTCGATTCGCCTTCGGCGCCAAGCCGGACGGCGGCCTCGACGTGCTGCTGGAGCTGGCCGATAGCCAGATCACCTATCGGCTTCGCTACGTCATGGTGGCGGCGCCGGCGCCGGTGATCGACCTTGTGGCGCTCGACCCGAACAATCCGCGTTCCATCGTCTATCAGCTTGCCCGCATCGAAACGCATCTCGCGGCGATGCCGAAACGCGAAGACAGTCGGCTGACGCCGCCTGAGCAGATCGCGCTCGCGCTCGCCACCAAGATGCGGACCGCGGATGTCGCGGCGATCGACGAAGCGACTCTGCGCGATGCTGAAGCGGCTCTGATGAAGCTGTCGGATGTGGTCGCATCGACATATTTCACGACGCGCGAGCGGTCCGAAGCGTCGTGGGAGTCGCTCGGATGATCTACGACGTCCGCCAGACCACGATCTATCATTACGCGTCGCCGGTCGCCTATGCGAACCATGTCCTGCGTCTCACTCCGATCGACCGCGAGCACCAGCGCGTGCATGCCGCGGCTCTGGACATTACGCCGACGCCGATCGAGCGCCGCGAAGGGCAGGACTTCTTCGGCAATCGGATCACTTGGATCACGTTCGATCAGCCGCACGATACGCTCACCATCCGGGTCGCGGCGCGCATCGCGGTTAACGGTGCGGTCGCCGCCAAGCCGATTGACACGCCTGCCTGGGAGGAGGTGCGCGCCGCTGCCTTCGCCAGCGCCGATTTAGGCCCGCTGGCGCCGGCGCATTACCTGTTTCCGAGCCGTCAGGTGTCGCTCGATCCGGAAATCAGAGACTATGCGGCCTTGAGCTTTCCAGCCGGGCGAACGGTTCTCGATGGCGCCACCGATCTAATGAACCGCATCAAGGCGGAGTTTGTTTATGAAGTTGGAGCCACCACGGCTTCGACCATGCCGCCGATGTCGTTCGCGCTCAGGCGCGGCGTGTGTCAGGACTTCACGCATATCATGATTTCGGGCATGCGCTCGCTCGGGCTGCCGGTTGCTTATGTCAGCGGCTACTTGCGAACGACGCAATCGCCCAACGAAGCGAAGCTCGAAGGTGCCGACGCGATGCATGCCTGGGCGTCGGTCTGGTGCGGTGACGACGCCGGCTGGGTCGGCTTCGATCCGACCAACGGCATGCTGGCCGGAACCGATCATGTCGTGCTTGCCATCGGGCGCGACTACGCCGACGTGGCGCCGATGGATGGCGTTATTTTTGCCTCCGGCGCGCAACGGCTCGAGACGTCGGTGCGGGTTCTGCCGGTCGGCTGAATTTGCGCCGGCGCTCAATGTCGTCAGAGGCCGAGACCGGCTCTTACTCCGAAGCCAACGGGGGAGACGGCACTTGCGCCAGCGGTCGTTCGGTCGACCGGGCCGCGGTCATCCTTTGCGCGGCGGCTGCATACCAAGGCTCATTCTGGAAGTTGAGCTTGCGGCTCGGTCGATTGGCTTCCCGCGGCGTCGCTTTCGCAGTTTTCTGCTGTTCTTTATTCCGATTTGGCATCAATGCCTCCCTCACGCGACGCAACGGTTAGGCCGGAAATTCGCGCATAAATCCGATCGTCAGCAAATTATTTTCGCAGCATAGATGTGATTACGCAAGCCGAAACATAGGCTTGCGCCGGAGCATTCTCCATTTGGTGCCCTCATTGTTCTTCTTTTGTCGCAGATAATGGAGCAATCGGAGCAATCTTTCTAATCTATTTCAGGCCTTCGATAGTCTCCGGTAACAGACCTCCCCTTTGGGAGGACTGCCGGTCGGAAACCGTGGGCGCACGACGCCTGACATGGTCGTCACGCTGGAGAGCCGCCTCGGCGTTCGGCATGCGGGTGGGTTCGTCCTCGCGTGACGAAAGGCGCCGATCTTTCGATCCATGTTGGCACTGTGCGGGATTGAAGTCGATCGCAGTGCTGCTGCCAGCATGCGGGATGTCAAAATACACAGCGAGCGTTCGCGCGCGCCGCGCCTTGCATTTCCGCCGAGCGCTCCCATGTCAGCGCGCATGAGCACAGTGCAATTCGGGAACTATGGGTTTGATTTCGCGCGGCCGCAGTCGCGGGCGGAACGCATTGCGCGGCTCGATGCGCTCGCCAACCTGCTCGACACCGCCTTTGTCGTGCCGGGAACCAATATCCGTTTCGGCTTCGACGCGATGATCGGCCTCGTCCCCGGCATCGGTGACGCGATCACCACCCTGATTTCGCTTTACATCGTACGCGAGGCCCGCGAGCTCGGCGCGCCCCGTCATCTGGTCGCGCGGATGCTGGCCAATGTCGCGATCGATGGCGTCGTCGGCGCGGTGCCGTTCCTCGGCGACGCCTTTGACGTGATGTGGCGCGCCAATCGCCGCAACATGGCGCTGCTGCGAAAGCATCTCGGGAGAGCCGCCGATGACGGCTCCGCTGGTCGTGTCGATCCCCCACCACCTCGGCAAGCAGGAGGCCGTTCGCCGTCTCAAGGCTGGTCTCGGCCAGGCGCGGACAAGCTTCAGCCATCTGATGTCAGTCGACGAGGAAGTCTGGAACGGCGATTGCCTGACCTTCCGGCTTCGCGCGTTGGGCCAATCCGCCAACGGCACGATCGACGTGGCGGACGATCATCTGCGCCTGGAGGTCAGCCTGCCGTGGCTGCTCGCCAAGCTGTCGGAGCGGTTCGTGCCCGCGATCCGCAAAGAGGGCGCTCTCCTGCTGGAGAAGAAATAGCCGCCCACCGATTTCCCCTTGTGCATGCCTAAGTCTTGCGCGAATTGCTCCGATGTCGCACGCTGGCGGGCCGGAAATCGTTGGGGAATCTGCATGGCCCGGATCAAGAATGTCTTCGCTGCTTGTTGCGCCGTCGTCGTGCTGGCGCTATCCAGCCAAAGCGCGTGGCCGCAATCGGGCCGGACCATCCACCTGATCGTGCCGGTGCCGCCGGGCGCCAGCACCGATGCCGTGGCTCGCCTGATGGCGGAGCAGATCGGCCGGGCGCAGGGCGTGACGATCGTTGTCGAAAATCGTCCGGGCGCCAGCGGGATGATCGGAACCGAAGCGGTTTCGCGCGCGGCGCCGGACGGCAACACGCTGTTGATGACCGCGAACACCTATCTGATCGACGCCCAGACGCGGAAGGCGAACTACCATCCGGTGACCGCCTTCGATCCGATCTGCTACCTGGTGCAATCGCCGGCGGTGTTCGTGGTCAACAGCGCGTCGCCCTATAAGACGCTCAAGGACATGCTCGATGCCGCGCGCGCCAAGCCCGGCGAGTTGACGATGGCGGCCGTCGGTCCGGGCTCGACGTTCCAGATGGGCTTTACGACATTCACCCGCGCGGCGAACGTCACAATGACCTACGTGCCCTACGCCGGCAGCGCGCCGGCCGCGACCGCGGTGCTGGGTCAACACGTGACCTCGGCGTTTGCCGGCTATGCGGTCGTGTCGGAGAATATCAAGGCGGACAAGCTGCGGGCGCTCGCCGTTGCCACGGCGAAGCGGATCGAGCCGCTGCCGGATGTGCCGACCTTCGACGAATCCGGGTTCAAGAACCTGGAGGTCGACAACTGGTTCGGCATCGTCGCGCCGGTGAACACCCCGAAGGAAACGCTGACTCAATTCGCCGGCTGGCTGAAAGCCGCGCTCCAGGATCCTGAGGTGAAGGCCAAGCTCGCGCTCCAGGGGCTTTATCCGGTCGGCATGTGCGGCGACGAATTCGCCGCCTATGTGCGCAAGCGTTTCGACGATTACGGCGAGATGATCCGCGAATCCAACATCAAGGCGCAGTAGGGCGGGCTAGTCGGTCCGCCAGCGGCCGAAGTGCACCTCAGCGCGCCGCACGATCTCGTTGAGCGCGATCGCCATCGCGGCCAGCACCGAGACGAGACCCAACAGCTTGGTCGGGTCGAAGGCCTGGGTGAACAGCTGCGTGAAATAGCCGATGCCGGCGGTCGAGACGTAAAGCTCGGCCAGCAGCACGCCGAGCAGCACGCCGGTCATGCCGAGCCGCATCCCGGCAAAGAACGTCGGGATCATGTGCGGGAAGATCACCCAGCGGAAAATCTGCCAGCGGCTCGCGCCCATGGAGTGCGCCGCCGTCATCAGGATCGGTTTGATGTTCTGCACGCCGGCGACGATGGTGACGATGATCGGAAATATGCCATGGGTCACGCCGAAGGCGATTTTCGACGGCGGGCCGATGCCGAAATACAGGATGAACAGCGGCAGGATGGTGATCTGCGGGGTGCCGTAGAGCAGAAGAATGATCGGCATCAGGCTGCGGTTGGAGAACCGCGACAGCCCGACGGCCAGTCCGACCACGAGCCCGACCACGACCGAGATCGCGAAGGCGACCGCAAGCTCCCAGGCGGTGATCCGCAGCGCCGCCGGAATGCCCTTGGTGTTGAACAGGTCGCCGAGCGAGGCCACGATCCGCGACGGCGGGCTGAGGAACGTCGGATCGATCCACCAGCGCGCCGCGACCTCCCAGAGCAAAAACAGAGCCGCGATCACCGCAAGCCGCGCCAGCCCCGGATGGCGGATCAGCGCCCGCTTGAGATGCGCTGCATCGGTCATCGGCGTTTGGCCCGGCGTTCGAGCGAGCTGACGATGCTGTTGAGCGTGGCCGCGATCACCACGGCGAAGGCGATATAGGCAAACATGCGCGCCGTCTCCATCGCCTCGGCCAGATGCACGATGCGGTGGCCCAGACCTTCCAGCGAGGCGATGGTCTCGCTGCCGAGAATGGACAGCAGCGCCACGGTGAACCCGATGCGCAGGCCGGTCAGCATCACGGGCAGGGCGGCCGGCAGCAGCACGTAGCGGAACATCTGGAAGTTGGAGGCGCCCATCGAGCGCGCCGCGGTGATGAAGATCTTCTCGACGTAGCCGAAGCCCGCGATGGTGTTGAGCACGATCGGGAAGAAGCTGATGGTGGTGCCGAGCGCGATCTTCGATCCCGGGCCGAGCCCGAAGAACAGCACATAGAGCGGCAGGAACAGGATGATCGGGACCGAATAGAAGCCGGCGAGCAGCGGCTCGAACACCTTGATGAGATAGGGCGAGCGGCTGATCAGATAGCCGAGCGTGACGCCGGCGGTGCAGGAGATCGCGAAGGCGACCGCGAGCTCGGTCAGCGTCACCCGCAGATCGGGCAGGTACTCGCCCGAGCCGAGGACGTCCTTCAGCTCGCGTCCAGACGTTCACCGGATTGGGCAGCAGGATGCGGCTGATGCCCCAGTAGGCGGTTCCGAAATACCAGAGCCCGATCAGCGCGACGACGAAGCCGATCTGCACCGCGCGGCTGGCGATCTTGTCCCGCCGGTCCTGCCGCGCGCTCATGGATGCGGCACCGCCGTCGCTGACTGCTCGACCGCCTTGCGGATTTCCTCGTGCAGCAGCTCGTAGAGCGTGTTGCGCAGCCGGCTGAACTTCTCCGTGGTCACGAACGAGGGCTTGCGCGGATGCGGCTCGTCCACCGCGATGATTTCCTTGATGCGGCCCGGCCGCGCCGAGAACACCGCCACGCGGTCGGCGAGGAACACCGCTTCGCCGAGCGAATGGGTCACGAACACGATGGTCTTCTCGGTGGTGGACAGCAGCACCGAAAGGTCCTCGCCGAGGATCATCCGGGTCTGCTCGTCGAGCGCGCCGAACGGCTCGTCCATCAGCAGCGTGCCGGTCTCCAGGCTGAGCGCGCGGGCCAGCGCCGCGCGCTGGCGCATGCCGCCGGAAAGCTGCGCCGGATAGTGGCCCATGAAGTCCTTGAGCCCGACCGCCTCCAGCGCCTTCCGCGCGCGCGGCTCCTGCTCGGCCTTCGGCACGCCCTGGAACACCATGCCGAGCTTGACGTTCTCGATGATCGTGCACCAGGGAAACAGCGCGTTCTCCTGGAACACGAAGGCGATGTCGTGCGGCAGCGGCCCGCGCACCGGCTTGCCGCCGACTTCGACCGTTCCGGTCGTCGGCGTCAGCAGGCCGCCGATCATGTTGAGCAGCGTGCTCTTGCCGCAGCCGCTCGGCCCGATCAGGCAGAGCAGCTCGCCGCGGGTGATATCGAGCGAGGTGTGCTGCAGCGCCTGCACGAATTGCGCGTCGCCCGGCTCGCCGAACTGATGCGAGACGTCCCTGACCCGGATCGCGACATCGCCCGTTTTCATTTCGGCAGATACGCTTCGGTGAGGAGCTTCGACATGTCCGGCTTGTCCGGCAGAAGCTTGGTCTCGACGAATGACGCCGCCAGCACGTCCAGCGCCTTCGGCTCGAAATGCCCGGTGGTGCTGAAGATCGGCATGGTGTCGTTATAGCCTTCGGTCGCGACCGCCTTGGACACGCCGGTTTTCTCCGCGGCGATGGCGATGGCCTTGTCCTTGTTGTCGCGCATGAAGCGGATGGTTTCCATCCAGCCGGCCAGGAAGGCCTTGAGCCCCTCGGGGTTGCCCTGGATCAGCTTGTCGCTGGCGTAGATGACGTGGACATGGAAGTCCTTCACGCTGTCGCCGAACTTCACCAGGATGCGGGCGCTGCCTTCTTCGACGAGGTTGTAGACGGTGACGCTGTCGGTGGTCACGCCGTCGACCTGGTTGGTCTTGAGCGCGGCGACCTGGGCCGCGGCGGCGCCGAGCGGCACGATCTTGATGCCGTCGGTGCCCCAGCCCTTCGAGCGCGAAAGCTGCATCGTCAGCCAATAGGTCAGCGAGCCGGCGGTCGAGACGCTGACCTTCTTGTCCTTGAGATCGTCGGCGGTCTTGATCGGTCCGTCCTTGAGCACCATCAGCATGATGGTGTTCGGCGCGTTGGCGAGCGCGGCCACCGCCTTCATCGGCGTGCCTTTGACGATGGTGGCGAAGGCCGGACCGCCACCCAAGGCAATGTCGATGCCGTCGGCGGTCAGCGCCTGCATCATCCTGGCGTCGCCGCCGAATGAACTGATCTCGATGTCGAGACCGCGTTTCTTGAAGATGCCGGCCTCGACGCCGATGTCGGCCGGCACGAAGGCGAACTGGTTGGGCTGGGCCTTGCCGACGCGCAATTTGGTTTCGTGCGCTCGGCCGCGCCGCAGGTCAGCATCAAGGCCTGCCGCGAGCGAGGGCGATCAGGCGAGATTTTGCAAACGTCATCGTCCTCTCCCCTTGGCGCGTTGTCGCGGCTTTTGTTTTTCGTTTGGGCTGCGGCTTGGCTTTGGCGGCCGATCCTAGCCGCTTTCGCAGCGCCCGAGTCGCGGTTTCGTCGAGCGACATGTTGCCTCGGACCGCCACGCCGTAGAGCTTGCGCGCGGCGGCGGCCGAAATGAAGCCCTCGGCGACATCCTTGGCCACCAGCGCCGGATCGCGATCCTGCGGCTTGCCCCAGCCGCCGCCGCCGCCGGTGCGGACGATGGCCTCGGCGCCGATCGGCACCGGGATGTGGCTGCCGCCCCGCATGGTGAACTTGCGCTCGCCCGGCATCTTCAGGAGATAGCCGCCGGGCTCCCCGGGGGTGCCGCCGCGGATGCCCCAGGGCGGGCACTTGCCGCGCCGTGGCATCTCGAAATTCCATTTGCCTT
Source organism: uncultured Alphaproteobacteria bacterium (assembly GCA_963850885.1). Lineage (GTDB taxonomy): Bacteria > Pseudomonadota > Alphaproteobacteria > Rhizobiales > Xanthobacteraceae > Z2-YC6860. The sequence goes on along the minus strand of CAWKOD010000036.1, from coordinate 15,891 downwards.
CGACCAGGTTGCGCACCCGCATGTCGATGCCGAGCCCGCCGCGGAATTTTCCGGCGCCGCAGGAGTCCGGCCGCAGCTCGCCGGCTCTCGACCACCACCGGGCATTTCAGCTCGATGCCCTCGATCGAGCCGTTGCGCACGTCGCCCTGGCAGACCGAGACCGTGCCGGATTCGCCGTCCTCGAACGGCCGGCCGCCCCAGCCGCCGCCCTCGATGCTCTGCACCACGAAGCGCCGTTTGGTCTTGGGATGGGTGCCGAAGAACACCACGGCGCCGCCGAGCAGCGCATGATGTCCGGCCGGCACGCGGTCCGGCATCGCGTCGGCAAGCGCCATGACGATGGCATCGACCACGGTCGGCACGATGCCGCTCCAGCCCGCCATCGGCGCGGGGAAGCGCGCCATCATGATGTTGCCTTCCGGGATGATGACCTTGAGCGCGCGGAACGAGCCTTCGTTGACCGGATCGAGCGGGCCGGTCAGCGCCTTGTAGGCGACGCGCGCGCCGGCATAGGTCCGCGAGTTGATGGCGGCCTTGCGCTCGGCCGAGCAGCCGGACAGATCGATGATCATGTCGCCGGATTTGACCGTGACCTTGACGTGGATCGGCACCTCTTCGCCCTTGATCACGCCGTCGTCGTCGATCGAGGCCGACGCCTCATAGACGCCGTCGGGAAGCTGCGACACCACGTTGCGGCATTTCCGCTCGGTCTCGTCGAAAATCTGGTCGATCGCCGCGAGCAGGGTGTCGCGGCCGTATTTCTCGAACAGCTCGTCGAGGCGGCGGCCGGCGAGGCGGCAGGCCGCCATCTGCGATTTCATGTCGCCGAGCGAGGATTCCGGGAAGCGGATGTTGTCCTTGATGACGCGGTAGAGCGGCTCGCTGAGCTTGCCCTCTTCGTAGATCTTGAGCTGGTCGAGCTGCAGCCCTTCGAGCCAGGGGTCGGCGACGGTGGCGCCGGCGCCGAAGCCGGTCGAGGTGCCGCCGACGTCGATCCAGTGCGCGCGCACCATCAGGAACATCAGGAGCTCGCCCTTGTAGAAGTAGGGCATGTAGATGACGACGTTGTTGAGATGCTGGCCGGCGACCGCCTGATGGTTGGTGATGATGACGTCGCCCGGCTTGAAGCCGTCGGCGCCGTAGCGCCCCATGCCGTCGGTGACGAGCACGCCCAGATCGGCCACGAAGTGCGAGACGCCGCCGACGTTCTGCGAGATGAGCTCGCCCTTGGTGTTGAGCAGCGCGGTGCAATAGTCGCGCACCTCGTAGATCATCATGTTGTAGGAGGTGCGCTGCAGGTCGGCCGCCATCTCGTTGGCGACGGCGGGCAGGGCGTTGCGGATCACCTCGAGCGTGACGGTGTCGAGCTTCATCGCACGGCTCCGATGGTGATGATCAGTTCGCCGGAATCGGCCACGCGGCACTGGTCGTTCTCGAACAGCACCGTGGTGGTGCCGTGCTCCTGGATGAGCGCGGGCCCGGCGACCTGCGCGCCGGCGCTCAGATCTTCGCGGCGATAGACCTTGGCGGTGAGCGGCTTGCTGGCCGAGGTGAAATAGGCGGCGTGCTCGCCGACGGCGCGGCGGCGCCGCCCGACGCCAGGCTCGGGAAGTTGAGCTTGGGCCGCTTGCCGATGGCGCCGAGCCGGATGTTGACCATCTCCACCGGCTCGTCGGGCGAATGGTGGGCGTAGCGCAGCTCGTAGAGCTCGTCGAACGCGGTGCGGATGCCCTTGCGGTCGCCGCGCTTGAGCTGGTCGAGCGTGACCGGCACCTGCAGCGTGAACTCCTGGCCCATGTAGCGCAGGTCGAGATGGATCTGGTGCTGGGCGTTCTTGGCGTGGCGCAGGCTCGCCTTGGCGTCCGTCACCATCTCGTCGTGCACCTTCACCAGCTTGCCGAAGTCGACGCTGGCGAGGTCGGAATAGACGGTGCGGGTGAAGTCGTGGCGCTCGTCGGCGAGCAGCATGCCGAGCGCCGAGAAATGCGAGGGAAACAGCGGCACGATCACGGTCGGAATATAAAGCTCGCGCGCGATGGCGCAGACGTGCAGCGGGCCCGCGCCGCCGGAGGCCACCAGCGCGAAGTCGCGCGGATCGTAGCCCTTGGCGACCGAAACCTCGCGCACCGCAAGCGACATCTTGTTGACCGCGATATCGACGATCGCCTGCGCCGCCACGATCACGTCGAGCTTGAGCGGATCGGCGATCTTCTCCTTGATGCCGCGGCGCGCCGCGTCGGCGTCGAGCTTCATGGTGCCGCCGAGGAAATTGTCCGGATCGAGCCGGCCGAGCACCACGTTGGCGTCGGTGATGGTCGGCTCGGTGCCGCCGCCGCGATAGCAGATCGGGCCGGGATCGGCGCCCGCGCTCTGCGGGCCGACCTTCAGCGCGCCGATGTCGTCGCGCCAGGCGATGCTGCCGCCGCCGGCGCCGACCTCGACCACGTCGATCATCGGCAGCATCACCGGATGGCCGCTGGCATAGCCGCCGACGTAGTAGCCGGGCGCCAAGGTCGGCTCGCCGGCGCGGATGAGGCTCGCCTTGGCGGTGGTGCCGCCCATGTCGAACGAGATGACGTTCTGGAATCCGAGCGCGATGCCGACCTGCGCCGAGGCGATGATGCCGCCGACCGGGCCGGATTCCATCATCGCCACCGGCCGCTCGGTCGCGACCTCCGGCGTCATCACGCCGCCGTTGGAGCGCATGATCGAGAGATCGCCCTTGAAGCCGATGCCGCCCAGGCTCGACTTCAGGCTCTTCACATAGCCGCCGACCTTCGGCCCGATATAGGCGTTCACCACCGTGGTCGACATCCGCTCGAACTCGCGATACTCGCGCAGGATGTCGTGCGACAGCGACAGGTAGACGCCCGGCATCGCCTTCTTGATCATCTCGCCGGCGATGCGCTCGTGCTCGGGATTGGCGTAGGCGTGCAGGAAGCACACCGCCACCGCCTCGACGCCTTCGGCCTTCAGCGCCTTGCAGGCCGCGGCCACGCTCGATTTCTTCAACGGCGTATCGACCTCGCCGGACGCGAGCAGCCGTTCTTCGATCTCGAGCGTCATCCGCCGCGACACCAGCGGCTGGTGGCGATGGAAGAACAGGTTGTAGGACTCCGGCCGGTTGCCGCGGCCGATGATGTAGACGTCGCGGGTGCCGCGCGTCACCACCAGGCCGGTTTTGGCGCCCTTGCGCTCGATCAGCGTGTTGATGGCGGTGGTCGAGCCGTGGATCAACTCGTCGATCCGGCCGGCGTCGATGCCGCTTTCCCGGAGGCAGTTGATGACGCCCTGGGTGAGTTCCGCCGGCGTGGTCAGGCTCTTGGCCTGGACGAAGGTCTGCGTCTCGTCGTCGAATCCGATCAGATCGGTGAAGGTGCCGCCGATATCAACCGCAACAAAGATCACGCAACCGCTCCAACTCTTGTTGCGCTCGTGTTTCGGCGCTGGTCTTGGTGGGTAAACTGCGCTTGTATTCGGCGCGGCGGGATTAGGCCCGCCGACCATATCCGCAATCCCGGAGCCGCTCAATGCCGAGCGAGTTTTCGCCAGATCATCGACAAGGCCGTGAAGGAGAAGCGGTTCCTGGTTGTCCCCGGCGCCCATGACGCGCTCAGCGCGCGGATCATCCAGAAGCTCGGCTTCGAGACCTATTTCATCGGCGGCTTCCCGGCGGTCGGCGCGCGCTACGGCGTGCCGGACGTCGGGCTGAAAGGCTTCGGCGAAATCGCGGCCTGCGTGCGCGACATCATGGCGGCCTGCGACCTGCCGGTGTTCGTCGACGGCGACGACGGCTACGGCGACGTCAAGAACGTGGTGCACACGGTGCAGAGCTACGAGCGCATGGGCGTGAGCGCGATCCTGATCGAGGACCAGCAATGGCCGAAGCGCTGCGGCCACATGGTCGGCAAGAAGGTGGTGCCGACCGAGATCGCCGAGGCCAAGATCCGCGCCGCCTGCTCGGAGCGGATCAACCCGGAGACCTGGATCCTGGCGCGGACCGACGCGCGCGCGGTCTACGACCTCGACGAGGCGATGCGGCGGGCCGAGCGCTACGTCCGGGCCGGCGCCGACGGCATCTTCATCGAGGCGCCGCGCAGCATCGAGGAATTGCAGCGCATCGGCAAAGCCTTCGACATCCCGCAGATCTGCAATCCGCTGATGGGCGGCCACACGCCGATCCTGACCATGGAGGAGCTGGGCGAGCTCGGCTTCAACTGCGCGGTGCTCGGCCTCGACACCGTGATGCACGCCGCGAAGGCGATCGAGGATGTGCTGGTCGACATGAAGTCGGGCAAGTTCGCGCTGCGCAACGGCGGCATGAATTTCGAGGACTACAAGAAGGTCGTCGGCTACGACAAATGGGAGAGCGTCGACGAGAGGTTTGCGCCGAAGGGTTGATCGATCGGGGGATCGGGGCGAATGCTGCTGAAGGTCGGTTTGGCCGCTGCTGCGCTTGTTGCTCGCGCTGCAGGTCGCGCTCGCGGCGCCGGAGCCGGTGCGCCGCATTCCCGTCTCCGTGCAGCCGTACTACGGCGCTCGCGCCGACGCCCGAGCATCGGCCGAAGGTCGAGGTCGGCCGCCGGTTCGATCATGCGCTCGCCTCGACGCAGCGGAGCGAGATCGCCGCGGCGCGCGACACCATCGAAGCCGATCCCGGCACGGTCACGCCGATGACCATGATGGTGCTGGCGATCCGTCTTTACGACGTCGGCCTGCGCGACGATGCCGTGCTCTGGTTCTACATCGCCAGGGCGCGCTACATCACGCTCGAAGACGTGCTCGACGTCAGCGTCCGCAGCTCGCGCCGGCGAGCGAGGCGACCGAACCGGAACTTCCGCGAAGAACTGGCCGGTCCCCATTGGCAACGGTTAAGCATTTTGCGATCCGGCGAGCAGCAGGCGACCATCCGATCAGAGGCGCTCGACTGGGTCGAGAAGCTCCGGCAACGACGTGCTGTCGTGCGACCGGTCTCGTGGCCAAGCGCCGGCCGATCCGCACGCCGAACCTTCAGCAGTCGATCACAGCGGCATGCGCGCCAGCGCCGATGGGGAGCGCGCGCAAGTGGGATCAACGATCCGAAACGAGCAGCGCAGTTCGCCGCCGGCCCAGCAAGAAGAACAAGATCCGAAGCCATGCTCTGCTGGAAGTCAGCGGAAGCTTGGCACATAGGGCACGCGAACGCGACGATCGTCCTCGACGGCTATGGCCGGGCGGATAGAGAGTTTGCTCAGCAGCGTCGAGTGGCTGCGAAGTTAGGCCAGCGCAGGCTCGCGCGCAGGCTGCTTCGACGGCGCCGGATCCTTCAGGCCGAGAATGCGGCGCGCGTTTCGTAGAACAGCTTCTGCTTGTCCGCGGGTGACAGCCGCACGTCCTCGAGAAGCTTCAGGCACGGCGCCGGATCCCAGCACGGGTAGTCGGTGCCGTACATCACGTGGTCGATGCCGTAGTAGTCGATCGCGAACTGCATGCCCGCCGTGTGCGGGGACACCGTGTCGGTGTACATGCGCTTGAGATATTCGCTGACCGGGCGCGGCAGTTTCGCGGCCTTGGAATTCTTGTCCATGCGGCCGGACTGGTAGGGCAGGGCGCCGCCGGTGTGCGACATCACGACCTTGAGGTTCGGATGACGCTCCATGGTGCCGGACAGGATCAGCCGCATCGCCGCGGTGCTGACCTCGATGACGCGGCCGAGGCTGAGATGCAGCGCGCCGTCGTAGCCGTCCGACAGCATGTCCTGGAAGATCACGTCGGTCGGATGCAGGAACATCGGCAGGCCGAGCTTTTCGACATGCGCATAGAACGGCTGCAGCCGCTCGGCGTCGATGCGCGCGTCTTCGCCGACGCTGCCGGGCAGGTTGACGCCCATCAGGCCGAGCCGGTTCACCGCGTCATCCAACACTTCGATGGCGACCTTGGTGTCCTGCAGCGGCACCGCCGCGCTGGCCCAGAGCCGGCCGGGATATTTCTTCTGCGCGCCCGCCATCTCCTCGTTCCACATGATGGCGTAGTCGCGGCCTTCCTCGACCGGCATGTCGGAGAACGACACCGAGAACGGCCCGATCGAGCAGACCACGTCGACCCGGTGGCCGAGGCTGTCCATGTATTCGAACTGCTTGTCGAGATCGAACCACTCGGCCCAGGAGTTCAGATGCTGGCCGGCCTTGGGGCCGCGCATGTAGTCGTAGCCGCCGCGCTTGTTGACCCGGGCCTTCGGGAATTCCTGCCGCTTGCAGAGCTTCTCGAAAATCGAGCGGGGCCACCAATGGAAATGCGAGTCGATAATGTGCATGGAATGCTGTCCTGCCGCTGGGGCCGACGATTCAACGATTTTAAAGGGGGGCCTGTTCCGGGTCAACGCGCCGCGGCCATCATGCATGGCATAAGTTACCGTTTTCTGTAATGTTTCGGCCAAGGCCGCAGGCTCACCGGCCATCGAGGAGGACGCTATGCGAGGACTATTCCGTACGGTTCTGTGCTGTCTGGCCGTGCTGGTCGTGGCGCCCGCGGGCGCGGCGGAGAAGCTCCGCGTCGTCAAGGCGGTGGCGTTTGCCTGGACCTTCACGCCGCTCGACGTCGGCATCGAGATGGGCCTGTTTGCCAAGCACGGGCTCGACGTGGAGGCATCGGCCGCCGCCGGCGACGCCAAGTTGCAGCAGGCCTTGACCGCCGACAGCGCCGACATCGGGATCGGCAGCGGCCCCGGCATGGCCTTCATGGCCAAGGGCGTCCCGGCCAAGGCCGTCGCGGTCATGTACGGCGTGCCGAAGAACATGGCGGTGATGGTCTCTTACAACTCGCCGATCAAGACGGTCGACGACCTCAAGGGCAAGAAGCTTGGTTGCACCACGGTGGGCTCGCTGACCCACTGGATTGGCGGCCGGATCAACCAGGTCAAGGGCTGGGGTTCGTCCGGCATCACCATGGTTCCGATCGGCGGCATGCCGCCGGCGCGCGCGGCGATGAAGACCAATCAGATCGATGGCTATATCGGTGCGCTGGAGTCCGGTTACGCGCTGGAGGAGCAGAAGGAATGGCGCGTCATCACCAGCGCCACCCCGTTCGTCGAGCAGTTCATCACACACGTCTTCTTCGCGCGCGACGAGTTGATCCAGAAGCGCCCCGAGGTCGTGCGGGCGTTCCTGCGAGGCTGGATGGACACCATCGCCTACATGAAAGCGAACAAGGACAAGACGGTCGAGATCACCTCCAAGGTGATCAACGTGCCGCCGTCGGTGGCCGCGCGCGCCTATGACGAGCAGATCGGCGTCTTCAGCACGGACGGTACCTTCGATCCGAAGGCGGTGGCCGCGCTCAAGGCGTCGTTCGTGGAGATGGCGCTGCTGAAGGAAGTCCCGGCGGATGATGTGATGTTCACGACACAGTTTGTGCCGGTGAAATAGCGAAAGCGGTCACCGAGCTGGGAAATCCCGGCGCGGTGATTGGGCTGCGCTGCCTGTGACCTTTCACCCCGCCGCGCTCGTAAAATCCTTTGGCTCTGCTGGCGCAGCGGGGTAAGTATTGCCGCGTCGGACTGGTCCGTTCTGACAATTTCGCTTCGGGCCGAGAAAAAGGCCGCCGCCGCGTTCGGTAACCGCACAAAATCGGCGCAACGGTGGTGTTCGGGCCGATACCGGCCATGGTGGTGGGGAAAGTATGGGCAGCGCCAATATCGATCCGGCTGCAATACTCAATCGCGCGCTCGAATACGCGGCGCAAAATCTCAGGGTCGAGAAGCTGCTGATCCAGCTTGGGCTCGATCCGGCCAACATCAGCTATGACGTGGTGTTCAACCGCCTGGTGGACATCGTGCTGGCGAATATCAATTTCGCCAACATGCTCGCGCTGGTCGGCGCGACACTTTACGTGGTGACGCTGATGGTGCGCACGATCGTGCCGCTGCGCGTCATCGGCATCATCAGCATGGTGTTCTTCATCGCCTATGGCGCGCTCGCAGGCGCGGTCGCGACATTTCTGCTTTATCTGCTGTCGCTGCCGATCAACGTCATCCGACTCCGGCAGATGCTCACCCTGGTCAAGAAGGCGCGGCTTTCGGCGCAAGGCGATCTGTCGATGGACTGGCTGCGGCCGTTCATGACGCCGCGAAAGTACAAGAAAGGCGACATTCTGTTTAACAAAGGCGATATCGCCAAGGAGATGTTCTACACGATAAGCGGAAATTTTCTGATCAAGGAGATCGGCATCGAGTTGCCGCCGGGACGCGTCCTGGGCGAGCTTGGCTTCATCGATCCGAACAACAAGCGGACTGCAACGGTCGAAAGTCTCGAAAACGGCGAGGTGCTGAGCATCACCTACGACCGGCTGCTCGAGCTTTACTTCCAAAATCCCGAGTTTGGCTATTATTTCCTCCGCCTGACCACCGAGCGCCTGATGCAGAACATCGCGCGTCTCGAAGCAACCAACGCGGAGAACAAGGCCAAACTCTTGGAGTTGCGGGGGGCGGCGAAAAGCTCGAATTGATGGGCTAGTGTCGCGGCAGAAATTCCCTCCACTCTCGCCGCGAATCCGGCGAGGGAATTTCTGAACCACCGCACTAGCTTTATGTGCTTGCTGGTGTCCCTTTGACTTCGAAGTTCGCATCAGCGGTTACCGCAATGTTGTGCGAACTTCGAAATCGGGACACCAGTCAGAGATCGACCTGCATTCCCTCGCTCGCCACGATCGTTCCCGGCCTCGCCGCGTCGGCCGCCGCCCTGATCTCGTCCATCAACGCGTCATCGTGCTCGGGATCGTGGTGAAATAGGCACAGCTGTTTTGCGCCAGCCGCGTTCGCCAGTCGAATACCCTGTTGCCAACTCGAATGGCCCCAGCCGACATGCGCCCGCAATTCCTCGTCGGTGTAAGTCGTATCCAGGATGACGAGAGCGGCATCCTTGGTCAGCGTCAGCACCGCCGGGTCGATCGGGCCGTCGCCCAATTCGATATCGGTCACATAGGCGACGGCCTGTCCGCCGTATTCGATCCGATAGCCGATCGCACCGCCGGGATGATTGAGAGGCGCGGTCCGCAAGGTGACACCGGGGCGGGGATTGATCACGTCGCCGGCGCGGAAGTCATGAAATTCGAGCTTGGCATGCAGCGCATCGACCTGAAGCGGGAAGAACGGAAAGCTCATCAGCTTTCGCACGGCTTCCTTGACCCCGCCGGCGGGTTGCAGGGTGCCGGCCCATACGCGCACCACCTGACCGGTCACGAACAGCGGCGCGAAGAACGGCAGCCCGATCATGTGATCGATGTGGCCGTGGCTCAGAAAGATGTCGAAGTCGTTGGTGTTGGCGGCTTGAACCAGCGCGTTGCCAAGCGGCCGTATTCCGGTGCCGGCATCGAAGATCAGCGTGTCCGTGCCGCAACGGACTTCGACGCAAGGCGTGTTACCGCCATAGCGAAGGGTCGAAGGTCCGGGGCAGGCAATGCTGCCCCGGACCCCCCAAAATCGAACCGATATTGAGGATCGCGACGTCCCTTCATTCCCTGGCATCAGTGGATACCGTATTCCCCCATTGAACAGCAGCGCCGAGCGTTTGCGCGGGGGACCTTGCATGTGGAAAGCCGGGATCGGGAAGTGCGTAACGTCACACTGCGGGTTTTTTTATGTATTTTCAATAACTTGATGATGAAAAGCGGCCTTGACCGAGGCCAACCTATTTGGAATCGAGGGCGTAGGCGCCGTCCCAGTCGTCGGGTGGCGGCGTGACCTGGAAGGTGCGGATGCGCTCGTAATAGATGTTGTAGAGCGTCTTGAATCGGTTCTCCTCGTCGGCAGCGAGGCCCTGCTCGACGGCGGCCAATGCTCCCACCCAGTCGCGGCTTCGATAGCGCGACAGCATGTTCATGTTCAGTTCGCGCCAGCGCTGAAACCGCCCCGAGTTGGCCAAATCGTCGCGGCCGACGATGGAGTAGACGACCTCCGGCTCCTTCTTGCCTTTCACCGCGATGAAATCGAGTTCGAGCAACGCGAATTTGTCCTTGGCGGCGCTCGCGGTCTTGGAGCCGATGATGATCGGCAAGCCATACGATTTGCACTGGCCTTCGAGACGAGAGGCGAGATTGACGCTGTCGCCCAGCACGGAATAGTCGAAGCGCAGGTCGGAGCCCATGTTGCCGACCACGCATCTGCCGGTGTTGATGCCGACGCCGATGTTGATCGGTATGAACAGCGTGCCGTTGGCCTTGGCCGCCGCTTCGCGTTCGCGGTTGAGCCGCTCGACGCGTTCGAGCATGTCGAGGGCTGCTTCGCAGGCGTTGAGCTCGTGGGTCGGGTCGTACAGCGGCGCGTTCCAGAACGCCATGATGGCGTCGCCCATATATTTGTCGATCGTGCCCTTGCGATCGATGATGGCGTTGGTCAGCGGCGTCAGGAAGCTGTTCATCAGCGCGGTGAGACCCTGGGGATCGTCCTTGTAAATTTCCGAGATCGTGGTGAAGCCGCGGACGTCGCTGAACATGATGGTCATGTCGCGCGCTTCGCCGCCGAGCACGAGCTTCTCCGGCGACTGGGCGAGCTGCTCGACCAGCGCGGGAGAGAGATACTGACCGAACGCCGAGCGGATTTGGCGGCGCTGCGCCTGCTCCTTGACGAAATTGGTGAACACCAGCGTTAGGTAGATCAGCAGGCTCGACAGCAGCGGAAAGGTGAAATCGATCAGCAGCTTTTGTTCCGTGAACAGGTACCAGGAGGTGCCGACGAGCAGTGCGATAAAGGTGGCGCCGAACAGCAGCAGGATCATCGGGCCCAGGATTGGCGCCAGCACGATGATGGTGACGCCCAGCAGGAGCGCCGCACCCAACTCCGAGACGACGGCATACCACGGCTGCGACAGCATCGAGTTGCTGAGAATGCTTTCCAGCACCTGCGCGTGGATTTCGACCCCGGGCATGGCGGGATGGTTTGGCGTCGTCTTCAGATCGAGGAGACCGGCCGCCGAGGTGCCGATGATGACAAGACGGCGGGAGAAGCGATCCGCGGGGACGCGGCCTTCCAGCACGTCGACGGCGGACACGTAGCGGGCCATGTCATGCAGCGCGAAATGCACCCAAAGCCGGCCGTTGCGATCGGTCGGCACCTCAAAGCCCGGCAGCGCGACGCTCTTGATGCCGGCCGAATCCATTCTGACCAGGATGGTACTGTTGCCCGTTGCCACACGCAGCATCTCGAAGGACAGCGAAGGCATGATCTTGCCCTGTGCCTGCATGACCATCGGCACGCGCCGGACGATGCCGTCACTCTCGGGCAAGACAGTGAACAACCCGCGCCCGGCGGCGGCGTTTTCCAGGACCGGGACATTTTGCAACAGCCCGGGGTAGCTGGGCATGAAGGACTTCGGATCGCCGCCGACTGACCCGACGCCGACAGGCAGCGGTTGCGCATCGGATAGCGGCTGCACCGTCGGCAGGCCAGTCTCGCCGAGCACGACTCGCGCCGACTGTTTGATCGCCTCAGCCATCACCTGATCGTTGCTCGGCAGTGCGCGCAGCTTGTTCCGGGTTTCCTCGTCGAGGTTGCGATAGAGGTCCGCGGCGAGCGCCGGCGACAACCGGTCGGGCTCGGAGAACACGACGTCAAACGCGACCGCTGCCGCGCCGAGCTTGGTGAGACTCGTGATCAGGTCGGCCACGCGCGTGCGGGGCCACGGCCACTGTCCGAGCTTGCGCAGGCTCGCTTCGTCGATATCGACGATGACGACCGGCCGGAGCGTGGCAATGCGAGGCTTGATGACCTGGAAGATGTCGAAGACCCGCAGGCGCAGCTCTTGAAGGGGCAATGGATCGGTGACGCGCCAAAACAGTAGCGCGAACAGCAGCACCACGCACAATGCCCGCGCGGATGTGAACCGCCGCGCCAGCCAGGAGAGCCAAGTCATTGCGAACCAGTCATTTCGAACCAGTCATGGCGAAAGAGCCCCGCGCGCCCCGAACGGCGCGATCTTCCCCGTCATTTCTCCCGGAACATCCGCATCAGTTGATCGTGCAGTGGCTTGACCAGATAGGAAATCATGGTGCGGTCGCCGGTCTGCACGAAGGCCTCGACCGGCATACCCGGCACCATCCTGACTTCACCGAGCTTGGCGACCTCTTCGCCCGGCATGGCAATGCGGATGGTGTAGTAGGTCTGTCCGGTGCGCTGGTCGGTGGCGGCATCGGCCGAGACGCGGTTTACCGTCCGTAAATTTCCGGCGTGGTGCGCCGGTTGAAGGCTGAAAACCGCAGCAGCGCGACTTGGCCAATTCGCACCTGATCGATGTCCTGCGGGTTGACCTTGGCTTCGACCGTCAGATTGTCGGCGTCGGGGACGATCAGCATCATCGCGTCGCCCGCGGTGATGACGCCGCCGACGGTGTGCACGTTGGACTGAAACACCATGCCGTTTTGGGGCGCACGGATTTCGACACGCTTAAGCTGGTCTTCGGAGGTGATCTTGCGCTCTATGAACTCGCCGATCTTGCCGTCGATCTCGCGCGTCTCCTTGGCGACCTCGCTGCTCAGGTCGCGGTCGATCTGGATGATCTGCAATTCGGTCTCCGAGATCTTGCCGGCGACTTGGGCGGTCTGCGCGATCAACTGCGCGGACTCACCCTCCAGCCGCACCGCCGCGCGTTCGAGCTCGGTCAGTTTTGTGAGCGGCACGAGCTTCTGCCTCCACAGATCGTAGACGCCGTCCTTTTCGCGTTCGATCAGCTTGGTTTCCTTGTCCTTGGAGACATGCTGTGCCTTGAGGCCGCGAACCTCTTCATACAAGCCGATCGAGATGACTGCCCCGCGGCAAGCCGCGAGTGCTTCTGCGAGTTCGGAGCGTTGTTGGGGCCGACGGCTGGGCTGCCGCATCGAGATAAATCCTTCGCGACGGCATCATGTCGATGATGGGATCGCGTTGTCATCGAATGCATCTTACCAGTAGTTGCAAGCCTCATCGCTTGTTAACCATAAGAAAAATACGACATTAGGAACAACGGGTTGAGCGTGCGGACGGGAGCTGCAACAAGCCATCCGCGGCCTCGAAGCAACCAACCGGTGCCTTAATGGTTAACCCCTTGCGACGGGGAGCGCACTGTTGGAACGGACAGCCTGCTCATGGACCCGCGCGAGCCGTTTTCTGAGGAATCCTTTCGATACTCGGCTGAGTGCAGGCGGCTGGCGAGACTGGCCCGCAAGCCGGTCACCCCCGATAGCACAGGCACCGTGACGTATCTGCGGCTGGTCGCCTGGGTCAGGGACGTTCAGACGCGATACATGAACTCGTCCAGGCATCCGCAATTCTTCGGCAGACCTGCTGGGCCGGGACATCGCTAGCGTGGTATTCGACGCGAAATCGAAGACCCTGAACCAGCACTTCTGAGACCAGCGTGCGCTATCGACCGTCTGGCGTTCGCACGCGAGCGGCACCGAATATTGTGCGATGCCGGACGCGGTGAACGACCGGAACGAATTGAGCCACCTCATAGCTCTTCTGCACGCTGCGTTGCAGCGTCAAGGTCGGATAGAGCGCGCCCTCTGACGCACGGCGGGTGTCGGCACCCCGCTTTCCCCAGACTCACAGGTAATTGCCTATTACCGCGACTGGTCGGGCGGCCGCGGCGACCCGCGATCGGCTCGGGGTGGCGGAGGTCCTTCGGCCTGCGGCGGCGGCGGGCCTGCCGCGGGACGTGGCGCCGGTCCCGCTCCGGGGCCTGGTCCTGCACCCGGTCCCAGCCCGGGTCCTGGCCCTGTCGCCGGGGAGCGAGATTCCGGGGTGGGTGCCCCCGAGCCAACCGTTCGCGAAATGAGATCCTGGATCTCGGACCACGTCCAAGACGTGCGCGGCTCGCTGGACGGCGCGCCCGATTGCTGATTTGGAGCAGAGCCAGTTGGTTTGTTCGACGTCGCGTCAGAAGGTGTCGCGCCAGAAGGTGTCGAACCGGCTGGCGTCGTGCGCGCTGCCCCGGTCGGCGACGGCTGCTCGGCCGGGCTTGGCAGATTGCTGGTCGGAGTTTTTTCCACAAACGGCGGGCTTGCGCCTGTCGGCCGTTGCCGCGCCGCCTCGCTGTTGTCGGGGAGCGTCGCCGCGGCAGGGCCCGCCGCAGGCGCCGGGTTCGGCTGCATCGGCGTATCGACGTTGCCCAGGATGACCGGCAGGCCGTCTTTGCCGCTGCCGATGATCACGATCTTGGTGTTGGGCGATTGCGCAAGCTGGAGCGTTGCTTCGATGCCGCGCCAGCGCACGTAGGAGTCGGAAATGCCCTGCGTCACCGTCTGCTGGAAGTCGCGGATTCCGTATGCCTCGATCTGCTTGCGTTCGGATTCCTTCTTCTCGCGCTCGACGCGGAAGCCATACTCCTGAACTAGGTAATATTGCTCGATCTTGCGGTTGATCGCCGCGTTGACCGCGGCCGGCAGTTCCAGGCCAAGCACCAGCGTGTCGTAGATGATAAGCATCTCGTCCAGCGACACCTTGTAATGATCGCCGTACTCGCTCTCCTGTTCGGTTCGCGAGAATGAACTTTGGCCAAGCATGGCTTCGGTGTGAGTACGGATTTTCTTCTGAATCTCTTGCCGCTTCGTCGAATAGATCTCTTCGGCGGTGTATTCGGCGAAGATCTCGCGTGCGCGGTTGCCGATTTCGGGACTGAGCATCCTCTTCACGTAGTCTGGCCCGATGGTCTGATGAAGCTGCGGGACCGCGTCGTGCTTGAGCCTGAACCGGATGTTGATCGTGGTGGTCAGGTTCACGCCGTCCTTCGAGATGGCGTTATAGGTGTCGTCGTGGGTCTGCAGCCGCAGGTCGTACAGGAACAGCTTGTCCCACGGCAGCAGGACGCGCATGCCCTCGTCCTTCAGGAGGCGCGGGTCGACCTGCGTGCCGCCGCGAAACCGCTTCCACAAAATTCCGACGTGGCCCGTCGGCACTGTCACGATCACGTTCGGAGCGATCAGGAAGCTCACGAGCGTCGCGACCATCAGATAGATGACGATGACCGGCAGGCTGTGTTCGATGAAACGCCACCACCGATAGCGCTTCGGCGGCGGCCTGCCATCCAGCGATTCAGGGTTCGGTTTCATCAGCCGGTCTCCACCGAACCTAACTCAGTGAAACGCCCTTCGTCCATGCGCAGCCGGCGGATGGGGACGTCCATTTCGTCGATGTAGCGGTCGTCGTGCGAGATCGCCACAACGGTGATGCCGGCGCGATGCAGCGCCGGCAGGAACTCGAAGTAGAATTTGCGCCGGAATTCCGGGTCCTGGTCGGCGGCCCATTCGTCGAGCATCAGCAGCGGGCGTTTCTCGAGCTGCGCCACGATCAGCGCCAGCCGCCGGCGCTGGCCGCTTGACAGATCGGTGGTCTGGAACTCGCCATGATTGAGGCGGGTCTTGGCCTGCAGCTTGAACTCCGTGAGCATCGCGGTGAGCTCGGCGGGATCCGGATCGTCGATGCCGTAAAGTCGCTGAAACAGATGGAAGTCGGGAAAGATCGCCGTGATCAGACTGCGATAATATTCATAGCGGTCGCCCTCGACAGGCGTGCCGTCGAGCAGCAACTCGCCCGACGCCGGCCGGTAGAAGCCGGCCAGTATCTTCATGAAGGTCGATTTGCCCGATCCGTTGCCGCCGGTCAGGATGACGAGATCGCCCGAGTTGAGCGTGAAATTGAACGGGCCGACCCTGAACGGCGCATCGGCTGTCTTGCCGGGATAGTGGAATTCGACGTCGCGCACTTCGATCTTGGCGAACTTCTTCGCGGGCTCGGCCGGGATTTCATCCGACAGGCTGGTGATGCCCGCGAGCTTGACCTCCAATTGCGCGAGCCGGTCGGCGGCCGCATTGGCCGCGGCGATGATCGGGATTGACTGCACGAGCCCGGAGCATGCGCCGACGATAAACACCAGTGCCGTCACGGCC
>CAWKOD010000035.1:0-51154 GCA_963850885.1 uncultured Alphaproteobacteria bacterium | reverse complement strand
GGAGCCGTCGCCGACCAGGCAGATCACCTGCTCGTTCGGCCGCGCCAGCTAAACGCCGGCCGAGGTGCCGACGCCGGAGCCGAGGTGCGCGCCGTCATAGAAGAACAGCTCGCGCCCGCCGAGCAGATTGAAATTGAAGCCGTGCAGGTTCACCGAACCGGCCTCGTGCACGATGATGCGTCGGGATCGGCGAACTGCGCAATCTCGTGGGTGACGCGGTCGGAGATCAGCGGTGAGTTGTCCCATTCCGGATTGTGGATCACCTGCGCGCGCAGCACCCGCTGCTGCTCGGTGACGCGGCGCACCTCGGTCGCGCGCTCGGCGAACTTCTGCTTTAGCGCCGGCGTCACCAGCTGCTCGACCGCCGCGATCAGGTCGTCGAGACCAACCCCGACGTCCGCCACCAGCGGGACGTCGGTCAGCATGACGTTGCCCATGCTGTTGTAGTCGATGCGCATGTCGATGAACTTCGGCCCGCGCGGGACGATCGGCGCCGGGCCGTTGTGCTGGAACTTGTTGCCGACGTTGATGACGACGTCGGCGTTGGTCGGCCAGGTCAGCGACCGCAGCGTGCAGGCCGGGACGAAGCCGACGAACAGCGGATGGTCCTTCCGGGAAGTTGGCGTAGATCTGGCGCACCTGCGTCACCGGCATGCCGAGCAGTTCGGCAAGCTTCACGGCTTTCGTCTTCGGCCTTGGCGTTGTGCACCTCGTCGCCGACGATGAGCAGCGGCAGGCGCGCCCCGACCAGCATTTTCGCGGCGCGCTGGATGTGGTCCGGATCGGGCCGCACATGCATGCGCGGATCGACCAGGCGCTGGTCGATGATCTCGGTGCGAACGCGCTCGTCGTTATAGTCGGAGTGCCCGGGATTAGGACGGCCCATAGGGCGGCGTCCATGACGCCTTGAAGCGCGGCAGATGGTTTGGAATCATCGGGACGGCGCGCCAGCCAGGTGTACTTGGTGATCGGCTGGACCATCTGCTCCTGATTCGGCACCTCCTCGAAGCCGTCGCGGCCGGCGCGACGCGACTGATCGGTGCGATAGGAATAGACGACGAGCGGCGTCTGCTCCTTGAAGGCGTTGAACATCTGGCCGATGGCGTTGGCCATGCCGACCCGCGGCCTCATCACGATCGCGGGCTCGCCGGAGGCCTTGATGTAGCCCGACGCCATCGCGGCGCCGGGGCCCTCGTGCGGCGTCAGGATGTATTTGAGCTGCGGCCGGTCGACCAGCGCCTCGTAGAACTGCGCGTCCTCGCTGGCCGAATTGCCGAACACGTATTTCACGCCCGACGCGATGAGCTGCTCGGCGAAGGCCGCGCCGCCAGGGCCCTGGAATGCCTTGACGCCGGCGACCGCGCCGCCCGCGGGCGCAGGCGGCAGTGTTGCGGCAGGAGCCGCGCGGCGGCGGCCGGCGCGGCCGAGGGAAGGCGGCGTGCCCTCCGCGAGGCTCACGGTGCTCACCGAAGCGAGCACCGATTGCGCCGCCGTCACGGTGAGGCCCGCCTTGGTCAGGCCGCCGACGAACTGACGCAGCGACATTCCGCTCGACAGATATTTTACGACCAGCTCTCTCATGTTCGCCCCTTATGGTGTTTTGCCGCCGGCGGGTTTCGCGTCCGGCCCGAATTCGGCGCCGAGATATCCGCCATCGTCTTGATCTCGTCGGCGGTCCACAGGCCGCCGCGCCCGACCATGCGGTAGATCGCGGCCTCCCAGGCGCGGCGATCTGCCGCCGTCGCGGAACATGGTGTCGGTGTGGCACTGGAAGCACTGGCCTGGATCATGTCGCGGCCCGGGCTGGTGCTGCGGATTGCGCGCGCGCCGGCGCGGCCGAAACCAGCGCCGAAACCAGCGCTATGCCGAGCGCCGCGACAACGAGCGGATATTTCATGTCGAATCTCTTGTGACGTTTCTTCCCGGCGCGGAGTCTAGTCGATCGGCGAGGGCGACGCCACGGCGGATGCTGCAATCCGCGCGAAGGCTCTTCGGGCTTCGATCAGGCTGCGCTCGCCGCCGCCCTCACGCTATTCAGGAACAGCTCCATCGCGTCCGGCACCACCGCCTTGCGTTCGGCGAGGCGGAACAGACAGTGGCCGGCAAGATCAAAGGAGCCGTAGCAAGCGTAGGCGACGATGGCGAGGTGCTTGAGCTGCTCGTCGTCCATCGCCTCAGCCTTGGTGAAATCGCGGATGTAGACGACGTCCGCAAAGATGATCTGGTTCAGGGCGCTGTTCGGGGCGGACCGGTCGTAGACGGGCAGGATGGTCCGCCTGTTGACGTGGTCGATGTGGTGCGGAATGAGGCCGAGGCTGCGGAGCTCGAGATCGATCTCGCCAAACAGCGGCTGACCCTTGTAGAGCGACAGGAAACAAACCTCGGTGTGGACGGCGACCGCGCGCGAAAGCCGCTCACGACCGCCCTTGAACACCGAGACCTCGGCGCCCTGCACGTCGATCTTCAGCATGTCCAGCGCGGCGATCTCCGACAGGTCGTCGAGCCGACAAGTCGTGACCGGCAGCTTCTCCTTTACGGCGGCCCATTCCGCGAAGCCGTTAAACCATTTGAGGACCGCCTGATTTGGTTCGAACAGGCTGGTCATGCCTGGGACGACAGCGATGTGAAGGGTGCCGGGGCCGCCGTCGCCAATCACGTAAGGCAGATAGGTCTCCAAATCGCTCTTGCGGGCATTGAGGGACGCCAGTCCATCAGGCTGGGGCTCGAACCCGGTGACCGTGCACAGCCGCCGGCTGAGCATCGATTTGTAGGGGGCGTCGCCGTCGATCGGATTGGCCCCGACGTCCACCACGGCGGTCAGCTGCTGTGGACGCAACAGCGCGAGCAACGTGTCGGTTGGCAGGGAAACTGATGCGCTCATGGCAGGGAACGTCCTGCCATGGCGACGTCGATTCGAACAGGCTTCGGGCAAAGTCCTGACTACTGCGCCGTGGCGCCGGATTTCCGCACCATTTCGGTCCACACCGGCGTCTCCTTGGCGACGAAGGCGGAGAACTCCTCGGGCGAGCCCGGCCGCAGCAGCACGTTGAGCTTGGCCAGGCTCTCCTTGGCCTCCGGCGAACGCAGGATGTCGTTGAGGGTGGCGTTGAGCTTGGCAACGATCGGCGCCGGCAGGTTCGGCGGCGCCATGATGCCGGCCCACGGGTTGCCGGGGAAATCGGCGAAGCCCGTTTCGCGCATGGTCGGCACATCGGGCAGGTCGGCCCAGCGCGTCGGCGTGGTGACCGCAAGCGCGCGCAGCTTGCCCTCCTTGACCAGCGGCTGCAGCAAGGTGAGCGCGTCGAACTGCATGTGCAGGCGGCCGGTCATCAGGTCGGCCAGCGACGGCGCGCCGCCCTTGTACGGCACGTAGGTCATGCCGAGGCCGGCGACCTTGCTGAACATCGCCCCCATCAGCTGCGGCGGCGTGCCGAGCGAGCCGCCGAAGTTCATCTCGCCGGGATGGGCTTTGGCATAGGCGATGAACTCCGCCATGGTTTTGGCGGGCAGGCTCGTCGGGATCACCACGACGTGGGGAAATTCCGCGACCAGGCCGACCATGGTGAAGGCCTTGGGATCGTAGCCCGGGTCCTTGTAGAGCGCGGGCGCGATCGCTACGACCGACAGCGTGCCCCACATCAGCGTGCTGCCGTCGGGCTCCGACGTGGCGACCGCCTTGCCGCCGAGCGTCGATCCCGCGCCGGGGCGGTTCTCGACCACCACCGGCTGGCCGAGCCGCGCCTGCATCTGCTGGCCGACGAAGCGCGCGATGGTGTCCATCGGCCCGCCGGCCGCGACCGTGACGATGATCCTGATCGGCTTGTCCGGATAGCTCTGCGCGGCGAGGGGACCGGGCGCGGCGAACGCCAGCGCCGATGCGGCCATCGACAGCAGCAACGTGCGTTTGCAGAGCATGGTGAAGCCTCCCGACGGTCCGTCGTATCATTCCGCTTTGACGCCAGCCTGTTTGATGATCGGCCACCACTTCTCGATGTCGGCCTTCTGAAACGCAGCGAGCGCTTCGGGCGTCTGCTCGTCTCGCGGTGGAACGTCCTGCCCAAGTTCCACAAGACGCTGACGCGTTGCCGGATCGACAAGCATTTCCACGGCTGAGGCATTGAGCTTGGCGACGATATCCTTTGCCGTACCCTTGGGAGCATAAAGCCCAAACCAGGCCGTGACATAAAATCCGGGGAGTCCGGCCTCATCGGTCGTTGGGATTTCCATTGCCGATGCGAAGCGGTTTTTGCCGGCGACCGCCAACGCCTTGATAGCGCCGGCGCGGAATTGAGGCAGCGAGGTCACCGCGCTTTCAATTCCGAAGTCGATTTGCTCGGCGACCAGAGCTTGCATCACCGGGGCGGAGCCACGATAGGGCACCTGCTGAAATCTCGTGCCGGTGAGGTTCTGGAACAGGATGCCGCCGACGTGCCCAATGCTGCCAATGCCGACGTGCCCCTCCGTCGCCTTGTCGGGGTTCGCCTTCAGCCAGGCGATAAAACCTTTCAAATCATCCGCCGGCACGGATCTCCTTGCCACGATGAGCGATGGAATGGTTGACAGCAGCACGATTGGCTCGAAGTCCTTCAGCACGTCGTACGAGAGCGTGTACACCGCGCCATTGCTGACGTGCGTGTTCCAAAGGCCGAGAACCAGTGTGTAGCCATCAGGGGCGGCGCGAGCGACCCGACCGACGCCGATGCTGCCATTCGCGCCAGTGACGTTCTCGATGATGACCGATTGACCGAAAGACAAACGAAGCCGTTCGCCAACCATGCGCCCGAGTAAGTCCGTTGGCCCGCCCGGAGGGAACGGCACGACCAACGTGATGGCGCGCGACGGATAGGCCTGCGCGCTGGCGATGCGCGAGACGGCCGGCAACGCGGCAGCGCCCGCGGCCAGATGCAGGAATCGACGGCGGGGAAGTGACATGGCGGCCCCCTCTGTTTCCGGCGGCATGGTAGCAAATTTAACGGCCCCACGTGGGGTCGCGAATTGGCAAAATGCGGGCGTCAACAGGCGCGCACGAATGTGCGCTTTGAAATTAGACTGCCACGTCCGCTAGTGACGCGAAGCGGATTTGAGGCGGGCTGTTGCTGCATTGGCCAGCCCATCCGCACCGAGCAAGGGGAATGAAGATGGAGAAGAGGGTTTTCGGCCGGAGCGGCATGCGATTGTCGATCCTGGGTTTTGGATGCGGCGCGGTCGGTGGGCTGATGGTGCGCGGCGACCCCGCCGACCGGGAACGGGCCGTCGCTCGGGCGCTGGAAGCAGGCGTCAACTACTTCGACACTGCGGTGGCGTACGGCGATGGCGAGTTGGAGAAAAATCTTGGCCGCATTCTCAAGAAACTGAAACCCGCCGACGCCATCGTCGGCACGAAGGTACGGCTGCGACCCTCCGATTTCAGCCGCATTTCCGACGCCGTCAGTGCGTCGCTTGACGGAAGCTTGCAGCGGCTGGGTCTCGAGCGGGTCGACATCTTTCACTTTCACAATCCCATTACCGTGAATGGCGGCGGCGACTCGCTCAGCGTCCGGCAGATGCTCGATGAATTGGTGCCGGCGTTCGAGAGTCAGCGCCAGCGCGGCAAGACGCGCTTCTTGGGCATCACGGCGGTCGGCGATACCGCGGCGCTGCACGAGGTGATCGATGCGCGGGTCTTCGACAGTGCCCAGGTCAGCTACAACATGCTCAATGCGTCTGCCGCCACGGCGCTGCCGGCCGACTATCCGGCGCAAGACTACGGGCGGTTGTTCGATCACACAGAGGCCGCCGGCGTCGGCGTGGTCGGCATTCGCGTGCTGGCCGGTGGCGCACTGTCCGGCTCGGGCGAGCGCCACCCCATCGCCAGCCCGCCGCCGACGCCGATCGGCTCGGCCATCAGCTATGACGCCGATCTCGCGCGTGCGCGACGGCTCAGGCCGCTGGTCGAAGAAGGATATGCCGGGAGTTTGTCCGAGGCCGCCATCCGCTTCGCCATGTCCCACCCGGCCATGGGTACGATCCTGGTCGGCATGGCCTCGCCACAGCAGTTCGAACACGCGCTGGCCGCCGTGCTGCAAGGTCCGTTGTCGCAGTCCGCTCTGGACCGTGTGGCAACTCAACAGCGGGGGTTCGCAGGCGAGGCGCGTTGAGCCGAGATATTCCGCTGCTGGCGCTTAGCGGACGGGACAGGCCAAAGCCGATTTACCGGTTGGCGTTTTCGAATGTAATCATATCGCTGCGAGTTACAGTCACCCACTTGGTGGTCACGGGTGGTCCACCGCCCGCCATGTGCCAGGCAGCGTAGGCTTCGCGGAAGGCACTTTCTGAAAGCACGCAGTCCACCGGATAGATGACCGAGTAGCCGCGCTGGGCGGCGCCGGCGCCAGTTCCAAGACCGACACCTTGGGCCGAGGTGCCGCAGAGGATGACTGTTTTGATGCCGCGGGCTTTTAGGCGCTGATCAAGGTCGTTGCCCAGGAATTTGTCCGGTCCGCCTGGTTTTTGATCGAAAAGTTCGCCCTCGCGCGGGGCGATGAACTCTTCGATGATTTTGCCGCCGCCAGGCAGCGTGTAGGCGACGAACATGCCGGCACCGCGTGCCCGGTCATGCAGCGCCCTAATCGTCGGCACCGCTGCAACGCAACGCGGACGCTGGCCACAATTTTCTTGCATGAAGTCGAGCAGGAAAAGTGCCGTGCTCTTGGAGTCGACCGTCACCGGCTTCAACGTCGGCGGCGGCGGCATCTGAATTGTCGACCATTCAGCGACAACATCGGTCGCGCGCGCGGGGATGGCACCGTAGGTCGACGCGGCAATCACCACAGACGCGGCGCTTAAGCGCAGCCATCCAAAATTCGCAGGCATGCGGCCCTCCTGTTCGCTGATCAAAAAGACCAAATTCGATCCAGTTTAACGTAGCATGATGTTTGAAGGACGTCCGCTGCTGGGACTAACAATCGACCAACAGAGCCCCGCCGCAATAGGAGGAGATCATGCGCTCATTTGTCTGCGCCGTCGTGATGCTTGCCTCCGCCGCATTGCCCGCCCTCGCGCAAAGCGCGCCGGCGCCCGCCGTGGTGAAGGACCTGGCGCTGAAGGACTTGGCGCTGAAGGACTTGGCGCTGAAGGACTTGGTGCTGAAGGACTTGGTGCTGAAGGACTTGGTGCTGAAGGACTTGGCGCCGACTGGCAAACTGCGCGCGGCGATCAATTTCGGCAACGGCGTGCTGGCGCAGAAGGGCCCGAACGGGGAGCCGCGCGGCGTTTCGGCCGAACTCGCAGCCGCGCTGGCCAAGCGGCTGGGCGTACCGCTACGTGCCGTTCGAGGCCGCTGGCAAGGTGTTCGAAGCGCTCGCCTCCGGCAGCGTCGACGTCGGCTTCATCGCGATCGAGCCGGTGCGCGCGGCGCAGGTGGACTTCAGCCCGCCCTACGTCATCATCGAAGGCACGTACCTGGTGCGCAAGGATTCGCCGCTCAAAGACGTCGGCGACGTCGACCAGCCGGGCCTCCGGATCGGCGTCGGCCTCGCCTCGGTCTACGACCTCTATCTCACGCGCACGCTCAAGCACGCCACGCTGGTGCGCGCCAAGGTTGGCGGTGCGGCGGCGGGAATTCCAGTGTTCCTTGAGCAGAAGCTCGACGCCGCGGCCGGCGTGCGCGAGCCGCTCGACGACTACGCCAAGGATCATCCCGACATGCGGGTGATGAAGGGCGTGTTCCAGCAGATCGGCCAGGCGATGGGCACGGTGAAGGGCCGCGCGGCGGGCGCGGCCTTTGTGCGTGCCTTCATCGAAGAGATGAAGGCATCGGGCTTCGTTGCCGAGGCGCTCAAGCACTCAGGGCAGAAAGCGCCGGTCGCGCCGGCGGAGAAGTAGCGCGCTCTAGAATTCTTTTGCATTATCGCATTTCCTGCGGCGAACCGGTTCCCACTTCGCCGGGAAATGCTCTGGGATTTCGCGGATCGGGAGATTATAGAATGTCGAGCGCCCGTCACTCGCCCTTGATATTGGCCGCCGTGATGATCGGCCCCCACTTGTCCATCTCGGTTTTCTGAAATGCGGCCAGCGCTTCAGGCGTTTGCAGTTCGGGCGGATAGATTTCCTGTCCAAGCCCCGCAAGTCTCTGGCGCACCGATGGATCGGCCATCGCATGGACGATGGCTTTATTGAGCGCCATCACGATGTTGCTTGGCGTGCCCTTCGGCGCCCAAACGGCATTCCACTGCAAAAGATGCAGACTGGGCGTGCCCGCCTCATCCACGGTCGGAACATCGGGCACCGCCGCCAATCGCGTTTTGGACATGATGGCAAAGCCCTTGATGGCGCCGCTCTGAATCTGCGGTATCGATGTGGTCGGAGTGTCAATCAGCATGTCAACCTGGTCAGCCAGCAAACCCTGCATCATTGGCGCGGCGCCACGATAAGGGACAAACTGATGTTTTGTGCCCGTCACGCTTTGAAAGAATACCCCGCCGATTTGGCCAAACCCGCCGACACCGGGCGTGCCTTGCGTTGCCTTTTCCGGATTGGCTTTCAACCACGCAATGAGTTCGTTCAGGTTGTTGGCCGGCAGGTTCTTGCGTCCAACAATGAGACCCGGATTGCTTGACAACAGAGCGATCGGCTGAAAATCGGCGAGCGTATCGTATTGCAGCTTGTAAATGGCTGCATTGGCGACATGTGTGCTCCATTGGCCGACGATGAGCGTATAACCGTTCGGGCAGCACGGGCGACCCGGCCCACACCGATGCTGCCGGCAGCACCTGCGACGTTCTCAACAAGGACGGGTTGACCTAACAAGCCTCGGATGTGCTCGCCCAGAATTCGAGCAATCAAGTCGACCGGCCCGCCGGCCGGAAATGGCGCGACCAATGTAATCGGCTGTGTCGGATAGGCTTGCGCGCTGCGATCCGCGTGAGTGCCGGGTGCGCGGCGAACGCCAGCTGCCAGATGCAGAAATTTACAACGAGGAAGTTTCATGAGCTGCTCGGACCTCCGACCTAGTTACGATTTGATTCCCAACAGCCGCGCCGCGGTGTCGCCGAGCATCGCGGTGCGGTCGGCGTCGCTCAGGCCCGGCGTGTTGAGGATGTGGTCGACCGACGTGCTGGTCCAGGGGAACGGATAGTCGGTGCCCATCATGATCCGGTCGACGCCGACCTCGGCGATCAGGGTCTTCAGCGCCTGCGGCGTGAACACGATGGAGTCGTAGTAGAGCTGCTTCAGATATTCGGTCGGCTTCTTCTTCAGCGGGACGCTGGCGCAGCGGTCCGGGAAGGTGACGCAGATGGCGTCCGAGCGCGGCGCGTAGAACGGCAGATAGCCGCCGCCGTGGGCCGCGCAGATTTTCAGGCCGGGAAAGCGGTCGAGCGTGCCTTCGTAGATCAGGTGCGACAGCGCGAGCGTGGTTTCGAGCGGATTGCCGATGGTGTTTTCGAGGCCGCCGTTGCCTTTGAGCCGTGACGCCAGCTCCTTGGTTCCGGTCGGGTGGATAAAGATGAGACAGCCGAGCTCCTCGGCCTTGGCCCAGATCGGATGAAACTTCGGATCGGCGAGCTCCAGGCCTTCGACGCTGCCGCCGACCGACATGCCGCGCAGCCCAAGCTTCTTGATGCCGTGTTCGAGCTGCCGCACCGCCAGGTCCGGATGCTGCATCGCGACCGTGGCGAAGGCGACGAAGCGGTCGGGATGCGCCGCCACCAGCTCGGCAAGCTTCTCGTTCTGCAGCTTGATGACGGCTTCGGCCTTGTCGCGCTCGGCGCCGTACCAGAACGGGTTGATGCTGATCGCCTCCATGTCGATGCCTTGCTCGTCCATGGCTTTGAAGCGATCGGCGCCGACGACAAGATTGGGCGGCCGGAACTTCAGCCCCATCATGTCCATGACTTCCGGGAACACGCAGTGCGCGTGGACGTCGACGGTCTTGACGCGGCGGCCGCTGACGACGACCTCGCGGCGTTTCACTGGGGCTTGCGCGTGGGCATCCGGCGCATGCAGCAGGCCGCAGCCGCAGAACACCGCGCCGGCCAATGCGCCGGCGCTCGCCGATGAAATCTCTGCGTGTGGTCATGCTGTCTCCTCGTTGTGATTTATTCGCCCGCTCACCTTCACCCTTGGCGCCGGCGAGCTTCACCATCGAGGCCCATTTCGGCAGCTGGTCCCGCAGGAACGTCTCGAACTCCTGCGGCGTGCTGGCTTTCGGCAACGCGTGGAAGCGGGTGAGGGCGGTCTTGATCTCCTCGGTCTTCAGTCCGTCGTTGATGACGGCGTTGAGCCTTGCGACGATCTGCGGCGGCGTGCCTTTCGGGGCCATGACGCCGGTCCAGGCGTCGATGGTGAAATCGGGATAGCCGCTCTCGACGAGCGTCGGCACGTCCGGCAGGTCCGGCCAGCGTTCCGGCCGGGCGACGGCGAGCGCGCGAAGCTTGCCGGCCTTGACCTGCGGAATGAGGATCAGCATGCCGTCGATGGTGAAATGCGTCTGCCCGCCAATGAGATCGGTCACCGACGGCGCCGAGCCTTTGTAGGGAATGTAGGTGATGTCGAGTCCGGCCTGGGTCTTGAACAGGGTGCTCAAGAGATGCGGCGGCGTGCCGAGGCCGGCGCCGTAGTTGAGCTTGCCCGGGTTGGCCTTGGCGTAGGCGACGAACTCCGCGACCGTCTTCGCCGGCACGTCGGGCCCGACCACCATGATGTGCGGCAACAGCGACGTGGTCGCGACCGTGACGAAGTGCTTGAGCGGATCGACGTCGAGGCTCGGATAGAGCGCGGGCGCGACGCCGAGCGAGCCGGACGAGCCGAACAACAGCGTATAGCCGTCGGGATCGGCTGCGGCTGCGGCCTTGAAGCCGATGGTGGAGCCCGCGCCGGGGCGGTTCTCGACGATCACCTGCTGGCCGAGGCTTGCCGACATCGACTGGCCGGTCAGCCGCGCCATGGTGTCGATCGGCCCGCCCGGCGGGAACGGCACGATCATCTTGATCGGCTTGTCCGGATAGGTCTGGGCGCTCGCACTTGTCGCGATGCCGGCGCAGAGCGCGAAACCGGCGGCGAGCAGCGCCCGTCTGCGGATCATGGGTGCCTCCCTGGTGATCGTTCGTCCGCGGTCTTGCGCCGCTTGCGGGCAATCTTAGTCAGTCGCCGCGCGCGGCAGTAGCCGCATTTCATTCAATCTTGATGCCGGATAGCCGCACCACCTCGCGCCATTTGTCGCGCTCGGCTGAGAGGAAGGCCGCGAAATCCTGCGCCGACGCCGGCTCGCTCTCGGCGCCGATCCGGCGCAACGCGGCCGCGGCCTCCGGCGTCCGCAGGCTGGCGTTGAGCGCCGCGTTGAGCTTTTGCACGATCTGTCCGGCGGGGTCGCGGCCGGCGCCACCACGCCGGTGTAGGTCAGCACCACATAGCCGGGCACGCCGCTTTCGATCATGGTCGGCAAGGCGGGCAGGTCGGCGCTGCGCGTCTCGCTGGAGATGGCGAGCGCCCGCACCCGGCCCTCGCGAATGAGCGGCAGCACGCCGCCGATGTCGCCGAAGAACATCTGCACCTGTCCGGCCATGACGCCGGTCACCGCTTCGAACGCGCCCTTGTAGGGCACGTGGACGATGTCGACGCCGGTCCGCTGCTTGAACAGCTCGGCCGCAAGATGCGTCGCGTTGCCGATCCCGGCCGAGCCGAAGTTGAGCTTGCCGGGATTGGCCTTGGCGTAGGCGACGAGCTCGCGCACCGACTTCGCCGGAAAGTCGGGATGCACCACCAGAACCTCGTAATTCTGCGAGGTCTTGGCGACGGCGGTGAAGGTCTTGTCCGGATCGAAGTCGCGGTTGTTGGTGACGACCGGGGTCACGACCAGCGAGCTGATGTTGCCGAACAGCAGCGTGTAGCCGTCGGCAGGGCTCGCCGCGACGGCCCTGGCGCCGATCGTGCCCGAGGCGCCGGCCCGGTTCTCGATGATGACGGTCTGGCCGAGGATTTGCGGCAAGCCCTGGGTGACGATGCGGGCGATGGTGTCGACCGGTCCGCCTGGCGGGAACGGCACGATCATGCGGATCAGGCGATCCGGATAGCTCTGCGCCAGCGCCGGCGTCGCGATGCCGAGCATCGCGATCGCCGCCACGATGAGGGTGCGACGCATGTCACTCGATCCTGATATTGGCGGCGCGCGCCACCGCCGACCATTTCTGGTTCTCGCGAACGAGGAACGCGCCGAACTCTTCCGGCGACAGCGGCCGGCCGCCGACGCCGAGCTTGGCGAAGGTCGCGCCGAGCTCGGGCGAATTGAGCCCGGCGTTGATCGCTTCGTTGAGCCGTTGCACGATCTCCGGCGGCGTGCCGGCGGGCGCGGCCAGCGCCGTGAACGAGGTCGAAGTGAAACCGGGCAGCCCGCTTTCGATCATGGTCGGCAGGTCGGGCACCTGCGGGTTGCGCGTCTCGCCGGTGGTGGCGAGCCCCTTGAGCTTGCCCTCGTGGACGAGCTGAACCAGGACGGACGGATTCTCGAACACGAATTGGACCTGGCCGGCCATCATGTCGGTGATCGACGCGGCGGTGCCCTTTGTAGGGCACGTGCACGACGTCGATTGAGGCGCGCTGCTTGAACATCTCGCCGATCATGTGCGGCGGCGTGCCGTAGCCGGGCGAGGCGAAGTTGATCTTGCCGGGGTTGGCCTTGGCGTGGGCAATCAGCTCGGCAACCGATTGCACCGGCAGCTTCGGGTCGGTGACCAAGAGATTGGTGCTGGTCGAGAACAGCGCGATCGGCGCGAAATTCTTGATCGGGTCGTAGCCGATGTTGGCGTAGACCGCAGGTCCGACCGCGAAGGTCGCGGTGTTGCCGAACATCAGCGTATAGCCGTCGGGCTCGGCGCCCGCGGCGGCCTTGGCAGCGATGGTGCCGCCGGCGCCACCGCGGTTGTCGATGATCACGTTCTGGCCGAGCCGCGTGGACAGTTGCTGGGCGGCGAGCCGCGCCATGGTGTCGGCCGGTCCGCCGGGGGCGAACGGCACGATCATCTTGATGACGCGGCTGGGGTAGGTCTGCGCGTGGGCGCGGCGGGTGAGTCCCGCGCTCGATGCAACGGCACCGGCGAGCCACGCGCGGCGGCTGATCATGGCGTCCTCCGGCCTGTCGTTCAAATGGCGGTTCTCGTCGACCGCCTGCGGCGATCCTAGAGCATGATCGCGAAAGGTGGGAACCGGCATATGGAGCCCAGTGTGCGAATGACACTTTAACAAAACTCGACGTTATCCGCCTGAACATCACCATTGCTGCGTCGCACTATGAACACACTCGGCGGCGAAACGACCTGCCGTCAACGGCGACTCGCGGTTGACCAATCTCCACAACACATGAGGCTACGGAATGAAGGTTTGGGGAACGTTTGGCTTTGGCGCTTTGATCGCTACTGCTGCAATTTCATTTTCTCCGCCGCTTATGGCTGCACCACAGAGGGGAATTGCCTCGGTGTATGGAAATGGTGACGGCCACGCCGGGAGTAAGACGGCCAACGGCGAGCGGATGAATCCCGGGGCTTTGACCGCCGCTCACCGGACGCTGCCGTTCGGGACTCGGGTCAGCGTCGTCAACCATCGAAACGGCAAGAGTGTCGTCGTCCGCATTTCCGATCGGGGCCCATTTGTTCGCGGGCGGATCATCGACCTGACACCGGCGGGAGCGCGCGCGATTGGATTGTCCGGCCTCGCCCCAGTCACGCTGACGGTTTTGGGCGCAGGTTAGAGCTGGCTAACCTTGGCTTATCAGCCCTGTCGACTCCAGAGCTTTTGTGATCACCGCGCCAATATTCGAGGGCGCGGTGGTCTTTGTGGCATGTATGCAGATCCTGCATCGTCCATGATCTCGCCGATGAGGAGCCGACGACGGGATCGAGTAAGACGATATCTATCGTCGTCAGGTCCGCCATCTATCGGGGTAAAAAATCCGGGTCGCCAAAATCAGAATGCAAGCACCGACAAAGCCAGCGACCAGGTAGCCAACCCAATTTGGGCCGCCAATCTGAATGCCCAGCTTGCCGAATAGCCAGCTGGCCAATCCAGCTCCGATCACACCCAAGACGACGTTGACAAGAATGCCCA
Organism: uncultured Alphaproteobacteria bacterium; assembly: GCA_963850885.1. Classification (GTDB taxonomy): domain Bacteria; phylum Pseudomonadota; class Alphaproteobacteria; order Rhizobiales; family Xanthobacteraceae; genus Z2-YC6860. The sequence goes on along the minus strand of CAWKOD010000035.1, from coordinate 37,078 downwards.
TGTTGCTGCGGGTGACGATCTCTGCAAGCCACCCAGCGATACCACCGATAATGATCGCGCCGATCCAGCCTATTTGTGCGTCTTCCACGGACTACTCCTTAATATCGTGGCCAACGGTCATAACCACGGCTAGCCGAAAAGGTTTCAAGGATTCGGGCGGTGTTGCTTCCGCGCCGGTATGTTGCCTCGCCTGTAGCGGCCGTTTTGTGTAAATCTGTGTAACATGTCCGATCATCCAGCCGTCGCCCGCGCCGGCGCGTTTTGCGAGGCGTTAAGTCTCCGAGTCCCGATCTTGATGGCGCCGATGGCCGGCGCCTGCCCAGCATCGCTGGCGGTTGCAGTCGCCAATGCCGGCGGTTTGGGAGGATGCGGCGCGCTGTTGATGCAACCTGATGCGATCAGGGCTTGGGCGTCAGACGCGCGCGCCGGCAGCAATGGCGGATTTCAGCTTAACCTTTGGATTCCCGATCCGACTCCCAACCGCGATACGGTTGCCGAGGAGGCGGTTCGGCGATTTCTACGCAATTGGGGGCCAGAGGTCGCACCCGAGGCTGGCGATGCCCCCCTGCCGGACTTTGCCGCGCAATGTGAAGCCATGCTGGAGGCAGGACCAACGGTCATCTCATCAATCATGGGGCTTTACCCGGATCACTTCGTGACGCGAATGAAAGCGAACGGCATCAAATGGTTCGCAACAGCGACGACCGTCGGTGAGGCAAAGGCCGCTGAAAACGCTGGCGCCGACGTTATCATCGCCCAAGGAATGGAGGCCGGCGGCCATCGCGGCGCCTTTGATGCAACGAAGGCAGAAGCGCGTTTGGTCGGCCTTTTCAGCTTGCTGCCCGCGGTTGCGGATGCCGTAAAAGTCCCTGTGGTCGCGTCGGGAGGAATTGGCGACGGACGCGGGCTTGCTGCGGCCCTCCTGTTGGGCGCGTCTGCCGTCCAAATCGGGACAGCGTTCCTGCGGTGCCCCGAGGCCAAAGTTCCGGCAGCTTGGGCCGATGCTATTGGCCGAACGCTTCCGGAAGAGACGATGATCACGCGATGGTTTTCGGGCCGTCCGGGCCGCAGCATCGCAACCGGATACGTCCGAGCCGCAGCGGATCCCACCGCTCCGGCCCCAGCTCCGTATCCGATCCAACGAGGTCTTACGCAGGCCATGCGTGACGCTGCTATCAAAGAAAACGACATTGAGCGTATCCAGGCCTGGGCGGGGCAATCTGCCAGAATGGCAAAACCCGACGCCGCGGGAGAAGTCGTCCGAACGCTATGGGACGATGCTCAGGCCTTGCTCCGATAGCCGATATGATGCGGTGTCCTGAGCGTGGAGGAGTGCATGGGTATTGGGATAGAAGTTTTTTCCGCCGTTGCGTTGGTCTAATGGCAGTGTTGGACAAAAGGCGTGCTGCCTCGGCCCTCACGCCGCTCATGACGATGGCCGTCGCCGTCGTGCTCGCGATCCCATCTGGTCGGGACTCTGCTGATTGAATATGACCGTCGTTCGAAAACGAGCTTATGGCAGACCTACGTCAGCGATCTGAAAAATCGAAGTTCCCTGTCTGTGCAGGTGCTCAACATCATGGATCACCCCGGGTAGCGAAGCTGGTCCGCTGCGTCGAATGATCGGCCTGAAGCTACGCGGACTGCACCGAACGTGCTGGCGCCGTCAGGTGGGCGGACTCCTCATATGCTCTCTCGGTCTTCATGAGCTCCAATTCGACAAGCTGCGCGCTGTTTTTAAACCGCACCGAGCTGCCGGAATAAAGGTTTGTGAACCATGTGATAGGGAGCGGCATCAAAGTAAGGGCATGTATCCAGCAGTGGTGCGCCCGGACTATGCACCGCGTCGCAGATCGGGCTGGCGGCATACATATCAATCGAAACGCATGGGACTGCAGCTGCCGATAGTGCTTCAGCATCGACTCCAGCCGAAGCGATTCATTCCAGACAACCATGAATGCGCGAATTTCTTCGCGGCTGTCCGGGATCGGGCGGCTGTCGATGCGCTTTAAGTCTCCAGCGGTCATGATACTCCTTGCAAGCGGGCGCCTATCGAAGGAGCACAATATCTGAGTTGCCGTCCTTCCAGTCGGATGAGTGGCCTAAAAAGTCCGATCTCATCATCAAGGCTCGCCCTGATGTCCCAGGGCCCAAGCTTCCCCGACCGGTGTCCTAGTCGATCTGAGTGCCGCTCGCCTTGACGATTTCGGCCCAGCGCGGCGCTTCGTCGGCGATGAAGGCTTCGAAATGCTGCACCGTGCCGAGACTGGGCGCGATGCCGAGCCGTGCCATGCTATCCTTCATCTGCGGCGAACTGAGCGCTACGTTGGTGGCGCGGTTGAGTTCGTCGACGATCGGCCGGGGCGTGCCGGCCGGCGCCCATAGTCCCACCCAGAAGCCGAGCGACAGTCCAGGGAAGCCGCTTTCGATCATGGTCGGCACGTCCGGCAGATCGGTTTCGCGGCTTTTGCCCCATTGCGCGACGGCGCGGATTTTCCCCTCGCGGATCAGCGGTAGGAGTGTCGAGCTGGTGCCGATGTTGAGCTGGATGGTGCCGCCGAGCATGTCGGTGATGGCCTGCATGCCGCCCTTGTAGGGCACGCTGGCGATCTGCAATCCATTGGTCTTGTTGAACCACTCGCCGACCAGCTGCGGCGCGGTGCCCTGACCGAAGCCGAAATTCAAGGTGCCGGGATGCGCCTTGGCGTAGGCGATCAGCTCCTGCGGCGAACGGACCGGCAGCGATGGCGGCACCACGGTCACCCACGAGCCCCACGCCACGTTGGCGACCGGCGCGAAACTCTTCAGCGGGTCGTAGTCGAGGTTCTTGTACATCGCCGGCGCGACCACGAGGCTCGAGCTCTGGAACAACAGCGTGTAGCCGTCCGGCTCGGCAAGCGCCGCCGCCTTCATGCCGATGGTGGTGCCGGCGCCGGGGCGGTTCTCCACCACGACGCTCTGCTTGAGCTCGGTCGAGAGATGCTGCGCCAAGAGCCGCGCCACCACATCGACCGGCGATCCAGGCGTGAACGGCGCGATCATCCGGATCGGGCGTGTCGGATAATCCGCAGCGGCGGCGGGCGCCGCGGCGCAGGCTGCCAGGGCAACAATCAATGCGCGTCGTGCAGCAAAAATCATCCTAATCGATCAACTCGTCGGCGCGGGTAATCAGCGATGTCGGCACTGTAAGGCCAAGTGCCTTGGCGGTCTTGAGGTTTGATGACGAGGCTGTACTTGGTTGGGGACTGAACCGGCAAATCGCCCGGCTTCTCGCCTTTGAGAATACGGTCCACATAGCCGGCGGCGCGGCGGTACTGGCCGGAAATGTCGGTGCTGTAGGTGAAGAGTCCGCCATGAACGACGTACACCCGATAGGCATAGGCCGCCGGCAAACGATAACGCGTAGCAAGCGATACGATAAGGTCGCGGTGGGTCAGTCCCGATGCACTGACGATGACGATCAATCCCCCATTGGGGGAACTAGCGAACCGCGAGACCTCGCGCTCCATCGTTGCAGCGTTTGTGGAACTGATGGGTTTCAACTCCACCCCGATGGATTGCGCCACCGACTGAATAATAGCCCATTGTCCGATCCCGGCTGCACCTGGTTCACGCAGCACTGCAACGCGATTGATCTCGGGTGAAATCTCCTTGAGCAACTCCATCCATTTTCCAGCAACGCTGTAGTCCAATTGATTGAAACCAGTGATGTTGCCGCCAGGGCGCGCCAGGCTGTCGATATATCCCGCACCGACCGGATCAAGACCCTGGGCAAATACGATCGGTATCGTCTTTGTCGCTTCGGCGAGCGCAGCAGTCGTCGCTCCAACACCTCCCAGCAACACGTCGGGGTGCAGTTCAACCAATTGTGCCGCATCTTTGGACAGACGTGCGAGATCACCCGTGCTCCAACGGACGTCGATCTGGATATTGGTTCCAACTGACCAGCCAGTTGCCTGGAGACCCTGGAGGAAGGCAGCCAGGCGCGCTTGTGCTTCCGGTTCTCCGGCGGTCGTGTGCATGAGCACACCGACCCGTCGCAAACCTCCCTTGTGCTGGGCTCGCGCCATTGTCGGCAGCGCCGAAGCCATGCTTGCCGTCAATCCGAGAAATTCCCGCCGTCGCATGTTCGCCCCCCGGCTCTGGCAAGCATCGTATCGACTCAAGCGACTACTTTGATAGGGGCGGTGAACCCCTTTGCTACGTCCTAACCCCAGAGAGCAGGCGTCGGCGGATAAACCAGGCTGCCATCATAGCGCAATCCGTCCGGGCGATCCTTCGCCAGAAGCAGCGGCCCATCCAGATCGACCACGCGGGCGCGCTGCGCCGCCAGCACGGCCGGCGCCATGGCGAGCGAAGTGGCGACCATGCAGCCGACCATGACGCCGAAGCCGAGGCGCTCGGCCTCGTGCACCATCGCCAGCGCCTCGGTCAGGCCCCCGGTCTTGTCGAGCTTGATGTTGACCGCGTCGTAGCGGCCGACGAGCGAGGCGAGGCCCGCGCGGTCGTGCACGCTTTCGTCGGCGCATACCGGAATGGGGTGCTCAATCGAACCCAGCGCCGCGTCGGCGTCGGACGGCAACGGCTGCTCGACCAAGGTGACGCCGGCCGCGGCGCAGGCAGTCAGGTTCGCCGCGAGATTGCCGGCGGTCCAGCCCTCGTTGGCGTCGACGATCAGCTCCGAGCGCGGCGCGGCCGCCCGCACCGCCGCGATGCGCTCAGGGTCGCCAGCGCCGCCAAGCTTGATCTTGAGGAGCTTGCGTCCCGACGCGGCTTGCGCCGCCGCTGCCATCACCTCCGGCGTGCCGAGCGAGATCGTATACGCGGTGGTCAACGGTTGCGGGGCGGGGAGCCCGGCAAGCTCATGGGCGGGCTTTCCGGCGCGCTTTGCTTCGAGGTCCCAGAACGCGCAGTCGAGCGCATTTCGTGCCGCTCCTGCCGGCATGGCCTGCTGCAGCGCCATGCGGTCGAGGCCGAACGCCAGCTTGTTGCCGATCGCGCCGAGCGCCGCCAGCACGCCCGCCACGGTCTCGTCATAGCGCGCATACGGCACGCATTCGCCGCGGCCCTGGTGACGGCCGTCGTTGAGCTCGACGACAACCACCTGGGCCTCGGTCTTGGCGCCGCGGCTGATCGAGAAGGCGCCGGCGATCGGCCAGCGTTCGGTGCGCACAGTCAGCGACAGGGGCAGGGGGGGCACGACCATCGTCCTGCCTAAAACGAAACGGGCGCGCCGTTCAAGCGCGCCCGTTTACGATTTTTTTGCGTTTTTCGACGCCTTGCCGTTATTCGCCGAAGCGGCCGGCGGCGTGGGCGAGCATGGTGTAGACCTTGCCCGTCTCGGAGGTCAGGTAGGTGCGGGCCAAGACCTGGCCGCGATCACCGCGCGAGACCTCCTCCAGCATCCGTTCGAACTCGCCGATATAGCGGTCCACCGTCTGCTTGAACTCGCGGTCGCCGCGATACTTCTTGCGGATCTCGTCGAACGTCTTCTGGCCCTGCATGGTGTAGAGGCGCTTGGTGAAGACATTGCGCTCGCCGCGATTGTAGCGATCCCACAGCTCGGCGGCTGCGTCGTGATCGATCATCCGCGCGATATCGACGGAGAGCGAGTTCGAGCGATTCCAGCGAGTGACGCGCCGGGCGTTCGCCCGCGGGGCCGGCGTCCGGCTTCGAGGCGCGGGTCAACAGCTCGGACAGCCAGCCGTTGCCACTGACCCGGACCCGGTGGCGCGGCGGTCGGCGCGGCGCGGCGGCATCGGGGCTGCGCCGGTGATGTCGGCGCGCGGCGGCATCGGCATCGGCCGCTGCGGCTCCATGCGCGGCGCGCCTTCCATCATGCGCGGGGCTTCGCGGCCGCCGGCGGTGGCGTAGGCGGGCTCCGGCGCGCGGCGCTGCGGCTCGGACGCGTCGAGACCGCGGCCGTGGCGGGCGACGATACGGTTGAGCTCGGCCAGCGCCTCGATCTGATCGACGATGACACGGCGCATCTGGGAGGCGCTGTCGGCGGTCTCCTGCGGCAGTTCGAGGATGCCGCGGCGCAGCTCGTTGCGCGTGGCTTCGAGCTCGCGTTGCATTTCGGCGGCCATCTGCCGCATGCCCTGCAGTGTTTCATTGAAGCGCTGCGTGGTCTGCGAGAACATCTCGTGAGTGTCGTCGGCATGCTGGGAGTAGATGCCGTGCAGCAGCTCGCTGGCGCGCTCGCGTTCCTGCTCCAGCGAACGGGCGCCTTCGGCGCTCGAATCCGCGACGATGCGGGCGATCTCGCGGGCGCGGCCGGTGGCGCCGTCGAGCGACTCGTCGAGCAGGCTGGAGAAACGCTTGAGCCGCTGTTCGATGTCGTCGGTGCGGGTGTCGAGGGTCGCAACCAGGGTCTCGATCCCGGCGCGGCGCTCGCCGATGGCGGCGTCGGCATGGCGGTTGCTCTTGTCGATCAACTGCACCGCCTCCGCGAGATTACGGCCGTGCGCGTCGAACGAGGTGGCAAGCTGCCCGAGGTCCATCAGCGCCTTGTTGGTGATGGAGTGGAACGCGCTGATGTGCTGATCGACCTGGCTGCTGGTCACGCCGCTGCGCTCGGAGACCTCGTTCATGGTGCTGACGAACTCGGAGACGCGGGTCACCAGCGTGTTCTCGATCGCGCTCATGTTCTCGTGGGCGCCGCTCAGGACCTCCTGCAGCAGGATGTTGGCCTCGCGGAGCCGTTCGAACAGCGTCGTGGTGTCGGAGCGCAGCATGTTGTGCGTCTCCAGCATCTCGGAGACGCTGGCCGACGTGGTCTGGCGCGACTGTTCGATCGCGGTCTTGGTGCTGTCCTGCAGCTCCTTGAGGGTGCGATTGACGGTGGTGGTGGCGTTCTGGCTCGCTTCGTTGACGAGGCGGGCGATCTGCTCGCTGTTGTCCATCATCGTGCGCGTGAAGGTGAAGCCCTGGGCTTCGATCGACTTCACGGCATGATCGGTGGCCTTGATGACCTCGACGCTGAACTCCTTGCTCTTGGCGCCCAAGGCGGTGAGCAGCGTGCTGGAGTTGGAGTCGAGGATCTTGGTCATCTCGGCGCCGCGGGCGCTGAGCTGCTGGCTGATCTCGTCGGCGCGGCCGACGAAGTTGCGCGCCACCTCGGCGCTGACGCCGAGCAGGGTGCGTTCGACGTCGCTGGCGTTCTGCTTGAGCACGTTGCTGACGCCGGTCGACACGCCGGTGAGCGCCCGTTCGACTTCGCCGGCGCTCTGCTTGATCATGCCGCTGGCGCCGGTCGATGCCGCGATCAGCGAGCGCTCGAGCTCGGCGGCACCCTGCTTGAGCGTCGTGGTGATGTCGGTGCTGACGGTCGCGACCGAGCGTTCGGTGGCGTTGAGGATGGTGGTGACGACGCGCTCGGCTTCGGCCGAGGCGCGGCTGACGACCTGGACCGCCTCGGTCGAGTTCGACTTGATGGTCTCGGCAAACGAAGTCATGCGCGCATCGAGCGCCTCGGCCACGGACTTGGTCCGCGAGTTCGACATGCTCGTTGATCGCGTCGATGCGGCCGACCCACAGGTTCTCGAAGCGGCCGATGGCCTGGCCGAGCGAACGTTCGGTCTCGCCGGAGACGTTGGTGATGGTGCGTTCGGCCGCGTTGGCGACCTGAACGAGCGTGCGCTCGGCGGCGCCGCTGGCGTCGTTGAGCGTCTGCGCCGCTGCGACCGAATTGGTGTGCAGCGTGGTGGCGAACTGCTCGATGCGGCTTTCCATCTGCTCGGTGACCGTGCGGGTGCGGGTCTCGATCTGGCTGGAGATCGCTTCGGTGCGGCCGAGCCACAGATTTCGTAATGGCCGAACACCCGGTTTGAGGGTGCGCTCGGCTTCGCTGGTGGCGGTGCCGAGCGTGCGCTCGGCGGCGCCGCTGGCGTCGTTGAGCGTCTGCGCCGCTGCAACCGAATTGGTGTGCAGCGTGGTGGCGAACTGCTCGATGCGGCTTTCCATCTGCTCGGTGACCGTGCGGGTGCGGGTCTCGATCTGGCTGGAGATCGCTTCGGTGCGGCCGAGCCACAGATTCTCGTAATGGCCGAACACCTGGTTGAGCGTGCGCTCGGCTTCGCTGGTGGCGGTGCCGAGCGTGCGCTCGGTGTTGCCGGTGATCGTCGTCAGCGTCTGCTCGGCCTCGCGCGCCGCGCTGGTGACGATCTCGGTCGCGGCGTTGCGGGCCTGCGTGATCGTGTGGGTCGCGGCGCTGGTGGTCTGATTGACCGCCTGCATGGCGTCCGCAGTCGACTTGCTCAGCAGCTGGCTGGCGTCGGCGGAGTTATTCTTGATCGAGCTGGAGAGCTGTTCCATGCGCGAATTGAGCGCGTCGGCCGCGGCCTTGGTGCGCAGCTCGATCTGCTCTGTGACGTGCTCGGCGCGGCCGACCAGCAACTGCTCGAAGCGGCCGATGCGGCTGTCCAGGCTGTTGGCGACCTCGACGGCGCGGGTGCCGAGCGACTTGTCGATCTCGTCGATCCGCTCGCCGATCATCTCGGCGAGCTTGGCGCCGCGGGTGTTGATGACGCCGGTGACGTCTTCGATGCGGCGGTCGAGCGCGGTGACGACCTCCTTGCCGCCTTCGGCCAGGCTCTTGGCGATGTCCATGACGCGCGAGGAGAGGGCGTCGTTGAGGGTCTGGGTGCGGCTGTCGAGCGCTTCCTGGAAGCGCGCCAGGCGCTGGTCGAGGGTCGCGGTGACCTCGGACGCCTTGGTGCCGACCTTGCCGTCGAAGCCGTCGATGTAATCGTGCATCGCGGTCTGGACTTCAGTGGTGCGCTGGCCGAGGCGTTCGACCAGCTCGCCGCCGTAGGTCTTCACGGTGCGATCGAACTCGGCGAGGTGGCGGGTGATGAGGTTGCCGAGGGTGGAGGAGTCGCGGGTGATCTTCTCGGCGAGCTCGGAGCCGCCGTGCGAGAACATCTCCTCGAACGCCTGCAGGCGGGCGGCCAGCATCTCGCGGACCGCGTCGCCCTGGGTGGCGACCGTGGAGGCGAGGTGCTCGGCGTTCTCGCGGAAGTTCTCGGTGACCTTGTCGCCGCGCGTGACGATGGTCTCGGTGATGCGCGCGCCGGTCTGCTCGAGCTTGGACACGACGTCGCCGCCGCGCAGGCTGAGATCGAGAATGAGCGAGTTGCCGGTCGATTTCAGCGTCGAGTTCACTTCGTCGCCGGTGGTGGCGATGGTTTCGGCGAGGCGGCTGGAGGAATCCACCAGGCCTTCGGTGATCTGCGCCGAGCGGTCGTCCATCAACTGCACGATGGCGAGCGACTTCTGCGCGAAGCCTTGCGTCACCTCGTCGAGGCGGCCGTCCATCATCTGCGCGAGATTGGTGGTCATCTCGGCGAATTCTTCGGTGATGTGGTCGGTCTTGAAGTTCAGGCTGGCGGTCAGGCGGTCGCTGGCGCCGGCAATGGCGTGGGCGGTTTCCTGGCTGGCGCGCTCCAGGCGCTCCAGCAGATCGCCGCCGCGCTCGCCGAGCGCGCCGATCATGGAATCGCCGGCGCGGCCGAGCGCGAGTGTGATGTGCTCGCCCTTCTCGGTCAGAGCCTGGGTGATCCGGTCGGCGCTGTCGTTGACCTTCGACGCGACGTGTTCGCTGACGGAGGAAATGTCGTGCGACAGATCGAGATGCACGCCGGTGATGGCGTTGCGCACCTGTTCGGCCTGGCCGACCAGGGTGTCGCGCTGATGCGCCAGCGTTTCGAGCAGGCCGCGGATGCGGATTTCGTTGTCGTTGTAGGCGCGCTCGAGCGCGGACACTTCGTTGGCGACGAGGGCTTCAAGTTCGGCGGCGCGCGCGAGGGCGCGCTCGACGCCGTCACCCATCGCCGCGACCTCGCGGCGGATGGCCTGGCCGACGGTCACCACGGAATCGCGGGCGACCTCTTCCGGCTCGGAAAGCTTCAGCGCGACGCTCGCCATCGACTGGGCGATCAGGCGCATCTCCTGCGAGCGCCACATCAGGTAGGCCATGACGTAGAAGAATACGATCGGCGCCAGCACGAAGCCGGCGAGGCCGACCATGGCCGGGATTCCGGCCTGGCCTTGCTTCAGCACCGACTGCAGGTCGGGCAGATAGAGGAAGGCGAGCGCCACGCCGCAAGCCGCCCAGGCGAGCGCAAACAGCGTCGCCACCACGTAGGAGGTCTTGGCCGGGCGCTGCTGCAAGGAGCGCAGGATTTGCGCGATCGACTGGTGCTCTTCACGACCGGCGTACTGGCTCGGCCGTACGTCATCGTGGACCGGTGCCGCGTCTTCAAACAGGTCTCGTTCCGGCGCGGGGGCCGACCCGTACGGGTTGGCGCGGGGGGCCTCGTAGGAACGGGTGGGCTCGTAGTGCTCGCTGTAGTGCTGGACCGGCTCGTACTGTTGCGGCGGCGGCGTCTCCTGATCCACGGGCGCCTCGGTGCGGCGGTCCGTGGGCTCGTCGGATACGCTCAGGACCTGCTGGATGGCCGTAAGCGTCTCGTCCGTCGGATCCGTCAACTTCTTCGGGTTGTTCGCCATGTCGGCCGTCGCCTCACTCGTTACTCTGGGTACCTCGGCCCGGGACCTCAGCCTGAATGAATTGCCGCTTCAGGCCAGACCACCCCGGAAACCGTCAATCGCCCTCTAAACTGAAGCCCCGCCAGCCCGGCGGGCAGCCATCCCCATAAAAATGCCCCCGGCAGACCCCTGGGTTTTCCACACAATTGTCCACAGGACACCTGCCAGTTGGACGGCAATCCTATCGTCTTGGGGCATCGAAGGAAACGCAGCCGGTAAGGCTTTTTTAATCATCGTTAATGCTGCAAAGCACCGCGATTTCTGCCGCATGGCGCCGAGCCGCGAACCCACTCCCCGCCTGAATTCTGACCGCGACATTGCGGCTGTCATGAGGCCGGGCTGGGCGGCCCGTGGTGAGGCTCCGTTAACCAGCCGCCGCAAACGTCACCACATTCCGGCGCCTGGGCGCCCGGCTTTTACCCCGCGTTGGCCCCTGGGCGGCCAAGGTGCCGGGCTAGGGGACAGGTCGTTCCGGGAGGGTTTGCCGTGGCAGCAGTTGCAAGGGTCATCGATCAGCCGGCGTTCAGGAGTGGTGATCGATACCGAACATCTGTCGCGGATGACGCTCGGCGAGCTGAGCCTCCAGCGCGAGGTGCTGGCGCTGTTCGACCGGCAGGCCGACATGCTGCTGCCGCGCATCCGCGGCGGCGCGCCGGCCATGGCCGCGGCGTCGGCCCACACCTTGAAGGGCTCAGCGGTCGGCATCGGCGCCTTCAAGGTCGCTCGCGCCGTGGAACAGGTCGAGCAGGCCAGGGACGTGGCAGATCGGGGCTGCCGTCGATACGCTCGCCGCGGTGCTCGAGGAAGCCAAGGCCGAGATCGCCCGTTTGTTGCAGGCCGCTTGAATTCGTTGCCATCTGCTCTAGCGCCACCGGAGCCGACCCGTTAGAAGAAGCCGCCCGGCCGTCCGGCCGGATCTTCCGACGATGCGCGGCTCCCAAAGCCATGGCCAAGATCACCTATATCGATTCCGCCGGAACGGCCCGCACCATCGACGCCGAAGTCGGCTCGACCGTGATGGAAACCGCGATCAAGAACGACGTCCCCGGCATCGAGGCCGAATGCGGCGGCGCCTGCGCCTGCGCCACCTGTCATGTCTATGTGGACGAGGCCTGGCGCGAGAAGGTCGGCGGGCCGTCGCCGATGGAAGAGGACATGCTCGACTTCGGCTACGACGTGAAACCGAGCTCGCGGCTGTCGTGCCAGATCAAGGTGAGCGATGAGCTCGACGGGCTCGTCGTGCGCACCCCCGAGCGGCAGGCCTGAGTTTTTAGCGGCTCACGCGCCACTAAGTTTCCATTTGCTTAAGCGCTCGATCGCAGCCTCGGGAAGCGGCGTGGCCTTGCGCGTCTTCAGGTCCATGCAGACCAGCGTCGCGCGGCCCGCCGCCGCGCACACGCCGTCATGGAAAATCACCTGCGCGGCCTTGAACGAGGAGCGGCCGAACTCGGCGACGCCGGTGCCGACTTCGAGATTGCCGGGCCAGCGCAGCTCCTTCATGTAATCGACCTCCATCCGCACCATCACGAAGGTGACGCCCGGCACGCCGATGCTGAGATCGGGATTGCGGAACATCGCCACCCGCCCGCTCTCGAAGTAGGTCAGGAAGATCGCCTGGTTGACGTGGCCCTGCGGGTCGAGATCGCCGAACCGGATGATTTCGGCGACGCGATGCGGGTAGTCGGCCAGCTGCGGAATGGGCCTGGCTGCGGGCTTGTTCGGGACGCTCAGGCGTCTGGTCGTTCACGGAATTCTCCCTATCTGTCGCCTTAGCTAGCGGGACGCGCCCACAGCGGGCAAGGCTGGAATAGTGCTGGAAACACAAGGGCCGGAAGGCAATTGATTGCATCGCAATTTCCCCTTTTCGGCGCAGCATTCCCCCGCTAGACAGACCCGCAGCAAAAACCCCCTCAAAAACATAGATCGTTTCTAATGAGTGATCCCATCAAGACCGACGTACTCATCATTGGCGCAGGCCCGGTCGGGCTGTTCGCCGTGTTCGAGCTTGGACTGCTCGACATCAAGGCGCACCTCGTCGACATCCTCGACAAGGTCGGCGGCCAATGCGCCGAGCTTTATCCCGAGAAGCCGATCTACGACATTCCGGCGATCCCGAAGATCTCGGCGCAGGGGCTGGTCGACGCGCTGATGGACCAGATCAAGCCGTTCGGGCCGACATTTCATCTCAACGAAATGGTGGAGAGCATCGAGCGCATCGGCGCGCCGGGCTTTCGCGTCGCCACCGACGGCGGCAAGGTGTTCGAGTGCAAGATCGTGGTGATCGCGGCCGGCGGCGGCTCGTTCCAGCCCAAGCGCCCGCCGATGCCCGGCATCGAGGCTTATGAAGGCACTTCGGTGCATTACGCCGTCCGCAAGATGGAGGCGTTCCGCGGCAAGAAAATCCTGATCGTCGGCGGCGGCGACAGCGCGCTCGACTGGACGCTCAACCTCGCGCCGGTCGCTTCGCATCTGACGCTGCTGCATCGCCGGAGCGAATTCCGCGCCGCGCCCGACAGCGTCAACAAGATGATGGCGCTGGTGAACGAGGGAAAGATCGACTTCGTGCAGGGCCAGGTCACCGGCCTCGAAGGCGCCAACGGTCAGCTCACCGCCGCGAACGTGAAGGGCAACGACAGCTCGACCTTCCACATCGCCTGCGACGCCATGCTGCCGTTCTTCGGCCTCACCATGAAGCTCGGGCCGGTCGCCAACTGGGGGCTGCGGCTGAATGAAGACCTGATCCCGGTCGACGTTTCGACGTTCGAAACGAGCGAGCCCGGCATCTTCGCCATCGGCGACATCAACACCTATCCGGGCAAGCTCAAGCTGATCCTGTGCGGCTTCCACGAGGTCGCGCTGATGTCGCAGAAGGCGCACCGCTACGTCTATCCGGACAAGAAGCTGACATTCCAGTACACGACGTCGTCGTCGAGCTTGCAGAAGAAGCTCGGCGTGTCGTGACCGTTCGGCAACGCGGGGCCGCCGAACGGGGCGGCCCCAGATTTCTGTGCACTTTTTTGTTTGACTGTTTGACTCTGCCGCGTAGGTTGGAATCTGAAGCGAAGTCGGGCTTGGTTTCGGCGCGGTGTCTGTTGTCGCGCCTGGCGTTCCCTGGCTTCTGTGTGAACCACAGGAACGCGATCGTTGCATTTCATGGATGGTGGCGGCCGCAGGCATGGCTTGCGGGCGACGGCGGTGCTTTTTGCCCTGCTGGGGAGCACTGCGCTGGTCCAGGCGCAGGACGCGACCTGGATCGGCACGGTCGGCCCGCCCAATAACTGGAACACCGCTGCCAACTGGGCGCCGACGCCGTCCGGGCCGCCGCCGTACGTGCCGAGCGGAACGGCATTTTTCAATTCGTCGCTCTCGACCGTCACCACGATCGACATCGCCGGCGCCACCTTCGTCGGCGGCATGACGTTCACCGGAGCGCCGGGCTACACGTTCACGGTGCCGGGCACATTGATCCTGAACGGCGCGGGCGTGATCGCCGATGCCGCCTCCGCGCCTCCGACGTTCTCAACCAGCGGTGGCGGCGTCATTGTGCTGCTGAATTCGGCGACGGCCGGGCCGTCGGTGATCGGCCTCACCGGCGGCGGCGAATGACCCTGCTCAACACGAGCACGGCGGGCAGCGCCACCATCACCAACGACTCGACGATCAATTTCCAGGACGCCAGCAACGGCGGCACCGCGACCATCTTCAACAACGCGAGCCGGTTCGTTCAATTCAACAACTTCGCACTCCGACCGCGTTATCGGCCAGCGCGGGCCACGCCACGATCGACAACTCCGGTATCGTGCTGTTCTTTAACTCGAGCACGGGCGGCAATTCGACGATCATCACCCGTTCCGGTGCCGCGACGTCGTTCCTCGACCAAAGCACCGCGGGCGCTTCCCAGCAGAATGTCCTGTCCGGCGGCGTGCTGACGCTGCAGCAAAGCGCCAATGCCGGCAGCAGCACCATCACCAACAGCGGCACGGTGAATTTCAACAACACCAGCAACGCCGGCACGGCACACATCGTCAACAACACCGGCGGCTTCGTCTTCTTCAATCAGGCCGGCGGTTCGGCGAGCGCCGCCAACGCGACCATCGACAACTCCGCCGTCCTGGTTTTCTCCAACACCAGCACTGCGGCGAACGCCACGATCACCACCAAGGCCGGGGGCAACACGATCTTCAACGGCGGGGCCACCGGCGGGACGGCGGCCTTTGTCATCGAGCAGCAGGGCTTTGCCCCGCCAACGTGAACATCTCCGCCGTCACCGCTCCCACGTTCACCATCGGCTCGCTGGCCGGCCCGACCGGGTTCGCCGGGCAGTTCCAGATCGGTGGGAAGAATCTCATCGTCGGGACCAACAACCAGAGCACGAGCTTCGGAGGCGTGCTGTTCGACGGCGGTGCCGGCGGCAGCATGACCAAGACTGGCACCGGAACGCTGACGCTTGCAGGCGTCGGCTTCTACAGCGGGGCGACGACGATCCTCGGTGGTGGCCTGAGCGTCACCGGCCAGCTCTCGGGCACGAGCTCCATCCTTGTTGGTAACGCCGGCACGCTGTCGGGCAACGGCACGATCACCACGGCGGGCGGCGGCACGACAACCGTAAACGGAACCTTCGCGCCGACGGCCGGGGGCCTTGCGCCTCTCTTTCTGAACTCCAACCTGCTTCTCAATCCGACAGCGACGTATCGTTCGACCGTCGGAAACAACACGTTGGGCTTTGCTGTCGTGAACGGAGCTGTGACGCTGGGCGGCGCACTTCAGGTCCAGCTCGGCGCGAACGGGGCAAACTTCGGAACGGCCTACACGGTGCTTCAGTCGAACCAGCCGCTGAGCCAGCAGTTTAACACCGTGAGCGGCCCGGGCTCGCTGTCGATGCAGGTGAGCTACAACCCGAACAACGTGCAGGTCTCGTTTCAGCCGGATCTCGTCAATTTCGCTGCGCCCGGCAACGCCAACCAGCGGGCGACCGCCAATGCTCTCCAGACTGGCCTGAGCGCGGGCGGCAGCACGGCCGGTCCGTTCGGACTGTTGTTCAACACGGACCGTGCCACGTATCTCACGGCGCTGTCGCAATTGAGCGGGGAGATCGCAACCGGCGGCTCGACGACCGGGTTGAGAACCATGGACCTGTTTCTCAACCACATGCTCAACCCCTTCCTCGACGCGCGCGGGTTGGGGTCGCAAGGCCCGTCGATCGCCTTCGCGCCGGAGCAGGCGCAGGAGGGCGCGTCCGACATCGCCCTTGGCTACAAGCAGCGAACGGCGGCGTCCAACGAGGCCACCCGCGCCTTCGCGCAATTGCGCAGACGCGATCCGGCGGACGGACGTTTCAACATCTGGGCATCCGGCTATGGCGCCTGGGGCAAGACCGAAGGGGACGCCACCGCCGGCAGCGCCGCGCTCGATACGCGGATCACTGGCGGAATGATGGGTCTCGATTATCGGCCGTCGTTCAACTCGGTGTTCGGTCTGGCTGTTGGCGGCGCCAAGACGTCGTACGAACTCGCCGGCAACCTTGGCAGCGGCGAGGCCGATATCGTTCAGCTCGGCGGCTATGGGGCGGTCCGCATGAACGACGCCTATGTTTCGGCGGCGTTCGCCTATGGCTTGCATACGGTTACGACCACCCGCACCGTGGCGCTGCTGAGCTCCGACGCCATCAGAGGTTCTTATGATGGCCACAGCATCAACGGGCGCGTGGAGGCCGGCATCCGTTCCGGTGCGCCGAACATCGGCATCACGCCGTTTGCAGCGGTGCAGACCCAGCGCTTCTTCGCGCCGGCCTACCAGGAAACCGCGGCCGGCAGCGGTGCGCCGTTCACGCTGTCGTACAACGGCGGTTCGACCAATTCAGTCCGTTCCGAGCTGGGCGTCTCGTTCGATGCCCAGGCCGCGCAGGAGTTGCGCTTCCGCAGCCGGGTCGCCTGGGCGCACCAGTACGCCGATGCGCCGGTCGCCACCGCCGCGTTCATGTCGATCCCGTCCGGGCCGTTCGTCGTGACCGGGACACAAGCCGGTCGCGATGCGCTGCTGGCATCGGTTGCGGCGGAGTTGCTGGTGCAGCGCGGCGTGATGTTGACCGGCCGCTTCGACACCGAGCAGGCGCGCGGCAGCGCGAGCTACGCCGGAACGGGCGGGGTTCAATTCATCTGGTGAAGTGACGGCGCGGCGATCTACGCCTTGGGCTTATTGCGGCGGCGTGACTTGACCGCCGGGCGGCGGCAGCGGCTGCGCGATCACCTCGGGCGGCGCCGTGAGGCCAAGCGCCGCGCGGACCGCCGGCAACGCCGCGTCCGCCATGACCGCATGGCCCTCGGCGCTCGGATGGAAGGCGCCGCCATAGACCGCCGACATCGCGCCCCAGGTCGCATCGTGGATGTTGCTCGGCTGCATGGTCGACGACAGCCCGCGCGGATAGGTCATCGCCGTGAAGTAGCTGTCGTTCGCGGTGCGGATCCAGCGGGCGCGCGGCGCGTAGGGACGGAATTCGTTCGGCCGCAGCGCGCAGACCAGCGGCGAGTTCGCCGACGCCACCAGATCGGGCTCGAAGCTGTTGCCTTCGGGCGAGAAGCATTCGCGGTCGAACACCGGGTCTTCCGGCGACCGCGCGCAGATGCCGTGGTTGGCGAATTCGGCCTGATGGGAATCGACGAAGGTCATGCGGTCGGTGTCGGGACTGGCGCATTTCGGCCCGGCTTCGCAGCGCGCCAGCGCCTTCACGGTCGGCAGGAATTTCGTCAGCACGAAATCGGTGACGTTCTTCATGCGCGTGGCGTCGGCGGTGAACGCCGGATGGATATCGAGACCATCGCGCCCGCCGGGACATGGCGCGTCGCCCTGCATCGCCGGATGGCCGTAGGACACGTAGACGACGCGGGACAGGTTGCCGCCGACCAGCGGCTTGAGCGCATTTCGGAGCTTGGCGAAGTTGTTGGGCAGCTCGCGATCGAGGATGGTCTGCGCCTGCGGCACGGTCGCAAGCTGGCCGCCTTGATTGAACAGCGTGCGCTCGACGCCGGTGCTGATGATCACGTCGGCGACGAGGCCGGCGAATTTGATGTCGTTGGCGCCGACCGTGAGCAGCACGAGGTCGAGCTTGCGGCTCGGCAGCTGCTTGCGCGCCTTGTCGAGCATGTCCTTCAACTGTTCGAACTGCGGCGACACCGTGCCGTCGCAGCGTCCCCGCGCCGGGCAATCGCTGGCGCCTTGCGAGCCGAACAGCCCGCTCTCGATCGTCGCCCCGCTGCACGCGAGCGGCAGGAAGGTGACCGCCATTTTGGGGTTCTCGATCGCGAGCGCGAGCGCGGTGCGAAGCTGATAGCCGTACAGCGAACGGTGGCAGGCCGCCGACATCCAGCGGGCGCCGTGGCTGTTCCAATCGGCGGTGGAGGCGGCGGAGCCGGCGGGGTTGTCGTCGCACGCCTTGTCGCTCTTGTAGCCGAGCCGGCTCGGCCGGAAATATTCGCCGCGGGCCGCGCCGAGAAAGCGCCGGTAGCAGAAGCCCTCGTCGGCGAGCGCGATCGGCCGGTCCGGATTGCCTTCGCCGGCGGCGACCGAGTCGCCCATCCCCGCGATCAGCAGATCTTGGACCTCGATCTCCGTCGACACGCTGTCGACCCCGCCGTCCGGCCGCGTGATGCCGACCGCGGCGATGGTCGGCTTGCCGTAGGCGAGGCGCTGTTGCACCGGCTGCGCGCACGGCGCGTTGACCTGCTTGGGCGGAATGGTGCCGTCGTCGAAGCTCCAGTTGCAGGTGGCGCCGGGCGGCACCGCGCCGGACAGCCGCGCGATGACCAGATGGTTCTTCGGCGCCAGATAGTTTTCGCGCTCGCCGTCGCGGTCGCAGGTGTCCGCCACCGCGCCGGTGACGCTGACGCACAGTTGGTCGACCACGTTCTGCGCCCAGCCGCGGCCGCCGGTTTCGCGCTCGAGCAGGTGCTCGGCGGCGAGCTGGCTGCCGGCGCGATTGGCGATGACATGGCGCTGGAAGTCGGCTTCGCGGCGAAACAGCCGGAAGCGGCTCCTGACCTGCCATTCGATGGTGATGCCGGCGTCGGTGGTTGGGCAGCGCCGGGCTGCGCTACGCCGGGCTCAGCGGGTTGCGCGACAGCACGGCCGGCAAAGCTCGCACCAGCGAGGAGCGCGGCCAAAATGACGGGGACGAACGCAGAGACAATCGGGCGCATAGGCATCCAGGGGCCAGCGCCCTTGTAACATTGCCGATGCGGCAGAAATAAGAGGGCGATCGACTATGCCGGCGGAATGGGCTCGGCCGTGAGCGGGACCGCGATCCGGCCGCGGCCGGCCTGCGGCAGCCAGTGCCGGGCGTACAGCCGGCAGAGCAGCAGCGTGACGACGAGCGGCGCGATCCAGATCAGACGCGCGCCATAGCGGTCATGCGGGTTCGACAGCACGCCGCAGACGAAGGCATTGGCGAGCAGCGCCGCCGTCGCGGTCGTGGCCAGCATCCCGAGGTCGGCGAAGGCTTCGCGGCGCCAGCCGAACAGCATGGCCGCGAGCAGCAACAGCATCGACGCCAGCGCCACCGGCTGATGGATGCGGTTGATCGCGGCAAATCCGATCTCGCCGTGCTGCTGGCGCGCGGCATGCATGCTGGCGGCGGCTCCGGGCGCGAATCTGTCGATCGCCCAATAGGTGTGCCAGACGGTGTTCACCACGCCTTCGCCGGTCGCGACCCGCGTCAACTGATGCGCCGTGGCGGCGAGCGCCATCTCGACCTGCCAGAGCGGATAATCGCGCAGGCTGCCGACGACGATCTCGCTCATCTCGTCGCCCAGTCCGGCAAAGCGGCCGAGGTTGTTGAAGATGCTGCCCTTGCCGCTCCAGAAGAACACGTCGGCGTCGGTCGGCAGCTCGTGGCGGTGCTTGCACAGCTTGAGCCGCTGCTCCGGGCAATGGTCCGCCAGGTAGCGGTTGACGATGCCGTCCTGGAGCATGCGGCCGAACGACAGCGCGAGCCCGCCCGGTGTCCAGGCGAGCCGCCCGGCGACCACGTAGTTTGCCGAGACCAGCATCATCGCGCCAAGCGCCACCGCGGCGATGCCGCGCGCAATGCCCGATGCCGCGCCGATCCTGAAATACCACCACGCCAGCGCGGCGGCGGCGAGCAGCGCCACGATGACCGCGAAGGTCGCGCTGTGGGTGGCGGCCGCGAAAGCGATCAGCGCCACCAGGGCGTTGCGCTCCCAGCGCCGCAGTGCGCCGTCGGCGAAGATCAAGAAGATGCACCGCCAAGACGGCAAGGCCGGCGAAGATGTCGGTGAGCAGAATGCTGGTGAGCCACGGCAAGGTGGTGACGACCGGACAATGCCGCCGTGACGCCGATGAGCAGCAGCGGCCGGCCGCCGAAGCCGAGCGCCCGCAGCAGCAGCGCCAGCACCCACACCGTCAGCGCCGCCTGGAGCACGACCACCGGCCAGAAATCGGGAGTGGCGAAAATATTCAGGTAGAGCCCGAACACGGTCGAACGGCTCGGCACCAGATAGCCTTCGAACCAGCGGACCAGATAGCCGCCGGTGTCGAATTGCAGCAAAGGAAAGCGGTTCCAGATCGCCGGCGCGAGCAGGACCAGGGTGCTCGCCATGGCGGCACCGATACGCGATACGCCCGGCATCCCCGACCCCGGTCTACTCTTGCCCCGCCGCCATATTGGCCGCCCGAGATGAACCGTGGCTGAAGAATTTCGCGGGGTCGGGTGCGGCATTTTGTGCGCAAATCGGTTGACCGCAGGTGCGAACGGTCGGATCGTTGCACTGCAAAACGGATTTTTGTTCGATGTTCGTCTCCTTCTTCCACGAGCTGAAATCCGCCGGCGTCCCGGTGACGCTGCGCGAATACCTGACCTTGATGGAGGCGATGCAGGCCGACGTCGCCGGCCGCCGGGTCGAGGACTTCTACTATCTGTCGCGCGCGGCGCTGGTGAAGGACGAGCGCAACCTCGACAAGTTCGACCGCGTGTTCGGCCACGTCTTCAAGGGCCTCGAACTGATGCAGGACGCGCTCACCGCCGAAATCCCGGCGGAGTGGCTGAAGAAGCTCGCCGACAAATATCTCACCGAGGAAGAGAAGAAGCAGATCGAGGCGATGGGCGGTCTCGACAAGCTGCTGGAGACTCTCAGGCAGCGCATGGCCGAGCAGAAGAAGCGCCACCAGGGCGGCAACAAGTGGATCGGCACCGAAGGCACTTCGCCGTTCGGCAACTCGGGCTACAATCCCGAAGGCATCCGCATCGGCGGCGACGGCAACAAGAACTTCCGCGCCGTGAAGGTCTGGGACAAGCGCGAGTTCAAGGATCTCGACGACGAGGTCGAGCTCGGCACCCGCAACATCAAGATCGCGCTCCGGCGGCTCCGCAAATTCGCCCGCACCGGCGCGCCCGACGAGCTCGATCTCGACGGCACCATCAAGGGCACCGCGCACAAGGGCTATCTCGACATCCTGATGCGGCCGGAGCGGCACAACTCGGTGAAGGTGCTGTTGTTCTTCGACATCGGCGGCTCGATGGACTGGCACATCAAGGCGACCGAGGAGCTGTTCTCGGCAGCGCGCACCGAGTTCAAGCACATGGAGCATTTCTATTTCCACAATTGCCTGTACGAGCGGGTGTGGAAGGAGAACCGCCGGCGCTTTCAGGAGACCACGCCGACCTGGGACGTGCTGCACAAATACCCGCACGACTACAAAGCGATCTTCGTCGGCGATGCCTCGATGAGCCCTTACGAGATTTCGTCGCCGGGCGGATCGGTCGAGCATTACAACGAGGAGGCCGGAGCGGTGTGGATGGAGCGGGTCGCGCGCACCTATCCGGCCTGCGTCTGGCTCAACCCGGTGCCGGAGAGCCAGTGGGAGCACACCTACTCGATCCGCATCATGAAGCAGCTGATGGGCGACCGGATGTATCCGCTGACGCTGGACGGATTGGACCGCGCGATGCGCGAGCTGGTGCGGTAGCGCGCGACGCGCTCTCTTCACCCTCCCCTCCAGGGAAGGGTGAAGCGTGTGCGTTGGCAGGTCCAATTATTCGGCCGCCGTGCGGTAATGCGAGAGCGCGTTCTAGGCCCAAAGAAAAAACCGCCGGGCTTGCCCGGCGGTTTCATTCTTGAAAGCCCGATTGTACTCAGGCCGCGCTTCGCAGCCCGCTGGCCGGCTCGTCGTCGGCCAGGTCCGGGCGGTGGTGCATCGCGCTGATTTCGCGCAACAGCCGGGCGATGTCCTTTCGGCCGGATTCCAGTGCGCCTTCCGCCATGCTCCGCTCGAGCTGCTCGCGCTGGAGCTGCGCTTAAGCTGATCGAGCTGCATCTCGTTGGCGCTGCGCCGCCATGGCGATGGCGAGCGCTTCGAGCGTCAGCGCTTCCTTCTCCATCGTCAGATTGCCATCGGGGTCGCCGGCGGTAGCCCTGATGATCCCAACATTGATCGGGAATCTCTTGTAGAATAGATATTCCTCGCCGTCGATTTCCATCAGGCGGACGATGTCCTCCTTTGTCTTCTCGTTGAGCTTGCCGCCGCCGTTGCGCGGATCGACGAA
This sequence comes from uncultured Alphaproteobacteria bacterium, assembly GCA_963850885.1. Classification (GTDB taxonomy): domain Bacteria; phylum Pseudomonadota; class Alphaproteobacteria; order Rhizobiales; family Xanthobacteraceae; genus Z2-YC6860. The sequence continues at coordinate 14,973 of CAWKOD010000035.1, read as the reverse complement.
AGTCCCGAGGCCGACGCGCGTGATATGGCCGGGACGGTGTGCGGCGATGTCGCGGAACAGATGCGTGATCACGCCCTGCGGCAGATTATAGGCCTCGATCTGATTGGTGACGGCGAAATGCTGCAGCTTCGGCACCAGGCCCCAGTGTCCACCGACAATTCTGCGTATGAGGCCCTCGTGCGCAAGGTGGTTCAATCCGCGCTCTTTGCCGTCACCCTGGCCTGCCGCATAGACCAGCGTCAGATCGCGCGGATGGCCAAGCGCCGAGACTTCGGCGTCACGCGAGGAGACGAACCGTTGTTCGATGGCGATAGCGATTTCCTCAGCGAAGCCGATGCCGACGAAGCCTCCGGTGGCCAGTGTGTCGCCATCGCGGATGAGTTTCACCGCGTCGGCTGCTGAGACGACCTTGCCTTTCTCGTCGCGCTTGAGAAACGGGAGGGCGGGATGGTCGATCACGGGTTCCTCAACGCTCGCCGTCGGCCGGGCCAGGTCGAAGCTGGCCGTCGCCGACTTCGACCTTTTCGCTGCTCGCAATGAAGCCGCGATGAATGCGCCGCTCTGATCGCACCACTCGCTACAAATGGCAAGCTTCCATCAGTCTATGCGTTCGCTCAATTCGCGCGTGAAGGTGGACTTGTGGCCTATGGCGTCGATCTCGTCGAGCGGTTTGGGAAAGCCGCTTCTTATGTCGACCGCATCCTGAAAGGGGACAAGACGGGAGAGCTGCCAGTGCAAGGGCCCAAGCTCGTCGCTGACACGTCGCAAATCCCAGCCAAGTGACTTCGAAGTAGCTTGCCCGCGCGAGCCGGCCCTCGCGCTCTGTCACGGAACTGTTTCAATTCTCTGGCATTGATAGCCTTCAACGACAGCAGGAACCCAAATCGCCGTTCGTATTCACCTCAGAGCGCGGCACGCCGTTCACCACGGCAGGGCTCGCACGCATGATCGAGCGTGCCGGTATCGAGGCAGGGTTAGGCTTTAAGGCCCACCCGCATATGTTGAGACACGCCTGCGGCTATGCACTCGCCAACAAGGGCCACGACACGCGTGCGCTGCAAGCCTACCTGGGGCACAAAAACATTCAGCACACCGTGCGCTACACGGAGTTGTCGCCTGCGAGGTTCAAGGAGTTTTGGCGCGACTAGATTCGCAGCGGCGTCACGCGCAAGCGAAGCGACCTGTTCGGAATGCGAACGGCGAAGCATCAGTTCGCACTCTTGCGCACGTTCCCGACTACTTCGGCGGTTTTTGTCAGTCGGGCAGCAGATCAAACTCTTTACGCATCTCGTTCAGCACGGCATTCATGGCGGCCGTTTCCTTAGCGGTCCGATGGATGGTCGGACGCCGAGACACCAAGGTATGTGTCCACGTCTCTTCGGGAGGCTCAAGGTCGGTCGCTCTGACGTAGACCCGAATGATGCCGGGACAGTCCGGATTGTCGCCAAGCTGCTCCATGATGGCCGCTTCGAGTTGTGCGGCCTTTAGCTTTGTCCTGCCGATGGACTCGGTCATTACGCACCAACCCCAATTAGCCTTCGACTAGACGCTCCAGGGATCGCAACTTGGGCAGTGATGGGACCGCGCGCGTCCGCCGTTTTTCTCGACCGCCCGCTGAGTATTTGGTCCCATCCCGCCCCAACAGGCGCCGGATGGTGGCTAGGGTGAGTTGTTTTCGCGGTGGGTTAGTTGGTGTCACGTGACCATGCCTGCTGATTTGTCGCGCCATCCGAACTTACGGAACTGGCCACTCGTCCGTCCCGCACGAAATCTAACTTCTCGCCGCCGATATTCGCTGCGCGCTCATTCTTCTGGCGACAGCCGCATACCAAGGCTCATTCTCAAAGTGCGTTCTGTGGGCCGGTCGGTTCGCAGTTCCCGATGCTTTCCTGACAGTCTTTTGTTTTCGATTGCGATTTCGCATCAATGCCTCCCACGGCGCGATAGGGTTCTGAATATTGCGAGGCCGTTTGCTACGGTGCGAAATGACGCAATTGGCACATAGCGGACAATCGCTGCATTACAGCGCCAGGGTCGCTTTCGGCCAATCGCGGACATCGCACGTCAGGCAGGCGGCCGATCGACGCCGCGGCGTGTAGCGGGCCGACATCTCGCTCGACACCCCTCCAATAAGAGCGCAGCGTGCATGCAAGAGTGATCCGGTCGCAATATCCCAGGATCGCTCGATACGTGCCTAAGCTGTGTACCCAGCCCGGAAGCCGGGATGCTTGGGCGCTTACCTCTCCACGGGCCGCGCGATCCGGCTCGACTATCTCGTTGCTCAGAGGGCAACCGATCTATCGGATTGGATGTACGCTTTGCGCAAAATCATCCAGGCCAACATCGACAGGTTCATGAACCTGCTGAAGACCGAGACCGATCCGACGAGGCGGGCAATGGAAACGCGCCTGCTCGCCGACGAGGAGGCGAAGCTCAAGCAGTTGCCGCCTAGAAGGTCTGACGAAAAGAAGGCTTTTTAGACGCGAGTTTTCTCGCTCCATTTGCGCCAATGCGTCGGCCCAATATCGATGCGCTTTTTCGTTACAACATCGACCCAATCGGTCCCGCGCTTGCGAACCGGGAACACCAGCGCGTGAAGTCCTCGTTCGTCCAAAACGCAAACTTCCAAGTCTGCGTTGGACGGCGCTATCGCGACCGTCAACCATTTGTCGGGCAGCCTGTGAACGTCGCTCATGCTTTTCAAAGCAAGCTAGCGACGCACCAAGCGCATTGATCTGGATCAAACGGACAACGGGATGTTTTCCCGTGCGGCGCGAGTCGTGACGCAACGAATCGCATGCGAGCGAAAAACGCTGTGTCCGGTATCAAACATATAGTTGATCTGGGTCAATGTGACGTGGCGGTGTTCAGCGAGACTGCCAAACAGGGGCCGATTTTCATTCCGCAGGCACTGCATTTGAGACGAACAGGGAGGGCTAACATTGTGAGCATTCATATCGAGCCTCTCGCAGTGCCGCGACTTCATAACTTGACGCCGGACACCATTCAGCGGCCTGGCGATTGTCCGATTGTGAGCTGCTCCGCGATCTCGCTGTATGAGCGGGAGTTGGAAAATCACATGATTACGGAAGCTACGCTGGCAAAATCCCTGGTCCGGGAAAGTGCGTTGGTCCATCAAATGGAAGAATTGATCCAACAGAAAGATATCCTGAGCAAGGAGTCCGAACATCGTCTTCTGAACGGACTGCAACTAATCACCAGCCTGCTCGCAGTGCAGAGCCGCGGAGCCAAAAATCCCGAGGCGGCGGCTCAGTTGACCATCGCCGCCAACCGTGTCGCAACGCTTGGGCGCATTCATCGGCATCTCCACACGCTGGACAACCTCGAAAGCGTCGAGTTCAAGAAATACCTTGAAAAGCTGTGCCACGATCTTGGGGATATGGCGTCCAATGAATTTCCGGAGCGATCCCTCTGCGTTGAGGGAGCCCAACTCAAGATTCCGAGCGTTACAGCCATTCCTCTCGGATTTATCGCGAGCGAACTTATCACCAATTCGATCAAGTACGCGAAGGGCAAGATTACGGTCAGCCTGCAAACGACGCCGAACGGTGATTGCGCTCTTTCAGTCTCCGACGATGGCCCGGGCTTGCCAGAGGCATTCGATCCGGCGGCAACGCACGGATTGGGTATGAAGATCATTGCCGCATTGGTGAGACAAATCCACGGCGAATTGCATTTCACCAAAGGAGACCACGACCAAGGCACGCGGTTTTTTGTGACGTTCAAACCGCAGGATTGAAAATTATGAATCACAATTGTTCTCATACTGATGCTGCTCGGGCGGATATGACCACCCGGCAGAATTTCCGATGAGTCGCCTTCACGCCGAAAACCATCTCGTCAGCCGCATCGGCTGGATGCGAGCGGCGGTGCTCGGCGCCAACGACGGCATTATCTCCACCGCAAGCTTGATTGTGGGCGTCGCTGCGGCGGCCACGACGCAGCACGAAGTCCTAATTGCGGGCATTGCGGGACTAGTGGCCGGCGCCATGTCGATGGCCGCCGGCGAATACGTGTCGGTCAGTTCGCAATCCGATACGGAACGAGCCGACCTCGCGCGCGAACGCAAGGAATTGAGCGACAATCCAGCCTTTGAACTCGATGAGCTTGCCGACATCTACGTCAAACGAGGCGTCGATCAACCGCTGGCCCGGCATGTGGCCCAGCAGCTCATGGCGAAGGATGCACTGACTGCCCATGCCCATGACGAACTGGGAATATCGGAAATCACCGCCGCGCGCCCGGTGCAAGCCGCACTGACCTCGGCCGCGATGTTTTCGATTGGCGCGGCGATGCCGTTGCTCATGGTCGTCGTATCGCCCACTAACGCGCTGGTTCCCGTCGTAGCCGGCGCGTCGCTGGGCTTTCTCGCCCTGCTCGGCGCGATCGGCGCGCGAGCGGGCGGTGCAAACATGCTCCGCGCCACAGCCCGGGTGACATTCTGGGGCGCGCTAGCGTTAGGAATAACGGCCGGTATCGGCAAGCTGTTCGGCACCGTGGTCTGAGGTCGAAGGGGTCAGACATTGGCGACGGCATCTTCCAAGTCGAAAGTCATGCCGCGCGGCATCTACATTGCCCCCGATGAGAGGCGTCTCGTCTCGCGGTTCTGGCAGAGCGCCTCTGGATTCTGGCGGGGCCCCTCGGCTTGGCGCGCGTGGCTCCTTGTTGGATTATTGATCGCCACTGTACTCCTGCAGTTGCTGACGCAATATTGGCTCAATTTCTGGAATCGCGACTTCTTCAACGCGATTGAGCGAAAAGATGGGCTGGCGCTCTGGGTGCAGGCGTTGCATTTCATACCGCTTACGGGCGCCAGTCTCACTCTCGCAGTGTCGTCCGTTTGGGCCCGCATGACGATGCAGCGCCGATGGCGCGAGTGATGATGCCGAAAGAGCGCTTGCGCAGGCTGTGCATGAGCCAGCCCAGGGTGAAGTGATCCGTCGGGACTTCGTCGTGCAGCCGCTGAAGCACGACGGAGGTTGGGATAAGCGCTCTCGCGTCAAGAGGTGGCCTCAGCTTCAACTTGGGCCTCCTTGCTGAATTATTGTATGGGGTTCCGACGCCGGTCGGCTTCTTAAGTCCCTGAAAATAGGCGAACAGGTGGGGTTACGGGCCGCCGCCGGTTTACAGCTTGTATCCCGCATCGATCTAGTTTTGCGGGTCGGATTTGGATTGTGCCTGATCGCGGGTCGTCCACTCCCGTGCCAACCCGGCCGCCAAAACCCCAGCCGCGGCGACGGATGCAAGCCGTTGCCATCCTATGGTGCGCCCGATCTGAAGTCCGAGCGCCAATAAGCTTGGGTCAAATAAGTCCGCGCTGCTACGGGACGCAAGCTCGAGCCGCGCGCGTTCGATATTGTGGCGGCGAGTAGTCAAACAAGCTGTGATAGCGACGATCGCGATTACGAAGAGAAAGCCTCCTAGCGCCAAACCGGCCATCACCGCGTCATAGCGTTGAGTGATGGCGACGAAGGCTGCAAACAGGAAAAGGCAAATTGCCGCAACGATCGAAATCGAGGCCACAAGGGTCCACACAACAATTCCGAAACTAAGGCCCGTTCTGGTCTTAGCGCTTAACACAAAATGATGAAGCAAGCCGCTCATCGCTGCACCCGCCCAGCGGCTAGCGCCGCCACGTCGCCCCAAACAGAAATCCTAATCCGGCGACTACCGCGAGCGTTGTGTAGGGCCGCTGCTTGAGCGTCTCATCGATGACATCGGCCACGTGGTCACCGACTTCACGCGCCGCCGAGGCCGCGTTATGTCCCTGCTCTTCTGCATCCGAAATCACGTCGCCGAGATTCGCCTTCGCTCGGTTCCATGCCGCATTGCCCTTAGCACCAAAAATATCGCCAATCTGTCGACTAAGGCTTGCCACATCGCGTCGCAAAGCTTCGAGATCGGCTTGAATTTCGTGCGCCCCGGCTGATGCGGCTTTTCCGGCTTCGTTAGCGGCATCCTTAACGTCCTTGGCAGCATCTCGCATCGTATTCGACATACCGGACATGAGCCGCGCTCCTACAAAAATCGAAGTGATCGAAACTATAAGCGCACACAATCCGAATTTCGCCCTTGATTTGGATCAAACCGCCGGAAAACGGGCATCCATAGCAATCGCTAAACCACCGTTCCATGTGACGATGAGAGCCACAGCCGTTTGGAGGTTCTCTTTAATCCAAATCAAACGCGCGACTGAGACAGGCCTATTTTTTGTTTCCTTAGGACAAAGAGTTCTTGATAGGAGGTTATCGTGCTAGGTTTGACAATTGGCATTTTGATCATAGTCGTGGTCGGTGCAATTTTGTTACGAGGGAGCCCGGCGTCTACTAGTCACGCGCCGGGCCTTCTTCTGTGGCTATGGGATCAGGACTTGGGCATCATAAATCCGGAAGACCTCACAGCCCAATCGTGGTTAGGTCGAGCGGGTGCCCCCAGAGCGCGTCCATATCCTTAAGCAATGGATGGCCTCAGGATGATTGCGTCCTTGCCGTTCCCTAAATCTTGGCCGTTCCCCGAGCGCTGCCGGGCGGCCTGCTTCGGGACGTCGACGGATTTCGACGACTCAGTTAGCGAACGATAGACGCTGACGTAATCCTTCGCCATCCGTGTGGCGGAAAAGCGTTGCTCGAAGCGCTGCCGCACCTTTTTTCGGTCGAGTGCGATGACGCGCGGCAACGCCGCAATCGCCTCTTCCATGCTACCGACGATGGCGCCGGTGACGCCTTCGTCGACGATCTCCGGTACCGAGCCGCAACGGAACGCCAGGACCGGCGTGCCGCAGGCCATGGCCTCGATCATGGAAAGGCCGAACGGCTCCGGCCAATCGACGGGAAACAGCAGTGCCTGCGCCTCGCCGAGGAATTGCGTCTTCTGGTGTTCGTTGATTTCGCCAATGAATTCGACGCCGGGGCCATCGAGCAGCGGCTCGATGATCGTGCGGAAATAGTCTTCGTCGGCGCGGTCGACCTTGGCTGCGATCTTCAGCGGAACGCCGAGCGCGCGCGAAATCGCGATGGCGCGGTCCGGCCGCTTCTCCGGTGAGATGCGGCCGAGAAAAGCGACGTAGTCGCCGCGCGGACCAGTCGGGCGGTGCAGGTCGACTGGCAGGCCGTGATATACGGTCGCCGCGAAATTCGCCTTCGGCACCGGGCGGCGCTGGTCGTTGGAGATCGAGACGAGCGGCATGTCGTCAAAACCGAGATAGAGCGGCAGCAGGTCGGGCAGATCCTGGCGGCCATGCAGGGTGGTGACGGTGCGATCCGCGATCGGCCGGAACAGCGGAAATTGAAACTGATCGATATGGAAGTGCAGGACGTCAAAATCATCGGCGCGCTGGCGCACGCGATCGAGCATCAGCATGTAATAGGGGATCGCATCGACGACGCTGGCGTCGAGCCGCAGCGCTTTGGGCACGCAGGGCACGAGATCGGCCGCCGTGATCGAGTTGCCGCTGGCGAACAGGGTGACATCGTGACCCAGCGCAACGAGTTCTTCGGTCAGATAGGAGACAATCCGCTCGGTGCCGCCATAAAGCCGTGGCGGCACGCTCTCGATCAGCGGCGCGATCTGCGCGATTTTCATGGCTTTCCTGACTGTCGACTGGAGTGAACCCTTCAGCAGGCCGAAGGTTCCGCAGTGCACCATCTTCGATTTCAGTCTGGGCGCGTCGGCATCAAACATAGAGACGAGCAAGGATGTCGCGACGCTCGCTGGTGCTGCAACGCCGGCTATTGTTTTAGTGAGCTGATTTGCACACTCGTTAATACGATCTGCCACCCTATGTAAGGATCATCACCGGTATCGCTGGTGACTGAGAGAGGTTTGCACTCCCGTCTGCAACACGGGATCGCATATGCCTCAATTCGTGTCGAGTTTGCACAGGATGGGGTTGGCCGCTGCGGTCACCGCGGCATTGGCGCTTTCAGCGTGCGTCGAATCGCAAGTACCGCTTTTAACCAATGCACAGCCGCTGCTAGGGCAGCAGTTTGAGGTGCATCTTTATGAGAATTTTGTTGACGGAAAAGCCGGCGATTTTCACACGGCCGCTTATCAATGTAAGGAGAACAATTATGTGCGCGGCAGCGGGCTGGCACGAGACGCCAAACGCTTCGTCGCTCAGGCACTGGCGGTAAATGACTTCCTGCTCCAACCCACCGACAGCAAAAACCTTTTCAATTACTGGATCGGCCGAAAACTTTCTGTTGGCGTCTATCTGATTATCCCCCTGGACGAAGCCGATGCGGATGACGCGCGAGATTTTGGCCGGCAGGTTCACATATTGCATGCCAGGACAGAGCAAGACATGCACGGCGCCTTCAAGACTTTTGCGCAGTCAGGGGTCAGAGCGCTGTTGGTTGCCGCGAACCCATTTTTCAACAGTCGGCGGGATCAACTCGTTACACTGGCCGCCCACTATGCGATTCCTGCGATCTACGAGTTGCGCGAGTACGCGGCGGCAGGTGGCTTAATGAGCTACGGGACGAGTCTGCCCGATGCCTATCGTCAAGCCGGCCTCTACATCGGCCGAATCCTCAAGGGGGAAAGCCCTGCCGACCTGCCCGTCATGCAGTCAACCAAGATTGAGCTGGTGATCAACCTCAAGACAGCCAAGACGCTCGAGCTCGAAATTCCGGCGCAGCTGCTCGCACGCGCTGACGAGGTGATCGAATAAGGGGGCGATGTCGGCTTCTGGCAGATTGTGTTGCAAAAGTCGAAAGTTGCAGGGCTACGAATTTTTCGCGAAAATACAACACGGGCAGCAATCGCCGATTCGTATAACCTCAATCGCGTTACCGAAGTCGCCTGTGAGTTTTGCGCGAGGCGATGAGGTCCCTCACATCTTTACACGAAATGCGCGCCTGCAGCCCGCAGAATTTTTGATCATCGGTGCAAAACGACTTTTGCAACACAATCGGCACTTAGCGGACATCTCGGCGCTGCCGTGCCATGTCTGCTTTCGGGGGGATTGTGTTGCAAAACTCCGATTGAGACAACTCGTGAACTGTGATTCCGTTGATTTGAGAGGGACATCAGCGGGAGCGACGCATGATGGGTCGGCGGGAGGATTGTCAGGTCCAGTTCCTGTATGCGTTTGATCTCGACAAGGTAGTCCCACGCGACCATCTGGTGCGCCAGATCGACGGGGTTCTTGATCTGAGTTGGGTGCACAAGGAGCTTGCGCCTTACTACTCCCACACAGGTCGCCCCTCGATCGATCCAGTGCTGATGATCAGGATGCTCCTGGTAGGCTACGTGTTTGCGCTCCGTTCGGAGCGGCGGCTGTGTTCTGAGGTGCAGGTCAATCTGGCCTATCGCTGGTTCTGCAAGCTCAGTGTTGAGGATCAGATTCCCGATCATTCGGTATTCAGCCGCGCCCGGCACGAACGCTTCCGTGAGAGCGATGCTTTGCGGCGGGTGTTCGAGGGCGTGGTGGCAATGTGCATCGCGGCGGGACTTGTCGGCGGCGAAGCGTTCTCGGTCGACGCGAGCCTGATCAAGGCGGATGTGAACAAGCAGAAGCGGGTTCTCAACAGGTGTGTCGGTTGAGGACCGCCTAGGCTTGCGCGGCTGGCTTCACTGAAGATGGGCCGGGGGCGACTAATCCTCCCCGACCTCGATCTCCGCTTGGCGGACAATTGCCATGGTGCGCAGGACACTCGACGGATTAACACTGATCGAGTCAATTCCAAGCTTGGTCAAATAGCGTGCGATCTCGGGGTAGTTGGCGGGCGCCTCGCCGCAAATGCCGACATGGCGACCATTGCGCTTGGCGCCTGTCACCGCGAGCCTGAGCATTTCCAGCATTCCAGGATCTCGTTCGTCGAAATCGAAGGCGACGATATCAGAATCCCGATCGACGCCCAATGTAAGCTGCGTCAGATCGTTGGAGCCGATCGAAAATCCGTCGAATAGCTGCGCGAAGGCATCGATCAGGATGACGTTGTTCGGAATCTCGCACATCACGTAAATTTCGAGCCCGTCGTCGCCACGCTTAAGTCCCTGCAGCGCCATCGCCTCGATGACACCGCGCGCCTCCTCAACACGACGGCAGAACGGAACCATGATTTTCAGATTGGTGAGCCCCATTTTCTCGCGGACGCGGCGCAGCGCGGCACACTCCAGCGCAAATCCAGCGGCATAGGCCGGGTGCGCATAGCGCGCGGCGCCACGGAACCCCAGCATCGGGTTCTCCTCCTTGGGCTCAAACTCAGCGCCGGCTTTGAGGCTTGCGTATTCGTTGGTCTTGAAGTCGGACAGCCGCACGATAACCGGCCGCGGATAGAATGCAGCCGCGATCGTGCCAATGCCCTCGGACAGCTTGTCGACAAAGAAATCCGATGGCTTCTTGTGGTTCCGGGCCAGTTGTTTGATCATGAGCCGGTCCTTGACGGACTTCACCTTATCAGGCATCGCAAGCGCCATCGGATGCACCCCGATGTGCTGGGTGATGATGAATTCCATGCGCGCCAATCCAACGCCATCGCTGGGCAACATCGCGGTCTTGAGGGCGACTTCCGGATTGCCGAGATTGACCATGATGGCGGTACGCGGCCTTTCCAGTCTGTCAGTCGCGACGCGTTCCACCTCGAATGGAAGCTTACCGTCGTAGACGTGGCCCACGTCGCCGTCCGCGCAAGACACCGTGACGAGCACACCGGTTTTGATCTTATTTGTGAAACTCCCGGCGCCGACCACAGCCGGTACGCCAAGCTCGCGAGCGACGATCGCCGCATGACAAGTACGCCCACCATGATCGGTGACGATGGCGGCGGCGATCTTCATCACCGGCTCCCAGTCCGGGCTTGTGGCCGGCGCGACAAGAACCTCCCCGGGCTTGAAAGCTCGGAGATCGCGTTCGCTAGCGATCAGCCGAACCTTGCCGGCTGCGATCTTCTCGCCAACGGCGCGGCCTTCGGCAAGAACCTTGCCGAAGGATTTCAAAGCGTAGCTCTCAAATGCCTCCGGCGTGCGGCGGGAGGCCACCGTTTCCGGGCGCGCCTGAATGATGTAGAGCCGGCCGTCGCTGCCGTCTTTCGCCCATTCGATATCCATCGGTGTCGGATGGCCGGCCTTGCTGGAATAGTGATCTTCAATGGCGATCGCTGATTGTGCAAGATCAAGCACGTCGTCATCGCCGATGCAAAAACGCCCCCGATCGGCTCTTAACGTCACCACATTCCGTGTGGAGGTGTGACCGCGCGCATAGATCATGCGCTGCTGCTTGAGACCCAGGCGGCGCGATAACACTGCGCGATAACCTTTCCTGAAGGTCGGCTTGTGCACATAGAACTCGTCGGGATCCACGGTGCCTTGGACGATGTTCTCGCCCAGTCCGTACACGCCAGTAATGAAAATCACGTCGCGAAACCCGGACTCGGTATCAAGCGTGAAAATGACGCCGCTGGCGGCAGTGTCGGAGCGAACCATTTTCATGACACCGACGGACAATGCGACTTTGAAATGATCGAATCCGTTGTCGATGCGATAGGAAATGGCGCGATCCGTGAACAACGATGCAAAGCAGCGGCGGCACGCTTCCATGAGAGCCTGGGGGCCGCGAACGTTGAGAAAGCTTTCGTGCTGACCGGCAAAGCTGGCGGTCGGAAGGTCTTCGGCCGTCGCGGAACTGCGGACCGCGACAGCAACGTTGAGGCCGTATTCCTTCGCAAGCTGACGATACGCTTGTTCGACCGCCCGGCGCAGATCGTCACGATCCGTGGCGGCATAGACGATCGCGCGGGCCCTGGCGGCACGTTTGGACAGGTCGCTGATGCGGCGCTTGTCCAATCCGGCGAGAAGATTGCGAAGATCGTCCCAAACTCCAGCCTTTGTGAGCGCGTCGCGATAGGCTTCAGCCGTCAAGGTGAAGCCGTTCGGCACTCTGACACCCTGAGGGGCTAGCGCGGAATAGAGTTCACCGAGTGAGGCGTTCTTGCCGCCCACCAAGGGGACATCGCTCAGCCCAATATCCTTGAACCACCGCACATAACCAGAATTGCGCACAATACTCTCCCTTATACCTCGCATCGGATTTAAATATTGTTGGATAATCTGGCCGATGGCCGCCCCTTCGCCTTTGCGAAAGATCAATGGCTTCGGGATAAGCAATCCCTATTCTTTCCGGTTAAAATGATCGTGGCCGACGACCGAACCACCGATCAACGCCAGCTGTGGTCCCGATTCTGGAGCAGCCGCATTCACGTTGGTGCAGAGTTCGTTCATTTGGCTCGTGGACAATTATGGCCGCGTCGCTGACTGATATCGTCGGTCGATCGCGTGGGAGCCCTGCTCGTCGCTCTCGATCAACTCAACCAGTCTGGCCAACCCGCCACTCGCAATGGCGCCCGGCTGACAAGCACAACCGTCAAACCGGTTCCATGACCACACGCGCCGAAAGGCGCGAGACATCTTCGGGGCGACAAAGCTCGGTACCAGGTTCGCGCTCGACAAGCCGGCGCAGGAGATCGCCGGTTGCTCCGCCAATCGGGTAGACCGCAACGACATCTCCGTCCAACCGCTTGACGACGCGGGCCACGTTGACCCCGCCACCGCCCGGATCGCGCAGCTGCGTCGTGCACCGCAGTTTATTCACCGGCACGATTTTCTCGACGGAAGTCGAAATATCGACCGCCGGATTCGGCGTGAGCGTGACGATGTCGGTCATCCCACGCGATCCGGTTCGCCTGGCACGCCGCATTGCCTCTCGAAAAAGGCCTGGAGGCCGACAAAGGTGGCATCAGGGCGCAATATGATGTTTGTCGGAATGCCCTGGAGATAGGAACGGTATCGCCCTTTGGCCTCAAAACGCTCGCGGAATTTTGACCGCGTCACGTCATCGACGAAGCGAGGGACAATTCCACCGGCAATAAACACGCCGCCGCGGGCGCAGAAGGTCAAGGCAAGATTTCCGGCGACGGCGCCAAGTATAGCACAAAACATATCGAGTGCTGCCCGGCAGACGCCACAACTGCCGTCCAGCGCCGCCTGGGTGATTGCAGTTGCGTCGCGGCGAGGAACGTCAACGCGGTCGATGGCCGCGAGTGCCGTGTAAAGGTTTTCCATGCCCGGGCCGGACAGCGCTCGCTCTGCCGACACATGGCCGAATTGGCTGCGCAGGTGATCAATAACGGCGTCGTCGCGTTGGGAGTTCCCCGGCAATGTGGCGTGACCGGCTTCGGCGGCGATTGCGACAGCGGAACCGTCGCGCAAAACAAGGCACGCCGCGCCAAAACCGGTGCCTGGCCCGATCACGAGCATCGGAGCACCAGCAACGGAGCGACCGCCGCCGATCGGATAGAGATCTGCAGGCTTCAACTGTGGCAGTGACCAAGCCAGTGCTTCGAAGTCGTTCAGCAGACGGACGGCTTTAAATCCGAACGCCGCCTGCAACACGCCGCCGCCAACCATCCAACCGCTATTGGTCACCCGGCAACTATTGTTTTCCACCGTCCCAGCCACGCCGAGTACGGCTGCTCCGATCTCCCCTCCTACCATGTGAGAGGTCAGGAAGGCCGCGATGGCTTCAATTAAATCCTGATGCTCCGCCACCTTGATACGCGAGATCGGGCCGATCTCGCCTCGGTTGAGCAGGGCGAAGCGCGCGTTCGTGCCGCCGATGTCGGCGAGCAAAATTCGATCAAAGCCGGTCAATGTTGATACAACCATGTCAGGAGTTCTTCGGCCGATGCGAGGATGGCGTCGGTATTTGGGACAAGAGTTGCCGCGGGTTTGAGACCAATGCGGAATTCGTTGTCCTTGATCTCCTTCGGCACACCAACGCGCATAGGTAACCTCCGGCACCGCTGCGAAGGAGCAAAGCCATCAGCTTTAATATTTGGTCCGTGCCGGGATTGACTTGATCTTGGTCAATCCGGCCGAAGCGCCGTTCTCTATGTTTAATCACACAGCATTCTACGAGCAGCACAATAATGCACGCGGATAGCGCGAAGATAATTATGCCCGAGGTGTGCGGTCGGAGCTGGTGCTCAATGAGATGCGAACCGTGCCGCGCGAGAAGTTCCTACCCGAGCGTCTGCGCGAGTTTGCTTACGACGACTTGCCGTTCCTATCGAGGAAGGGCAGACGATCTCGCAGCCTTACATCGTCGCATTCATGACCGAAGCGCTGGCCATGAACGGCGGGGAAAGGGTGCTCGAAATCGGAACAGGGTCAGGCTATGCGGCCGCCATCCTGTCTCAGGTAGCTGGCGACGTTTATACCGTCGAGCGGATCGGTCAGCTCGCCGAGAAGTCTGCTTCCCTGCTGGCTGATCTCGGTTACGACAACGTGCATGTCCTGCACGGCGATGGGACGAAGGGCTGGCCGGATCATGCGCCCTATGACGGCATCATCGTCGCCGCCGGCGGCCCCAAAATTCCCGAATCCTTAAAGGAGCAGCTCAAGATCGGCGGCCGGTTGGTCATTCCGGTGGAACCGATCAAAAGGTTCAGGAACTCGTCCGCATTACTCGGATTTCCGAGCGGGAATTTCGGAGCGAGGACCTAGTCATCTGAATCTAAAGTTCGCTGCATAATGTCTGTTGGGTTTTCTGACAAAAGCGCTTAACCGACGCGCGAATTTCATCTGCGGATTTGGTCCATCGATACGGCTTGGGCTTTTCGTTATGGCGCTCGATGACGTCCGTTCATCCGAGCTCAGAACCAACGGCGCGATCGGGCGCCCCACTGCATTTGTCATGACCTCGCCCTCACGACGCAGGTGAAAGCGAGAATTTATAATGACATGAACTTCAGTTCCACATGACTCGCCGACGTTCGATTTGTGCCTCTCATTGGGCATGAAGGATGGGAAGGCCCCGAAATAGGCCCAAAACACGAGCGGCCGCGGCATCGAACCAAAGGCGCGCCCGAAAAAAGCAGCTCATCGCCAACTGTGCGAACCAATATCCTCGATCGGTTCCGCGCAATTGGGGCCCCTACTTGCGCGAATCGG
>CAWKOD010000034.1:0-168993 GCA_963850885.1 uncultured Alphaproteobacteria bacterium | reverse complement strand
TCGTGATGCGAGCCAAGGCGCGCTTGTCTTCAGGCTCACAATACGCCGTCTTCAGGCAAAGAACCGCTGGTCATAGCGGACATCGTCGACCTTTTGCTCGATCATCCATCGTGCGATCTCAGAACTGCCAGCAAACCACACGTTGGAGAACTGAGCGTAGTGTGTGAGGATCTTCTGTAGCATCGCAGCCATCAGCGGACGGCCGCCCCAATGGCTGTGCATCGCGATCGGCAGCATTGCCATCGGTTCATGCTCGTAGAGGTAGTCGAACGTTTCCCGATAGACGTCGAAGAAGTCCAACGGACTCGCGCCTAGCACCCGATTGTCGGCAAAATCGCTGACCGGCAGCGCGATGAGGGGCCCATTCTTGGTGGTGATTTTGTGCGGGACGCCAAAGTCCTTGGCTTCGCCGTGCCACAGTAGGCCCTCCTGGGCGAGGAAATCGAACGTGTGCCCGCTCCAGGCCAAGACCGGGCTGCACCAACCCTTCGGCCGCTCTCCGGTCACTTGCGCGAGCAGATCGAGCGATTGCCGGATCAATGTCAGCTCGGCGTCGGGCTCCATATAGACCATGAGCTGATCCTGAAAATTGCCATGGCCCGCGACTTCATGGCCGGATTTGATCGCTTGATGGATTGCCATCTCGTAGAGCTTGGCGCTCTGAGAGTTCGGACAGAACGTGCCGGGGACCCCGAAACGATCGAGGATCCGCATGATGCGCCAAATGCCCTCGTTGCCGCCATACTGCCCCCACGCGATGCCCGAATGATCAACGAAGCCAGGCTTCAATGATGTTGTTTGGATCGAATAGGGTGCGGCTTTGCCGTCCGACCACGTCTCCAGCAACACGGTGACGGTCACCGCAATTCGCTTCCCATTCGGCCACGCAAACGATGATGCCACCAATGCCTCCATCTCTGTTACGGCCCTCGCCGCAATCATAGACAGGAATGTCACAGGGTGACATCGCTGCTTACCAGCGGCCGGGAAATTAGCTAGCGTAGTCGTACCCGCTCCGGCGCTCCAGCACATGAGTGCAAAATGAAACTTCCAAGGCGTAGGTTTCTCCGCTTGCTCCCCTTGGCAGCGAGTGCTGCCGCCCTGCCGGTCGCGACACGCTTGGCTTGGGGGCAATCCTATCGATCGCGGCCGGTTCGAATTATCGTTGGTACCGCCGCCGGCGGCGAAATCGACATCGCTGCGCGTCTCATCGCGCAGGCGCTGTCGGAGCGGATCGGTCAGCAATTCTATGTCGAGAACCGGGTTGGCGCCGGCACCAATGCCGGCGCTGAAATGGTCGTCCGCGCACCCCCGATGGCCATATGCTTTTCCTGGTTTCTGCGGCGAACGCGATCAACGCAACGCTCTACGAGAAGCTCAATTTCAATCTCATTCGCGACATGACGCCGGTTGCCGGCATCGCTCGCGTGCCCCAGGTCATGGAGGTCAATCCGTCGGTTGCAGCCAAAACGGTTTCTGAGCTGATCGCCTATGCCAAAGCCAACCCGGAAAAGCGCACATGGCTTCAGCCGGCATCGGCAGCGTCAGCAGGTCGGTGGCGAGCTGTTCAAGATGATGGCTGGCGTCGACATGGTGCACGTGCCGTACAAGGGTGCCGGACCCGCGCTCATCGACCTGCTCGGCGGACAGGTGCAGGTCATGTTCGATACCATGCCCGGCTCGATCCAGAACATCAAAGCCGGCAACGTCCGCGCGCTGGCCGTGACGACCGCGTCACGCGCAGAGGCGCTGCCGGAGCTGCCGGATGTGGCCGATTTTGTCCCGGGCTACGAGTCCAGCCAGTGGTACGGCCTTGGCGTGCCCGCAACAACGCCCGTGGAGATCGTGGATAAGCTGAACAAGGCGGTCAACGCGGCGCTGGCCGATCCCAAGTTCAGAGCGCAACTTGCCGAAATTGGCGGCACTCCGCTGGCGGGATCGCCCGCCGACTTCGGCAAACTGATCGTCCAGGACACCGAGAAGTGGGGAAAGGTCGTCAAGTCTCGGGCGCCAAAGTTGAATAGCCGGCGGATATACCAAATCTCGTGATCGATTTTCCGAGATGACTGATACCAACTCACGGCGCTCGCGACCCATCTGCGTCGTTGCGTCAGGTTTGCCATTCCCGTCCAGGTGCTTGATTTGATTTGCGTTTACGATGCGATCGTCCCCGCAACATCGAGCCATATGAGTCAACATTTCCGAGTTTTGGTATGAGACGCTTGCCGATGTCCGCTATACCCCGGTGAATTCAACGGATCAGCGCAACACCTTGTAATCCTTCTGGATCGGGAGGTGTCACATGCTGACGTCACGGACATTGTTCACTTGGAAGCAGAAGGCCGAACTGTGGGAGCGGTGGAAGAACGGACAGAGGATGCGCTCAAGGTTGTTCCACCAGACCACCGGCGGAATGTTATTTCCGCTGCCAGACGGGCGTCACGATCTGCCACAGCACAGACAAGCGGTAATCGTTTTCCAGCGACTGGCGGTCATAGGCAATGCCATGCGCCGCGAGCGTTGCATGGTAGAGATCCAGCAGCGGTCGTTCGACCCGTTTCCGGCGATCGGGATACCAGTGCATCGCCATCATGTAAGCGAGATCGTCGGAGCCGGTGTCGACGCACCAGCTATCCCAATCGAAGAACAGGACATCATCCTTCGCGCTATCCTTGGGCAAAAAGCAATTCCAGACGTGGGCGTCGCCCTGAACGATCGTGACGTTGCGATGGGTTTGATAGCGCTGGACGAGACGAGGAGCAGCGGCGAGCAACCGATCATAAAGGTCGCGTCGCTCGCGCGGCAGACGACCGCCGACGCGATCGTAGAATCGCTCCAATTCGCCCGATAAGCGTTGCAAATACCGGTCCGTGGCATCGGCGTCGGACCAAGTTCCCACCGTGGTGCCGAGACGGGGGTCATCCCACCATGCAGCATGGAAGGTCGCCCGCGCGCGCACGATAGCCTGGCATTGCTCCAGGGTCGGGGGCAGCGGCCACGTCGTCGCTATGACGTGCGTATCGGTCAGGTCTTCGAGCAACAGGTGCCACCCGTTCTGTTCTGCGTTCCAGGAGGCTTCGAAGCAGCGTGGCACCAAACGGGCCTT
Source organism: uncultured Alphaproteobacteria bacterium (assembly GCA_963850885.1). Classification (GTDB taxonomy): domain Bacteria; phylum Pseudomonadota; class Alphaproteobacteria; order Rhizobiales; family Xanthobacteraceae; genus Z2-YC6860. The sequence goes on along the minus strand of CAWKOD010000034.1, from coordinate 165,887 downwards.
CATTGCAGAGGCAGCCTGAGTGTAGAATGCGACCTCCTGGCGGCCTGCGTTCCATCCACTGCCGACGCGACCTGGAAGGCCGGTCTTGAAAATCACCGAACCCGGCGCCTCACTGACCGCTCCGTCATAGGTCAAACGTAGCCGGATGATGCGCGAGAGTATGGTGTTGCGCGAACTCTCGACGGCGACGTCGCGAACGCGCCCCGCCTTGCCAAGTGCGTACGATGTCCGTTAAGCGCGAGCAAGCAGCAGACGAGACTCGACTAAACCGTCGCTCATGCGCGGATGACATCACTCCGCCTACCATGAACAGCGAACAATGCCGCGCCAGAGAAGCGGAGTGCAGGCATATGTCCACCATCGGAAGCTTGACGCCTACACGGCGACTTGAACTGATTAAACAGGCGAACGATTGGGCTGTTCTAGCGGCGGCTCAAGAGCTTTATCGTTGATATTCGGCGGACATTTGCCTTGGCTCAAACCCAAGTATTTCCGATTGAACTTATCAAAACGTGAGCCGGTATGTTTGCAAGTACCCTTCCGACGCGGCGCTGAACCGCAGGGTCGCTCGCATAATCCGGTAATGCTCTCTGAGAAAATTTCAACAACGCGCGTAACTCGTCCCGCAGAGCGTCGCTTTCTATTGTCATGCGGCTTCATCCACATGGTAGTGCGCGAGTGCTATTCATCGCGCTAACTGGATTTCGCGCATATCCCCATGATGCACGACGGCGACGTGTTGGTTGTCCCAAGCAATCGTGACGGCGTTCCAGTTCGTTTCAGTGATCTTGCCGCTGTCGGTGGCATTACCCCCCCAACAAACGCGGCTTCCTTTTTTGAGCTTTCTAGACTCTGTGGCAGTCATTATTTCGGTTTGCCATTGAGCAGATCATGGGCAGCCACAGCCTTTCGATCCCCTCTTGTCGGTCCTTGCGTTTTTCGCTTCAGCCTTCTTTGCCTTCTTTGCCTCAGCAGCCTCGGCTCTTTTATCGCGGGCGCGCAACAGAAGTGTTCGAGCCTTGGTGGCGCGATATGTCGTGCCGTTGCTGGCGACAAATGCAGACGGACGTTTCGGCATCCGTGGCTTTGCAATGATTTGCTTCACCAGTTCCTTATTCATTTTGCTTCCTTCTTCACGCCGTGCGCGTGACAGCTTTTGCGCCTCTAATATTTGCGCTCAACTTGACGGCCTTCGGTTACCGTTTTGGAACTAGCCGCACCGCACTCATTGTTAGGGCGGCCGTTGCATACCAAAACTCAGTTTCGAATTTTGCTCTTGCAGACGGCCGCTTCGCCTTAGTTCGTACCGCGTCTAGGGCTTTCGCATTTTTGCGCTGTGTTCGAATCCGACTTGGCATCAAAACCTCCCGCAGATCGTTTGTTGTTGGCGCGACACGTTGAAAATGCGATCCGCTCGTGCCGAGCGGCATCCACTAAGCGCCTTTAATATGGTTCTGTCTGTTTTTTCAGAGGGCTGCGCGGCCAACCGAGGCGGCCTACCTGATCTTGTGAAGAAGTGGGACCTCGCCGACTGTCTCGCCTGTGCGGGTTCGGTCATCAACTGCAGGGCTCTTAAAGCGGGCCGATAGCAAATAAGGCCCTTATCCGACTGCGGGTTGATGTCTGCTTTGGTCAATCGCGTCGATTTTGACCTGTCCGCGCCACGTCCGCTTACGCGAACCAGCATTTGAGTTCGTCAGGCTCGTGAATGTTAAACCCGGTCGAGCTCGGAATGCAGACAAGAAAAAGGTCCGGAAGACTTTCCGGGCCTTCCTCGTTTCAGTTAGGTGGGCTCAATAGTCCATCCCTCCCATCCCGCCCATGCCGCCAGGCATAGCCGGAGAACCACCTTCTTTCTTTGGGCGTTCCGCGACCATCGCTTCCGTGGTGATGAGCAGGCCCGCGATCGACGCTGCGTTTTGCAGCGCGGCGCGCACGACCTTGGTCGGGTCGATAATGCCCTTCTTCATCATGTCCACATATTCACCGGTCTGGGCGTCGAAGCCGTAGCCGTACTGATCCTTTTCCAGGATTTTGCCAACGATGATCGAGCCATCCTCGCCCGCATTGAGGGCAATCTGGCGGGCCGGAGTTGAGAGCGCCTTGCGGACGATCTCAATGCCGGTCTTCTGATCGTCGTTGCCGGCGCGGAGTTTGCGTAGGCCTTCGCTGGCACGGAGCAGGGCAACACCGCCGCCCGGCAGGATGCCTTCCTCGACCGCGGCACGGGTCGCATGCATCGCATCATCGACGCGATCCTTGCGCTCCTTCACCTCGACCTCGGTCGCGCCGCCGACGCGGATCACCGCGACGCCGCCGGCGAGCTTGGCCAGACGCTCCTGCAGTTTCTCCTTGTCGTAATCCGACGTGGTCTCTTCGATCTCAGCCTTGATCTGGGCGATTCGGGCTTCGATGTCGGGCTTCTTGCCACCGCCGTTGACGATCGTAGTGTTTTCCTTATCGATCATCACTTTCTTGGCTTTGCCGAGCATGTCAATCGTGACTTTATCGAGCTTGATGCCGAGATCCTCGCTGATCGCCTGGCCGCCGGTGAGGACCGCGATGTCCTGCAGCATCGCCTTGCGGCGATCGCCGAAGCCAGGGGCCTTCACCGCTGCGACCTTGAGGCCGCCACGCAGCTTGTTGACGACAAGCGTGGCGAGCGCTTCGCCTTCGACATCTTCAGCGATGATGACGAGCGGCTTGGAGGTCTGAACAACCGCCTCGAGCAGCGGCAGCAGCTCCTGAAGGCCCGACAGCTTCTTCTCGTAGATCAGGATGTAGGCGTCTTCCATGTCGACGCGCATCTTGTCGGCATTGGTGACGAAGTACGGCGAGATGTAGCCGCGGTCGAACTGCATGCCCTCGACGACTTCCAGCTCGGTCTCAAGGCTCTTGGCCTCTTCAACCGTGATGACGCCCTCGTTGCCGACCTTCTTCATCGCGTCGGCGAGGAACTTGCCGATTTCGGCGTCGCCGTTGGCCGAGATGGTGCCGACCTGGGCGATCTCCTCGTTGGAGGTGACCCTCTTGGAGTTCTTCCTGAGGTCCTCGACCACGTGCGCGACCGCGAGGTCGATGCCGCGCTTCAGATCCATCGGGTTCATGCCGGCCGCAACCGACTTGGACCCTTCCTTGACGATTGCCTGAGCGAGCACGGTCGCGGTGGTGGTGCCGTCACCGGCGAAGTCCGAGGACTTCGAGGCGACTTCGCGCACCATTTGCGCGCCCATGTTCTCAAACTTGTCGTCGAGTTCGATCTCCTTGGCGACGGTGACGCCGTCCTTGGTAATTCGCGGCGCACCATACGACTTGTCGAGAACGACATTGCGCCCTTTAGGGCCGAGCGTCACCTTGACGGCGTTGGCAAGAATCTCGACGCCGCGCAGCATCTTGTCCCGCGCGTCGACACCGAATTTGACTTCTTTGGCAGACATTCGATTCACTCCTTTGTGAGCCTCGTCCTGCGAAGACGCGCCCGGAAGGCGCGGCCAAGAACGAGGAGCGTGTTGGTGACTAAGCGGCCTTCTTCTGAGCCACGGTCTCTTCGACTATGCCCATGATGTCGGACTCCTTCATGATCAGGAGCTCCTTACCGTCGATCTTGACCTCGGTGCCCGACCATTTGCCGAACAGCACGCGATCGCCGACCTTGATGTCGATCGGGATCAGTTTTCCAGCTTCGTCGCGGCCACCCGGGCCGACGGCGACGACTTTACCCTGAGACGGCTTCTCCTGGGCGGTGTCGGGAATGATGATGCCCCCGGCGGACTTCGCTTCGGCATCAATACGCTCGACAACAACACGGTCGTGTAGTGGGCGGAATTTCATCAACGTGCTCCAATGTTTTGACTGGTGAGAGACGTATTCTGGCGGCGCGGACATCCGGCGGAGATCGCCTTTAGGGAGGGATTTGTTTCACTTCGGTCGGGGACCGTAACTCCCACGATGTTGTTTTGTTCGTTGGCTGAGTGCCTCTACCGAGGCATTCCTCGCGGCTGGAAAACGGTCCTGAAGAGAGCTTGCCGCCGGCGTCCATCGCGTACCAGCCGGGCTTGATGCCGCGCATGTCGGATTTGTTTTCATTGATGTAATGGGGAGTGCTCATGAACAAGACTTTGCTTCTCGCATGAAGAACGATGCCACGCCAAGGCAGATGGCGGCCGCCAAAACGACAGTGAATAACGAGAACCACATGTTACGGGCCTCCTCGGCCGGTTTCATACTCCCGCCGCAGCACGCCAACTGAAGCGCCTTTCGCCTTTCCATAAGAGGGCTCTGCGCTACAAGCAGTGCGATAAGCGCAAGCAGAGTGAGGACGCCCAGACACGGTTGCCGATGGCACCGACGCCGAACGCAAGTCAATTTGAGGTATTTGTGCCTGCCGACGGCACCAGCGCTGCCAACTCGAGGAACCGGAGACTTCGGTACGTCTCCGTTTTATGGGCAGCTCTCTTTGTAGACAATTTGGGGTGCCGGACCTAAAGCACAATGGCTGGTCGAAAAATTAATCGCTGAACACTTTCTTGCCGTCCGGTGGCAGGGGCCAAGAGACCGCGGCGACGCCGAGGAGGTGATCGAGTAGCGGCTCGTCGAATGCCTGAGCTGAGTCATAAGCGGAAAAGCTCAGAGCGGAGCAAATGTCGTCCGCTTTACCCCCGATTGTGTTGCAAAACTCTTTGTTGCGTTGCGAGAGCGCAATAATCGAATCCGCCTGAACGTTTCTTTGAATCAATGCTGCGTGTCTGTGTTCGTTCTTGATTGAACGAAGCCGCTTGCGCGGCATTAAAGCCTGTTGCGAGACATTGAGCTCCCATTGAAGCCTTGATGGTGGATGGTGTGTTTGGAATTATTGGACCTGTGCAATCGGTTAAACGGTGACATCTTGGGAAAGGCAATCTCGACAACTCCGCAGGGGCAGCACCAAGATCTTCTGCAATCCTAACGCATTGGTTTCGCCTCCGTGTGTTGAAGGCTGTTGTGAGGTTCATATCGTCAAAGTTGTAATAGGTGATCTTTTTGCCACACGTAACCCTTTGAAATCACAGGCTGCGAGAAAACTACTTTCCCCAATAGCGCAATATTCGTGCCATCACGTCCAAGTTGCACAGGCATTCGAGGCCGGCGCTTATAAATATAATTGGCCGTGAAATCCTTTCCGTCGCGCTTCAGCAGCAGCGGCTTCGTTCAATCCGGCTTCGATGAGGTCGCGCTCACGCTCGTGTTCACGGGCACCACCGTGCCCCGCGACCTCACAGAACCCTCAAGAATCAATGTTGCGCGATTTGGTCGTGAAAATAGTTTTGCAACACAATCTGCCACTAACGACCAGGATGCACCGCCGCAAAAAGTTAACTTGGTTTTTGCGGGCCTACATTTTTCCGCACGGGTCCCTCTGTTCGCGCGCAACCGAGGCTTGGCAACACCACGGTTTCTTACGTTCAAGCAGCGCCTAGCACCACGACCCCCGCGGTGGACATGAAAATCGCTGGCATTGATACGGTCGTGCCAAGCCTTCCGCGATGAGGGTTTGCCCGGCGTCCTTACCATTGACCATTAGAACACCGCACGAGCGCCCATAATTGCAAACGTCTGTGCCTTCGGTTCCGCTTGGACAGGCGCAGCGTACGAGTTCAAGTGTCGTGGTTCCGTTAGCAATCAGATGTCGTAACCGCGCTGTGGCACTATCGCCTCTGGCGCGCTCGGATTGACAGCGCGCACGGTTGCCGGTTTCCGGTGTATCGAAGCCGACGAGACGGATCCTGAGGCCCTGCCAACGCACGGTATCCCCATCGACCACAGTCGGTTTTTCTCTAATTGAGGCCGCCTGATTACGACGGGCTTCGCCGTCGCTAGGGATCCGGTCAGGCGTCAGCCACGACACGAAGATAGCCAAGACGACGAGGCCGGCTACCACAGCAAAGCCGAGGGATGGCCGCGATGTGTTGAGACGTACCCGCCTCACAATGCCGCGCATTCTCCAGTTGATCTGCGCGAATGTTGGCATGGGGTCGGAAATCTGGCTGCTGACGTTATTACGATCAACACGATCAGTGGGATCAGCCAACAATTAACGAAAAGTTAAGACCGTTTTTGGGTCCTAGATATTTTCAAAGGGGGCTTTCTTCGCGCGCGAGGGGGTGGCCTGCCCATGGTGGGGGGTGGGGTCCCGCATCACGCCGCAAAACTGAGAAGCTCCGCGCTCCGCCGCGATGGTATGCGGCCGTTCACAATATACGGCCGCGCCATAGCAGCGAGGCAGTGTTGTGAAACGCGATTTGTATTCAGACGTAACGGCGCGCATTGCAGAGTTGGAGCGAGGCGCGGCGCCCTGGATTAAGCCGTGGTCGGCAACAGCCGGTCAGAACGTGCCACAGAATGCCGTGACGAACCGGGCGTATTAAGCTTCGGTCCACCGTCCGAAGCAACCGCAGTTTCCTTGTTCTTCGACATTAAAAACCCTCCATCGGTTTGACCGAGGAGGGCTGACTATCGCGCGACCCGTTTCGTTGCCGACTGGCCGCATCCCCTTTTCGGGATCCACCTTGCCCGGGAAGGCAGGTTGGCGAGGGCGTCAGCCCTTCTCTTGATGCATAGGTTTTATATAGTCGCGCGAAATCTAAAGTCCAGGGTACTTCTGAGGAGCGTCAATGAGCAAAGTGACGTTTTATTTTTTATGGCTCAACTCGCTAAGCCGAGCTGCTGTGAGGCAGGTGGGCCGGAACGCAGCCACTCGCTGAGCTTCGACCACCGCCGCCGGCCCGACACGTTGCGCACCGCGATGGCAACGGCCTTCTTCTGTCCCACTAGGACGACCAGCCGCTTGCCGCGCGTGACACCGGTATAGAGCAGGTTCCGCTGCAGCATGGCGTAATGCTGAGTGAGCACCGGGATGACCACGGCGGGGTATTCCGACCCCTGACTTTTGTGAATGGTCGCCGCGTAAGCGGGTACCAACATGTCGAGCTCGCCAAATCCGTAAGTGACGGATCGGCCGTCAAAGCTCGCGACGATCTCGCCCGCATTCGGGTCGACGTCGTCGATATAACCAATATCGCCGTTGTAGACCTCCTTATCGTAGTCGTTCTCGATCTGCATGACCTTGTCGCCGGGGGCGAAGGTCCAGCCGAACCGCTCTACCTTGCGATCGCCGGCAGGATTGAGCGCGGCCTGCAGTTCGATGTTCAACGAACGTGCCCCCGCGCCGCCGCGGTTCATCGGACACAGCACCTGAATGTCGCGGATGGGATCGAGGCCGAACCGTTTCGGAATCCGTGTCTTCACCAGTTCGATGATGCGGGCAACTGCGGTTTCAGGATCGTCCGCTTGCACGAAATAGAAGTCGCTCTCAGTCCCGGGCGGGCTGAGATCGGGGATCGAGCCCTCATTGATACGATGGGCACTGGTGATAATGCGGCTTTGGGCGGCTTGCCGGAACACTTCGGTGAGGCGCACCACCGGCACGGCGCCGGATGAGATGATATCGGCCAGCACTTGGCCAGGCCCGACTGACGGAAGCTGGTCGATGTCGCCAACGATCAAGAGGGCGGCCCTGGCCGGTATCGCCTTCATTAGTGACTGCATCAGCATGACGTCGACCATGGAAGTCTCGTCGACCACCAGCAGGTCACAGTCGAGCGGGTTGTCGTCGCCGCGCTTGAACCCGCCGCCCTTGGGGTCAACCTCCAGCAGCCGGTGGATGGTCTTGGCCTCGAAGCCGGTCGCCTCGGTCATGCGTTTGGCGGCGCGGCCGGTCGGCGCGCACAGCAAAATGTCAGTGCCCTTCGCTGCGAGGATGCGCAGAATGGCTTTGACGATGGTGGTCTTGCCGACGCCGGGACCGCCGGTCATGACGAGCACCTTGGACTTCAGTGCCAGCCGGATAGCGGCGACTTGGCTTTCGGCAAGGGCGAGACCAATGTGCTTCTCGACCCACGGCAAGGCCTTGTCTGGGTCGATCCAGGGCCATGGCAGCGCACCGTTTGCCAGCCGCGTCAGCCGCTCGGCAATGGTTCGCTCTGCCCGGTGCAGACCAGCTAGAAACACACATGGTGTTTCACCAACCCGGTCGGTGACCACCGTGCCCTCCTGCAACTCGAGATCGAGCGCAGTTCGGATGAGTTGCTGCGGCACCTCGAGCAGATTCTCGGCCAGTGGTATCAGCTCTTCTGTCGGCAGGCCGCAATGGCCCTCATCCATGGCCTCGGTCAGCGCATAAGAAATCCCGGCGCGAACCCGGATCGTCGCGGTCTTCTCGATGCCGAGCTTCATCGCAATGGCGTCGGCGGTCTTGAATCCGATGCCGCGGATATCGCGCGCCAGCCGATACGGGTTCTCGGTCATGACCTGGATGGCGTCGGAACCGTAGGTCTTGAAGATCCGCACCGCCCGCGCCGTGCCGACACCGTGGCTGTGCAGAAAGACCATGATTTCCCGCACCGCCTTCTGTTCCGCCCAGGCGGCAAGAATGCTGGCGGCACGCACCGGTCCGATGCCGTCAACCTCGCGCAGCCGATCCGGAGTTGCCTCGATGACGTCGAACACCTTCTCGCCGAAGGCGCGCACCAGCTTCTTGGCGTATACCGGACCAACGCCACGGATCATGCCGGATGCGAGGTATTTCTCAATGCCATCGGCCGAATCGGGGAGCGACGTCCGCAGGAAACGTGCTTTGAACTGCTGCCCGTGGGTGCGGTCGTTGATCCATTCGCCCGATGCGGTGATCCACTCGCCGGCCGCAATGGTCGCGGCATGGCCGACGATGGTCACGATATCACGATGCCCGCGCGCCTTGGCGCGCAGAACACAGAAGCCATTCTCGGCGTTGTGATATGTAACGCGCTCGACCAAGCCGGCCAGCACTTCCTGGGCTGATGGTTCTGGCTGCGGCTTCATGGCAATTGTCATATCATTGGTTTCGGCGCTGCGCGCGCCAATCCCACGGCATTTCGAAGTCGCCGGACCACATGTCAACCCTCTTACACCGGATGCGCCAGTAATGACAGGACACCCCGGAGGCCGCGGCAGCGACGCCGGGGTCCTTCGTGGTAGCGACGCCCGCTTCTGCACAGAACTTGGTCGTCGAGATGGCGCCGGACGTGCGGCCCATCCTTCGGGCTCATCGGCGTGCTGCGTTATTTTGGCCCTGCGTCGGGTCGGAGGCGGTGATGAGCCAGCCGCGCACCGCGGTACCCTGGTTCAAGAGGCCCTTGGTGCTTTTGATGCACAGCCGCATCGTATCCGCATCGAAGCGCAGGTCGGCCATTCTGTCCGAGGTCGGGGAGAGGTAAAAGGCATATTGGCCACGCTCGTCTGTGCGCCAAACAGCTTGCCGCCATAGCTCGCCGAGACGTCGCCGCAACTGTAGTGCCCACGCTCTGTGTTCTGCTTCTGGAGCGGTGCCGGTTTTCAGGATCACACCGTCGCGCCCCTAACCTTGTGTTTAAGGCGGGCATCGAAGACCTCGACACGCTGGCCTTTGGGTGCCGGTGGAAGCGCGCGGAGGAATTGGTCGGTGAGCAAACGGTGGTCGGCCATCAGGGGAAGCTCCGGGTTTTGGGCTACGCGGGGGCTACAAACCCGTCGCGCACTGGCGCAAATGCGTGCGAACGTCTGCACACGTTATAGCCCTTAAAAGCCGGTGGCTGAAGGCTTTATGCGTATCTGTGCAAATGTCTGGAAATGCCTGAGAACGCTCATCGCCTCCCTGTTTGAAATGTGAATCCGAAACCGTGTCGCCGCGTCACACCCGCTGCGACAGCTCTTGCGGGCTCGGCACGCGGCCGTTCGGCGTCAGTTCGTCGATCGCGCCGGGCAGTTCGCGGCGCAGTCCCGCCAGCAGCTCCTCGCGCGGCAGGCCGGTGTGCTGCGCCAGCGCGTCGATGTCGTCGCTGCCGATCGACTTCGCCAGGTCGCTTTCGGAGATGTCCTGGTTCGGTCCGGTGCCGACCCATGAGTTGGCGACCTGGCCCTGGCCGTTGTCCTGGAACTGCTTGAGCAGGCCGCCGAGGCCGCCGCTCAGCACGCTGCCGGCCGCGCCGCCGGCGAGCAGACCGCCCAGCCCGCCCTTGAGCAGATCGCCAAGACCGCCGCCACCAGCCGACCGCCGCCGTCCGCCGCCACCGCTGCTACCACCGAGCAGGCCGCCGAGAATGTCGCCCAGCCCGCCGCCTGGCGCGCCGGTGTTCATCGGATTGTTGCCGGGCAAGCGCTGCGGATTTCCGCCGGGCGCGGGCTGCTGCTGGCCGCCGCTCAGGTGCTTGATGCCCTTGTAGGCAAGCAGCGCCAGGATCGCCATGGTGATCGGCGACATGCCGCCCTGGGCGTTGGGATTGGTCTGGCCGCGCGGGCCATTCTGCATTCCGTTGAGAACGTCGAGCAAACCCATATGCCACTCCTGTTGGGGCGCCAATTCTGTTGGGGCACGTTGGCCCAGCCGAATGAACGCGCCACAATCATGATGGTTGCAAGGCGCCGGCCGTTGCGGCGCGGGCGGGCAATGGCTAGATGACGGCGTCACAAACCGCCGGCTCCGTGCCCGCGGACATCAGGAGGCGGACATGCTTTGGATTCTCTTCGTCGGACTGGTCGCCGGCATCCTGGCGCGCCTGATCTCCCCCGGCCCCAACAAGCCCGGCGGCTTCATCCTGACCATCGTGCTCGGCATCGCCGGCGCGTTCCTCGCCACCTTCATCGGCCAGAGCATCGGCTGGTATCACGCCGACCAGGGCGCCGGCTTCATCGGCGCGACCGTCGGCGCGCTGCTGGTGCTGTTCATCTGGAACCGGCTGGTGGCGCACGGCGCGATCAGCGATCCCGGCGTCGGGCCGCGGGCTTAGGTCACAGCCGCAGCACCGGCCGCTTGCTCTTCGCCGCGCTCGGCACCTTCACCAGCGCCTCGCCGTCGAGCACCACTTCGCCGCCGACCGCGCAGACGCAGGACAATCGCGCGCGCGATTTCTCCGGCATCAACTCGGCGACCGTGACGGTGACCGTCACGGTGTCGCCGATCTTCACCGGCGCGCGGAAGTTCAGGGTCTGCGAGATGTAGATCGCGCCGGGCCCGGGCAGCCGGGTGCCGAGCACCGCCGAGATGAGACTCGCGGTGTAGAGGCCATGGGCGATCCGCTTGCCGAACGAGGTCCGCGCCGCGAAATGCTCCGACAGGTGGATCGGGTTGCGGTCGCCGGTGAGCTGGGCGAAGCCGACCACGTCGGACGACGCCACGGTCTTCTCCAAGGTCTCGGTCATGCCGACCGACAGATCCTCGAAGAACAGCGTGCGGAGCGGCGGCAGATTGGTCGGAATGCGTCATGCCGCCACACTAGCCCAGCGCGCGCGGCGACGTCAGCGCATCAGCGCATCGTCATTCGATGCCCGCGGCGCCGGCCTTCTGCACCACCTTGCCCCACTCCACCACCTCGCGCGCGACGAACTTCGAAAGCTCGGCCGGCGAGGTCGGCGCGCCGGGCATCAGCCCCATGTCGGCCAGCTTCTTCTGGCCTTCGGCGCTGGCGATATAGGCCACGATCTCCTTGTGCAGCCGGTCGACGATCGGCTTCGGCGTGCCGGCCGGCGCGGCCAGCATCTGCCACGGCGCGGAATTGAACGGCACGGTGTCGTTGATCGGCGGGATGTCGGGCGCCGCCGCGATGCGCTTCGCCGTGGTGACGCCGAGCGCGCGGACCTTGCCGCCCTGGATCTGCGGCAGCGCCGGCGGCGCGTCGGAGAACAGCACCTGGATGTGGCCGGCGATCACGTCGTTGAGCGCCGGCACGGTGCCCTTGTACGGCACGTGGGTCATCTGGATGCCGGTCAGGCTCTTGAACAGTTCGCCGTAGAGATGATGCGAAGCGCCGACGCCGCCCGAGCCGTAGCTGAGCTTGCCCGGATTGGCCTTGGCGTAGGCGATGAACTCGGCGAGGGTCTTCACCGGCAGGTCGTTGTTGACCACCAGGATGAACGGCAGGTGCGCCATCATCGCGATCGGCTGGAAGTCCTTCACCGGGTCGTAGGCGATCTTCTTGTAGAGCGTCGGATTGATCGCCATCGCCGAGCTGGTCGCCATCAGCAGCGTGTAGCCGTCGGGCGCCGCTTTCGCGACCGCGTTGACGCCGATCTGCTGGCCGGCGCCGGGGCGGTTCTCCACGACGAACGACTTGCCGAGCCGCTGCTCCCAGGCCAGCGCCGCCATCCGCGCCAGCAGGTCGGTCGAGCCGGCCGGCGTGAACGGCACGATGATGGTGACGTTGTGGGTCGGGTAGTCCTCGGCCGACGCGCGCGATGCGCCACCCGCGAGGAGAGCCACAGCAATGTATAGGACTATTCTTGGACACGAGCAGCCCGCGAGGAGACATTCCCACCTCCCGATCATCGGCTTCCGAGGCGCAGCATGCGCCCTCGCCGTCAGCGCTGACAAGGTGGGTGCGACGATCTCAACCCGACCTCAACCCGCTTCAACCCGCTTGGAGCGCCTTGTCCTTCGCCTCGGCGCGCTGCGCCGCCGGCCGCTTCGCGATCCGCGCCGCGTAATCGAGAAACGTCTGCCGCTCCGGCACCAGCTTGAACATCATGCCAAAGCGGACGTTCGCCCCGATCACCACGTCGGCGGCGGTGAACTGCTCGCCCATGAGCCAGGGCCCCCGCTCCACCGCCTTGGCCACCACGTTCATCGTGGTGTCGAAATCGCCGTAGCCCAGCATGGCGCGCCGCGGCGCCTCCGCGCGCGGCGCGGCGCGGTCGGTCACCGCCGGCTCGAAGCAGCCGGGGCCGAAGAACAGCCATTTCAGATACGGCCCGCGGCGTGGATCGCCGATCGGAACGTTGAGGTTCTTGTCGGGGAACGCGTCGGCGAGATAAGTGCAGATCGCCGCCACCTCGGTGATGATGATGTCGCCGTGCTTGAGCGTCGGCACCTTGCCCATCGGATTGATGGCGAGATAGTTGGGCTTCAGTTGGTCGCCTTCGCTGAGCTTGAGCAGCTTGACGTCGTAGGGCTCGCCGATCTCCTCCAGCATCCACAGCGCAATGGACGAGCGCGACGGCGCGGCGTGATAGAGCGTGAGATCGGCCATGAAAACTCCTGTGGTCGGAAAAAGATGGCGGTTCGGAGCAAGCATAAGCGATTTTGCACGCCAGAATTATGAAGTCGCCCGCCTCATTTCGCCGGCAGCGCTATCGGCGCTCGCAATTCGGCTCGGATCGCTATATTGACGGCTCGAACAGTCGAGACCGACATGCCTGACATCGTCCGCGATAACAAGGCCCAGCACCGCTTCGAGATGAGCGCCGGCGACGACACCGCGGTCGCCTATTACAGCCTGGCGCCGGGCGTGATCACCTTGACCCACACCGAAGTGCCCGCCGCCCTGCGCGGCCAGGGCATCGCCTCGCGGCTGACACGCGGCGTGCTGGAGGCGGCCCGCGCCCAGGGCCTCAAGGTCGTGCCGCGCTGCTCGTTCGTCGCCGCCTTCATGAGCCGGCACCCCGAATTCAACGATCTGCTAGGGTAGCGCGATGGCCAAATCCTTCGCCGCACGGTTTCGCATCGAGCCCGGCAAGCGCGCGCATCTCAACCGCCGCGACCCGGGCGATCTCAAATCCTTTTCCGACCGCAAGGCTGCCGAGAGAGCAGAGCATCAAGGACGGCGAGGCCATCGACATCTTGCAGGACCGGCTCTACGCCGAGGGCAAGCGCGCCCTGCTGGTGGTGCTGCAAGGCATCGACAGCGCCGGCAAGGACGGCACCATCAAACACGTCTTCAAGGAGACCGGCGCGCTCGGCGTTGTCGTCACCGCCTTCAAGAAGCCGAGCGAGGAGGAGCTGGCGCACGATTTCCTGTGGCGCGTGCATCTCGCCGCCCCGCGCCGCGGCTTCATCGGCATCTTCAACCGCTCGCATTACGAGGACGTGCTGGTCGGCCGGGTGCGCAAGCTCGCGCCCAAGGATGAAATCGAGAAGCGCTACGGCCAGATCAATGCATTCGAGAAAATGCTGGCCGAAAACGGCACCACGGATCCTCAAATTCATGCTGCACATATCCAAGAAGGAACAAGCGTGAACGCTTGCAGGCCCGGCTCGACGAGCCGCAGAGCCGCTGGAAGTTCAATCCTTCGGACCTCGACGACCGCAAGCTCTGGGACAAGTTCATGGCAGCCTACGAACTGGCGCTCGACAAGTGCTCGACCGCCTGGGCGCCGTGGCACGTCATCCCGGCCGACCACAAATGGGCGCGCAACGCCGCCATCGCCGCGATCGTGCGCGAGACGCTGGAGGAGATGAACCCGCAATATCCCAAGCCCGACTGGGATCCCAAAAGCTTCGTCATCAAGTGAACAAGGCAAAAGGCATGACCGGATGCAGAAGCGCTACCGCTACGCGCTCGCGCAGCCGTGGGGCGCAGCTTCGATCCGGAGTTCACGCCGAGCTGACCCCCGCCGAGATGCTCCGGCTCGGCGTGTTCTGCGGCAAGTACATGACCGATTGCCGCAAGGAATTTCCCGCGAGCTGGTTCAAGCACGCCAACTTTCGAAGCGTGCCGCGACTGCGCGCTCAATTTTTTCGGCGTCGACGCCAGCCAGCCGCTGTCGGTCTGGCGCGCCAAGGGCTGGATCCACGACGACGATCCGCGCGGCTGGTTTCAGTGGTACTGCCGCTACTACATGGGCCGCCGCATGCCCGACGAGGACCGCCGCCAGATCAAGCGCTGGAAGGCGATCCGCCGCCACATTCGCCAGGTGCAGAAGAACTGCGAGCCCGGCGACCTGTTCTGCCGGCCCCGGCAGCGGCAGGCGCTGCTGCATTGGGCCTACGACAGCCGCAAAATCTAAAAAATCGCCGCGCGGCTGGGCCGCGCGGCGATTGGTTCACAGCGATCGGATCAGGTGCCGACCGAGTCAGCCACGCACTTCTTCATGTGGCTGGCCTTTGCGGCGCCGGCCAGCTTCTTTTCCTTGAGTCGGCCTCGCACTTGGCCTTGGCGTCGGATTCGCACTTCTTCATGTGGCTCGTGAGCGCCGCGCCAGCGAGCTTCTTGTCGGCGGAATCGCTCTTGCACGTCGCAAACGCACTGGTCGTGGCGAGCGAAAGCACCGCCGCCAGAATGAGGGTCTTCATCAGCGTCTCCTCAGATTTTGCCGGTGCCGAGAACGGGATCGTTCTCTCGCCGGCGGATCAATCCTACGATGCTCTGTGGTCAAAAAGCGGCAGCCTTCAACCGGCGGGCACCGTATCCACGGTCGCATCGTGCGCGAAAATCCAGTCGCGCGGCAAGGGCGGCGGCGCCGGATTCTTGCGGTTGTTCTGAAACTGCTCGCGGGCCTGCAGCACCACCCGGGAGGCCCGCGGCCGGCGCTCGGCCTCGTAGGCGGCAAGCCCGCGGGCGGGATCGTCGCGGTGCTGCGCCAGATGGCGCGCCAGGGCAAAGCCGTCCTCCAGCGAGATCGCCGCGCCCTGCGCCAGGGTCGGCATCATCGGATGGGCGGCGTCGCCCAGCAGCGTGATCGCGCCGGCCGTCCAGCGCGGCAGCGGATCGCGGTCGCGGATGCCCCATTTGTAGCAGTCCGAGACCTGGGCGAGCATCTCCAGCAGCGCCGGATGCCAGCCGCGGTAGCCGGCCAGCAATTCATCGATGCTGCTCGGCACCGCCCAGGATTCGTCGACCCATTCGTCGGTGACGTGGCCGGCGAAGATGTTGTAGAGCGCGCCGCCGCGGATCGGATAGCAGATCACATGGCCGGTCGGGCCGATCCAGCCGACATATTCGTCGCGGCCGATCCCGACCTCAGTCGGCACGCTTTCGATCGGCACGATGCAGCGCCACGCCATCTGCTGGGTGAAGCGCACCGGCTGCACGCCGAACAGGCTTTCGCGCACCGTCGAGTTGATGCCGTCGGCGCCGACGATCACATCGGCCTCGACCTGCGAGCCGTCGGCGAAATGGGCCACCGCGCCGCCGCCGGCGGACGAAACGCCGGTGCATTGGGCGCCGAGCCGCACGGTTTCGGCGGGCACCAGCTCGCACAGCAGGCGATGCAGGTCGGCGCGGTGCGCCATCAGATAAGGCGCGCCGTATTGGACCGCATACGGCCCTTTCATCGGCTCGCGGTACCGGATGCGCGCGTCGTCCCAGGCCAGCGAAACGTAGTTGACCGGTTCGGCGGTCAGCGGCCGCAGCGCCCGCTCGAGGCCGAGCGCGCGCAGCACCTTGACCGCGTTGGGACCGAGCTGGATGCCGGCGCCGACCTCGCCGAGCTGCGGCGCCCGCTCGTACACGACGACTTCAATGCCGTGCTGGCGCAGCGCACCGGCCGCCGCCAATCCGCCGAGGCCCGCTCCGATGATCGCCACGCGAATGTTGCGCGCCACGCCAGACCTCGTGCTGCTTTTGCCGCAACCTAGCAGACCTGTTTCGCGAAAACAGATGCCCTATAATGCGCGCATGAAACAACCGATCCGCACCTTGTCCGCAGGCCTTGCTGGCCGCGCTGCTCTGGCCCCTCCTCGCCCACGCCGAATTCCCCGACCGCACCGTCAAGATCGTGGTGCCGTTCGACGCCGGCGGCAGCATCGACACCGTGGCCCGCGCGCTGGCGCAACGCCTCAACGACAAATGGAACGTGCCGGTGATCGTCGAAAACCGCCCGGGTGCCGGCAACACCATCGGCGCGAACGCGGTCGCCAAGGCCGCGCCCGACGGCTACACGCTGCTCTATGCCAACACCAGCATCTCGACCAATCCGAGCCTGTTCAAGAGCCTGCCCTACGACACGCTGCGCGATCTCGCGCCGGTGACTTATCTCTCGCCGTCGCCGAACGTGCTGCTGGTGCAGAAGACACTCGGCGTCAGCACCCTCAAGGACCTGCTGGCGCTCGCCAAGTCGCGGCAAGACAAGCCGCTGAGCTTTGCCTCGGTCGGCAAGGGCAGCGCGCACCACTTCTGCATGGAGTTGCTCAAGAGCGAGGCCGGGATCCCGCTGCTGCACGTGCCTTATCGCGGCGTGGCGCCGGCGGTGGTGGCGGTGACGCGCGGCGAGGTCGATCTGTTTTGCTCCGATGTCACCGCCGCGCTGGGGCTGCTGCAAGGCGACAAGGTCACGCCGCTCGCCATCACCAGCCGCAAACGCGCGCCGGCCCTGCCGGATGTCGCGCCGTTCGCCGAGCTCGGCCTGCCGAACTACGAGCAGACCGGCTATGTCGGCATCATGGTGACCGGCGGCACGCCCGCCCCGATCGTCGCCAAGCTCAACGCATCGATCAACGAGGTGCTGCACGAGCCCGAGTTCGCCAAGAAATTCACCGCGCTGGGCTACGACATGGTCGGCGGCACGGTCGAGGGCTTCGAAAAATTTCTCAAAGACGATATCGAATTCTATCGGCGGCTGACGCAGGCGGCGGGCCTCACGCCGGAGTAGCGCGCGCCGGTGCACGGCGCCGGCCGAAGCGCGCCCGAACCAGATCGAGCGCCACGACGATCAGCCCCGCGCCAAACACCAGCCAGCCGGGCCGGATCATGGCGAGATCGTCGAAGTCGAACGCGGTTCCCAGCACGCGGAATGGCGAGACGTTGAACACGATGCCGATGCCGATCGCCTCGGCGATGAAGACAAGCGCTGCGATGACAGCGGTGAGCGCGAGCAGCATCCAGGCCGGCGGCTCGTCGCGAGTCTTGCGCAATTTCAGCAGCAGCCGGTAGCCGAGCATCCAGGCGAACAGCCCGGCGACGAAGGTCGGCACCGAGACGTCGGCCTTGGTCTGCTGGAAGTAATGGATCAGCGCCAAGAGCCCGATGCCGTAGATGATGTTGTGCAGGCGCTGCCATTTCCTGCCGCCGATCCGGCGCACCATGCCGTCGGTCGAGGTGATCGCCAGCGCGGTGAGGCCGAGCAGTGCGGTAAAACCGATGGTGAGATAGAGCCGGAGCGCAATCTCGCTGACGACCTTCCACAGGTCGAACATCTGATCGGCGACATAGAGCGAGATATGCGTCGCGGCATAGACGAAGGCGCCGACCCCGATCATCCGCCGCACATCCACCAAGAGATTGAAGCGCGCGATCCGCCGCAGCGGGGTAATGGCGAGCGACGTCATCAGGAAGATCAGCGCCCAGTAGCCGGTGCGATGGATGACATTGTTGAGGGGACGCGCGCCGAAGCCCTCGGTGTTGAAATCATAGATCGCGACGGCGACCGGCACGCAGAGGAAGGCCAGCGCGGCGATCCGCAGCGGCGACAGCCGTCCGGCGCTGTCGCGCCAGACCTGCCAGGGCGCCTTCGGCCGGACTTTGGCCGCCACGCGTTGAATCGCCGCATCGGTCATGGTCAAGCGGGTAGCACGAGGCCCGAGCCGCCGCCAATAACGCTTTGGCTATGGATTCGATACGGAGCGATGACGCCGCCGTGATCGGCGAAACGCCGCATCCGATGCGGCTTCTCGGCCCCTCGTCCCGGTGCTAGCCTTGCCGCAAATAACAATCGTGACCGGGAGGATTTGATGCGCGGCCTTCGCCTGGGTATTCCGCTTGTCCTCGCGTTGATCGTCGCGCTCGCGCACCCCGCCTCGGCCGAGCCGGTCAAAATCCGCGTCGGCTGGATCGTTGCGCCGGCTTCGCTGGTCCCGCTGCTCTTCCTCAAGCCTGAGCTCGCCAAGCATTACAACAAATCCTATTCATTCGATCCGGTGCATTTCTCCTCCTCGAATTTGCAGATCACCGCGATCAGCCAGGGTGAGATCGACATCGCGTCGTTCGGCTACACGAGTTTCCCGCTGGCGATTCAGAACGGCGGGCTGTCCGACCTTCGCATCATCGCCGACGAGATCCAGGACGGCGCGCCCGGCTACTACTCGGGCCCGTATTTCGTGCGGAAGGATTCCGGCATCAACAAGATCGAGGACATGAAAGGCAAGATTGCCGCGACCAACGGGCTCGGCAGCGGCGTCGACATCGTCATACGCGCGGCGCTGCACAAGCACGGCCTGGAGGCCACGCGCGACTACACCATGATCGAGGCGCCCTTCCCGGCCCACAAGGCGATCCTCAAGGAGAAGAAAGCCGATCTGGTGGTTGGCGTGCTGCCGTTTTCCTACGATCCGGAGCTCAACGAATTCGCCAGACCCCTGTTCGACACGCGATCAGGCATCGGCCCGATTGCGCTGTCGTTCTGGACGGCGCGCAAGCCTTTCATCGACAAGAACCGCGCCGCGCTGGTCGATCTGATGGAGGATTACGGTCGTGTGCTGCGCTGGCTCTACGATCCAGCCAACCATAAAGCCGCGGTCGAACTGACCGCCGGCTACCTGAAGCGACCGCCAGCCGCCTTCGACAGCTGGCTGTTCACCAACAAGGACTTCTATCGCGACGTGGACGCCAAACCAGACCTCAAAGTGGTGCAGTCGAGCATCGACAAGGTGAAAGACCTGGGCTTCATCAAGGAAACCGTCGATGTGTCGAAATACGCCGATTTGAGTCTCGTTGAGGAAGCCGCCAAGCGGCAACGTTGAGGGAACCGAACCGGAATTCGCGTGTTGACGTTATTAGTCTGGGTTGCGGCACGAGGGTCGACAGCCGCCTAGCCGACTGAGGTGCCGAGCCCGCAGCTTGGAGGGAGGCACGACCATGGCACAATCGCACATTCTCGTTGGCGCGAGCGAATCTGTGACGGCAGATCCTGTCGTCCGCCGCATCGGCCCGGCAGACCTGATGGATGCCCTGCGAAAGGGTTACGACGACTTCGCCGCCATGCCGAGCCATGCCATCTTCCTGTGTATCGTGTATCCCGTGATCGGCATTGTGCTCGCTGGCCTGACCTTGGGTTATGCAGCTCGTGCCGCTGCTGTTTCCGTTGGCGGCCGGCTTTGCCCTGGTCGGCCCCTTTGCGGCGATTGGCCTCTATGAGCTGAGCCGGCGGCGGGAAGCCGGCGTCGACGTGGCGGCATCCAACGCCCTTGATGTCCTGCGCTCACCGTCCATCGGCGCCATTGTTGCTCTTGGCGTTCTGCTGATGGCGATTTTCCTGATCTGGATCGCCGTGGCCAATGCCATCTATGTGGCGTATTTCGGCTATGCGGCGCCCACGTCGATCGGCCAGTTCGTCCATGACCTGTTTGCCACATCCGCCGGCTGGAAGCTGATCCTGGTCGGCAACGGCGTGGGGTTTCTCTTCGCCGTCGCCGTGCTGATGATCAGCGTGGTCTCCTTCCCCCTGCTGCTTGAGCATGAGGTTGGCGCGACTGTCGCCGTGCTGACCTCGGTGCGTGCCGTCATCGCAAACCCGGTGACCGCCGCGCTGTGGGGATTGATCGTCGCCGGGCTGCTGATGATCGGATCGCTGCCGCTGTTCCTCGGTCTGCCCGTCGTGTTGCCGGTACTGGGACACGCGACATGGCACCTTTATCGCAAGATCGTCGAAGCGGGATCGAGCCCGCCGGCCGATTTTCGTCCGCAGCAAGAACGGCATCGCTCCGCAGCGGATTTTCCGTCGTCGCTGTTTTCGCGATAGGGATTGGTCACGCCCCCAGCTTGGCGGCCAGATCTTCCAGGTTGGCTCCGGCCGCATCGACCGTCACGGTCGGTGCGGCCTCACCCTTGCCGGGGCCATGCTCGTTCGGCCGCGCGATGTGTCCGGTGCGGAGCCCGCTTTTTGCGGCATGGCTCAGATCGCTGGAATGCGCCGCCACCATCATGCAATCGCCCGGCGGCAGATCGAACGCCTCGCAGGCGGCGAGATAGACCCGCGGCTTCGGCTTGAAGTCGCCGGCGATCTCGGAGCCCAGGATCGCGTCCCACGGAAAATTGTTGCGGCGGGCGAGATCGACCATCAGCGAAATGTTGCCGTTCGACACCGGCGCGATCAGGCATTGCTTTTTGAGCCGTGCCAGACCCGCCGCCGAATCCGGCCAGGCGTCGAGCCGGTGCCACGCCAGATTGAGATGGCACATGGTTGCTTCCGGCAGGCCTGAGATTTTGAACCGCGGCAGAATGCGCTCGAGATTACGCCGGTGCAGCACGTCGAGTTTGCAGAACGCCAGCCGCCCGCTGCGGATTTCCTCCATCGCCGGCTGATATTCGTCGCGCCAGGCGTCGGCGAAGCCGAGCCAGTCAAGCGTATGGCCGAGCGGCTTCAGGATCGCCTCGGCCTCGCGCGCGATGCTGCTCCGCCAATCGACCAGCGTGCCGAACACGTCGAAAAAACACGCCTTGGGTGTCTGCATGATGGCTCCCTCGCCCCATGATGTCGCGGGGCGCGCCGGAATGTCGAGAGCCATTCCACCTCGTCCGCGCCTTGCTATAGTTCGGCATCACACTCACGAACAAAGGAATGCCATGTCGTATCCAGGTCTTGTTGCAGATACCGTCAAGTTTCGCGGGCACAACGGCGACACCGGCGACGCCTATTATGCGCGGCCGACCGCTCCCGGAAAGGTCCCCGGCGTGGTGCTGATCCACCACCTGCCCGGCTGGGACGAATGGATCATGGAGGCGACGCGGAAGCTCGCCCACCACGGCTTCGCCACCATCTCGCCGCACCTGTATTTCCGCGAAGGCCCGGGCAGCCCCGACGACGTCGGCGCCCGCGTTCGCGCCGCCGGCGGCGTGGCCGACGACCAGGTGGTCGGCGACGCCCAGGGCGCCGCGGCGTATCTGCGCGCCCAGCCGAACGCCAACGGCAAGGTCGGCGTGATCGGCTTTTGCTCCGGCGGCCGCCACGCCTTCCTGACCGCCGCCAAGGCGCCGGGTGACTTCAACGCCCTGGTCGATTGCTGGGGCGGCAACGTCGTGGTCGACGATCCCAAGGCGCTCAACGCCAAGCGTCCGGTCGCGCCGATCGATCTCGCCGACAACATCAAGTGCCCCATTCTCGGCCTGTTCGGCAACGACGACGAGAATCCGAACAAGGATCAGGTCAACCGCACCGAGGCGGTGCTGAAGAAGCTCGGCAAGAACTACAGCTTCCACCGCTACGACGGCGCCGGCCACGCCTTCTTCAATGCCGCGCGCGTCGCCTATCGCGCCGAGCAGGCCGCCGACGGCTGGTCGAAGGTGTTCGACTTCTTCCACAAGCATCTCGGCTGAAGCCAGGAGACATCGCATGTGCTCTTACATCGTTGAGAAGGCCCGGCTCGTCGGCACCGCGAAGGGGCCGAACAGCCGCTGGATGCGGGTCGACACCGCCAACGTCTATTACGACCATCCCTACGAGGCGCAACTCGACCATGCGCTCTGCGTCGACTTCGTCTGCGAGGCCGACGGCGGGCGCGAGCGCGTCGCCATCGAGATTTCGCGGGAGTCGGCGCTGGAGCTGATCGAGCGGATCAAGGCGGCGCTGGCGAGCGGCGACGTGAGCCATGCCAACGCCGCGGCGTGCTCGCTGCAGGGGTCGCAGGCCGACGTGGCGGCGTTGTTCTAGGCGACACTGAACTCGCGCGGCGCGGTCACCGGCCGCGCCAGTTCCTCGCCGGCGTGCCGCTCATAGCCGACCGCGCGGATCAAGCCGCGCGCCGGATTCATCTCGACCGCGATCCGCGTATACGGATTGAGCACCGGCGGCGCGACCCAGCCGAAGCTGTCGCGCGCAAACGAGCCGCGCCACAACGCCAGCCCTTCGCGGCGGGCGCGGCTGAATTGCGCGGCTTCTTCAAACGAGCAGGTGAGCACCTTGCTGGCGCCGATGCGGCCCTCCCACAGCGGCGTGCTCTCCAGCCAGTCGTTCGCCGCGCCGTGATCGTCGGTGCGCGTCTTGAAGCCATCCTCGGTGCGTTCGATCACGCAGCGCTCGTCGGCGCGGCAGCCGGCCAGCGTGTAGATCACCGGCCGCGCCACCGGCGTGGTCTCCAGCATCCGTCTGGCGTCGTCAAAGCTCGAAGCCTCCTCGAACACCCGGCGCAGCAGTTGGTCCGGCGGAATCGCCCGCACGTGGCGCAGCGTCGCCAGCGCATTGGCGGCCAGATCGTAGAGCCGCAGCGCCTTGCCATGGCTCCGCCGCCGCATCGGCCCCTGGTTGATGGCGGCGCCGAAGCGGCCCGGCGCCAGCGCCGTCAAGACGCCGACGTAGCCGGGCCAGGTGACATTGATGAACTCGCCGGCCGGCCCGCGCATGCGGACCAGTTCGACGAATCGGCCGAGACCGGGAAACGGCCAGTCCAGCGTGCGCGCGAGCCAGGGCGCGCCGTCTTCGTCGCGGGCGAGCGCGGTGCAGGACCACTGATACGAACCGTTGAGAAACCAGATGCCGGGAAAGCCGAGCGTCGCCGCGATGGCGCGAACCTCCTCGACATAGGGCGACTGCGAGCGCATCAGCCAGCGGCGGGCCATGCCGTCGAGCAGCGGCACCAGCGGCCGGGCCGCCTTGGGGAACCAGGCGACGCAGGCGTCGCGAAGCCCGCGCGCCCGTTCGCGGCCCTCGCTGGCGTGGCGCAGCGTGCCGCCATCGCGCACATCGACAACGGGAATGGAGGCGAGGCTCTGCAACAAAACTGCGTCCTTTCGGCTGGCGCCTACTTGTCGCGCGAATATGTCAAAGACTAGGCTCCCCCAGGCGCTGAAAAATAGAGCACGGGAGGTCGATTCGATCCATGAGCACCGCAACCAAGACCCGTCTCGACGTCGTCCCGCTCACCCGGCACATCGGCGCGGAAATCCGCGGCATCGACCTGCGCGACAAGCCCGACGATGAAACCGTCAAGGCGATCTACCAGGCCTGGCTCGATCACCTCGTCATCATCTTCCCGGGACAACAGCTGTCGCAGGAGGATCTGGTGCGGGTCACCGGCTATTTCGGCGAGCAGGGCATGCCGCGGCGGCCGCCAAAGTTCTTCCCCAAGGGCTACTCCAGTCTGCTGCCCGGCATCATGCTGATCTCCAACATCCGCGAGAACGGCGAGCCGATCGGCGCGCTGCCGGACGGCGAGATGATGTTCCATCACGACATGATCCACTCCGAGCAGCCGGACAAGGCCACCCTGCTCTATTCGGTCGAGATTCCGTCGACCGGCGGCAACACGCTGTTCGCCAGCGGCTACGCCGCCTACGAGACGCTCGACCCCGGCATCCGCAACAAGCTGGAAGGCCGCCGCGCCATCCATCACTACAACTACGGCTCGGTCGTCAAAGGCGACAACAAGGGCACCGAGGCATTCGGTGAATGTTTGCATCCGGTGTTCCGCACCCATGACGACACCGGCAAGAAGGCGGTCTACGTCAACCGCCTGATGACGGTCGGCGTCGAAGGCCTGCCGCAGGCGGAGGCGGAGCCGCTGCTCGAAGCGGTGTTCGACCACGCCGAGAATCCCGCCTTCGTCTACGAGCATGTCTGGCGCGTCGGCGACCTGCTGCTGTGGGACAACCGCTGCTCGTCGCACGCACGCCGCGATTTTCCTGCGACCGAGCGGCGGCTGATGCTGCGCACCACCGTCAAAGGCGGCGGGCGACCGGTCTGATGCCCAGTTTGACGTCGATGCGCGCGGCGATGGCGCTGGTTGTTGCGGCGTTCGCGGCGATGCCCGCCGCCGCACAGATCTATCCGAGCCGGCAGATCGAGCTGGTGGTGCCGTTCGTTGCCGGCGGTACCACCGACACGGTCGCGCGACTGATCTCGCAGCGGCTGTCCGACCGCTGGGGCCAGCCCGTCATCGTCAGCAACCGCCCCGGTGGCGGCAGCTCGATCGGCACCAGCCAGGTCGCCAAGGCCGCGCCCGACGGCCATACCTTGATGGTCACCACCATCGCCTTCGCCATCAACGCCAGTCTGCAGAAGCAGGCCTACGACGCGGTGAAGGATTTCACGCCGGTCACCGAGATCGCTTCGATCCCGCTGATGCTGGTGGTGCACAACTCGCTGCCGGTGCACAACGTCAAGGAGTTCATCGAATATTCCAAGGCGCAGCCGGCCGGCCTCGACTACGCGACCTCCGGCCCCGGCACCTCGACGCATCTGGCGGCGGAAATGTTCAAGACCATGACCGGCGCGAATCTGGTGCACGTGCCGTTCAAGGGCAACGCCGAGGTGCTCAACGCGCTGCTCGGCGGCCACGTCAAGGTGCATTTCGCGCTGACCGCTTCGACCTTGCAGCACGTCCGCAGTGGCGCGCTCCGCGTGCTGGCAGTGACCACCGAACAACGCCTGCCGGACCTGCCGGATGTGCCGACCATCGCCGAGCTCGGCTATCCCGGCTACGAGATCAGCTCATGGCAGGGCGTGTTCGCGCCAGCCGGCACGCCGAAGGACATCATCGACAAGCTCAACGGCGAGATCGTCGCCATGCTGAAGACGCCGGAGGTGCAGGCGCGCATCACCCGCGAGGGCGCGCTTCCGGTCGGCAGTT
Source organism: uncultured Alphaproteobacteria bacterium (assembly GCA_963850885.1). Lineage (GTDB taxonomy): Bacteria > Pseudomonadota > Alphaproteobacteria > Rhizobiales > Xanthobacteraceae > Z2-YC6860. The sequence goes on along the minus strand of CAWKOD010000034.1, from coordinate 140,569 downwards.
CGCCCGAGCAATGGTCCGTGCGGTTCAAGAACGAAGTCGACAAATGGGCCAAGGTGGCCAAGAGCGCTGGGCTCTCAACCGCGAACTGAGCCGCGGCACAGGCCCCACAACACGCCGATCAGTGCGACATTGAGCGCGGCAAAGGCCGTCAGCGTCGCCATCGTCACGTCGACGCCGCTTCGCTCGATCAGGAACGCCATCGCCGACGGCGCCAGCGCCTGAATGATCAGGCTCGGGAACGCCAGCCGTCCCATCAGGGTGGCGTAGCGGTCGGGGCCGAACAGCGCGAGCGGCAGCGTGCCGCGCGCGATCCACATGATGCCGTAGCCGCCGCCATAGATCAGGATGGTCAGCGCCAGCAGCGGAAAGCCGCCGAGCAGCAGCAAAAGCCCGATCAGCATCAGCGCGCAGGACACCACCATCGTCCAGATCGGGTGATAGTGCGCGCCGAACAGCCGCTCGACAACGCGCGCCCCGACCTGGGCCGGCCCGAACAACGTGCCGAGCGTGACCGCCAGCGCGAAGTCCGCTCCCCTCGCCTGCAAGAAGATCATCAGGTGAACGACGACGCTCGAACCGATGCCGGCGGAGATCGTCGAGGACCAGCGCGAGCAGCGTCAGGACCATGTGTTCGTGCGCCAGTGGAGCAACCGGCGCGAGCGTTGCGATGCCGCTGGCATCATCGCCCGGGCTTGCAGGCTTCGCGAATGACAACGGCGGCACCACCGCCATCTGCAGCGGCAGCGAGATGACCAGATGCAGGCCCGCATAAATCAGGCAGGCGCTGCGCCATCCGAAACTCTCGGCCAGAAACGCGCTGAGCGGCCAGCACACCGTCGAGGAGAATCCGCCAAACAGCGTCAGATTGGTGATCGGCGTCCGCGCCTCGCGTCCGTACATCTTGCCGAGCGCCGCGAACACCGCGTCATAAAGCCCGGTGCCCATGCCGCCGCCGAGCACGACCCAGCCGAGCAGATAGACCGGCAGGTTGGGAGCAAGGCCGATGCAAAGCAGTCCCGAGGCATAAAGCAGCGACGAGACCGCCAGCACCGGGCGGCCGCCGCGCCGGTCGATGATCGCGCCGACCCTCGGCGCGATCAGTCCCGCGACCAGCAGGCCGATCGACGTACCGCTGACCACCCAGCTGAGCGGCCAACCGGTGTCGGCCGAGATCGGCGGCGCCAGCACGGCGGGAAAATAGAACGACGTGCCCCAGCCGAGGATCTGGGCGACGCCGAGCGCGGTGATGGTGACGGTTCGGGATGCCGGCATGACTGTCGCGACATTGCCCGCTGCGCCGCCGAGGGGCAACGACAGCCCGTGAAAATTGCTGCTAAGCTTGCGGTCAAGAACGCGGGACACCGCGCAGGTTCACGGGAGGATCGCCATGTTTCGGATCGTGGCCGGCGTTGCTTCGCTGTGCGCTTGGGCGTTCGCGCCCGCGGCCGCGCAGGATGCCGCGAAAGACTATCCCAATCGCGCGATCCACATCGTCGTGCCGTTCCCGGCCGGCGGGCCGGCCGATGTCGCCGCACGGCTGCTGGCGCAGCGGATGAACGAGGACTGGGGCCAGCCGGTGATCGTCGACAACCGGCCCGGCGGCAACACCGTCATCGGCGCGCAGCAGGTCGCGAAAGCCGCGCCCGACGGCTACACGCTGCTGATGGCGATCGACTCCACGCTGGTGATGAACCAGTACCTCTACAAGTCGCTGCCCTACGACCCGATCAACGATTTCGCGCCGATCACCACCACGACCAAGACCGTGTCGGTGCTGGCGGTGTCCGGCGAAACCGGGCCGAAGTCGGTGAAGGAGCTGATCGCCAAGGCCAAGGCCGCGCCCGGCACGCTGAATTACGGCGCCGGCACCATCACCGCGCAGCTGATGGGCTACCGCTTCCACAAGGCGGCCGGCCTCGACATCGTCTATGTGCCGTTCAAGGGCACGCCGGAGACCGTCAACGGCCTCCTCACCGGCAGCGTGCAGATCATCTACGCCGCCAACGTCACGGTGAATCCGCTGATCGAGAGCGGCAAGGTGCGCGCGCTCGCCAAGCTCGACCGCCGCACCGCCGGCTCGATGGAGAACGTCCCCACGCTCGCCGACGCCGCCGGCCTGCCGGACCTCGAGGACATGTCGGTCTGGCTTGGCCTCGTCGCGCCCAAGGGCACGCCGAAGCCGATCATCGACAAGCTGCAGCAGAAGGTCGCGCAGATCATGGCCGATCCGGCGATGCGCGATAAATCCGAGCGCATCGGTGCGTTCCCGATGATCAGCACACCGGAGGAGTTCGGACAGTTCATCCGGCAGGAGGCCGGCCGCTGGCAGAAGGTGCTGCAGGAAACCAACATCAAATACGACTGAGCGCTACGCTGCGCGAAAACGTCAGGGAGGATGCCATGACACTGTCACGCCGCTTCATCGCGCTCGCGGGCCTGTTCGCGCTCACAGTTGGCCCCGCCGCGGCACAAAATACCGCCGGCGACGCCGCCAAGGATTTCCCCAACCGCTCCATCAAGATCGTCGTGCCGTTTCCGGCCGGCGGCCCCTCCGACGTGCTGGCGCGGCTGATCGGCCAGAAGATGAGCGAGGACTGGGGCCAGCCGGTGGTGATCGAGAACCGGCCCGGCGCCAACACGGTGATCGGCGCGCAGATCGTCAAGGCCGCCGCACCCGACGGCTATACGATGTTGATGGCGATCAACTCGACGCTGACGATGAACCAGTTCCTGTACCGCACGCCGCCGTACGATCCGATCGCCGACTTCGCGCCGGTCACCCTGGTCGCCAAGACCATGCAGCTCCTGATCGTCAATTCGGCGAGCGAAGTGAAGACGATTCAGGACCTGATCGGCAAGGCCAAGGCGAACGCCGGCAAGCTCAACTTCGGCGCCGGCACCATCACCACCAAGCTGACGGGCTTCCTGTTCAACAAGGCCGCCGGCGTGCAGACCGTGCTGGTGCCTTACAACGGCAGCGCCGAGGTCACCCAGGGCCTCCTGACCAAGAGCGTCGATTTCACCTTCGACGGTCCCTCGGCAGCGGCGTCGCTCATTCAGAGCGGGCAATTCCGCGTGCTGGCGAAGTTCGACGACCGCCCGTTCCCGCCGGCGCCGGACGCGCCGACGATTCAGACGGCGCTGCCCGGCCTCGACCCGATCACGGTCTGGCTCGGTCTCGTCGCGCCGAAGGGCACGCCGCCGGCGATCGTCACCAAGCTGCAGCAGGAGGTGGCGAAGACCCTGGCCGACCCCGCCATCAAGGCCAAGGCCGACGCCGCCGGGCTCTATCCGGCGACCGGCACGCCGGCAGAGTTTGCAGCCTTCATTAAGATGGAAGCCGACCGCTGGTCGAAGGTCGTGGCCGAAACCGGGATGAAATACGACTGATTGAAATGAGCCGGCGCCGATCGGTGCTGGAATAAGTGCTGCGGATGGCCGCAGATCGCCAGCACATTGCGTATTGTTGCGTAATCTTTCGGAGAAGATTAACGCTGGGTTGCATTTGTCATGCACTCAGCGCACTGCTGCATCGCAACAATTCGGGCTTTCGCTGGAACCCACCGAGGACTATCTCCTACTCATCAAGACAGGGGATTCTCCCCTGCCCCTCAAAGGGTTAACGCCATGTTTCTGTCTCAACTGGTTGGCGTCTTCCGGCAATGGCGCCGTTACAACCAAAGCCTTCGCGAGCTGAATTGGCTTGGCGATCGCGAATTGGCCGATATTGGCATCACCCGCGGCGATATTCCGCGCGTGGCCTGGGATAACTCCGAGCGCTAACCGCTCGCGTATCGTTCCGATAGCGCCCGCCCCTCGGCGGGCGCTTGCATTTTGGGTGGAAACGCGCGGCTCGCAAGGCTTGGCCGGTCAGGCGCCTTCCATGCCGGTGGCTTTCAGCACCGCCGCGGCCGACGGCCCCGTCAGCACTTTGATGAAGGCCTTGGCCGCTTCGGCCTGCTTGGCGCCGGAACCGAGTCCCACCGCATAGGTGGTGTAGTTCTGGATGTCCTTCGGCAGCGGCCCGACCAACGTGACGCCCGCTTGCCCGACGATCTCGCTGTTCTGGTGGATGCCGATCTCGGCCTCGCCGGCCTTGACCAGATCGGAGACGTGGCCGCCCTTCTGCAGCTTGGCCTTCGGCTTGATCTGTTCGGCAATGCCGAGCTTGTCGAGCAGGCCCGCGACATAGATGCCGCTCGAGCCGCCGCTCGCCGGATCGATATAGCCGACCGACTTGGCCTTGAGCAGCGCCTGCTTGAACGCCTCGACCGTGGAGATGTCGGGCTTCGGCGCGCCCTCCTTGACCATGACGCCGACGCCGACCTTGGCGAGGTTGGCGTTGCTGCCGGCAACGATCTTGCCGCTCTTGATGTAATCCTCGATGCCCTTCGGCGACAGCACCAGCACGTCGAAGGCTTCGCCGTCATCGACGCGCTTCTGCAACTGGCCGACCGTGCCATTGTCCACCACCACCTTGTGGCCGGTGGCCTTTTCGAATTCCGGCACCAGCGCCACCACCACCTGCTTGAACGCGCCGGTGGTGAGCACCTTGATCTCGGCGGCAGTCGCCGGTTGAAGCATCAGGCCGATCGACCCCAGTACGAAACCCAGCAAAAGTCCGTTGTTATGCTTCATGGTGTCGCCTCCCGTCATGATCTTGGTCTTGCAGGCCGGCGAACATGCCGGATCGCTCTGGACGGAGCTAGATCTCTTCGAGCCACTTTTCCAGGGTCATCACGTCGGGGACTTGCCCGAACGCCGTCGGCCACATGTCGACGACCCAACTGGTGCCGCCTGGGGCGGTCTCCTTGATGACGGCGGTGTTGTGCGGCAACTGCCCGACCAGGATGTTGCCGCGATAGCGCGGATCGGACACCCGGTGATGACGGAGCAGGTTCCATTCCTGCAGGACGAGCAGCAGGCTCGCGGCGTTTCGTGTGGTGTCCCAGCAATCGAAATTATGATTGGCGTCAAAAGACCGAACATCCGCGTTGGCCACGCGCTTGTTGGTGCCGACCTCGCGCGCGACCCGGTGATCGAACCAGACGAAAACCTGCTGGATGGCTTTTCGCTCCTCGGCCGCAGAGGCGCGGCCCTTGTTCATCAGGTTCGTGATGGTCGTGCGCTCGGCATCCGTGAACACCAGCGTAAGCCGGAGCCGGCACACAAAGCCATAGCAGACCGTCATATGCTTGGCGCTCGGCGGCTCCATCTCCACCGACGAATAAAGCTGCTCGATGGCAGGCCAAAGCTTGATCGTGGCCGCAGCCGGCGCTGCGGCCAACAGCAGACCCGACAAGACCGCACCTGCAAAAGCCAGCCGACGACGCACGGTCCTCACGCTTTCAGCTCCCATCACGGGCATTGTCGCCCCGCTTTCGGCGGCCTAGGTATTGTCCATGACGCCCATGCAGAAGCAAGCCATCCATGTGATTGGCGGTGGATTGGCCGGTTCCGAGGCCGCCTGGCAGATCGCCGCGGCCGGCGTCCCCGCGGTGCTGCATGAAATGCGGCCGGTGCGTTCCACCGAGGCGCATCGGACCGAGGGCCTCGCAGAACTCGTCTGTTCCAACTCGCTTCGCTCCGACGACCGCGAGAACAATGCCGTCGGCCTTCTTCATGAGGAGATGCGTAGGCTCAACTCGCTGGTGATGCGCGCCGCCGACTTAAACCAGGTTCCCGCGGGCGGCGCGCTCGCGGTCGACCGCGACGGCTTTTCGGCGGCCATCACCCAGGCGCTGACCGCGCATCCCCTGATCGAGATCGTGCGCGAAGAAATAGCGCTGCCGCCGCCGGATTGGGACAGCGTGATTGTGGCGACCGGCCCGCTCACCTCGCCGGTGCTGGCCGAGGCCATCGGTCGGGTCACCGGCGAAGATTCGCTCGCCTTCTTCGACGCCATCGCGCCGATCGTGCACCGCGACTCCATCGATATGGAGATCGCTTGGTTTCAGTCGCGCTACGACAAGGCCGGTCCCGGCGGCTCCGGCGCCGACTACATCAACTGCCCGATGGATCGCGCGCAGTATGAAGCCTTCGTCGCGGCGCTGGTTTCCGGCGACAAGACATCGTTCCAGGAATGGGAAAAGACCACACCTTATTTCGACGGCTGCCTGCCGATCGAGGTGATGGCCGAGCGCGGGCCGGAAACGCTGCGCCACGGCCCGATGAAGCCGTTCGGCCTGACCAATCCGCGCGATCCGCAAACCAAGGCCTACGCCATCGTCCAGCTTCGCCAGGACAACAAGCTCGGCACGCTCTACAACATGGTCGGCTTCCAGACCAAGCTCAAGCACGGCGAGCAGACCCGGATCTTCCGCACCATCCCGGGCCTCGAGCGCGCCGAGTTCGCGCGGCTCGGCGGTCTGCACCGCAACACATTTCTCAATGCACCGAAGCTGCTCGATGGCACGCTGCGACTCCAAGCCATGCCGCGATTGCGCTTCGCCGGCCAGATCACCGGCTGCGAAGGCTACGTCGAATCCGCCGCGGTCGGGTTGCTCGCCGGGCGGTTCGCCGCAGCGGAACGGCGCGGCGAGCCCGTTGCGCTGCCGCCACCCACCACCGCGCATGGCGCGCTGCTGGCCTACATCACCGGCGACCACATCGGCGCGATCGATGCCGGTCCCCGCTCCTACCAGCCGATGAACGTCAACTTCGGCCTGTTCCCGCCGCTGGCGCAGATCCCGAGCAAGAATCCGGACGGCACGCGGCTGCGCGGCACTGAAAAGACCATCGCCAAGCGACGCGCCATCTGCGCCCGCGCGCTGGCCGATCTCGACCAATGGATCGGCGGCGCGCGCATCGCCGCGGAATAGATCAGAACGCCTTGGCCAGCCCCTTGCGGGCCGCGCGCCACAGAATCCATTGACGCCGCCATTGCGGCAGCTCGGTCGGCCGCAACGGCTGATAGAACCGGCGTTCCATGCGGTCGAGCGCCGGCCGCACCAGCGCGACCGGCAGCAGCGCCGGCGCGAGTTCAGGCGGCGTATCGTTGAGCAAGCCGCGGGCAGCGCCGAGATGATGGCGCGCCCGCAACCGCAGTTCCGCCAGCACGGCGCGGAGCTCCGTGGTGGCGTTGCCGGCAAACGCGTCGGCCGCTTCCGCGCCATAGCGCGCCATCAGGTCCGCCGGCAGATAGAGCTGTCCCCGCGCCGCATGAACCGGCAGCGCCAGCAGCAGCCCCGCGATGGCGTAGGCAATCCCGGCATGCCGGGCCAGATCGCCGATATTCGGATCGCGGCCGTCACAAAGAATGCGCGCGGCCAGCTCGATCAGCGCCGAGGAGGTGTGCATCGCATAGCGCTCGAGATACGACAGACTCGCCACCGGCTCGTCGTAGAGATCGAACGAACGCGCATCGATCAGCTCCAGAAGCATCCGCGGCGGCAGGCGATAACGCACCACCACATCGCGGAGCGCCGCCGCGACCGGATGGGCGTCGATCTCGCCGCGGCCGGCGCCGCCCAGCACGTCCCGCCACCATTGCAGCCGGATTTCCCCCGGCATCGGTTCGCGCGCCAGCTCCCGCGTGCGCGCCACCTCCAGGTTGAAGGCGTAAAGTGCGTAGAGCGCGCGGCGGTATTTCTGCGGCGCGAACAGCGTCGCCAGGAAGCGATTTTTATCGCCCGTGCGAACCAGTTCTTCACAGTGATCGAACGAATCCGCCATTGCCGAATCCTACAGCGGATTTCAATCCTCCGCGATCAGGCCCGCGCCCACGCGGCGGCCCTCGCCGAGCAGGATGTTGTAGGTGCTGACCGCCGAGCCGGTGCGCGCCACCTCGACGTTGATCTTCAGGGCCCGAAACCGGTCGAACAAGGCATCCGGCATGGTCCAGCGCTCGCGGCCGATGCCGAGGAGAAACAGGTCGATCTCGGCGGCCTCCGCGAACACCGGCGCCAATGCCGCTTCGTCAATGCCAGCGGCCTGGGTCACCGGCCACGCCCACAGCCCGCTGGGCAGGCAGAGCAGCGAGCCGCGGTGCGACATGCCTTCGAAGCGGAAGCCGCCCTTGCCGTAGCCGTCGATCGGCACCCGGCGCGGCAGATGCGGCCGGTCTTGCGTACCGTCTTGCATGCCGGCTGGCGCGGCCGCCGCCACGATCAGCCTTCGTCTTTGTCTTTGTGCTGTTCCCGGCCGGTGCCGACGCCGAGATAGATCAAGATCGGCGCCGCGATGAACACCGAGGTGTAGGTGCCGACCAGCACCACGCCGAACATCATCGTCGCGGTGAAGCTGTGGATCGCGTGACCGCCGAACAGCAGCAACGCCAACAAGGCAAGCGTCACCGTGACGTGGGTGATGATCGAGCGCGACAGCGTCGAATTGACCGAGCTGTTGAGCAGGTCCGGCATCGACAGCCGCTTGTAGCGGCGCAGGTTTTCACGAATGCGGTCGTAGATGACCACGGTGTCGTTCAGCGAATAACCCAGGATGGTGAGCAGGGCCGCGATGCTGGTGAGATCGAAATCGATCTGCGTGACCGACATGAAGCCGATGGTGAGGACGATGTCGTGCACGTTGGCGACCATGGCGCCGAGCGCGAACTGCCATTCAAATCGAAACCAGAGATAAACCAGGATGCTCAGGATCGCCGCCATCAACCCCATGGTGCCAAGGGCCAATAACTCGGTCGAAACGCGAGGCCCGACCACCTCGACGCGGCGATAGTCGACCGAGTTGCCAAGCGCCGTCCGGATCTTCGCCACCGCCGCCTGCTGCGCGCCCTCGCCGCCGGGCTGCTGCGCCACCCGAAGCAACACATCGGTCGGCGCGCCGAATTGCTGAAGTTGCACCTCGCCCAGGCCGAGGCCGCTGACGGTATCGCGCATCTTGGCGAGATCGGCGGGACCGCTCTTCGATTGCACCTCTATCAGCGTGCCGCCGACGAAGTCGATGCCGAAATTCAGCCCGTGAAAAAAGTAGAGAAAGATCGCCAGGATCGACAGCAGGGCCGACACGGGAAAACTGATGCGCCGGAAGCGCATGAAATCGAATTTGGTTTCGTCCGGTACGATGCGGAGAAGGCGCATGAGGGCGATTGATTCCGACGTTCGTTGGTTCAGATCGGGACGGTCTTGGGCCGCCACCAGCGAACCCACGTCGCTGCGATCAGCCGGGTCAGCGTGTAGGCAGTGAACACCGTCGTGACGATGCCGATGCCGAGCGTCACCGCGAAGCCGCGCACCGGGCCGGTGCCGATAAAGAACAGCACCGCGGCCGCGATGAAGGTGGTGATATTGGAATCGAGAATGGTCGCAAGCGCGCGGGTAAAGCCCGCGTCGATCGCCATGATGGGCGAGCGGCCGCCGCGCACCTCCTCACGGATGCGCTCGTAGATCAGCACGTTGGAATCGACCGCGATACCGACGGTGAGCACGATACCGGCGATGCCGGGCAAAGTCAGCGTCGCGTTGAGCAGCGACAGCACGCCGAAGATCATCGCCACGTTGACCGCCACCGCGATGTTGGCGAACAGACCGAACAGACCGTAGGTGAGGAACATGAAGATGATGACCATCGCGCCGCCGACGTAGGCCGACATCTTGCCCTTCTCGATGGAATCCTGGCCGAGGCCCGGGCCGACGGTGCGCTCCTCGATGATCTGCAGCGGCGCCGGCAGCGCGCCGGCGCGGAGCAGGATGGCAAGGTCGTTCGCCGCCTGCACGGTGAAGTTGCCCGAAATCTGGCCTGAACCGCCGAGGATCGGCTCGCGGATGACCGGTGCCGAGATCACCTCGTTATCGAGCACGATGGCGAATGGTTTGCCGACGTTCTCTTGTGTGATCTGGGCGAAGCGGCGCGCGCCGTTGTTGTTGAACTTGAAGCTGACGATCGGCTCGCCGTTGCGCTGGTCGAAGCCGGGCTGCGCATCGGTTAAATCCTCGCCGGAGACGACGACACGTTTCTCGATGACGTAGGGCTGGTTGTTCTCAGCCTTGGTGCTTTTGAGCAACTCGGAATCCGGCGGCACGTTGCCTTGCAGCGCCTGATCGATCGGGGTGGTCTGGTCGACCAGCCGGAATGTCAGCTTGGCGGTCTTGCCGAGCAATTCCTTCAAACGCGACGGATCCTGCAGGCCCGGCACTTGCACCAGAACACGGTCGACGCCCTGGCGTTGAATCGACGGCTCGACGGTGCCGAGTTCGTTGACGCGTTTCTCGACGATCTGGACCGACTGCTCAACCGCCTGACGGATTCGCTCGACGATCGAGGGCTCGGTCGGCGTGAGCCGGAACAAGCCGTTGCCGCCGTCGACCACATCCACGGTGCGCTGGCCGGTGGCGCTCAGGAGGCCGCCGAGCGGCTGCGACAGCTCACGGAGCTTGGTCAGCGCAAGCTGCGGATCGACGCCCTCGCGAACGCGGAATTCCACCGAGCTGCCGCGGATCGTTACGGCGGCGGCGCCGCCCAGCCGGTTGTCGCGCACCACGCGGCGGACGTCGTCGCGCAGCGTGTCGAGCTTTTCCTTGCGCACCGCGTTGGTGTCGACCTCGAGCAGGATGTGCGAGCCGCCCTGGAGATCGAGACCCAGCACCAGATGGCGCTGCGCCCATTTGGGCCACGACTGCACGGTCTGCTCGGGGAAGAAATTCGGAATGGCGAAAGAGCAGACCAGCAACGTCGTGAGCAGAATCGCGGTTGCTTTCCAGCGGGAAAAATAGAGCATCGGGCTTGGTCGTCCTGTTGGCGGTCTTTACGATCGCAGCGCGATCAGCTCGACGCGCCCTCCTCTTTCACCGGCTCCCCCTTGGCCCGCACGTCGGCCAGCATCGCGCGCATCTGCACCACGCGGACGTCGCTTGCCACCTCGACCTCGACCTTTTCGTCGTCGATCACCTTGGTGACCTTGCCGACCAGACCGCCCGACGTAACGACGGTGTCGCCGCGGCGGACGTTCTTGACCATGTCGGCGTGCTGCTTCTGGCGCTTCTGCTGCGGCCGCAGGATCAGGAAATACATGATGACGAAGATCAGGACGAAGGGGAGCAGCGACACCAGCATGTTGTCGCTGCCGCCGCCGAACAACGAGCCACCCTGTGCGAATGCAGGCGAAATGAACATGAAAGGCCTCTGTGCGGCAATGATAGTGCGGCGGCTGTCCCGGCGGCGCCTGCCGCCCCAGCGGCGCCCGAAGGTGCGCGGAATATAGCGGTCGGCGAACCAATTGCAACGCCGCGTCGTGCGGCTAAAGGGCCCCAATATCCTGATTTTTCCGGCTTTTGCGCCTTGCGGGGCGAAGGCCGCCCCGGTATGGGAGCGGCCAACCGAAAGCGCTCCGATGGCCAAATCGAAGTCCAAACCGAAGCCGAAATCAGCCGCCAAACCGAAGTCCGGCGCACCGGACGCGCAGACTTTGACGCGGATCGCCGACGCGCTGGAACGGCTGGCGCCGCGGCCGAATTCAAACTCGGACTTCGATTCGGCGGACGCCTTCATCTGGCAGGCGCAGGGCTCGCGCCTCGTGCCGGTACCGCGCGTCAACCGGGTCGCAGATGACGCTGCTCAAGGGCATCGACCGCGTGCGCGACACGCTGATGGAGAACACCGAGCGCTTTGCCAAGGGCCTGCCGGCGAACAATGCGCTGCTATGGGGCGCGCGCGGCATGGGCAAGTCGTCGCTGGTCAAGGCCTCCCATGCGGCTGTCAACGCCAGCGTGGCCCGCGGCAAGCTCAAGCTCGTCGAGATCCACCGCGAGGATATCGAAAGCCTGCCGGAGCTGATGTCGCTGCTGCGGCCCGCGCCTTATCGCTTCATCGTGTTCTGCGACGACCTGTCGTTCGACGCCGAGGACACGTCCTACAAGTCGCTGAAGGCGGTGCTGGAAGGCGGCATCGAGGGCCGGCCGGAAAACGTGATCCTCTACGCCACCTCGAACCGCCGCCACCTGATGTCGCGCGACATGATGGAGAACGAACGCTCCACCGCGATCAATCCGGGCGAGACGGTCGAGGAGAAGGTTTCACTGTCGGATCGCTTCGGCCTGTGGCTCGGCTTTCACCGCTGCAGCCAGGACGAATATCTCGCCATGGTCGAGGGCTACGTCGGCCATTTCAAGATTCCGGTCGGGCCGGACGACCTGCGGCGCGAGGCGCTGGAATGGGCCACCACGCGCGGCTCGCGCTCCGGCCGCGTGGCGTGGCAATACGTGCAGGACTTGGCGGGGCGGCTCGGCGTCAAGCTGTCGGGCTGACGAGCGTTAGCCGTTGCCGCCCTTGGCGAGGAACGGCGCCGGATCGACCGGCGTCGAGCCCTTGCGGATCTCGAAGTGCAGTTGCGGCGCCGCCACGCTGCCGGTCTGCCCGGCCTTGGCGATGATCTGGCCACGCTTCACCGGATCGTCGCGCTTGACCATGATCTCGCTGGCATGGGCGTAGGCGGTCACGTAGCCGTTGGAATGACGCACCAGCACGAGATTGCCGTAGGTCTTGAGCTCGTTGCCGGCGTAGGCGACGACGCCGTCCTCGGCTGCCTTGATCGGCGTGCCCTCCGGCACCGAGACGTTGATGCCGTCGTTCTGCTGTCCCGACGGCTTGGGCCCGAACGCGGTGATGACGCGGCCGTTCACCGGCCAGCGGAAGCTTGGCATCGCGGCGGTGACGTCGGCCTTGGCCTTCGGCGGCTCGGGGTCATGCGCCGCGGGCGTCACCATCGCGGCGCTGGGCGCGGCGGCGGGAGCGGCTGGAACCGAGGCGACTTTCGGCGCGGAGGGCGACTTCGGCGCCTGGGTGAGCGACGCCGGCGCCGCCGGCTTAGCCGCAGCCTGCGGTGCGACACCCGGAATGACGATCCGGTCGCCGACCTTCACCATCGTGTGCGGCTCGATGTTGTTGGCCTTGGCGATTGCGCCGAGCGGCTTGTGATACTTGCGCGACAGCCCCATCAAGGTCTCGCCGGGCGAGATCACGTGAACATGCTGGCTGCTGCTGGTGGCCGGCGCTCCGATCGTCGGCGCCGGCGAGTGCGGCGCGTTGGACGCGGCGCGCGGCGCCGTCGAGCCGGTCACCTCGTATTTCGGAATGACCAGCCGCTGGCCGGGTTTCAGCGCGGCGCCGTTCGGAATGTTGTTGGCTTCGGCGATCGCGGCGGCCGGCACGCCGTAGCGCGTCACCAGGCCGTCGATGGTGTCGCCCTTCTGAACCGTGATGGCGGTGCCGCCCTCCCAGTTCCAGCCGGGCTTGGCGGCCGCGAGCCCGTGCTCGATCAAGGACGCCATACCGCGGGAGCCGCCGGCGGTGCCGATCACGGCCGGGCGGGTCTGCGGCGCCGACGCGTTCGGCGGCGGCAGCGGTGAGCTCTGAATCGCCGAATGCTTTTGCTGAGCGACCGAGCCGGTCACCTCGCTGGACGGCGCCTGGGTTTGCGACCGGAACGGATTGTATTGGAACCGGTGCGTGTCGGAGCTGCAGCTGACCGCCGCAACCGAAATCGTCGCCAGAACGGCGAGACGCAACACTTTGAGCGAGCGGCCGGGCTCGTCGACGCAACGCATAGGCTTTCCCACTCGTACGCAACAGGACGATGGGAGAGTTAACAGCGCCCGGGTAAACAGGTGTTTAAGGATGCAAAGACTCTTTCAACCCTAATCAAACGACCCCGAAATTCGTACAAATTGGGCCGTTCGGCCGTCACAATTCGCGCGCCTGGCCCGGCAGCAGCGGCACGAAGCGCACCCCGATCAGGTTTTCCCGCGACAGCCCCTGCCCGGTCTTGGTCAGCTTGATCAGCTCCTGCGCGCCGCCGTGCGGCCCGAGCGGCAGCACCATGATGCCATCCTCGGCAAGCTGCGCGATCAGCGCCGGCGGAATGGCTTCCGCCGCCGCCGTGACGATGATGCGGTCGTAGGGCGCGCGCATCGGCTCGCCGCCGAAGCCGTCGCCGAGCAAAACCTCGACGTTCGTATAGTTGAGCGTCTTCAGCCGCGCCCGCGCGCTGTTGGCCAAGGTCCGGTAGCGCTCGAGCGTCACCACCTCGCGGGCGAGCCGCGATAGCACCGCCGCCTGGTAGCCCGAGCCGGTGCCGACCTCGAGCACGCGATGGTTGCTTCGCACCGCAAGCTGCTCGGTCATGTAGGCGACCACATAGGGCTGGCTGATGGTCTGGCCGCAAGCGATCGGCATCGCCTGATCGGCATAGGCGGCATCGGCAAAGCGCGCCTCGACGAAATGTTCGCGCGGCACCGCGTCCATGGCGCGCAGCACCGCCTTGTCGCTGATGCCGCGTTGACGCAGCGTCAGCATGAACTCCATCCGCTGTTCGCTTTCGTCGCCCGGCATCTGTTTATCTGAGCATGATCCTTTTCCGAAAACCGGTTCCCACTTTTCGGGGATCATGCTCCTCTCCTCTATTATTTTGTTGGAAACAGCTCCACCAGCTTCGTCAGGAACGGCTGATCGGTGAGATCGAGGCGAAGCGGCGTGATCGAGATGCGATCGTCGGCGAGCGCGGCGAGATCGGTGCCGTTCTTGCCGGCCGGCTTCACGCCGCGCGCATAGGCGATCCAGTAGTACGGATTGCCGCGGCCGTCGTGGCGCGCGTCGATGTGCAGCAACTGCGCATCGCGCTTGCCCTGGGTCGCGACCGAAATGCCCTTCACCGCGCCCGGCGGGCAATCCGGGAAGTTGACGTTTACCAGCACGTCGCGCGGAATGCCCTCGTTTGAGCACGCGGCGGATGATGTCGGGCGCGTGCTCGGTCGCGGTCTTCCAGTGCGGCTGCTGCTTGCTCGCCGAGGTAAAAGCCTGCGACAGCGCAAACGATGGAATGCCGAGCACGCAGGCTTCCTTCGCCGCGGCGATGGTGCCGGAATACAAAACATCCTCGGCGGCGTTGCGGCCGCGGTTGACGCCGGAGAGCACGAGATCGGGCGGCGACGGCATGACGTTCCGTGCCGCCATGATGACGCAATCGGTCGGCGTGCCCTTCACGGCGTAGTGCCGCTCGCCGATCTGGCGGAGCCGCAACGGATCGTTCAGCGACAGCGAATGCGATACGCCGGACTGATCGTGCTCCGGCGCCACCACCCAAACGTCTTCGGAGATTTTGCGCGCGATCTCCTCGCAGATTTTCAGGCCATGGGCGTTGATGCCGTCGTCGTTGGTGACCAGGATGCGCATTATTTCTTTTCGATCTTTTTGATGCCGCCCATGTAGGGCGCGAGCGCGTCCGGGATTGTAATCGAGCCGTCGGCCTCCTGATAGGTTTCCATCACCGCGATCAGCGCGCGGCCGACCGCGACGCCGGAGCCGTTCAGCGTGTGCACGAACGCCGGCTTGCCGTCCTTGCCGCGATAGCGCGCCATCATGCGCCGCGCCTGGAATTCGCCGCACACCGAGCACGACGATATTTCGCGATACATGTTTTGGCCGGGCAGCCAGACCTCGATGTCGTAGGTCTTCTGCGAGGCAAAGCCCATGTCGCCGGTGCAGAGCGTGATGACGCGATAGTGCAGCGCGAGCCGCCGCAGGATTTCCTCGGCGGACGCCAGCATGCGCTCGTGCTCGTCCTTGGACTGCTCCGGCGTGGTGATGCTGACGAGCTCGACCTTGGTGAACTGGTGCTGGCGGATCATGCCGCGGGTGTCTTTGCCGGCGGCGCCCGCTTCGGCGCGGAAGCACGGCGTGCAGGCGGTGTAGCCGCATGGGCAATGCGGATTCGTCTTGAATGGATTCACGGACGAGATTGGTCAGTGGGACTTCAGCGGTTGGAATGAGCCAAAGGTTTTGACGAAATAAAATATCCTTGATCTCTGCAAAATCCTGAACGTCAATGTTTCCTCTCAGTCCTTCCACAATCGCTTCCATGTCGAGACGATCTTGGCGCGCAATCGCCCCCAGTAGCTGCATCCAAGTCTGGCCAAGTAACGGAAACTTTGCGAGCATCCGATTGAAGTTCACGCTGCGCTCGCCGGTTACCCGCGTACGAAATTGATCGTCCGCAAACTTCGGCAACTGCGCCGTTCCAATCATCGTGTCATCTTTTACCAAAAGCGGCGGATTGACCTCGGTATAGCCATGCTCGCCCGTGTGTACGTCGAGCATGAACTGGCCGAGCGCGCGCTCCATGCGCGCCAAACCGCCTTTCAGGACGACGAAGCGGGCCCCAGACAATTTCGCCGCCGTCTCGAAATCCATCAGCCCAAGCGCTTCGCCCAATTCAAAATGCTGTTTGGGCTTGAATGCGTACTCGCGCTTCTGACCCAAATTTGTGATGCTCGACGTTGCCCGTCTCATCTTTGCCCTCCGGTACTTCGGCGAGCGGCAAGTTAGGGATGCTCGCAAGAACCTTGTCCAAATCCTCTACAGCCGCACTCGGCTTCCACTTCCAAAGCCGGCAGCGTCACCTTCAGCTCATTGACCTCGGCCATCAGCTTCTGCGCGCCGCCTCGTCCTTCTTCGCCTTGGCCGCGCCGATCTCCTTCGACGCCGCGTTCCGCCGCGCCTGGGCCTGCTCGAACTTCAGGATCGCGGCGCGGCGGCGCTCGTCGATGGCGAGCAAATTCGCTGACGAAAATTGTTTCTTGGATTCGTCGTCGAGCGGGCGGCGGTTCAGCGCCTTGTCGAACTCGGCGGCGTTTTCACGAATCCATCTGATGTCGTGCATCGTCGTCTTTCTTGGGCGATGTTCAGTCTTCGCGGGAATCCGTCGCGGTCTTATAAGTGCAGCGAACACGCTTAGCCAACGCTTCGCCGGCCCGGTTTGGTCGCGGCTGCGGGCGCGCCGTATCCCTTTTTTCCGTTTCCCCCACCGGGAGATGGAGCGCCGGGAGGCGCTTTGGGCGTTTGGCGAAACGCCCTTGACGGTGCATCGGCACCGCCGCGCGCCACGGCAGGTCCCCTGTTGCCAGGGGTTGCCGCTTTCGGACGCGCTGGCCCAATAACGTAGAGCCCAGCGCCTCCCGGCGCTCCACCCGTTCGCGACAACCGCACCGGTTGCGGCCATCGAGAACGAATAGGGAACAATATAGTTCGAGGCCGAGACCGCGCGCCAGAGGCTTGTCGGAAAATTCTGTGAACACGCGTCCTCACCCGGACTGTCATGCCCGCGAAGGCGGGCATCCAGCCATCACAGAACAACGTCAGTGATTACTGGATCATCCGCCTTCGCGGATGATGACCACCGGAGGGGAGATGCCCCGCCGCGCTATTCCGCCGGCTTGGCCTTGGCGGCGTCGGCCGCGGCCTTGGTTTTGGCCGCCTTGCCCTCGACGACCTTCACCGACCAGATCGAGCCCTCGTAGAGCAGCAGTAGCGGGATCGCGAGCGACATCTGCGACAGCACGTCCGGCGGGGTCAGCACCGCGGCGATGATGAAGGCGATGACGATGAAGTAGCGCCGCTTGGCTTTCAGCATCTCCGACGTGACGATACCGATGCGGCCGAGCAAGGTCAGGATCACCGGAAGCTGGAAGGCGACGCCGAACGCCAGGATCAGCGACATCAACAGCGACAGATACTCGCCGACCTTGGGCAAGAGCGCGATCTCCGGCGTCCCCTCGCCGGCCGATTGCTGCATGCCGAGCGAGAACCGCACGATCATCGGCATCACGATGAAATAGACCACCGCGCCGCCGAGCGTGAAGAAGAACGGCGTGGCGACGAGATACGGCAGGAACGCGCCGCGCTCGTGACGATAGAGGCCGGGCGCGACGAACATGTAGATCTGCGCCGCCACCACCGGGAACGAGATGAAGGCCGCGCCGAACAACGACAGCTTGAGCTGGGTGATGAAATATTCGAGCAGCGCCGTGTAGATGAACTTGGAGTTCTCCGGCCCAGCCACCCAGACATAGGGCCACACCAGGATGTTGTAGATCGGCTTGGCGAAGAAGAAGCAGAACGCGGCGGCGATGAAGAACGCCGCCAGTGCCTTGATGAGCCGCGAGCGCAGCTCGATCAGGTGCGTCATCAGCGGGGCCTTGCTGGCCTCGATCTCCTTCTCGTCTTCCTCCGTGGTCACGCGCCGCTCCCCGGCGGGATGGTGCCGCTCTTGGTCTCGGACGCCGCCTCAGGCTTTGTTTCAGATGGCGGCTGCGGCGCCTCCGGCGCGATCGCAGGGGACGGTTGCGGGATCGTCGCGTCCGACGACATCGGCGCCGGCGTGCCCGGCGCTGCCGCTTCCGGCGAGGCGCTCGCCGAAGGCGTGGTGGCCAGCGGATCGGCGGTGAAGCTGTCGACCTCTTTTTTCACCGAGGCGAGCGGATCGAAATCGGTGAAGCCCTTGGCGGCGTCGGTCATCTCGTCGACCGACTTCTTCAGGTCGGCCATCTCGGCCTCGCGCATCGCCTCCTGGAACTGGCCCTGGAATTCCGACGCCATGCGCCGGATCTTGCCCATGTACTGCGCCGACGGTGCGCAGCACCGCCGGCAGTTCCTTCGGGCCGATGGCGATCAGCGCGACAACCGCGATGACGACAAGCTCGCTCCAGCCGATATCGAACATTGTTTCTCAAACTCCAAGGGGCGCCAGCCTATCGGCCTGCGCCCCCGAAATTCCAACGCGGACGCCGGTGCGCTCCGCGGTCAGGCTTCGAACTTGCGCTCGGTCTGGGCGTGCTGCTTGAGCGGATCGGCCGGCTTCGTCTCGGTGATGATCTTCGGGTCGGCCGGCGGCGTATCGGTCTTGGCGGTCTCGTCGTCGGACATGCCCTTCTTGAACGCCTTGATGCCCTGCGCGACGTCGCCCATCAGCTCGGAAATCTTGCCGCGGCCGAACAGCAGCAGGACCACGGCGATCACCACGATCCAGTGCCAGATACTCAACGAACCCATCGAAAAATCCTCCGCACCGAGCGGCGGACCGCCGCTCCTCGGTTTGGCCCGAACCTACGAGCAAGGGGCGGCAAAAACAAGAACAGCTTGGCGGCCCGATGCGGCCGATCGCATCATGGCTAAGACGTTCAAATCACGGGGACTTCGCCGGAGCCGGCTATTCCTCGATGCGCTCCGGCGGCGGCGCCAGACCAAGGTCGAGATCGCCCGGCTCAAGCGGGTCCTCGTCGTCGCGGAGCATCGGATCGTCCGACGGCATCGGCACCGCGAAGCCCGGCGGCAGGCGGTTGTCGAGCAGCCCTGAACCTTTCAGCTCCTCGAGTTCCGGCAGGTTGCCCAGTTCCTCCAGGCCGAAGTGCGACAGGAAGTCCTCGGTCGTGCCGTAGGTGATCGGCCGGCCCGGCACCTTGCGGCGGCCGCGCGGCTTGATCCAGCCGGTTTCCATCAGCACGTCGAAGGTGCCCTTCGACATCACCACGCCGCGGATTTCCTCGACCTCGGCGCGGGTCACCGGCTGGTGGTAGGCGATCACGGCGAGCGTCTCGATCGCGGCGCGCGACAGCTTCTTCGGGACGGTGGCTTCCTTGGTCAGCAGCCATGACAGATCGCCGGCGGTGCGGAAGGTCCACTTGCCGGCGATGCGGACGAGGTTCACCCCGCGCGTGGAATATTCGGCCTGCAGCGCGCGGAGGCTCGCCTTGAGATCGACATCCTCGGGCAGCCGGCTGCCGAGCGTCTTCTCGTCGAGCGGAACGGCGGCGGCAAACAGCAGCGCCTCCAGGAGCCGCATGTGCTCCGGGCGGGCTTCGGCTTCGGATTTCTCCTCGGCCCTCGCCTTCAGCTCTTCGTGGGGAATGATCCGTCGTTCCGCCAAAGCTGCCATGCCTCCGAATCTCCTTGCACTTTATTCCGTTATTCCGTCGCGCGCGGCATAGCCACGCTCGAATTGACCGCGGCGAGCGCTGCCTCGTCGCGCTTGCGCAGATAGATCGGCGCGAAGGCCGCCTGCTGGTGCACCTCCAACGCGCCCTCGCGAACCAGTTCGAGCGTCGCCGCCAAACTTGAGGCCATGACGGTCGCCCGCATGGCGGGCTCCACCAGATATTCCATCAGGAAGCCGTCGAGCCGGCCCCAGTCGCCGGCCTGGCCGATCAGCCGCTCCAGGATTTCGCGGGCGTCCTGCAGCGCCCAGACGTTGCGCGGCTTGAAGCGGACGTGCGCCAGCGCGCTCTGCTGGCGCTGGTGCGCGTAGGCCGACAGCAGGTCGTACAGCGTCGCGGTCCACTGCGGATGCCTGATGTTGGCGATCGGCTCGGGATCGCCGCGGTGAAAGATGTCGCGCTGCAGCTGCGGGCGGCCCATCAGCTGGCCCGACACCTCGCGGAACGCCTCCAGCCGCTTCAACCGCCACGCCAGCGCGTTGGCCATGTCCTCGGCGCTCGGCCCGTCGGGGGTCGCGGGCTCCGGCAGCAGCAGCCGCGATTTGAGGTAAGCGAGCCACGCCGCCATCACCAGATAGTCGGCGGCAAGCTCAAGCCGGAGCTTCCGCGCCTCCTCGATGAAGGTGAGATATTGCTCGGCCAGCGCCAGGATCGAGATTTTGGCGAGGTCGACCTTCTGCTGACGGGCCAGCGCCAACAGCAGGTCGAGCGGGCCCTCGAAGCCCTCGACGTCGACCAGCATCGGCGGCTCGTCGGTGCCGCGCTCGGCGACTTCCATCTCGAATGCAGAGGGTTCGTTCATCAGGCCAATGGTTCCGTCATCATGGCGGCAAACTCGCGTCGCGCCGCCGCAAGATCAATCCCAGACGGCGACTTCCGCACAGCCAAAGCCGCAGCGGCGCGCCGCTTCGCATCGCCGCCAAGCTCCGGCGCCTCGGCGGCGACCGCCCGCATCTCGTCCATCTTGCCATTGCAATGCAGCACCAGATCGCAGCCGGCCGCGAGCGAGGCCCGCGCCCGCTCCGCGATCGATCCCGACAGCGCCCCCATCGAAATGTCATCCCCCATCAGCAACCCGTCGAAGCCGATAAAGCCGCGAATCACTTCGCCGATCATTGTGGCCGAAGTTGTCGCCGGTCGCACCGGGTCGATTGCCGTGAAGACCACATGGGCGGTCATTGCCAACGGCAATCTTTTCAGGGGACGGAATGCGGCGAAGTCGGTGGCTTCCAGCGTTGCCCGGTCGGCGTGCACCACCGGCAGCTTGAGGTGGCTGTCGGCATTGGCGCGGCCGTGACCGGGGATGTGCTTGAGCACCGGCAGCACGCCGCCATCGGCCAGGCCCGCGGCGACGGCTCCGGCAATCGCCGCGACCTTGCCCGGCGTCTCGCCATAGGCGCGGTCGCCGATCACCCGGTCGGCGCCGGCGACCGGCACATCGGCGAGCGGCAGGCAGTCGACGTTGATGCCGAGTTCGATGAGATCGGCCGCGATCAGCCGCGCGCCGAGCCTGGCCGCCGCGAGACCGGCGTCCGGATCGCGGTCGTAGATCCGGCCATAGGCGGCACCCGCCGGATAGGCCGGCCAATGCGGCGGACCGAGACGCTGCACCCGGCCGCCCTCCTGGTCGACCAGGACCGGCGCTTCGCCGCCCAGTTCATGTAAAGCTTCACGAACAAGATCAATGACTTGATTCTTGTCTTGAATGTTACGCTTGAACAGGATCAGCCCCCACGGCCGGGCCTCGCGCAGAAATGCGCGCTCGTCCGCCGTCAACGTCAGACCGGAAAGCCCTGAGATGAAAGCGCGTGGCGCCATCGGCGCGGATTAGCTTGGCGGCCCGGCGAGGGTCAAGGCAAAGCGCCCTGCCTAACGCTAATGCTGCACAACGCAATCGCCGCCGGCCTGCTTCAGGCTGCTGCAGACCTGGACCGCCTCTTCGCGGCTGGCGAACGGCCCGACCATGGCGCGGTAATAGACGCCCTTGGCTCCGAGATCGGCGCGGCGGACGGTGTGGGGCTGGCTGCCGAGCACGCTTCCGAACTTCGACTGGATGCCGCGATAGGCGCTCTCGGCCTCGGCCTCGCTCCGCTGCGATGACACCTGCACCAGATAGCTGCCGCCGGCGGACGCGGCAGGCGGCGGCGCCGAGGCCACCCGCGCAGGCGGCGGGGCAGAGGCGCGCGGCGGCGGTGGCGGCGGGAAGTTGTCCTGCGCGACCGGCGACGGCGCGTTGTTGTTGGCGTCGGGGCTGAGCGACAGCGGCGCATTGCCGGCCGGGGCCGGCGCCGGTGGTGGAGTTGATCGCAGCGCCGTACGCGAGGATGCCCGGGCGGCCGCGGCTCGTGCCGGCGTATCATCGGGCGGAGGCGCAGCAGCATTCGCGGCTGCCGCATTGGCCTGCCGCGGCGGCGCAACCGACGTCGGCTGCTGCGACGGCGGCGCGGCAGCGACGTCGCCGCCCTGGTCGGGCCGGATCGGAACCGTGCGCACGCGCCGCGGCTCACCGATCGCGCTTGGCGGATTGGCCGCGGACATCGCTGCGCCACCGGCAGGCTTCGCGGATGGCGGACTGGCAACCGGCGCGCCCGGGAACACGGTGCGCGGCGCCGGCTGCGGCGCTTTCGACAGGTCGACCGGCTTCTCCTCGCGCCGCACCACCTTCTCGTCTTTTCCGGCGTCGCCGAAACGGTCGTAGCTGAACTTGCCCGCGGATTGGGATTGGTCGGCCGTGGGCGGCGGCGGCGCCACCTTGCTCGGCTCACCGCTGGCGCGGATCACCGGCACCGGTCCCGACGAACCCGGACCGCCGAACATGCTGCGATAGCCGAACGCGCCCGCGGTGCCGAGCACCGCGAGGCCGAGCACGGCTATGACGGTCAACAGGCCCTTGCGCCGGCCGCCGCGCGGCTCGTCATCGTAGAATTCGTCGTCGTGGGGCGCCGGCATACCGCCGGCTTCCGGCTCGTGAGGGTAAAGCGGCGGATAGTTTTGCCGGTCCGGCGCGCCCGCATAGGCGGGCGCGTCGAAGCCCGGCAGATCCGGCTGATAGCCGTCCCGCGCCGGTCGGGCCGGCGGCTCCGTGTAGGGCTGGCTGCCGAAATTCGGAGTGGCGTAGCCTGTGTTGTCACGGTGCGGGGCGTGCTGCGGCACATACGGCGGGTGCAGAGGCAGCGCGAACGGATCGTTCGACGGATGCGATGGAGCTGGCAGCGGTGCCGCCACCGGCCAATCGTTGTGCCCGGCCTGATTGTCGTAGACGCGCGGCGGATAATCAGCGGCGTAGCGGGGCGCGGTGTCATGCCGGTATGGCGGCGTCGGCTCGGGATTGTACCGCGGCGCAGGCTCAGCAGGCATGATGGGCGGCAGGCTGATGGGCGTAGGGCTGAACCGGTTCGCTGTGGAACGGCGGCGCGGGAAGGCTCGAGTCGTAGCGCGCGCCGGGGTCAGGCGCCGGCTGCGGGGACGGTGCCGCCGGACGGACGGTGCGGCCGTATTCGGAAAACGGATCGTTCTGGCCGATCAGCCGGGCCAATTCGGCAAGCGGATCGGTCGCGGGCTCCGGCCCGCGGTCGAACGAATTGTTGGATCGATAACGAGCGCTGTTGTCGTCCGCCATTATGTCCCGGTTCCGGTAGGTCGCGGCGGCCCCCTTTGGCCGTCTCCGGCATTGGACTCAGCTTGACGTCCAATGACTCCGAGCTACCGCATCTCGTTCGGCGCTTCCACCCCTAGAAGCGCCAATCCTGAGGCTAAAACGGTGACCAAGCCTTGTACCAAAGCAAGGCGCGCCACGGTCAGTTGTGGATCATGTTGGATAATGAAGCGTAAATGAGGCGCGCCGGTCCCGCGCGACCATTGCCCGTGAAATTCGCTTGCCAATTCATAGAGATAGAAGGCCACCCGATGCGGCTCATGGGCCAGCGCCGCGGCTTCGACGAGCCGCGGGTAAAGCGCCAGCTTGCGCATCAGCGAAAGCTCGCCGGGGTCGTCGAGCCGCGCCAGTTCCGCCTGCGACAAATACGCCGTGCGGGCGGCGCCCTCCGCCGGCAGATCCGGCAGCGCCTCGGCGGCATTGCGGAACACCGAATGGCCGCGAGCGTGGCCGTACTGGACGTAAAAAACCGGATTATCCTTCGACTGCTCGATCACCTTGGCGAGGTCGAAATCGAGCGGCGCATCGTTCTTGCGATACAGCATCATGAAGCGCACGGCGTCGCGGCCGACTTCGTCGACGACCTCGCGGAGCGTGATGAATTCGCCCGACCGCTTCGACATCTTCACCTCGACGCCGGCGCGCATCAGCTTCACGAGCTGAACGATTTTCACGTCGAGTTCGGCGCTTTCGTTGCTGACGGCTTTCACCGCGGCCTTCATGCGCTTGATGTAGCCGCCGTGATCGGCGCCCCAGACGTCGATCATGTCGTGGAAGCCGCGGTCGAACTTCGACTTGTGATAGGCGATGTCGGAGGCGAAATAGGTGTAGCTGCCGTCGGATTTCTTCAGCGGCCGGTCGACGTCGTCGCCGAAGCTCGTGGCGCGAAACAGCGTCTGCTCGCGGTCCTCGTAGTCCTCGACCGGCGCGCCTTTCGGCGGCGGCAGGCGGCCTTCATAAACCTGGCCGTTGGCGCGCAGCTGTTCGATGGTAGCGCCGACCTTGTCGCTCCCCTCGATCAGCGAGCGCTCGGAAAAGAACACGTCGTGCTTGACGTTCAGCGCGGCGAGATCGTCGCGGATCATCGCCATCATCATGGCGATCGCCTTGGCGCGAACGAGCGGCAGCCACTGGCTCTCCGGCATGACCTTGAGCTTGTCGCCGTATTCTTTCGCGAGCGCCGCCCCCACCGGCACGAGGTAGTCGCCGGGGTAAAGGCCGTCGGGGATGGCGCCGATGGTCTCGCCCCGCGCCTCGCGGTAGCGCAGGAACGCCGAGCGCGCCAGGACATCGACCTGCCCGCCGGCGTCATTGATGTAGTACTCGCGCGTCACCGCAAACCCAGCGACCGCGAGCAGATTGGCCAGCGCGTCGCCGAACACCGCGCCGCGGCAATGGCCGACGTGCATCGGACCGGTCGGATTGGCCGAGACGTATTCGACGTTCACGGGCTTGCCCGCGCCGACAGCGCCGCGGCCATAGTCGGCGCCGGCGCGGATGATGGCGGCGAGCGCGGTGCGCCACACCGCCGGATCGAGCGTCAGGTTGATGAAGCCCGGCCCCGCGATTTCGGTGTTGGTCACCTCGCGCAGCTTGCGCAGTTCGGCTGCGATCTTCTCGGCGAGGTCGCGCGGTTTGAGACCGGCGTCCTTGGCCAGCGCCATCGCCGCGTTGGTGGCAAGATCGCCGTGGCTCGCCTCGCGCGGCGGCTCGACCACGATGCGCGACAGATCGGGCGGGCTCGGAAACACACCAGCTTTGGCCAAGGTGGTGACGGCGGAGCGGACATGTTCGGTGAAGACTTGAAAGACGTTCATGGCGCGGGTGATAGCAAATCATGGCGCAAGGAGCGATGAACATGGCGAACGATCCTTTGCGTCGTTGTCCAGCATTTTCGGCAAGCTGTGCCGAATCCCTCGCACGCGTCGCCCCAGAGCCCAAATACGGTTTATTATCAATGAATTATGACAAATTCCGCTAACCCGATTTTCATTTGTAAAGCCCAGGTTTAGGGCCGATTTCCCGGTTGCTCGAAACAAGGCCCTTCTATGCGAACGCATCAATTGTCGTGGAGCGCGACGCATGGCTGGCGCGCGCCGGGCGCGAATTACGCCGACGCCCGTCTCGTTCTGTATTTCGGTTTGCGCTCGGCGCTCGCCGACGGCGCGCGTTATCAGGAACTCCGCGCGATGTTTGCCAATGCCCACGTCGTGGGCTGCAGCACCGGCGGCCAGATACGCAACGACGACGTCGACGACGAGATTGCCGCGGTGGCGCTCCGCTTCGACCGGACTCGGATCGCACTGGCTTGCGAGGCGGTGCCGACACCGTCGCTACCTCAATATGACGGCGACCGCGGAAGGCGTCGAAACCGCGGAGCAACTGGACACGATCCGCGCGCTCGGCTGCGTCGAGATGCAGGGCTATCTGTTCAGCCGGCCGGTGCCGCTGTCGGAGATCATGCGGCTGCTGGAGCCGCAGCGGCGCAAGCTCGCCAAGAGTGCGTGACAAGAGCGCATAACAGAGCGCGTCGCATTCTCGCGCTACCGCAGTTCCGGCGTCGCACCGAAAATCCGCGTGTGCTCCACCATGGCGTAGCGGTCGGTCATACCGGCGATGAAATCGGCGATCCGCAGCGCGCCGCCCTTGGCATCGGCGCCATCGATCCCGCCCAGCCAATCGGCCGGCAGGTCGCCCGGCGCTTTCACGTAATGGGCGAACAGCCGGCGCACCACCTCCTCCGCCTCGCCCATGATCCGCATGATGCGGGCGTGGCGGTATAGCCGCGGATAGAGGAAGTCCTTGATGGCGCGGTCGGCCTCAGCCATCGCCGCCGAGAAGCCGACCACCGGCCGGCCGGCGTTGTGCACCGCGTCCGGCGAATTCGGCTCAAGCTCGACGATATGACGGCGGCTTTGCGCGATGACGTCCTCGATCATCCGGGTGATCAGGCGGCGCATCAGTTCGTGAGCGTGGCGGCCGGGCTCCAGGCGCGGGTGCTGCGCCGCAATCTCGCGCAGGATCTCGTCGAGCAGCGGCAGGCGCGCCAGGTCCTCGATGCGAAACATCTCGGCGCGAAGCCCATCGTCGATATCGTGGGCGTCATAGGCGATGTCGTCGGCGATGGCGCCGCACTGCGCCTCGGCGCTCGGATAGCTCCAGAGTTCGAGGTCATGCACGCGCGAATAATCCGCGATGACCCGCGGCAGGCCGCGCTCGCGGTAGCGTTCAACCGGATGCCCGGCGCGATCGGTGAGCGGGCCGTTGTGCTTGACCAGACCCTCGAGCGTTTCCCAGGTGAGATTGAGGCCGTCGAAGTCAGCGTAGCGCCGCTCCAGATCGGTCACGACGTGCAGGGTCTGGGCGTTGTGGTCGAAGCCACCGAACGCCGCAAGGCATTGGTCGAGCGCGCGCTCGCCGGCGTGCCCGAACGGCGGATGGCCGAGGTCATGACCCAGCGCCGACGCCTCGGCCAAATCCTCGTCGAGGCCGAGCGCGCGGCCAAGCGAACGGGCGATCTGGGTAACCTCCAAAGTGTGCGTCAGTCGGGTGCGGAAATGATCGCCCTCGTGGAACACGAACACCTGGGTCTTGTGGGCGAGCCGGCGGAACGCCGCCGAGTGGATGATTCGGTCGCAGTCGCGGCGGAAGGCGCTGCGGGTGGCGCTCTCGCGCTCGGCAAAGCGCCGGCCCCGGCTCCGCGCCGGATCCGACGCCAACGACGCACGGGCGAACGCTGCGATCGCCATGGATGAAGCTCGATTGGCCCGTTATCGGCGCTTTATTGACGTTGGCCGCTGGCGCACTTAACTATCAGGCAGCAACGGGCGCAAGGATGGCCCACGGATGATCCAAGGGTAACCCAGGCGATGACCACAGACCTCACCATGACCGACCGCGCGGCGCGCAAGATCGGCGAGATTCTGAAGGCCGAGCCCTCGGGCGCAATGCTGCGGCTCAGCGTGCTGGGCGGCGGCTGCTCGGGATTCCAGTACAAGTTCGACGTCGAACGCGACAAGGCCGAGGACGACGTCACCATCGTCCGCAACGGCATCACCATGCTGGTCGATCCGGTGTCGCTGCAATATCTGGCCGGCTCCGAGGTCGACTTCGTCGACGACCTGATCGGCGCCTCATTCAAGGTCAACAATCCGAAGGCCAAGACCTCCTGCGGCTGCGGGACGAGCTTCTCGCTTTAGATCCGCGCGATGCCAGCGTCGGCGACGACCTTGGTCCACTTCTCGATGTCGGAGGACACCCGCGAGCGGAATGCTTCGGCAGTCGTAGGCTTCGGCTCGCCGCCGATCTTCTTCACGCGATCGATGGTCTCAGGCTCCGCGAGGATCGCGGTGACCTCGGCATTGAGCCTCGCCAGCATCGACTGCGAAATTCCGGCCGGCCCGGCAAGGCCGAGCCACGATGTCACCGCGTAGCCCGGCACGCCCGCCTCCGCGAAGGTCGGCACGTCCGGCAGCACGAAGAAGCGCGACGGCCCGGTGATGCCGAGCGCACGGACGCGGCCGTCCTTCACCATCTCGCCGACCACCGTCATGTTGTCCATGAAGGCGTCGACGCGCTTGCCCAAAAGATCGGTCGCGGCCTGCGGCGAGCCGCGGTACGGCACGTGCTGAATCTTGATCCCGGCGGTTGCGGCAAACAATTCGAGCGCCAGATGCTGGCCGGTGCCGTTGCCGGGCGTGGCGCACAACAGCTTGCCGGCGTCCGCCTTCGCCATGGCGATGAACTCGGCAAGGTTCTTGGCCGGATGATCCGGATAGGTCACGAACACGAACGGAAAGTCCGACAGCATGCTGATCCAGGAAAAATCCTCGAGCGACCGGAACGGCAGCTTGTTGTAGATCGCAGCCGACACCGCGTGCCCGCCGGCAACGAGGAACAGCGTCGTGCCGTCCGGGGTGGCGCGCGCGACCTGTGCCGCCGCGGTCGAGCCGCCGGCGCCGGGCTTCGGTTCGACAATCACCTGCTGGCCGAGCTTCGCCGCCAGCCGTTCGGCGACGAGGCGCGCGGTCAGATCGACGTTGCCGCCCGGCGTGAAGCCGTGGACGATGGTGACGGTGCCCTCGGGCTTCGCCGATTGGGCGAGCACGGGCGCCACGCCGATGGCCGAAAGCCCGGCGATGGCCGCGCGGCGCGTGATTGTTCTGGTCATGGAAGTCTCCGTCAGTTCGGCGCCGTCGCCACGTGATAGTTGCCTTCGCGCATGATGCGCGCGCCGGACGCTTTCAGCTCTTCAGTGCGTTGGCGCAGCACGTCGGCGGCGATGGTGAGCTTGCCGTTCTGCTTGCGGACCACGCCGTCGATGATGACGGTGTCGACGTTGCCGGCGCCGGCAATCTCGACGATCGAATAGATCGGATCGTAGACCGGCGCCATGTTCACGTCGTCGGCACGGAGCATGACGATATCGGCCTTCTTGCCGGGGCTGAGCGTGCCGATCTTGCCGTCCAGCTTGAACGCCTTGGCGCCGTTGATCGTGGTCCACTCCAGCGCCTCGCGGGAGCGCACCGGAATGGCTTTCAGCGGCGAGTTGCCGCGGGACGCGTTGTTGCGCACCTCCTTGCCGCGCGCGAACAGCAAGGCCGCCTGCATCTCACGGAACATCTGGCCCGAGGTGTAGAGCTCGACGTCGATGCCGATCGACGGCAGACCGCCCTGCTCCCGGAACGCCGCGACCATGGTGTCGCCGATGTGGTGGTGCAGTTCGACCAGCACGGTCGAGGTCAGGCTCGCGCCGCTGTCGACCACCACGCGGAGATCGGCGGTGTCGTAGCTGGTGCCGTGGACGAGATTGTGGTCGGGGCCGAGCAGGCCGGCCTTGGCCATCCGCGCATAGCCGTCCGGCACCACGCAATCCTCGCGCCGCCGCGTGTGCGACGACGACACCAGGCCGAACTCGCGCGCCATGCGGATGTCGTGTTCGACCACCTCCCAGGCGCCCCAGTCGGGGCCGAGGATCGCCATGGCGAGCGTGACGCGGCCGTCATCGCTCGCCAGCCTGCCCTTGCGCAAGGATTCGA
This sequence comes from uncultured Alphaproteobacteria bacterium, assembly GCA_963850885.1. Lineage (GTDB taxonomy): Bacteria > Pseudomonadota > Alphaproteobacteria > Rhizobiales > Xanthobacteraceae > Z2-YC6860. The sequence continues at coordinate 111,158 of CAWKOD010000034.1, read as the reverse complement.
TGCGGTCGCGCGGATGCGGCACATGGGTGAACGGCGTGCCCGTCTCTAACCCAATCGGCTTCGCGGTGCCGTGGGCGAACACCGCGCGGATGCCGCTGTCGAGCAGGCCGTCGACCGCGCGCTCGGCGTGCTCGATGGTGGTGATGTTGTGGCACCAGTCGACCAGGGTGGTGACGCCGGCGTCGATCTGGGCGAGCGCCCCCATCAGGTTGGCGATGTAGTTGTCCTCGGGCTTGTAGCGGGTCGCCAGATTGGAATGGACGTGCTTGAAATAATCCGCCGACATCCATTCCGCGCCGATGCCGCGCAGCGCCGTCTCCCAGGTGTGCATGTGGGCGTTGACCAGGCCCGGCATCACGATCTTGTCGGAGGCGTCGATCACCTCGTCGGCGCTGGCACCGAGGTTGCGGCCCGCGGCCTCGATGGTGTTGCCGCGATAGAGCAGCTCGCCATTTTTCATCTCGCCGATCTTGGGATCGAGCGTGACCAGCCAGCCGCACTTGATGAGAACGCGCTTCATGATTGTCCCCCGGTTGCCGGCAACATTACGGGCGCCGGGCGACCAGGAACAGATGCCCGGGTTGCGGCGCAGGGTCTCGCTTTGGGAATAGGCCGTGACCAGCAGATGCTAGTTGGGCTTGATGCCCGCGGCCTTGGCGATGGCGATGTTGGATACGATTTCCGCCTTGATGCGCGCGTCGAACTCCGCCGGGTCATGATCAGCGGCATAATGCCGGTCTTGGCGAGCCGCTCCTGCGTCGCCGGCACCTGGATCGCCTTGATCGTCTCCGCATTGAGCCTGTCGATGATCGAGCGCGGCGTCTGCGCCGGCGCCAGCATCCCGATCCAGATCGGAAAATCGGCGTCCCGGTAGCCGGCCTCGAGCGTGGTCGGCACCTCGGGCAATTCGGGCGCCGCGAACGTCGCCGTTCGTCACCAGCGCGACGAGCTGGCCGTTGCGGATCAGGGGCAGCGCCGTGTTGATCGGACAGAAATAGAAATCGACCCGCCCGGCGATGATCTCCGTCAACGCCTCCGGGCCGCCGCGAAACGGAATATGGACCGCGTCGAAGCCGGCGCCGAGCTTCAGCCTCTCAGCGCTCAGATGCGTGCCCGAACCGACGCCGACCGAGGCGTAATTGAACGTGCCGGGCTTCGCCTTGGCGGCCGCGACCATCTCCTGGATGGTCTTGAAGCCCTTCGACGGCGACATGACCAGCACCACCGGCAAAGCTGCCGAACGGGATGATCGCGGCGAAGTCCTTCTCGGTGTCGTAGGGCAGGTTCGCATAGATCGCCGGCGCCACCGAGAATGCGTTGGAATGGGCGAGCAGCGTGTAGCCGTCCGGATCGGCCTTGGCGACGGCGCTGGTGCCGAGCGTGCCGCCCGCGCCGGTGCGGTTCTCCACCACGATGGGCTGGCCGAGCTGCGGCGAAAGCTGCTCGAACACGATGCGCGGCACGAGATCGGTCGCGCTGCCGGCGCCGAACGGGATGATCACCCGGATCGGGCGGGCCGGCCAGCTCTGCGCGGAAGCCGCCACCTGCATCGATAGCAGACAGGCGCTAACGATGGCGACCCGGCGGATCACTCCGCCGCGACCGCCGGCTTGTGCGGCGCCTCGCCGACCTCCTCGAGCTGCGGCTCGAGCCGGCGCCGGAGCACGCGGTCGATGCGGTCGAGGTAGACGTAGATCACCGGCGTGATGAACAGCGTGAGCAGTTGCGACAGCAGCAGGCCGCCGACCACCGCGACGCCGAGCGGCTGGCGGAGCTCCGCGCCCTCGCCCGAGCCGAGCGCAATCGGCAGCGCGCCGAAGATCGCCGCGAACGTGGTCATCATGATCGGCCGGAACCGCAGCAGGCAGGCTTCGCGAATGGCGGCCTCGGCGCTCAAGCCGACGCGGCGGCGCTCCAGCGCGAAGTCCACCATCATGATGGCGTTCTTCTTCACGATGCCGACCAGCATGACGATGCCGATCATGGCGATCACCGACAGCTCCATCTTGAACAGGATCAGCGTCAGCAGCGCGCCGATGCCCGCCGACGGCAGGCCGGAGATGATGGTGATCGGATGGATGAAGCTCTCGTAGAGAATGCCGAGCACCACGAAGGCGGCGAAGATCGCCGCCAGGATGAGGATGCCCTGGCCTTTGAGCGATTCCTGGAACACCTGCGCGGTGCCCTGGAAGCCGGTCGAGATCGTCGCCGGCAGGTTGGAATCGCGCTCGATCTGCTGGATCGCGGTCACCGCGTCGCCAAGCGCAAAGCCCGGCGCAAGATTGAACGAGATCGTCACCGCCGGCTGCTGGCCCTGGTGGTTGACCAGCAGCGGGCCGACCGATGGCACCGGCATGGTCACCGCCGACAGCGGGATCGACTGTCCCGCCGGAATGCCGTTGCCGGTCACGCCGCCACCCGGACCGGCAGCCGCGCTCCGGTTGGCGAGGTCGAGCCGGCACCGCCGCCGTTGGTCTTGACGTAGATGTTCTGCAGGCTGGACGGATCGGTCCGGAACTCCGGCTTGGTCTCCAGGATGACCTGGTAGTCGTTGCTCGGCGTGTAGATCGTCGCGACCTGCCGGTTGCCGAACGCATCGAACAGCTCCTGGCGGACCTGGTCGATGGTGATGCCATATACCGCCGCCTTCTCGCGATCGACGTCGATCATCACCTGCGGGTTGGTGACGTTGAGATCGGTGGTCACGTCGAGCAGACCGGGAACCTTGGCAACCTTGTCGCGCAGCTCCGGCGCGAGCCTGTAGAGCGCCTCGGTGTCGCTCGATTGCAGCGTGTACTGATACTGGCTCTTGTTGATCCGCCCGCCGACGTTGATGTTCTGGATCATCTGGGGGAACACGGCCATGCCGGTGACGGCGCTGGCCGACCGCCGCAGGCGCGGAATGATTTCGCTCAACGGGCCGCGCTCGTGCTTGGGCTTGAGCGCCACCAGCATGCGGCCGTTGTTGAGCGAGGAATTGGGGCCGCCGACGCCGACCGTCGAGTTGACGTAGAGCACCGCCGGATCGTTGCGAACGATCTCGGCGACCTTGCGCTGGCGCTCGGACATGGCGTCGAACGAAATGTCCGGCTGCGCCTCGGTGATCATCAGCATGAAGCCGGTGTCTTCCTGCGGGAAGAAGCCCTTCGGAATGGCAATATAGAGCCACACCGTTCCAATGATCGTCGCTACGGTGGCCACCAGCATGACCGACTTGTAGGCCAGCACCCGGTCGAGCGCCCACTCGTAGCTCTTGAGCCAAAGATCGAAGGCGCGTTCGAACACCCGCAGGATCCATATCTGCTTCTTCTGTTCGCCCGCGTGGTGGCCGCGCAGCACGCGCGCGCACAGCATGGGGGTGAGCGTCAGCGAGACGAACCCCGACACCACGATGGCGATCGCGATCGTCACGGCGAATTCGCGGAACACGCGGCCGACGATGCCGCCCATCAGCAGCACCGGGATGAACACAGCGATCAGCGAGAAGGTGATCGACACGATGGTGAAGCCGATTTCGCGCGAGCCCTTCAACGCTGCCTCAAACGGCCGCATGCCGCCCTCGATATGGCGGACGATGTTTTCGAGCATGACGATGGCGTCGTCGACCACGAAGCCGACCGAGAGCGTCAGCGCCAAGAGCGTCATGTTGTTGATCGAGAAGTCGAAGGCGTACATCGCCGCGCAGGTCGCGATCAGCGAAATCGGCACCGCCAGCGCCGGAATGATGGTCGCCGTGGCCGAGCGCAGGAACAGGAAGATCACCAGGATGACGAGGCAAAAGGCGATCGCCAGCGTCTCCTGCACGTCGGCAACCGCGTTGCGGATCGAAATCGAGCGATCGAGCAGCGTCTCCATGCTGATCGAGGCCGGCACCTGCGCGCGGAACTGCGGCAAGCGGGCCTTCACCGAATCAACCACATCGACGGTATTGGCGTCGGGCTGCCGCTGGATCGCGAGAACGACCGCGCGATCATTGTTGAACCAGCTCGCGACCTTGTCGTTCTCGACGCTGTCGATGATGTTGGCGATCTCGCTCAGCCGAACCGGCGCGCCGTTGCGCCAGGCCGCGACGACGGGCCGGTAGTCCGCTGCGCGGCGCATCGCGCCCGACGCCAGCAAGGTCACGTTGCGGTCGGGGCCGGCCAGGGTGCCGACCGGCGTGTTGGAATTCGCCTTGGTCAGCACGGTGCGGATGTCGTCGAGCGAGATGCTGCGCGCCGCCGCCGCCACCGGATCGACCTGGATGCGCACCGCGAATTTCTGCGAGCCGAACACCTGCACCTGGGCGACGCCGGGAAGCTGCGAAATCTGCTGGGCCAGGATGGTCTGGCCGTATTCGTCGACGGTCGACATCGGCAGCGTGGGCGAAATCAAGCTGATGAACAGGACCGGGAAGTCGCCAGGATTGACCTTCCGGAAGGAAGGCGGCGTCGTCATTTCGATCGGCAGCCGGCGTTGCGCGACGGCAAGCGCCGTCTGCACGTCGAGCGCCGCGCCGTCGATGTCGCGCTTGAGGTCGAACTGGATGGTGATCTGGGTCTGGCCGAGGCTCGACGTCGAGGTCATCGACGAGATGCCGGCGATGGTCGAGAACTGCCGCTCGATCGGGCCGGCGACCGAGGCCGCCATCGTCTCCGGGCTGGCGCCCGGCAGGACCGCCGTCACCTGGATGGTCGGAAAGTCGACCCGCGGCAGCGCCGCCACCGAAAGCAGGCGGTAGCCGAAAATCCCGAACACAATGAGCGAGGCCGTGATGAGCGTCGTCATCACCGGGCGGCGGATGCAGGCCTCGGAAATGTTCATGTCAGGATTCGGTCTTGCCGGTGCGTATCGTCACCTTGGTCCCATTCGACAGCAGAAGCTGCCCGTCGGTGACCACCACGTCGCCCTCCTCGACGCCGGATTCAACCACCGAGACGCCGTCGACGGTCCGCTCGATTTTGACCGGGCGGACGGCGGCGGTGTTGTCCTTCACCACGAACACGAACGAGCCGGCCTGGCTGAGTTGCAGCGCCGTCGCCGGGATGGTGATGCGGTCCTCGGCGCGCAAGGTCAGCGCGGTGTTGACCAGGGTACCCGGCCACAGAACTTCCTTGTCGTTCGGCATGGTGGCGCGGATGGTGGCCATGCCGGTGGCGGGATCGACCGTGTTCTCGACCATGGTGACCTGGCCGGTTTCCCGCGCTCCGCTGCCGGGAACGACCGCGACGAGCGAGGCGGTCTCCGCCGCGATTGCCGCCCGCACGTCGGGCAGATTGCGCTGCGGCACCGTGAAGGAGACGTAAATCGGCGCGACCTGATTGATGGTCGCGAGCGCCGTCGTATCGGCCTGGCGGACGATGTTGCCGACTTTGACGCTGGCCATGCTGATGCGCCCGGCGATCGGCGCACGGATGGTGCAATAGCTGAGCTGCAGCTTCAGGCCTTCGAGCGTGGCCTTGTTGGAATTGGCGAGCGCGCGGGAGACGTTCACCTGGGTCTGGGCGTTGTTGAGTGTCACCACGGTGGTCGCATTTTTCGCGACCAGGTCGGTGTAGCGCACCACGTCGCGGCTGGCCTGTTCGAACTGCGCCTCGGCGCCGACAATGACGGCCTCGACGCGGCGGATTTCGGTCTCGATCGAGCGGCTGTCGAGGACGAACAGGACATCGCCCTGCTTGACCCGCGCGCCGTCTTCGAATTTGACCGCGATGATCTCGCTGTCGATGCGCGGCTTGACCGCGACGGCGGCCATGGTCGTCACGGTGCCCAGGGCTTCAAGCCGGACCGGAACCGATTGCCTGACCGCCTTGGCGGCGGTAACGCCGACCACCCGCTGGTCGCCACGGGACGCCTGCGCCGCAGCCTTCTGCGACGACGAGCCGTTCCAGAAAAAGATACCAATCCCGGCAAGGGCGAGCCCCGCAGCCGCCCCCGCAATCCATGTTCGTTTCTTCATGCGCTATCGGCCCGGCATCGAAGCCAGTGTCCCGCACTCCCTATTCCGCCGTGGCGGCTTCGGACCCCGTCTCCCCCAGTTCTACAGCGTCCTGTAGCACATTGCGCGCACCGGCTTGCACGCCTTGTCCTAGCGGGAGAACACCGGGAACTCGAATTTTGCTTCAAATCCTTTTGGTCGTTCGAGAAAGTCGGGCATGTTGGTTAATATTGGCCGCTCAACCGGAGCCTGTAAAAACCCTCATGCGCATCGCCACCTGGAACGTCAATTCGGTCAAGCAGCGAATCGAGAATCTGACCGCCTGGCTCGCCGAACGGGCGCCCGACATCGTCTGCCTGCAGGAGACCAAGACCGTGGACGAGGCGTTCCCGCGGCAGGCGATCGAGGCGCTGGGTTACAACGTTGCCGTGCACGGCCAGAAGACCTTCAACGGGGTCGCCATCCTGTCCAAGTTCAAGTTCGACGAGGTCACCCCGAGGCTGCCCGGCGATCCCGCCGACGACCATGCCCGCTTCATCGAGGCGACGGTCTCGACCAAGGCCGGGGCCTTGCGGGTGGCGTCGATCTATCTGCCCAACGGCAACCCGACCGGCACGGATAAATATACATATAAAATCAAATGGATGGAGCGTCTTGCTAAATACGCACATGAGCGGCTTCAACTGGAGGAGCCGCTGATCATGGCGGGCGACTACAACGTCATCCCGACGGCCGAGGATGTCCACAATCCGGCGGCCTGGACCACCGACGCGTTGTTCCTGCCGCAGACCCGGGAGAAGTTCCGCAGCCTGATCAATCTGGGACTGACCGATGCGATGCGCGCGGTCAGCGACGACGCCGGGCTTTATACCTTCTGGGACTATCAGGCCGGCGCCTGGCAGAAGAACTGGGGCATCCGCATCGACCATCTGCTGCTGTCGCCGCAGGCGGCCGACCGCCTGACCACGGCGGGCATCGACAAGCACGTCCGCTCCTGGGAGCGGCCGTCCGACCATGTGCCGGTCTATGTCGACCTGGACATTGAGCCGGCGTGAAGCGCCGGCGTGGAGATCGAGCCGGCCTGACGTGCAGGCGGCTTAATCGCGGCGGCCTCCGACCCAGCGCTTGAGCAGGATCAGCGCCAGCGCGCGCTCGTCGTCGCTGGCCTGCTTCACCGAGGCCTCGCGCAGTTCGGTGATCCACGGCTCCTTGGCGCCCGGTCCATCGCAGGCGACGGTGAGCCACATCAGGCCCGACGCGCGCTGGCGCATGCCATGCTCGCCGTTGAACAGGATGCGGCCGAGGATCGCCTGCGACTTGTAGTGGCCCTTGTTGGCGGCGAGGACGAGCCAAGGCACCGCGCGCTTGGGATCGCGTTCGACGCCATTGCCGTCCAGATAGAGCGAAGCCAGCTGGTACTGCGCCTCGGGGTCGCCGAAGTAGGACGCCGCATGGGCGAACATCCGGCGCGCCAGCTCGGGGCTCGCGCTCACCGCGGTGTTGGGAATGCCGTCGAGGTAGTAGTGGCCGAGCGCCACAAAGGCGTTGGCGACGAAGCGCGCCCGCGGGATCGACGGGTTTTCGTCGGCGTGGGTGTCGGCGAACTTCTGGAAATATTCGAATGCCCGATAGTCGTCGCGGGCGACGCCGTCGCCCTCGGCATACATGCGGCCGAGCTGCCAAAGCGCGAAGCCGTGGCCGTGCTCGGCGGCGTATTGCAGCGACGTCACGGCGCGGGTCTTCTCGCCGGTCTTGAGCGCCTCGGTGGCGTTGCGCATCGCATCGACCGGCGACATCGCCAGCGTTGGCGCTTGCGGCGGCGACGGCGTGCCGTCAAGCGCGGGGGTCGGCTCGATCCCGAAGGCGAGCGCGATCGCCGCGGCGCTGGCGAGGAGGCTAAATATCCGCATAGGTCGACTTCTCGGCGGCCCCGCCCGGATGGGTAACGGCGCCATGCAGCGCATCCCCCACCTGCTGGGCGTATTTCCAGATGTAACCGGACGCGACGTTGCCTTTGTGCGGCTTCCAGGCCTTCCGGCGCTTCGTAAGCTCGGCGTCGGAGACCTTCACATTCATGGTGCCTTTGACGGCGTCGATCTCGATGATGTCGCCGTCGCGGACGAGCGCGATCGGGCCGCCGACCGCGGCCTCCGGACCGACATGGCCGACGCAGAAGCCCCGGGTCGCGCCGGAGAACCGGCCGTCGGTGATCAGCGCCACCTTGCCGCCGGTGCCCTGACCGTAGAGCGCAGCGGTGGTCGCCAGCATCTCACGCATGCCCGGACCGCCCTTGGGACCCTCGTAACGAATGACGAACACGTCGCCTTCCTTGTACTTGCGCGCCCGGACCGCGGCGAAGGCGTCATCCTCGCGGTCGAAGCAGCGCGCCGGACCGGAGAATTTCAGCTCCTCCATGCCGGCCACCTTCACGATCGCGCCCTCGGGCGCGAGATTGCCTTTCAGGCCAACGACGCCGCCGGTCTTGGTGATCGGCTTGTTGGCCGGACGGATCACGTCCTGATCCGGATTCCACTTCACGCTCTTGAGGTTCTGCGCGATGGTGCGGCCCGTCACGGTCATGCAGTTGCCGTGCAAAAAGCCGTGGTCCAGGAGCGTCTTCATCAAAAGCGGGACACCGCCAGCCTCGAACATGTCCTTGGCGACATAACGGCCGCCCGGTTTCAAATCCGCGACATAAGGTGTCCTTTTGAAGACTTCGGCGACGTCGAACAGCGTGAACTCGATACCGCATTCGTGAGCGATTGCAGGCAGATGCAGCGCGGCATTGGTCGAGCCACCGGAGGCGGCGACCACGGCTGCGGCATTTTCCAGCGCCTTTTTCGTCACAATGTCGCGCGGGCGGAGGTTGTCGCGGATCAGGCTCATCACCTGCTCGCCGGCGGTCATGCAGAACGCGTCGCGGATCTCGTAGGGCGCCGGCGCCCCCGCCGAATAGGGCAAAGCGAGCCCGATCGCCTCGGACACCGTCGCCATGGTGTTGGCGGTGAACTGGGCGCCGCAGGCGCCGGCCGACGGACAGGCGTGCCGCTCAAGATCGTCGAGGTCGGCCGCCGACATCTTGCCGACCGAATATTTGCCGACCGCCTCGAACACGTCCTGCACGGTGACCGGCTGGCCCTTGAACCGGCCCGGCAGGATCGAGCCGCCGTAGATGAACACCGACGGCACGTTGAGCCGGCACATCGCCATCATCATGCCGGGCAGCGACTTGTCGCAGCCGGCCAAGCCGACCAGGCCATCGTAAGCGTGGCCGCGGATCGTCAGCTCGACGGAATCGGCGATCGCCTCGCGGGACGGCAGCGAGGCCCGCATGCCGTCGTGGCCCATGGCGATGCCGTCGGTAACGGTGATGGTGCAGAACTCGCGTGGCGTGCCGCCGGCCGCCGCGACGCCCTTCTTGGCGGCCTGGGCCTGGCGCATCAGCGCGATGTTGCAGGGCGCGGCTTCGTTCCAGCAGGAGGCGACGCCGACGAACGGCTGATGGATCTGCGCCGTGGTCAGACCCATCGCGTAATAATACGAGCGATGCGGAGCGCGGTCGGGACCCTCGGTGACGTGCCGGCTGGGCAACCGGTCTTTCAGCTTGGTCTTGGCATCCATCGACGGACTGGCCGCTTTCTCGGGCGTATTGACTTGGTCTACTTGGGTCCCCGCCCGTCCGCCGCCTTCCCCCCGCGGGAAATCGCTTGCGGATTACCACTCCGCCCTGCTGCTATCCGATCCGGTTGAAAAAACAGGAAATGTCACAACAGCTTGGGGCGGCATCGATCTCGGCGAATGGTATGGCCAAATCGCGGCACCAAGCCGCGGCGGGCGGGCTATGATCCAAATGTTCCCGGGATGTTGCCGCCGCGCCACAGGCGGCTGCACTGCAACATCGGCAAATGCCATTGCGAAGCCTCAAACGCCCGTTCTTCGCCCGCAGCGTCCATGAGGTGGCGCCCGAGTTGATCGGCGCGACCCTGCTGATCGATGACGTCGGCGGCCGTATCGTCGAGGTCGAGGCCTATCACCACACCGATCCGGCGGCGCACAGCTTCCGCGGCATGACCGAGCGCAATGCCGTGATGTTTGGTGCTCCGGGTTACGCCTACGTTTACCGTTCCTACGGAATTCACTGGTGCCTGAACTTCGTCTGCGAGCCGGCGGGGTCGGCAAGCGCGGTGCTGATCCGCGCCGTCGAGCCGCTCCAGGGCCTGGCCAAGATGCGCCGGCGGCGGCACGGTATTTCCGACGAGCGGCTGCTCTGCTCGGGGCCCGGACGGCTGGCGCAGGCGATGGGCGTTACCCGCATGCACAACGGGCTGCCGCTCGACCGCCTGCCGTTCGAGATTTATGCGCGCGAGGAGACGCCCGCGATCGCGATCGGGGTGCGTATCGGCATCACCAAGGCGGCGGAGTTGCCGTGGCGGTACGGGCTCGTGGGATCGAAGTTTCTGAGCAAGCCGTTCAAGGAAGATTGATGCGTCCAGCGGGACGCGATCGCCAACAGGCGATAGGTCCGTTATTGGTGGAGAAGCTTGCTGACGGTTACTCTGCAATATCGAACTTCACGCCCTGCGCGAGCGGAAGCTGCGGCCCGAAATTGATCGTGTTGGTGGCGCGACGCATGTAGGCCTTCCATGCGTCGGAGCCGGCTTCGCGACCGCCGCCCGTCTCCTTCTCACCGCCAAAAGCACCACCGATTTCGGCTCCTGAAGGCCCAATGTTTACGTTAGCGATGCCGCAGTCCGACCCCGTCGTCGATAGGAACGTCTCCGCCTCGCGCATGTCGAGGGTGAAGATGGAAGAGGAGAGGCCGGCGCCGACGGCATTGTGCAGCCGGATGGCTTCATCGAGGTTGGAATAACGCATCACGTAAAGAATCGGCGCAAAGGTTTCGCGTAGCACGGCGCCGGTCTGTTCCGGCATCTCGCATAACGCGGGCCGTACGTAATAGGCGTGCTCGCCCCCGATGATCCCTTCAATGCGTTCACCGCCATGCTGTCTGCCGCCAACATCGCATGCCTCTTGCAGCGCGTGCTGCATATTCGCGAAAGCGTGCCGATCGATGAGGGGACCGACGAGCGTTTCTTGCTCGCGCGGATCGCCAACCGTTGCCGACGCGTAGACCTGCGCGAGCCGCGACACCAGGCGGTCATAGATATCGCCATGGACAAAGAGTCGGCGCAGCGTTGTGCAACGTTGGCCTGCAGTGCCCATGGCTGCGAAGGCGATGGCGCGGACCGCCAGATCGAGATCGGCGGACGGCGCGACGATGGCGGCGTTGTTGCCCCCGAGCTCGAGGATGGCGCGGGCGAAACGGGCGGCGAGGCGGGGACCAACGGTACGGCCCATGGTTGTCGATCCCGTTGCAGAAACGACTGCGACACGGCCATCGTCGACGAGAGCTTCGCCAATGTCGCGGTCGCCGATCAGCACCCCACACAGGCCGTCCGGTGCATTGCCAAAGCGACGCATCGCGCGCTCGACAATGGCCTGGATGGCCAGAGCCGTGAGCGGTGCTTTCTCGGAGGGCTTCCAGACCACCGGATCGCCGCATACCAGCGCGAGGGCGGCGTTCCAGGACCAAATGGCCGCCGGAAAGTTGAAAGCAGAGATGACACCGCATACGCCGAGCGGATGCCAAGTCTCCATCATCCGGTGGTCGGTCCGCTCGGTCGCGATGGTGCGACCGTAAAGCTGGCGCGACAACCCGACCGCGAAATCGCAAATATCGATCATCTCCTGGACCTCGCCGAGGCCTTCGGATGCGATCTTTCCCGTTTCGATCATCACAAGCCGACCGAGATCGTCCTTGGCGGAGCGCAATTCTTCGGCCAGAATTCGCACCAACTCCCCGCGCCGCGGCGCCGGGACCGAGCGCCAAATGTTAAAGGCTTGCGCGGCCCGTCCAATGATTTCGCTGGTCTGCTTGGGGGTCGTAGTCCGGGCAAAGGTTATGAGCTCGCCAGTAATCGGTGATGAGGTCGGTTGTCCCTCGTGCGCGAATACTCTGTCTGGCACACCGAGCCGAGCCAGAATGGTGAGCGCATCGTCACGGACCGAAGTGCGTTGGGCCAAGGAAGCGATCATGATCGCGCGGAACCTCCGAAACGTTAATGCGGAACACTCGTTTCAGGTTTTGCAAAGACCCGACCGAAGCGGTTCTCCAAGAAGGCCTTCAACGGTATGTCCTCCTGACGAACGAACCCGCTTTGCGGTAGTTGGCGGGTTGCGAGCAGATCAAGCACGGTGGATATAGCGGCGGCCGTTGTAATCTGAATGGCACTCAATGTCCGACCGTCCACATCGCGGCTGTAGATCTTGTTCGCGTAGGATTTCTTGGACGAGTTGGCCGTTGTTGCGGCCGCTGACGGTTACAAATACGATCACCACATCCTGCAGTGTCGTTGGTACGGCGTTTTCCAGGATATCCTTCAGCACATCCCGACGGTCGCGCAGCCGCAGATCATTAAGCAGCGCACGCATGATTGCCGCATGGCCGGGATAGCGAATCGTGCGGTAATTGAGAGTACGGACTTTCCCTTCCAAGGTATCGCAAAGCGTCCCGAGCCCGCCCGAGGTGTTGAACGCTTCGTAGGTCACACCATCAAGCGAAAACTCCTCCCGCTCTTCCAGCGGCGTCACCTCGCGGCGCGTGCCATTGGCGATCGCTTCGCAAGGCTCGCAGTATTCGTTGATGACGCCATCCGTGCTCCAGGTCAGGTTGTAGTTGAGCGCGTTCGAAGGGTACTGCGGGAGCGCACCGACCCTCAACTTGAGGCTGTCGAGCACCTTAAAGCGCTTCGCGATGTCAAAACCCACGATCGACACAAAACCTGGAGCGAGCCCACATTGCGGCGCGAAGGCGGTGCCGGCACCGGCGGCGAGTTCTCTCACGCGACGCGTGCTTGCGACATCCTCGGTTAAGTCGAGATAATGAGTGCCGGCCGCTCGGGCCACTTCCGCGATGCGCGTCGTCAGATGGAAGGGAGCGGCATTGAGCACGGCGAACTGTCCGTTCAGAAGATCGGCCAGCTTTGAAGTGTCCTCGACACTCGTGGCTACGATTCGAATGCGTTCGTCTCGGTCGAGGCGATTAAGAGCTTCAAGCGAGCGATCGGCCAGTGTCACCTGGTAGTCGCCAGTCGAGACGAGCAGCCCGGCGATCGTTGCGCCAATTTTTCCAGCGCCGACTACGACCACATCTTTCATGCGCCCTCTGGTAGCCCGAGTAGGGGATTTGGCTCTAAGTACCCAGAATCATTGGGTTAGAATGCGCTTGGAGCCGGCAAACAGCTATAGAAGTGCAAAAATTCCCGGTATTATGGCGCAAACGCCACAAGACTTAAATCTATGCCGCCCTTAAATCTGGGGACATGGCCGAAACCCATGTCGTCTCCGCTCTGAGAGCAAAGCGCACTGAAATCAGCGCCTACATTCATGGGCTGGAAAAGAAGGTCGAGAACTGGCGCGCTCGCTTGGCGCACATAGACGAGGCGATCAGGATATTTTCGCCCGAGACTGATCCCAGTGCCATTCCGCCCAAACGAACCTACCGCCGATCAAGCTACTTCAAGCGGGGCGAGTTGGCGCGGCTGTGTTCGGATGAACTACGCAAGGCCGATGGGAAGTCTCTCACGGTAGTGGCGATCACCGGAAAAATCCTGGACGCCTAGGGATGCCCCACGATCCCGATCTAACGGCCTCGATTGGCAAGGGTCCAAGGCCTCTTGCGGGAGCGCATGAAGCGCGGCCAAGTCATCAGGACGGGCAAGACCCGATCCGCTCAATGGGCCTTACCGATACGCATGAGGGTACGCCTTTGACTGCCACGGTTGCGTGTTCTTTTCCGTCTGTCCCGCAGCGGGCCTAATACCAATTCGCGCCGCTCGCGACCCGCCTGCGTCGTTGCGTCAGGTGCCACGCCCGTCCAGGTGTTTGATTTGGCTCGCCTTTACGATGCGAATCATCCCGCAACATCGAGCGTTATAAGTCAAGACTTCCGAGTTTTGGTATAAGGCCTTATAGGCCAAGGGCTTTACGGAAATGTGATCGCGCTCACAGTCCAAGAGATCAGGTATGAGAACAATAGGCGAAACTACGGATTGGGAACTTTGTCCGTGAAACTGAGACACTACCGCCGCCTTAGTTGGCGCGCCGCTGCCAGTAGCCGCTGAAATCCACGCTCGGCTTGGCCTTCAACGCCAGCCCCGCCAGCCGGTTAACCTGATCGCCATTCGACACTCGGCGATTATCTTTCCGCGTGGCGGTCTTTCACGTCGGTGAAGGCGATGCCGGGCGAACGGTCGCGGGTGTAGCCGAGGTAGAAATCGTTGCGGGCGAGATAAACCGGATCGCCGTCGAGATCGTCGGCGATGCTCAGGCCATTGTCGCTGATGAATTTCGCCAGCACCTTGGGGTCTGCCGCGGCGATCCAGCGGGCGAGCGCGAACTCGGCTTCGTCCCACAAGACTTCGAGGCCGTATTCGTCCTTCAGCCGCACCCGCAGCACGTCGAGCTGCAGCGGGCCGACCACGCCGACCAGCGCCGGCGAGCCGTCCTGCGGGCGGAACACCTGGACCACCCCCTCCTCCGCGAGCTGCTGCAACGCCTCCTTCAGCTTCTTCGCCTTCATCGCATCGGGCAGCCGCACGCGGCGCAGGATTTCCGGCGCGAAGTTCGGCACGCCCATGAAATTGATGTCCTCGCCCTCGGTCAGCGTGTCGCCGATCGAAATGGCGCCGTGGTTCGGGATGCCGACCACGTCGCCGGCGTAGGCCTCGTCGGCGACCGAGCGGTCCTGGGCGAAGAAGAACTGCGGCGCGTTGAGCGAGATCGATTTGCCGGTGCGGACCTGCTTGACCTTCATGCCGCGCGTGAGCTTGCCCGAGCACAGCCGCGCGAACGCGATGCGGTCGCGGTGGTTCGGGTCCATGTTGGCCTGGATCTTGAACACGAACGCCGACATGTTCTGCTCGTCGGCCTCGACGGTGCGCTTGTCGGCCTTCTGCGCCCGCGGCGGCGGCGCCATGCGGCCGATGGCGTCGAGCAGATCGCCGACGCCGAAGTTCTTCAGCGCCGAGCCGAAGAACACCGGGCTGAGATGGCCTTCGCGAAACGTCGCGAGGTCGAACGGCTTGCAGGCGTCGCGGACCAGATTGATCTCCTCGGCGATGGCGCCTTCGTCGAGATTGGGATTGAGCGCCGCGACATCCTTGATGCTCATCTCGCGCAAGGTGCCGGCCCGCCCGGCGTCGCCTTCGAGCAGCCGCACGCCGCCGCCCTCGACCGCGATGGTGCCGACGAAATCGCGGCCGCGCCCGACCGGCCAGTTCACCGGCGTGGTGTCGAGCGCCAGCGTCTTCTCGATCTCGTCCAGAAGGTCGAACGGATCGCGGCTCTCGCGGTCCATCTTGTTGATGAAGGTGACGATCGGGATGTCGCGCAGCCGGCAGACCTCGAACAGCTTGCGGGTGCGCGCCTCGATGCCCTTCGCCGCGTCGATCACCATGACGGCGGAGTCGACCGCGGTCAGGGTGCGGTAGGTGTCCTCGGAAAAGTCCTCGTGGCCCGGCGTGTCGAGCAGGTTGAAGACGAGGCTGTCGTATTCGAAGGTCATCACCGAGGTGACCACCGAGATGCCGCGCTCCTTCTCGATCGCCATCCAGTCGGACTGGGTGGTGCGGCGGTTGCGCTTGGCCTTGACGTGGCCGGCGAGCTGAATGGCGCCGCCGAACAGCAGCAGCTTCTCGGTCAGCGTGGTCTTGCCGGCGTCCGGATGCGAGATGATGGCGAAGGTGCGCCGGCGCTCGATTTCGGCGGCAAGCGGCGAGCGGTTGTGGCCTGTGCCGGGCGCCCGGACGGGAATGTTCATCCGGCCTATTTACAGGGTAACGCCCTCAATTCAAGGCATTCTGAATTTCGGGTCGAATCCGAGCGCCGTCCGGGCCTTCTCGATCGAGAACTCGCCATCGTCCTCGGCGACGTTGTAGAGGCCGGGCGCGCCGCGTGTCACCGCGAGCAGCGCGGCCTGCGCCGCCGCATCGGTCGTCAAGGCCCCGGCGCTGCCGGGCTTGTCGAACCAGGTGCCCGGGCCGTACAGCCGGCCATAGCGCAGCACCAGGCCGTCGATGCCGGGTGTGTTCAGCACGGCGTCTTCGAGGGCGGTGACGCCGGCGATGGTCACGCGCTGGGCCTCGCTCGAATCGAGCGGGTCGCTCTCGCGGTAAGGCTTTGGCCCCGGCGCATAGATGAAGGCGATGCTTTGCGCCACGACGCGCCGGACGCCGGCAGCCGTGGCCGCGGCCATGAGATTTCGCGTGCCCTCGATGCGGAGCCGCGAATTCTTCTCGCGCACCGCCGCCATCTGCGCCGGATCGCTGACGTCCGGCAGATCGGTGAGCTGATGGATGACGACCTCGGGCTTCGCCGCGATCATGGCGCGGCGCAACGCTGCGGCGTCGAACGCATCCGCCACCACGCCGCGCGCGCCGAGCGCCTCGATCGAAGCGGCTTTTTCCGTCGACCGCGTGGTGCCGGTGACGCTGTGGCCGGCATCACGCAGAAGCTTAAGCAGCGGCTGCCCGATCACGCCGGTCGCGCCGGCAACGAAGATATTCACGATCGCGGAGCCCTTCGCTGTCACGCCACCGCGGCGTGGACCTGCGCGGTGTCGTAGTACTCGAAATATTCGACCGCCTTGCCGTCCGCCAGCCGCCAGGAGTCCGCCTTGGGCGTCGAGACCACCTTGCCGGTCTTCTTGTAGCGCCAGGTGCATGGCTCAGCACGACGACACGGTCGCCCTGCGCAATGAACTGTTCGGTGCGCCAGTCGAGCATGTCCCAGTCGCGAGCCAAACCGCCGAAATACTCCTTCAGCGCGTCGCGGCTGCTGTAGGCGGTCATGTACTGAACTTTTGGCGCGGCGCCCTGCGCCAGCGAACCGAAGTCGATGTCGTCGGCGCAGATCTTCAGCCAATCGTCGACGCTCTCGCCCTTGGTGTCGCTCCAGCGCGTGTAGGCCGCTTTCAGGATTTCAACATTGCGTGCTTCATCCGCCATCGTCGCCTCCTGAGCCCGATGCACCATCAGAACGCATCAAACGATGCGAGCGCAACGTCAGACTCCGGTCGCCTCGATCAGCACGAACTCCGGCGGCACCCCGATCCGCAGCGGGATGCCGCCGGTGCCGAGCCCGGCGGTCACGATCAGGTGCCGGCCGCCCTCCACCACCAGTCCGTGCGACCAGCGCAGCGGCGCGCGGCTGGCGTTGGTGACGACGCCGAGACCGGGAGCTTGATCTGGCCGCCGTGGGTGTGGCCGGCCAGCGTCAGATACGGGCCCGGCGGCACGTCCTTGAACCACACCGGGTCGTGCGTCAGCACGATGGCCGGCCGGTCCGGCGCCAGCGACGCCAGCAACGCCTGCACCTGCGGCCGCACGATATGGGCATCGGGCAGCCCGACCACGTCGATGGCATGTCCGCCGAACGTGAAGCTGCCGCGCTGGTGGTCGAGGACGATGATGCCGTGGGCGCGAAGCGCCGCGGCCACCTCCTGGTCGCCATAGTTGTAATCGTGATTGCCGAGAATGGCGAAGCGGCCGTGGCGTCCCGTGATCCGCGCCAGGATGCGCGCGATGACGCGCGGCGGCACCCGGCCGCCGCCGAGCCATTGCATGTTGACGTAGTCGCCGCCGAGCAGCACCAGATCCGGCAGGAACGCCGAGACCTCCCGGGCGATCGTCGC
Organism: uncultured Alphaproteobacteria bacterium; assembly: GCA_963850885.1. GTDB lineage: Bacteria > Pseudomonadota > Alphaproteobacteria > Rhizobiales > Xanthobacteraceae > Z2-YC6860. The sequence goes on along the minus strand of CAWKOD010000034.1, from coordinate 93,489 downwards.
GTAGCGCGTCACGTCGTCGGTGTGCGAGCCGACATGCAGGTCCGCCAGGAGCGCGATGCGGAGCGGCCGCTCGAACCGCGGCCAGCCCGGCAAGGTCAGCGCGTAGTGCCGCACCACATGCGGCTGCGCCCGCGCGAAGAACTTGTAGAGGCGCTTGCGGCCCTCCGCGTCGGTGAACGGCCGGCGCAGCAGCCGCGCGGTCAACCGCTCCTCGAATGTCCGCCGTTCGCTCACGCCGAACTCATATGGCGTTCATTGCGGCGCTCATTTGGCGTTTTGCAGCCGCTCCAGCGCCTCGGTGATCTTCTGGCGGCGGCCGACCGCCTCCTCGCGCTTCTCGCGCTCGCCTTCGACCACCTCCTCGCCGGCATTGGCGACGAATTTGGGATTGCTGAGCTTCTGGTCGACGCGCGCGATGTCGGACTCCGCCTTCTGCATTTCCTTGTTGAGCCGCGCCCGCTCGGCGTCGAGATCGATCACGCCTTTCAGCGGCAGCGCCGTCACCTCGCCGCGAACGAGCAACTGCACCGAGCCCTGCGGCGGCGTCTCGGCAAAGGAAATATCGGCGACGCGGGCGAGCCGCTTGACGAATTCGGACCAGCGCTCGGCGCGCGCCCGGCTCTCGGCGCTCGCCGCCACCAGCACCAGCGGGATCGCCGCGGTGATGTTCATCTCGGCGCGCACCGAACGGATCGCGGTGACCAGATCGATCAGCCAGCCGATCTCGGCCTCGGCCTTGGCGTCGTCGAGGCCGTCGTGTTTCGGCCATGACGCGAGAACGAGCAGCCCGTCGCGTTTCGGCCCGGTCTCGGCGGTGACGCGCCACAGCTCCTCGGTGATGAACGGCATGAACGGATGCAGCAGCTTCAGGATTTCATCGAGCGCCCAGGCCGCCATGGCGCGGGTCTCGTCCTTCGCCGCGCCGTCCGGCCCGGTCAGCAGCGGCTTGGACAGCTCCACGTACCAGTCGCAGTAGACGTTCCAGACGAAACGGTAAGCGGCATCCGCCGCCTCGTTGAACTTGTATTGCTCGATCGCCTCGGTCACCTCGCGGGTGGCCTTGGCGGTCTCGTGCGCGATCCAGCGGTTGAGGACTTCCTTCGCCGACTTCGGATCGAAGCCCGCGACGCGGCCGGCGCCGTTGAACTCGACGAAGCGCGCGGCGTTCCAGAGCTTGGTCGCGAAGTTGCGGTTGATCTCGACGGTCTGCGGCGCGAGCCTGATGTCGTGGCCCAGCGCCGCGCCGCGCGCCAGCGTGAAGCGCAGCGCATCGGCGCCGTAGTCGTCGATGATGCCGAGCGGGTCGACGACGTTGCCCTTCGACTTCGACATCTTGGCGCCCTTCTCGTCGCGGACGAGACGGTGGATGTAGACGTCCTTGAAGGGGATCTCCTTCATGAAGTGCAGGCCCATCATCATCATGCGGGCGACCCAGAAGAAGATGATGTCGAAGCCGGTGACGAGCGCGCTGGTCGGATAGAAGCGCTTCAATTCTTTGGTCTCGTCCGGCCAGCCGAGCGTCGAGAACGGCCACAGCGCCGACGAGAACCAGGTGTCGAGCACGTCCTCGTCGCGGATGAGAAACGGCGCGCGCTTGCCGGGATGCGTCGCCATGTTGCGCGCCTGCGCATCGTTGATCGCGCCGGTCTCCGTGTAATAGGCCAGCGCGCGCGAGACCGCCTCTTCCTCGGTCTCGGCGACGAACACCTTGCCGTCCGGCCCGTACCACGCCGGGATCTGATGGCCCCACCAGAGTTGCCGCGAGATGCACCACGGCTGGATGTTCTCCATCCAGTCGAAATAGGTCTTCTCCCAGTTCTTCGGCACGAAGTTGGTCTTGCCGTCGCGCACCGCGGCGATGGCCTGGACCGCCATCGCCTTGGCGTTGACGTACCACTGGTCGGTGAGGAACGGCTCGATCACCACGTTGGAGCGGTCGCCATGCGGCACCATGTGCGTGTGCGGCTCGATCTTGTCGAGCAGCCCCGCCGCCTCGATGCGCTCGACGACGATCTTGCGCGCCTTGAAGCGGTCGACGCCGTGCAGTGTCATTGTCGCGTCGAGATCAGGCGAACCCGGCACACCGGCCAGAAACGCCTCGTTGTCCTTGAGCGTCAGCTTGCCTTCGACGTCGAGCACGCTCACCTGCGGCAGGTCGTGCCGCTTGCCGACCTCGAAGTCGTTGAAGTCGTGCGCCGGCGTGATCTTCACCGCGCCGGTGCCCTTCTCCGGGATCGGCGTAGTCGTCGCCGACGATGGGGATGCGGCGGCCGACCAGCGGCAGGATCGCGGTCTTGCCGATCAGGTGCTTCAGCTTCTCGTTGTCCGGATGCACCGCGACCGCGACGTCGCCCAGCATGGTCTCGGGCCGGGTCGTGGCGACGATGATGAATTCGTCCGAGCCCTCGATCGGATATTTGATGTGCCAGAGGTGGCCTCGGACCTCGACCTGCTGCACCTCCAGGTCCGAGATCGCGGTGAGCAGCTTCGGGTCCCAGTTGACCAGCCGCTTGTCCTTGTAGATCAGGCCCTCGTTGTAGAGCGCGACGAACACCTTGAGCACGGCGCGCGACAGGCCCTCGTCCATGGTGAAGCGCTCGCGCGACCAGTCGCACGAGGCGCCGAGCCGCTTGAGCTGGCGGGTGATGGTGCCGCCGGATTCCGCCTTCCAGGCCCAGACCCGCTCCAGAAATTTCGCGCGGCCCATGTCGCGGCGGCCGGGCTCCTGGCGCTCCATCAACTGCCGCTCGACCACCATCTGCGTCGCGATGCCGGCATGGTCGGTGCCGGGCTGCCACAGCACGTCCTTGCCGCGCATCCGCTCAAAGCGCGCCAGGATGTCCTGCAAGGTGTTGTTGAGCGCGTGCCCCATGTGCAGCGAGCCCGTCACGTTGGGCGGCGGGATCACGATGCTGTAGGGCGTGGCCTGGGCGCGCTCGGGCCGGCCGGCGCGGAAGGCTTGCGCGTCCTCCCAGGCGGCGTAAATGCGGCCTTCGACTTCGTTCGGCTGGTATGTCTTGTCGATCATTGTGCTTGAATCTGGTGGCGCGGTACAAAGCCCGCCACCCCCGATGCTGTCAACGCCATCCCCCGCGCCCGCCCCGTCCCGTTCGCGAACGATGCGCGCCATCGCCGCGCTGGCGCTGGCGAGCTTTGCCAGCCAGGCCCTGGTGCGGGCGGCCGATACGCTGCTGCCGCAGATCGCCTCGGACTTCGCCATCTCGGTCGGCGCCGCCTCCATCGTCATCACCGCCTATGCGCTGACCCACGGCTCGATGCAGTTCATCACCGGGCCGATCGCCGACCGGTTCGGCAAATACCGCACCGTGGCGATCGCCTGCGCGGTATCCGCCGGCACGGTGGCGCTGTGCGGACTTGCCAGCTCGCTCGACAGCCTGACCCTGGCGCGCTTTGCCTCCGGCATCACGGTGGCCTGGATCCTGCCGATCAGCCTCGCCTACATCGGCGACGTGGTGCCCTACGAGCAGCGCCAGCAATTGCTCGGCCGCTTCCTCGCCGCGCAGGTGCTCGGCCAGATGTTCGGCCAGGCCGCCGGCGGCATCGTCGGCGACTACTTCGGCTGGCGCACCATGTTCTTCCTGCTGGCGGCGATGCTCGGGCTCGCCGCCGTCGCCCTCAGCACCGAGCTTGCGACCAACCCGATCACGCGTGTCGATCGAAGCGCGCCGCAGGGGCTCGGTCCGCTGGCGAGCTACAAGATCGTGCTGCGCAATCCGTGGGCGCGCATCATGCTGCTGGTGGTCGGGCTCGAAGGCGCGTTGTTCCAGGGCATCTTTCCGTTCGTCAGCGCCGATCTGCATTTGCGCTTCGGGCTGAGCTTCACCGCCATCGGCATCATCATCGGCGTCTTCGCCACCGGCGGGCTGATCTACGCGGCGACGGTGAGGCCGCTGATGCGCCGCCTCGGCCAGACCGGCATCGCCAACACCGGCGGCGTGCTGATGGGGCTGTCGTTCCTGACGCTCGCGATTGAGCCGGTTTGGCATCTCGCGCCGCTGGCGACGCTCGGCATCGGGCTCGGCTTTTTCATGCTGCACAACACGCTGCAGACCGAAGGCACCCAGATGACGCCGGAGGCGCGCGGCACCTCGGTCGCGCTGTTCGCCTCGATGTATTTCATCGGGCAGACGGTCGGCGTGGCGCTGGCGGCGCCGGTGATGGACCGCTATGGCGCGCCGCCACTGTTCTTGTTTGCCGCGGTGATGCTGCCGGCGCTGGCGTTCTGGTTCACGCGGCGCCTGAAACTTCGCAGCGCTTAGCTTCGCCCGCGCGAGACCCGTTCGATCTCGGCCTTGACGATGCGCTCGACCATGCCCGGCAGGTTGTCGTCGAGCCACGACTTGAGCAGCGGCCGCAGCATCTCCCGCACCAGGTCTTCGAGCGTGCGGGCGTTCTGGATCAGCACGGTCTGGGCCAGCGCGTTGAACGCGGAATCCACCGCCGCCGACGTGTGCGACGACATCAGCGAGCGGTCGATCATGGCGGGCTGCGGCGCAGCCTGCTGCCGACGCGGCTCCTCGGCCACGCGCGGCTCCTCGACCACGCGCGGCTCCGGCTGCGCGGGCGGATCGGTGAAGACGACGTCGGACTGGCCGTCGATGGTCTGGAAGCTCGGCGTCTCGTCCTGCGCCGGCTCCGCCATCTGCTCGGTCAGGTCGAGAACGTCGTCGGTCTGGGGCGGCGTATCGTGGCCGGCGAGCATGGCATCGATATCGCGCTGGTCCATCACCGATGACGGCGGCGGATCGACGGGATGCGGCGCGGCCGCCGCAGGCGATGGCGGTATCGGATTGCGCGGCGGCAGCGCAACAGGACGCGGTGGCGGCGCAGCCGCGGCAGGCGGCGAAGCGGGCTTGGCGGTTTCGTCGTCGGCGATGATGCGGCGAATGGAGGCGAGAATTTCCTCCATCGACGGCTCTTGCGCCTTCGCCGGTTGGCTCATTGCCGAATCCCTACAAACCAATCCCTACAAGCCCATGCGCGACGCTGGTTGAATCCACACGTCCGCGGCGAATCACCCGCACACTCGATATCTACTCGGATCGTCCCAAGTATGGCACGGCAATGCGCGAACGCAATCGCAGCCCTGTGGATAGGCACACATCCCCGCGCCGTACCGGCGCGGAAAATATCAATTATTTTCCGTCGGGCGTGCGCACGCCCACCCAGGTGTCGCGCACCTGATGGTAGTGCACCTTGGGGTCATAGATCGGCACTTCAAGGGCCAGCACCTCGGGCGACAACCGCCCCGCCGCCGCCAGCAGCGTATAGGACGCCACCACCCGGTCGCGCTGGGCGGTGACAAGCGAAACCCGGGCGTTGACGAGTTCCTGCTGGGCGTTGAGCACATCGAGGGTGGTGCGCTGGCCGACGCGGGCCTCCTCGCGCACGCCGTTGAGCGCGATCTCGGCGGCGTTGACCTGGGTCGTGGTGGCCTGGATCTGGGCCTTGGCGGCTTCGAGCTGTCCCCAGGACTGGGTCAGCGTCTGTTGTGTCTGGTCGCGCGCGACGTCGAGATCGGTTCGCCGCTGACCGAGCGTCTCCTTGGCCTGGCGGATGGTCGCGTATTCGGTGCCGCCCTGGTAGACCGGGATCGTGAGCTGGCCGACCACCGAGCCGGCAAAATTCTGCAGGCTCGACAGCGCCGTCGTCGAGCCATAGGTCTGCTGGGCGCTGCCGACTATGTTGAGGACCGGGTAAAGCGAGCTTTCAGCGATCTTGACCTGAAACACCGCCGCATCGACGTTGAACATCGCGGTGGTGACGGCCGGATGCCGGGCCCGCGCCTCGATCACCCCCGCCTCCAAGGTTTGCGGCGACAGCCGATCGACCGGGCTGGCCGGCGCCAGCGTGCCGGGCTCGACGCCGATCACCTGCCGGTAGGTCGCCTTCGAGGTGACGTAATTGGATTCCGCTGTCAGCATCGTCGCGCGTGCGGACGCAAGCCGCGATTCCGCTTGTGCGACGTCGGTGCGGGTGACTTCGCCGGCGGTGAAGCGGTCGCGGGTCTGGCGCAACTGCTCCTGCAGCACCTCGACGTTGCTGCGCTGCAATTGCAGGATCGCGGCGTCGCGGATCAGGTTCATGTAGGCGGTGGCGGCGTTGAGCAGCACGGTCTGCTCGGTCAGCCGCAGCGTCTCGCGCGCCGCAGAGACCAGTTGCTCGGCCTGGCGCGTGCGGCTCGAGGTGCCGAACCCGTTGAGCAGCGTCTGCGTGATCGTTCCGCCGTACTGCTGCACGCCGACGTTGCCAGACGTTTGGTTATAAGTGGCTACTCCAGTTGCGCCGCTGGTCTTGACATGGCTGTCCAAATACTGCTCGCCGGCGCTGGCGGTCAGGCTGACGCGAGGCCGATAGCCCGACAGCGCCTGCGGGACAGTTTCATCCGTGGCGCGCACCGACGCGCGCTGCGAGTTGAGCGTCGGATTGTTCTGATAGGCCTGGGTCAGCGCCCCTTTCAACGTGTCTGCCGAAGCAGGCACCATCGCGAGCGCGAGAATCGCGGCGCCCGCGGCGATTCCGCGCGCGCTCCATCCCACCCCAGCACTGACTGCTCCCCCGACGCGCACGTTCACGCACCCCCAACAACCCGACGATACGCATGGTACGCCCAACGCCATGCGATATCTGGAAAAAAACACAAGAATGGCGGCCAAGCTTACGGGCCAGGCCGATAGTTTGGATACCCCCGCGGCCTCGATCCTGCACAGAAAGCTATACGTGGGCAACGAGCGTTGCGCGCGGAGCACAGCGGCCATCGCCCAAGAACCAAAACGCCACGCAACGACACGAAATGGCTAAAATACGAATTCCGGCGGCTTGGCGAAACCCGGCAACGCGGCGGCCGCGGCGTCGAACACCGGACGGCCGCTGAAATCGGCTTCGGCGCGGCGATAAAACATGGCCTTGCCCTGCGGGCCGCGCCCGAGCACGCTAATGAGCCGGCCGCCGTTTTTAAGCTGATCGAACAGCGCCGGCGGGACCACCTCGGCCGATCCCTGCAGCAGGATCACGTCATAAGGCCCCTCGCCCGCGCAGCCCTGGGCCAGCGGCCCTGTCACAATCTTGGCGTTCGGCAAATCTGCCAAAGACTTGCCGGTCCAAGACTTGCCGGCCCACGACAGAGCATCCGCCGCCTGCCGGGCCAGCGCAGCGTCTTCCTCCAGCCCCACCACGGAACCGGCGAGATGGGTCAGCAGCGCGGTGGAATAACCGCTGGCGCAGCCGACGTCGAGCACGTGGTCGGTCGCAGCGATGCCCGCGGCCTGGATCAGCTTGGCCAACACCATGGGCTTCAACAGACGACGGACCGGCTGCCCCGGCGCGCTCACCGGCGCATCGAGGTCGAGATAGGCGAGCGACGCCTTGTCGTCGGGGAAAAATCGCTCCCGCGGCAGTTCGAGCATGGCCGCGAGCAGGCGCAGATCGGTGACGTCGGCGGTGCGGACCTGACCATCGACCATCATGCGGCGCGCGGCGGCAAAGTCGGTCATGCATGGTCCCTGGTGGCGCGGAAGCCGCAACTTTTGCGGCAACGCCCGTCAAAAGGCAAGCAGGCGCGCGCGGCGGCGGCGTGTTGTCGACCGGCAACACGTCCTATATAGCGGTGCCGGGGCCACGTGGCGGAGTGGTGACGCAGCGGACTGCAAATCCGCGTACCCCGGTTCAATTCCGGGCGTGGCCTCCAACCTTCGCGCCTTCGGTGCTTCGGCTGGCAGGCCGTCCCATTCTCGCGAAAGTTGCCCGCCGTAGCTCTCGCGCAAGACGGGCGGCAGCGTCAGAGGCCGCTTTGCAACGGCGGTAGGCTTTTGTTATAGCCCCTCCGCTATCAACGATGGCGGCGTTCCCTGGTAGCTCAGCGGTAGAGCGTTCGACTGTTAATCGAAATGTCGCTGGTTCGACCCCAGCCCAGGGAGCCAACCTTTTCTGCCGGATAGATGACATTTTATTAGTACGGCAGCGTTCGGTCGATCGCGAATTCCATTTCGGGGACCCTCACCACGGCCATGAGGATGCGGCGATTGAAGATCGCGATCCCGTGCGGCCTTGCGCTCGGGCTCTGGTCTCGCCGCCTGTCAGGCCAGCCTTGAACAGATCGACGAGCCGCCCAATGCGCGCAGCCTGATCATGGTCCACAAGGCGATCCTCTGGCGCGATCTGGAGAGCATCAAGAACGCCAGCATCGCCGCGCCGCAGCGCCACGCGAGCGGCTGGCGCGTTTGCGTCCGGCTCGACACCAAGGGGGCGCTCGGAAGCAACACCGGCGTGCGCGACTATCTGGTCGCCTTGTACGGCGCCGACCGGCGGCCCGAACTGGTGATGGAAGACGCGGCCGCGGCCTGCGCCGCGGAGCCCCACGTGCCGTTCCCGGAATTGGAAGGCGGCTATGTGCGTCTGGAGTCGCAGCAGAAATCCAAAGCCGATGCGAAGCCGGATCGCAAATAGCTCGGCTGATTTCATCGGCGTTCATCGCGTGCCCGATTTTTAGTCGAGGTTCCGGAGGAACGAGTTCCGGAACCGGCGCAAATGAACCTGCTGTCTTTTTCAAACAAGATGCTCTCCTCGTGCGTGGTATGATTCGACAACACGGTCGACGATTCCGCCGGGTGCCACTCATCGGGCCAGCGGCAACATGCATAAGGAGCTGATCGTTTACCTTCGCATGCATGCGCATGACTTGGTGAAGCTTGCGCGTCAGTCTTCCGACGAAACGCTGTCGCTCGAGCTCGAAAAAATGGCGATCGAGATGTTGAAGCGCGCGGGCGATCTCGAGCGCGACTTGCGGATTTGATGGCTGGTCCGCGTTCACGAGCTACAGCGGCTGGTATTTTTCCTTGTCGCAGCCGTCGGCCGGCAACGCCCGGCGCCGATCGCTCACCCGGTTTCTCGCGACCGTGACGACATAGGTAACCGTGCCGAGATCCGTGCCGGCTTGGCCGGTCACCGTCGCCCGCATACAGACGCCGAACTCAGAACCGACTGCGGTGTCGAACCGCCGCAGATCGCTGATCGCGACGTTCTTTGGATTGGCGGTCGGAGCGAAAAGAACGTCGGTGCTGTTGGCGATGATCTGCTTGACCGCCGGCAGCGGTTGCGGCGCCGGGTCCGGCGGGCGCGGATCGGGCGACCCCATGATGGAGGAGCACCCCGAGAGGAGCGCTCCGCAGCACAGCAGCGTGCCGACCTGTTTCAGCATGGTTCGGGCAGCCTTCGTCATGCTCGCCACAGCTTCGGCAGTATTGGATCACGACTCGATGAGAAGCAACGACAAGCCCAGGGGCGCGTCCCCGGGCTCGATCGCAACGTGTGAAGAGAGCCGACCCTTAAAAGCGGTCGTTCACGCCAGTCCAGAAGACTTGGCCGCTCAAGACTTGGCCACTCAAGACTTGGCCACTCAGCGGCGCGCCGGTCGAGATGATCGCGCCGGTGCCAGGCGACAATTTGAAACGCTCGCCATCCGGTACGCTGGCGGGCCGCGACTGGTCTTTCACGCTGCCGTTCGAGCGTCGCGGCCGCCGACGGCCGGGTTTGGTAAATCGGCGTCATCGACAGGTCGGCGGCGTCCGCAGCAATCGCGACCGCCAGACACGCCGCCGCGGTCATGCCGATGCACAGAGTTTTGACCATGCTGCCTCGGCCTCCCCAGCCGAACGCGGACGGATGTCCGCGCGCACGAACGCATCGCGAAACGACATCGCCGTCCACGCCAGGACGCACGTCTGTTGAAAACAAAAGCTCGGCGCGGCCGACGCCATACAAATTGCGTCCACGCGGCTTTCCATGCGCAGTAAGCGGTGCGAATCTCTAATCGGGGGTTAACCTGAAATTGGCCCCGTTCGCGAAGGGAGGGCCGATGGCTTTCGTCTATGTCGTGCGCTGCAATTTCAACGAGCCCGCCAAGGAGCACGCCTGGAACGCGTGGTACAGCGGCCCGAAGATCGCGCAGATGCTGGCGAAGCCGCATTTTCGAAGCTGCCAGCGCTTCGCACGAATGTCGGGCAGCGGCCGGAATTATCTCGCGCTCTGGACGCTGCAATCGCCGGACGCCTTCAAGACCGAGCAATACACCACCGACTGGGGCTTCTTCGAATGGGCGCCGCACATCACCGACTGGAGCCGCGACCTGTTCGACGGCGGCGACACGCCGGAGCAAGCCTTCGCCGTGCCCGCGCAAGGTGGCCTGCACATCGTATCGTTCGACGGCGCGAGCCCCGATGAGGCCGCCGCCGCCCGCGGCGCTGTCGCGACGTCGCAGCCGGACATGATGTGGCTGCCGGTCATCGGCCTCGACCGCCACACCCCGATCATGGGCGTCCGGGTGCTGCGCGACGGCCTTCCCCGGCAGTTGTTTCAAGGCGGACCGGGGCACTGGCAGGAGGCGACCTACCGGCCGATCAGTGAGTTCGCCACGGCCGATTGACCGACGGCCATGCACCCCCGGTTAAGGTCAAATCGCGACGAATGCCACTCTTTTGCTGATTTAGCCTTGAAAAGACCACGGCAACCTGCCATGTACAGGCCTGTCGGAACAAAGGCTTGATTCTCCAAGCTGTTTCCGGGCCGCGTGAAAGACGATCTCGGCGCACCGTAATCTCTCAAGATTTAAGCGCCTGAGATTTTCAGCCCCGTTCTCCGACATTCCACTGAACTGACAGCCCTGTCCACGCGGGATGTCTCGAACCCCGCGTTCGGCTTCCGCTCGCATTGGTGCGAGGCGGGCCGGCCGCACATAGAAAGACTTTGAATTGAACTCTTTTAACGATTTCGGCCTCGCAGAGCCGATCCTTCGCGCCCTCGCTGAAGAAAAATACGTCACCCCCACCCCGATCCAAGACCAGACCATTCCGCTGCTGCTCGCCAAGCGCGACGTCGTCGGCATTGCGCAAACCGGCACCGGCAAGACCGCGGCCTTCGCGCTGCCGATCCTCAACACGCTGGCCGCCAACCGCGTCCGCCCGCAGCCCAAGACCTGCCGCGTGCTGGTGCTGAGCCCGACCCGCGAGCTCTCCGGCCAGATCCTCGACAGCTTCCGCACCTACGGCCGGCACCTGCGCATCCAGTCCACGCTCGCCATCGGCGGCGTCAACATGGGACCGCAGGTCCGCGCGCTGGCGCATGGCGTCGACGTGCTGGTCGCCACGCCGGGCCGTCTCCTCGATCTGATCCAGAGCCACGCGGTTCGTCTCAGCGAAGTCGAGATGTTCGTGCTCGACGAAGCCGACCGCATGCTCGACATGGGCTTCATCCGCGACATCCGTAAGATCGTCGCCAAGCTCCCGAAGGAGCGGCAGACGCTGCTGTTCTCGGCCACCATGCCGCAGGACATCGCCGAGCTCGCCCGCCACATGCTGAAGGACCCGGCCAAGGTGTCGGTGACGCCGCAGGCCACCACGGTGGAGCGCATCGCGCAGCGGATCATTCACGTCGATCGCGGCAGCAAGCCCAAGATGCTGTCCGACATCATCCTGGCAGAAAAAGTCGATCGCGTTCTGGTGTTCACCCGCACCAAGCACGGCGCCGACAAGGTGGTCCGCGGCCTCAACAAGGACGGCATCTCCGCCGAAGCGATCCACGGCAACAAGTCGCAGAACCAGCGCGAGCGCGTGCTCAAGGACTTCCGCGACGGCCGCGTCCGACGCTGGTGGCGACCGACATCGCCGCCCGCGGCATCGACGTCGAGGGCATCAGCCACGTCATCAACTTCGATCTGCCCAACATCCCGGAAAGCTACGTGCACCGCATCGGCCGCACCGCGCGCGCCGGCGCCGACGGCATCGCCATCTCGCTGTGCTCGCACGACGAGCTGCCGTTCCTGCGCGACATCGAGAAGCTGATCCGGATGGCGATCCCCGCCACCGGCCAGAGCTCGCAGCCGCGCCCGGGACAGCGGCCGCCGCAGCCGCAGCATCACGGCCGCCCCGGCCAGCAGCAGCGGAACGCCCAGCCCATGGCCAAGCCCGCAACGGCGAAGGCCGCAACGGCGTCCGCAACGAACGCGGCGGGCAACGCAACGGCCAGAAGCGCGGCCACGGGCGCAATGACCAGCATGCGCAGCAGCCGGACCGCCAGAGCCGGCATCAGGTCCCGCACAGCAATGCAGGTCAGGGCTCAAGCCAGGGGCCCCGCCCGATCGCTTCGACCCAGCCAGTCGGCGCCGATTTTGCTAAAGTGTCATTCATGCAGCCGCGCTAGACTGCGGCTGGGAGAGAGAGAAAGCCTAAGGACGATCCATGGCCAAAGAAGAACTGCTGGAATTCGAAGGCGAGGTCACCGAGGAATTGCCGGACGGCAATTTCCGCGTGAAGCTCGACAACGAACACGTGATCCTCGCCTACACGGCGGGGAAAATGCGCAAGTTCCGCATCCGCACCGGCGTCGGCGACCGCGTCACGGTCGAAATGTCGCCCTACGATCTGGCGCGCGGACGGATCACGTTCCGCCACAAGTCGGCGCAGCCGACCACCGCCGCGACCGGCCAGCGCCGCGCGATGTGGCGCAAGCGGGGCTGATCGCCGCCGCCCAGCCTGCACCCGGCAGATTACTTCTTGAGGATCGGCTGCACCTTGGCGCCGTCGGTGATCTCGTCCGGCAGGTTGATCGCGACGCGATCGCCCTGCCGCAGCCCCTCCGCCACCGTCACCGTGTTGCCGTCGGTCGTCTGGACGCGGATCGGCTTGTAGCGCAGCGTGTCGTTCTCGACCATCGCAACGAAGCTGTCGTTGCCCTTGACCATCAACCCGCTCACCGGAATCTGCGGATAGCTCTTGATCGGGATGTGCAGCGTCACGTTGGCGAAGGAGCCGGCGACCAGGAAGCCCTCGGTGTTGTCGATGTTGATCTCGATCTGCATGGTGCGCGTGCGGGTCTCGAGCTCGCCGGTCATGCGGGAGACCTTGGCCTTCATACGGCGTTCCGGATTGCTGGCATCGATGATGTCGGCGGTGTCGCCGACATTGATGAACGGCACGTCCTGCTGCTGGACGTAGCAGTAGACCCGCAACCGGCTGTCGTCGGAAATGGTCATGATCGGCAGCGCGCTGACATAGTTGGTCTGCGCGTTGGTGATCAGCGTGCCGGGATCGACATAGCGCGCCGTCACCCGCCCGGCGAACGGCGCGCGGAGGGTCTGATAGCCCTTCATGGTCTCCAGGCCCTTGACGTTGGCTTCCGCCACGCGCGCGTCGGTCTCGAATTGCAGCATGGCAACCTGGGTGGTGTTGCCCTTGGCGAGCAGTTCCTGGGAGCGCGCGAGGTTGCGCCGCTTGTGCTCGAGATCGGTGACCGCGGCGTTGTACTGCTGATCGATCTCCGGCGATTCGATCACGGCGATGACCTGCCCGGCCTGCACCCGGTCGCCGCGATCCACCAGAACCGATTTCATGTAGCCGCTGACCTTGGCGTACATGATCGCCGTCGTGTTGGCGCGAACGTCCGCGAGCATCGTGATGGTTCGCTCGCTCGGGCCTTGCGCCGCCGCCACCACCTCGACGCGGGGACCGCGGTCGACGACGTTGGCGCGCGCCTCGCGGGCGACCGCGACGGTCTGGCTGCGGCTGAGATGGAAATATCCGACCGCGACGACCGCCGCCACGACGACGGCCCCGCCGAACAGGTAGAACTTGATGGAGCGCCCCGACCCGGATGCGGTCGCAGCTTGATCTTCAGCCATGAACGGAACCTCCAGCCGCCGAACCCGCGGCTTCAGCTTCAAAGCGTTTATCGAGAGTGTGCAAGGTCGGCAACTGGCGCCGCAGCAGGGTGTAGAAGATCGGCACCAGGATCAGCGTCGCAATCGTCGCAAAGGCCAGGCCCCCGATCACGGCGCGGCCGAGCGGCGCGTTCTGCTCGCCGGCCTCGCCGAGCGCCAGCGCCATCGGCACCATGCCGATGATCATCGCCAGCGCCGTCATCAGGATCGGCCGCAGCCGGGTCTTGCCGGCCTCGATCACCGCCTCGAACGGGGTGAGGCTCTCGTTGCGGCTGCGCAGATCGTTGGCAAAGCTCACCACCAGGATCGAGTTCGACACCGCGATGCCGACCGACATGATCGCGCCCATCAGCGAGGCGACATTGATCGTGGTGCCGGTGATCGCCAGCGTCCAGAGGATGCCGACCAGCGCGCCGGGCACCGCCATCATGATGATGAAGGGGTCGACCCAGGACTGGAACAGCACGACCAGCACCGCATAGACCAGGACGATCGCCAGGATCAGCCCGAAGCCGAGATTGCGGAACGAGGTCTCCATCACCTCGTTCTGGCCGCGCAGGAAGATCTTGACCGTCGACGGCAGGTTCTTCTGCTCCTCGGCGATGACCTTCTTGATCTCCGCCGCCACGCTGCCGAGATCGCGGCTGTCGATGTTGGCGTTGACGTCCACCACCCGCTGCACGGTGTAGTGGTTGATCGATTGCATCATCGTGGTGGGCTTCATGGTGGCGATGTCGGCGATGCGCGTGACCGGCGAGTTCGGCGTCGTGAGCAGCGTCGTCAGCGGAATATTCGGGTTGATGTTGGGCGCCGCCGGATTGGCCGGCAGATTCATGACGTCCGCGACCGTGTTGATCTTGTCCGCCGGCGTCTGCACCGCCACGGTGTAGTTCACGCCGGTCTGCGGATTGAGGTAGTAGGTCGCGCCGACCAGCGCGCTGCCGGCAAGCGACGTCAGCATGTTGTTGGCGACGTCGCGCTGGGCGATGCCCATTCGCGCGGCGCGCTGGCGATCGACGTCGATCTGGATGGTCGGGAAGTCCAGCACCTGGGCGATGCGGGGATCGACCACGCCCGGGATCTTCTGGATGGCCTGCATGATGCGCTGCGCCGACGCATAGGCGCGCGGGAAATTCGAGTCCTGGATCTGGATGTCGACCGGCGCCGCCAGCCCGAAGTTGAGCACCTGGCTCACGATGTCGGCGGTCTGGAAGTAAAACAGCGTGCCGGGGAATTCGGCGTTGAGCTTGTCCCGGATCAGCCGCTGATACTCCACGGTCGGCCGGTGGCCGTGACGGAGCGAGATCAGGAGCTCGGCATCCATGCCGCTGGTGTTGTCGCTCGGCACGAAAGCGAGGTTGAGCGAGAACGGCAGGCCGATGGTCGA
Organism: uncultured Alphaproteobacteria bacterium; assembly: GCA_963850885.1. GTDB lineage: Bacteria > Pseudomonadota > Alphaproteobacteria > Rhizobiales > Xanthobacteraceae > Z2-YC6860. The sequence continues at coordinate 78,373 of CAWKOD010000034.1, read as the reverse complement.
GTTGATGGTGCGCAACTCCTTCGCCGGTATCACCTGGCGGATGCTGTCCTCGACCTGGGCCACGATCTTCTCGGTTTCCTCAAGCCGCATGCCGCGCGGCGCGCGGACATGCATTTTGAGGATGCCGACGTCGGACGTCGGGAAGAAGTCGGTGCCGATGATCGGCGCGAGCGCGGCGGACGCCGCGAGCAGGATCGCGAAACAGCCGAGCACGAATTTCCGCTTCACCAGCGCCAGCGCCAGCACGTTGCCATAGCCGTTCTTGACGCGCTCGAAGCCGCGATCGAACGCCGCCGACATCCGCGCGCCGAGGTTCTTCGGAGCATGATCGTCGTGGTCCTTGAGCAGATACCGCGCCAGCGCCGGAACGACGGTGAACGACAGGACATAGGAGGCCAGCATCGCCAGCACGACCGTGATGGCGAGCGGGATGAACAGGAAGCGCGACGGGCCGGTGAGCAGCAGCACCGGCGCGAACACGATGCAGATGGCCAGCGTCGCCACGGTCAGTGGCTGGATCACTTCGTTCGAGCCGTCGAGGATCGCGATCGTCAGCGGCTTGCCGAGCGCCTGGTTGCGGTGGATGTTCTCGATCGTCACCGTCGCATTGTCGACCAGAAGCCCGATCGCGAGCGCCAGGCCGCCGAGAGTCATCAGGTTGATGGTCTGCCCGGTGAGGAACAGGCCGGCGACGCCCGCCGCGATCGACAGCGGAATCGACAGCGACACGATGACGGTGTTCCGCCAACTGCCCAGGAAGATCAGGATCATCAGCGAAACCAGGATCGACGACAGGACCGCTTCGTGGATGATGTTGTCGACCGCGCCCTGCACGAACACCGACTGGTCGAAGTCGAGCGCGAGCTCGAGCCCTTCCGGCGCCGTGGCCTGAACCTCCGGCATGATGTCGCGGATCGCCTTGACCACGGCGATCGTCGAGGCATCCGAGTTCTTCAGGATGTTCATGTAGCTGGCGCGCTGGCCGTTGATGCGCACCGCGTTCTGCTGGGTCGCGAAGCTGTCGCTGACCTTGGCGACGTCGCCGAGCGACACCGTCAGGCCGTCGCGCACGCCAACCGGCAGGAATTGGAACTGCTCGACAAACTGCGGGCTGGAGTTGAGCTTGACGTTGAACTCGCGCTCGCCGATGCGGGCGACGCCGGCCGGCACGATGACGTTGGTGGCCTGCAACGCGCTGACCACGTCCATCTGCGACAAGCCCTTGGCGCTGAGCCGCGCCGGATCGACGTCGACGATGATCTGGCGCTGCTTGCCGCCGTAAGGCGCGGGAATCGATAGGCCCGGGATGGTGAACAGCTTGATGCGCAGGAAATTGAGTGCCGTAGTCGAAGATCTGCTGCTCCGGGAGTGTCTTGCTGTTGAGCGTGACCTGCACGACCGGCACGTTCGACGCATTGAACCGGATCATGTTCGGCGGCGTGATGCCGGGCGGCGCGATGCGCAGGATCGAATTGTTCTGCGCGCTGATCTGCGCGATGGCGCCGCCGATGTCGGTGCCTTGGGTGAAATAGACCTTGAGGATGCCAAGGCCCGGGATCGACAGCGACTCGATGCGCTCGATGCCGTTGACCGTGGTGGAATAGGCGCGCTCGCTGACCAGCACGACGCGCCGTTCCATATCTTCGGCGGAGAGACCGGGGTAATTCCAGGCGACGTAGACGACCGGGATGTCGATGTTGGGGAAGATGTCGACGACCATGCGCTGCGCCGACAGGAAGCCCATCAGCAAGATGAGCATGCCGGCGATGGCCATGGTGTAGGGGCGTCGCAGCGCGAGGCGAACGAGACCGATCATCGATGACTCATCCCCAGAGCACGACCTCTCGGGAGCATCACGTTGGTCCCCGGCCATCCCCCCGGAAAGCCGCCGAACATCCGCTGCCTGAGTCGCTTATCGTTGCAACTGCAATGATCCCTCGAACGGGCCATCGTATTCAAGGGACATTTCATGGCTTGGGATACAAACCCCCGGCAACCGCCCGGCTTTCCCGCCTCGTTGCAGTGCAGGTTATGCCCGATAACGGTTCCACGGCCCCTGAACCAGTCCGAGCCGACATTTTGGGCAGGTACTTACCCCTTGCCTACCCTTTGCCCCTGCCTTGCGACAGCGGCAGCTTGGCGATCTCGCGGATGGCGTCGCGGTCGGGCTCGAAGCCCAGTCCCGGGGTTTCCGGCATGGTGAAATAGCCGTCCGCGGGCTGCGGCAGGCCGCGATAGATCTGCTTGTACAATTCGACCGCGAGATAGTGGTGCTCGACCAGGGTGCCGTTCGATACGCCGGCCTGCAGGTGCATGTTGTGGAAGCCCCAGGCGCCGCCGTTGGCAATCGAGACGTTGAACGCCGCCGCCATGCCGGCGATCTTCACGCATTGCGAAAATCCGCCGGTGATGGCGACGTTGGGCTGGGCGTAGTCGATCGCCTCGTTCACCAGGAGATCGCGGAAGCGAAACGCCAGTCCCTCGTTCTGCCCGCAGGCGAGCGCCATGCCGGTGGCGCGGCGAAGCTGCGCCATGCCCGGCACGTCGTTCTGCGTCAGCGGCTCCTCGAAGAATGAGATGCCGTAGGGCTTCACCATCTCGACGAGCTTGGTGGCGTGATAGAGGTCGAGATTGCAGTTGGCGTCCAGGAACAGCTCGACCTCCGAGCCGACCGCCTCGCGCACCGCCCGCACCCGCGCGGCATCTTCGCGGATCACCTCCATGACCGGACGCTTGTCGCGGTGGCGCAGCGCCTCGTTGCCGACCGTCATCTTCAGCCGGGTGAACCCCTGCGCGACCCAGAGCTTGGCCGCCGCGGCAAGCTGCTCGCGGTCGAAAAAGCCGAAGCCGAAGGTGGCATAGACCGGCACCCGCGGATGCGCGCCGCCGAGCAGCCGCCACACCGGCTGCTTCAGCGCCTTGCCCTTGATGTCCCAGAGCGCGATGTCGACGGCGGCGAGCGCATGCGCCGCATAGCCGGTCTGGCCGCGCGGCATCAGCGTCCAATAGAGCTTGTCCCAGATGCGCTCATGGGCGAGCGGATCGTCGCCGAGGATGGCCGGCCCGACGACGCCGTTGACGATCTGCGCGATCACGTCCTCTTCGGTGATGCTGGTGAGGCCGTGGCCGATCAGGCCGTCGTCGGTCTCGACCTCGACATGACAACACGCGAGCGAAGTCGCGCGATCGACGCCGACGAGCTTGATGTGCAGCGGGACGTGGAGCGGAACCGCCGTGACGCGCGCGATCTTCATGATGCAATGACCGCGCGTGCCCTTGCGCTAGGACCGCGCCGCGGTGCCGGCGCGATTCCAGCCGCGGGCGCCCTCGCCGTAGATGTCGCAGCCCTTGTCGGTCACCACCGCGGTGTCCTCGAGCTTGATGAAGCCGCGCTTGGGATGCGCCAAGGTGGTCTCGACCGAGATCACCATGCCGGCTTCGAGCGGCCGGTGGGCGTCGTAATCGTCGTAGGGCACCGGGCCGTTGGCGGTGAGCCGCGGCGCCTCATGGCTCACCAGCCCCATGCCGTGGCCGAGGAAGTGCGTGTTGTTGTGGTACTTCGATTTGGCGAGCACCGCTTCGGCGGCGGCATAGACCTCGCTGCCCATGGCGCCGGCCTTGATCGGCTTCATCGAGGCGCGCTGGATCGCTTCGATGTCGCCCAGCATGTCCTCCAGCTCGGCGTCCGGCTCGCCCTGGATCGCCATGCGGCAGAGGTCGCCGATGTAGCCGTGATAATTGCCGCCGGAGTTGATCGACATGATGTCGCCCTCGCCCCAGACCTGATCGGACGGCGCGCGGTTGAGGCTCGTGCCAGCGGTGATCAGGCAATATTCGAACGTCAGGCCGCGGTTGGTCTCCTCGCGGCGCAGCGCTTCGGTGACCTCCGCCTTGGTGGCGCCCGGGCCATGCTTGGCGATCACCGCCTGCATCGACTCGATCACCGCCTCCGACGCGATCTTCAGCTTCTTCAATTCATCCGGCGTCTTGATCGAGCGCATCCGCTCCAGCACGAACAGCGCATCGGTCATGTTGCTGTCGGGGAACGCGCTTTGCAGCGTTTTGCCGGCGTCGACCGGGAGAAACGACAGCTCGGCGCCGATGCCGCGCGTCTTGATGCCGGCCTTGCGGATATGCTCGATCGCCTTCTGCATGGTATCGACCGAGCCTGACGAGTTTGTCAGTTGCACCGGCGTCCAGAACGGATTGTTCTCGCGCTGGAAGCTTTCCAGTCGGTGACCGAAATAAGCCGCCTTGTCCGGCGCGCCCTTGGCATAGACCAGGACCGGCAGGTAGCGGCTCAGCCCCATCGCATCCATGTAGTCAAAGAAGAACGCGCGATGGCCGCCGAGCAGATACTGCACGTTGTGCTTCGACGTCGCGATCAGCACATCCATGCCGGCCTCGTCCATCAACTTGTCGAGACGGGCGACGTCGAATGGGATCGCGGACAAAACTTTGGCGGGCGCATTCATGGGCAACCTCTTCGGCGGTTCGGGAAACGGTCGCGGCTGTAACAGTCTATCCGACCGACCCAGCGGGCGGAAGCGACCGCTTATTCCGCCTTGATGTGGGCCGCCGCGCGGATCACCCTGCCCCACTTCTCCGTTTCGTCGACGAAGAGCTTGCCCAAGTCGGCGGCCGAGCCGGCCAGCACTGCGCCGCTGAGCTGAGCAAGCCTGGCTTTGATGCCGGGATCGGCGAGGCCCGCATTGATTTCCTTGTTGAGCCTGTCGACGACGTCGGCCGGCGTGTTCGCGGGGGCGCAGATGCCAAACACCGCGCTCGCCTCGTAGCCCGGGACGAAATCGCCCACGTTCGGGGCAGTTCCTGCGAGCGCATCGCGGTGGTGACCGCCAAACCGCGGAGCTTGCCCGCCCTGATGTGCTCGATTGAATTGGGCATGAGGTCGAGCATGACCTGCACCTGTCCGCCGAGCACGTCGCCCAGAGCGGGCCCCGCACCCCGATAGGGCACATGGACCATGTCAACGCCGGCCATCTGCTTGAACAACTCGCCAGCCATATGGGACCCGCTGCCAATGCCGCCCGATGCCATGCTGAGTTTTCCCGGATTGGCCTTGGCGTAGACGATGAACTCGGGAACCGTCTTTGCTGGAAACGATGGGTGTACCACCAGAATGTTGGATACCCGAATGATGCCCGCGACCGGTGCAGTGTCGCGGAGAAAATTGAAACTGAGTTTGTCGTAGAGCGTCGCATTGATGGCGGACGCCGGCCCGGCGGAAAAAAGCGTATAGCCGTCCGGGGGCGCACGCACGACCACCTCGGTCGCCAGGTTAGTGCCCGCGCCGGGCCGGTTCTCGATGATGACGGGCTGGCCGAGATGCTCCGACAGCCATTGCCCGATCAGGCGTGTGACGATGTCGTTTGGGCCGCCGGCGGCGGTCGGGACGACAATGCGCACCGGCCGCGTCGGAAATGTTTGCGCCTGCGCGATCCGCGGTACCGCCGGGAACGCGGCAACACCCGCGGCCAGTTGCAGAAATCGGCGGCGTGGAAGCATCATGGCATTCACTCCCCAGTCCGGACACTCGCCTGCGCATGCAATCCAACAGAGCGACGCGCGCTGCGAAGAGGCTACGCCCCTTTCATGAAGCTCCGGAAGGGATAATGTCTCCTCCCGAGAAAATCGGAAGAAGGACGGGCCATGCCGGAAATCAAGGGCATCGCGCGTTTCAGCATCCCGGTGAGCGACGTCGACCGGAGCACAAAATTCTATACCGAAATCGTCGGCTGCAAATTTTTGGCGCAGCGGCCCGACAAGGTCATCACCTTCCTCGATGCCGGCGGCGTGTGCGTGCTGTTGATCAAGCGCTCGGCCCCGATCATCAAAGGTCCGCTGGATATGTCGGACGGCGTGCACCACGCCTTCATGGTCGATGCGGCGGAATACCAGGCTGCGGTGGACGGCCTGCGCGCGAAGGGCATCGACGTGTTTTTCGAGGAAGATCGGCGCGGCGGCACTATCGACGGGCCGCGGGCGTACTTCCGCGATCCAGACGGCACCGCCCTGGAGTTCATCAATCGCACGGCCTACGTGGTCAATAAGTAGAACGCGCCCTAATTGATCGAGAGGTTCGCCTCGGTCGCGAGCTTCTTCCAGGTGTCGTACTGGCGCCGCACCAGCGTCTTCATCTCATCGGGCGTGGTGGCGCGCGGATCGCCGCCCATCGATTCGAGCTTGCTCTTCACGTCCGGCACCGCCAGCGCCTTGCGCAGCTCGGCGTTGAGCCGGTCGACGATCGGCTTCGGCAGGTCGGGCGGGCCCGCAAGGCCGGTCCAGGAAATCACCTCGAAGCCCGGAATGGCCGACTCGGCGACGGTCGGCACGTCGGGGAAATCGCGCCAGCGCGTCTTGCCGGTCACCGCGAGAGCGCGGAACTCGCCCGACTTGACCCGCGGGCTGACCGGCCCGGTGGTCGCGGCGATGAAATCGATTTCGCCTTGCAGCAGGCCCGTGAGGGCTGGCGCCTCGCCGCGATAGGGAATGTGCAAGAACTTGGTTTTGGTCTGAACGCCGATCAGCTCGACGGTGGTGTGCAGGATCGAACCGACGCCGGCCGAGCCGTATTTCAATTCGCCCGGCTTGGTGCGCGCCTCGTCGATGATCTGCTTCAGATTCTGGAAGCGCGAGTCCGCTTTCACGGCGATCATGAACGGATAGAAGCTCGCGACCGAAATCCAGGTGAAGTCGTCGACCACCTTGAATTTGACGTTCTTCGACAGCGCCGCATAGGCCGGATGCGCGCTCGGCAGCATCAACAGCGTGTAGCCGTCGGCATCGCTGCGCGCGACAGCCTCGGCGGCGAGCGCGCCGGCGAGGCCGGGCTTGGCCTCGACCACGATCGACTGGCCGAGGCTCTTTTCCATTTCGTGGCCGAGAATGCGGGCGATGATGTCGACGTTGCCGCCGGGCGGAAAGCCCTGCATCAGGTGGATGATGCGGTTCGGATAGGCCTGTTGCGCCAGCGCGCCGAACGACAGGCCGACCAGCACCGCAATCGCCGCGACAAGCCGCTTCATCATTCAAGCCTCCCGGTGCCGCCGCCTGTCTGTTGTCATGCGCAGGTCGGCGGCCCGATTTCGCGCTGGCTTTGTACGGATTGTCAACGCGCCAAAGCGTCCCGCAATCGCATGGAATTACGCTAGACTGTACACCTCGGCCACTCGATCGGCCCAAGCAATATTGCACGCAGGGAGGTCATCATGTCTCGTCGCATCGTCGCCGCCGCGCTGGTCATCGGTATCATCGGACCCGCCTCCGCGGTCGAGCTCAATCCCAAGGCCATCGCCATCAAGCAGGCCGACGAACTCCCATGGCGCGATCCGACCGGCGCGGCACCGGTCAACCAGAAGGTGCTGTTCGGCGACCCGACCAAGCCCGGCTACTACATGGTGATGAACCGCTTCCAGCCGGGGAATTTTTCCAAGCCGCATTTCCATCCGAACGACCGCTTCATCACCGTCATCAAGGGCACCTGGTACGTCGGCACCGGCAACAAATGGGACAAGGACGCCACCATCGGGGTCAAGGCCGGCGGCGCGGTGACGCACTACGGCAAAGAGGTGCACTACGATGGCGCCAAGGACGAGGAAGTTATCGTGCTCATCACCGGCCAGGGTCCGGCGACGAACACGCCGGTCGAGATGGCGCCGTAGCGATCACCGGCGCGACGCGACCGTCGCCCCAGCGACAAAGCAGAACGCCAGGAAGTTCAGGCCCGCGTTGACGGCATGGGAATATTCCCATTGCCGGCGCAATTCGACCCAGTGGCCCGGCGACACAGTCCAATTCTGCGTCGCCACATTGGCCGGATAGGTGAAGGCGAAGAAAACCGCAAGCGTTGCGGCCATCAAGGCGCAGCCCGCCGCGGCCATATAAAACGCCGGCCGGTCGCTACGCAGCAGGTAGGCCAAGACGACATTGAACAGCATGGCCGGAATCAATATGAGGCTGAGCAACGCCCAGCCCTGATAGATCGACTGCGCGATGAAATATTGCGCCTCCGTCATGCCGATCTTGTTCGGCAGCGAAAACAGGTGCGCGCCATACGGCACCAACGCAAGCGCCGTGAACACCAGCGAAAGAAAACTTACGAGTGGCAGCCCCATAACTGAAAAACAAATGGCCGTCGGCGGGTTTCCCCGCCTGCAAAGCCGCGGCCGCTAACCGCCCCGGCCGGCGCCACATTCAAGTCCGCCACCCCACCGCCAAAACGCATTTCGCTATGCCATCTCTTTACCGCAACCCATGAAATTACGCCAGACTGTAAGCCTCGGCCACTCGATCTGCCCAAGCAATATCGCACGCAGGGTGGTCATCATGGCCCGTCGGCACGTTTGCCGCTGGCCCCGCTCATCGGCCTGTTTGGACACCCGCCGCCGCGGTCGAACTCGATCCCAAGGCCAGCGCCATGACGACTGTCGCGACGCAGACGCGCAGGGCGCGATGCGACCGACGCGACGCCGATCAATCAGAAGATCTTGTTCGGCGATCCGACCAAGCCCGGCTCATCACATGTATATGAGCAAGTTCAAGGCCGGCTCGTTCTCCGAGCCGCACTTCCATCCGAACGACCGCTTCATCACCGTCGCTCAACGGCACCTGGTACGTCGGCACCGGCAACAACTGGGACAGAGGACGCCACGATCGGGCTTCAAGGCCGCGGCGCGGGGACGCATTTCGCCAAGGAGGTCAACTACGTACTCCGCCACGGATGATGGAGCTGTATCGTGCTCATCACCGGCGAAGAACCGGCGACCAACATCGTCTAATGACGGCGATTGGTCCCGTTCTGCACAGCTACGTGCGCTGTTGCGCTGCGCGAGCAAACGATGTGCACCTGGTGGATGCGCAAAGAGCCCGCGGCCGCTGGCTCGATCTCATGAGGGGATGCTTGACGTGCGCAGGCTCCGCCATGTCGCTTCTCGCGCGGCTCTCCGGTACGCGCAGATGTCGTTCAGCGGGCGCGGCACACTCGTCTTGCTTCCCGCGTCGCGCTGAAAGTGCTGGGCCGCAGCCAGATCTAGCGCCCGCTGACCTAGATGTTCGCCCAGCCGGCCGGCGGCTTTCTTGCCGGGATGGAGGCGCCGCATTTCTTGCAGGTGCGCTCCTTCTCGTCGGCGAAGAAGGCTTCGTAGATCGGCGGCAGGTCGCGCACCAGATGCGTCACCTTGACCTCGACGCGGTGGACCAGCGCGCCGCATTCAAAACAATACCATTCGAACGCATCGAGCTGCTCCGGCGTTCGTTGCGGCTCGACCACGAGCCCGATCGATCCCGCCGGCCGCTGCGGCGCGTGCCGCACGTGCGGCGGCAGCAGGAACACCTCGCCCTCCTTGATCGGCACGTCGTAGAAATTGCCGTTGTCGCCGACCTTGAGCACCATGTTGCCCTTGAGCTGATAGAAGAACTCCTCCACCGGGTCGTCGTGATAGTCGGCGCGCTCGTTCGGGCCGCCGACCACCTGCACGGTCATGTCGCCGTCTTCGAACACCTTCTTGTTGCCGACCGGCGGCTTGAGCAGATGCTCGTTCTCGTCGATCCACTTCTTGAAGTTGAACGCCTGCAATCGTCCCATGGTCGTGCTCTAGGTCCCTGCTCTCGCGCTTACGCTGCGGATGATTTCGTCGCCGCGTCCGGAAGCTTCAGCCCGCAGGTCTCGAACGCGCGGCGGGTCGCTTCCTTCTCGGCGTCGGTCAATTCCAGCATCGGCGGCCGCACCCGTCCACCGACCTGCCCCATCAGCTCCTGCCAGTATTTCGAATGCGACGGCGGCTTCTCGGCCGGCCGCGTGCGGCGGAACGCCTCGCGCACCGGGTTGAGGCTGTCGCGGATCACCTTGGCCTTCGCCACCTCGCCCTTGAAGGCCAGGTCGGTGTAGTCGCGCATGCGGCGATCCACCTTGGTCTGGAACAGATACGGCGGCGACGAGCAGAGATAAAGCCGCCAGCCGAGCTCGACGATATTGTCGAACCACTCGACCTCGGACGCCGTGCTGACCTGGATCTTGTCGCCGACCATCCGCGTCAGCCGCACATACATCTCGCGCGGCACGCTGTACTTGATGGCGACGATGTTCGGCAGTTCGGCGATCCGCGCGCACAGCTCCGGGCTCATCAGATAGCCGGAGTCCTCGTGGCTCCACATCGCGATGCCGATGTCGACCTGCTCGCTGATCGTCTTGTAATACTGATAAAGCGTCTCGTCCTGCTTGCCGAGAAAGTGCAGCACCGGTGCGTGGACGACGATATACGGCGCGCCGATCGCCTGGGCGTGCTTGGCCAGCTCGATCACCACGTCCATGTTCTGGTCGGAGCACGAGGCGATCACGCCTGACGTCTTGCCGATTTCGTCGACCACGATCTCCATCGAGCGCTTGCGTTCGGCAACCGACATAGAGAAGAACTCGCTCTGCTTGCCGGCAATGAACACACCGTCGATGCCAAGATCGTCGACCCAGTGCCGCAGGTTCTTCCGGAACCCCTTCTCGTCGATCGAAAGGTCCGGGGCGTAGGGCATCAGGGCTGCCGCCCAGATGCCCTTCATATGGGCGCGGGCGTGGTCCTTGGCGTCCGAACGGCGGTATTTCATGGCTTTTCCTGTCGTACCGGGTGGGAACCATCATGCCCCAAATCGAGCCAACAGCGTACCGGTGAATTGTGGCCGCTGCCATGCAGCACACCGGCGTTAACCACGTTTGCGGCTTCGCCCGCAATACCGCAATCAGCCTGGGAACGAGAGGAATTTTGAACTGGTTAATTCGTTAACGATAGGTAAATTGCCCTTGGGTGCGGGCGTGGGTTGAGGGAGTTTGGGCGATGAAGCGCGCTGCGTTGGTGGCCGGGGTATCGTTTGCCGCGCTTTTGATGGCCGGATCCGCGCAGGTCAAGGCCGCAGGCAGCCCCGAAACCTGGTGGGCCAATTCCCGGGCCGTCACGGCATACGATCTACCGGCGCGGAGATCCATCAAGGCGCGCTCCAGAGCGTCCGAGAAGGCCGAGGGCAAGGCTGGACGTGCGGCCGACAAGTCGCCGCCGATCCGCTCCGGGCCGCTGCACATCATCGTTTCGATCGACAAGCAGCGCGCGACCCTGTTCGCCGACGGCCACCCGGTCGCCAGCACGGCGATTTCCTCCGGCACCGCCGATCATCCGACGCCGATGGGCGTGTTCACGGTCATTCAGAAAGACCGCCACCACGTCTCCAACCTCTACGACGCGTCGATGCCCTATATGCAGCGCATCACCTGGTCGGGCTCGGCGCTTCACCAAGGCCCCCTTCCCGGCTATCCGGCATCGCATGGCTGCGTCCGGCTGACCGAAAGCTTCGCGCAACTGCTCTGGAAAACCACCAAGATGGGCGCGCGGATCATCGTCACCCGCCCGGAGGTCGCGCCGCTCGAGTTCGCGCACGCCCGCCTGTTCGCGCCCAAGCCCAAGATGGTGGCGGCGCCGCCCGCGGCCGTCCCCGCCCCCGCCCCCCCGCCTGTTGTGGCGGCCGAGCCAGCGACGACGTCGTCGGTGATCAAGGTCAGGACCGCCAACGCCACGAACACCACTGCGGTGGCGATCGACTCCGTCGCCGGCGACGCCACCAAGGCGGTGACGACAGCCGTCGTGACGGAACCTCTGGCCAGCGCGACAGTCGAGCAGCCGACCAAGCAGTCCGACACCGACGGTGTCGGCGGCACGCGAGAGCCGGCCGAGGTCAAAGCCGGCGAACCGCAACCGGTCGAGGCAAAACCGGACGAGGTCCGATCGGTTGAAGCCAAATCTGACGATGCAAAGTCCCCCGAGGCAAAGCCTGTCGAGACCACCGTCGTTGCAACCAAGCCGGTTGAGACCAAACCCGCCGAGGTCAAGCAGGTCGAAGCCAAGCCTGAAGCAAAGCCTGTCGAGGCCCGATCGATCCCGATCGCGGCGCCGGCGCAGATCATTGTCGACGAGCGCCCCAAAACGATGCCCGCGACTATCGTGCAGGAAGCCAACGGCCGGCCGATCTCGGTGTTCGTCAGCCTCAAGGAAAACAAGCTCTACGTCCGCCAGGGCTGGAAGCCGCTGTTCGATGCGCCGGTGAGCTTTGAGCATCCCGAGCAGCCGATCGGCACCCACGTCTATACCGCCATGGGCGCCAAGGCGGAGGGCGGTTTGCGCTGGACCGTGGTTTCGATCCCGAGCAGCTTCCGGCGCGCGGCCGAAGCCAAGAACTCCGACAGCGGCCGCAAGGGGCGACGGGAGCACGCCGTGAAAGCGGTTGAGTTCGTGGCGCCAATGCCGAGCCCGAGCGCGGCGCTCGACCGCATCATCATGCCGCCGGAACTGGTCGATCGGATTGCCGAGATGATCACACCCGGCTCGTCCTTGATCGTGTCGGACAACCGGCTATCCGACGAAACCGGCGAGTACACCGATTTCATCGTCCTGACGCGCTGATCTTCTAGACACCAGCGACGATGTGGGCCGCCGCGAGGCGCGACGGCTTGCGCCGCGGCAAGGTCACCGAGCAATAGGGCGTCGGCACTGGCGTCTTGCTGAACGACGGTCCGTTGCCGCCTTCGGCCACGTCCACCCAGACCAGCCAGTTGGCGTCGTCGCGCAGGTCGTGATCCTCGCGGAAATGGCTCAGGCGGGACTCGGTGCGATAGAGCGAGGCGCCGAGGATGAAGCGCGCCGCGAGCAGCATCGCCTCGGTCTCCTTGAGCCGCACCAGCTCGTGGGTGTGCGGCGCCGCGATGGTCTTGAACTCCTCGGCCAGCGCCGTGACGCGATCGAAGGCCGCCTGCAACCGATCCTCGCGTTTCAGGATGCCGGTGTCATAGGCGAACATCACCGCCTGCAGATCGCGCAGGATGCGGTCGGATTCCGCACTGGAAGTGGCTTTCAGCGGCGCGTGGGTCTCGGCATGCAACGCGCGCACTTCGGCCGCATCGAGCGACGGCGCCGGCAGGCGGTCGAGATCCTCGATCGCGGATTTTCCCGCGATCCAGCCGTTGCCGACGCAAAGCCCGATATGGAAGCCGGCGAAATGGTTGGCGCAGCCGGCCTGCGCCAGCCCCGCCGAGAGCAATCCCGGGACGTCGGAGCGGCAGTCCGCGCCGGTGCGGATGCCCATCTTGGTCATCTGGTTGAGCGCGTAATACGGCGTCTTGCCGAACATGTCGGTCTTGGCCTCGTCGCCGAGCTTGCGGAAGAAATAGTCCATCCATTTCACCTTGCTCTGGATGAAATACTCCCGCAGGTGCTCCGGGATCGGCGACATGTCGAGATAGAGCGGCGTGTTGCCTTTGCGGTTCTCCATCGCCATCGCCTTGGCGATGCGCGGCACGTCGGCCTGGTCGCCCCACTCCGGCTCGTATTCGTCCATGAACGCCTCGCCCTTGGCGTTTACCCAGCGCGCGCCCTCCTGGATCGCGAAGGTGATGCCCTCGAAATAGAACTTCGGCGTGCCGGGACGCACGTAGGAGAATTCGGCGTTGCGCAGCGCCGCGCCGGCGCGATAGGCGAGCAACGTTCCGGTGCCGGTGATGTCGCGCACGAAGCCCGAGCGGAACGTGATGGCATTGGTGGCGACGATGGTGGCGCGGGCCTTGATGACGTTGAACTCGCCGGTGCGGCTGTTGATGCCGACCGCGCCGGTGATGCGGTCGGAGCCGCCGCGCATCAACCCGGTGATGAACAGCCGGTCGATCAGTTGCACGCCGTCGCGCTCGAGCGCGAGCCGGAGCTTCCAGGCGAATTCGAGCCCGCCGCCTTCCGGATACATCACGCGGGCGAGATCGAGGCCGCGGGTCGGGCGGCGCTTGTAGACCCCGGCCTCGTCGCGGCCGAAGTGCATGCCCATTTTCTCGAAGTCTTTGATCCGGGCGTGGGAGTCGACCAGCGCTTGCCGCACCAGCACCTGATCGGCGATGCCGTCATTGCCGGCGACGATCTCATGGAGAATGCCGTCGATGTCGTCGCCCGGCAGCGCGACGATGGTCCAGGCGTTGGAGAAGGCGGTATGGCCGGTGCGGCCGATCAGCCAGGAATCGACCAGCGTGACGCGGGTGCCCGGCGGGCCGTTGCGCTTGGCGGAGAGCGCGGCCATGAGACCGCCCGCCCCAGCGCCCACCACCAGCACGTCGGTGTCGATCAGCACGCCGTCGAGCTTATCCATTCCGCTCACCACGGCCGCGGTCGGTTCTTGACCGACGGATGCACGTCGACGATGTGCTCCGGGCAGAAGATTTCGCAGCTGAAGCAGGTGATGCAGTGCTCGCGGAACTTGATGACCGGCAGGAGCCTGGTCTGGCGCAAGCCCGCGATCTCAATGGCGACGGGCTGCGGCTCCATGTGGATCACATCGGCCGGGCAGACCAAGTCGCAGATGCCGCAGCCGGTGCATTTTTCGAGCTCGATGCTTTCGATCATGCCGTGTCATAGCAAATGCCGCCGGCTCTGACACGGGCCGTTACGCGATCGGCGCAACTTCAGGCTGCGCTGGGCGCCGCCGCGGCCCGCGCCGCTCTGCCGGCGCCGGATGGCGCTGCTCAGCCGCCTCGGTGCGATCGAGCACAAGCTGGAGCGAGGCGACCTCGACGCGGTTTCGCCCGCGCTCCTTGGCGCAATAGAGTGCCTCATCGGCCTGGGCCAACAGCGCCGGAATGTCGAACAGGCTGGTCTCGGCGAGCGCCATGCCCATGCTGACGGTGCCGCCGATCGCGCGGCCGTTGACATCGGCCGCGGCGGTCTCGAACGACATCCGGATGCGCTCGGCGATCGCAAGGCCTTTGTCGTGGCCGGCGTCGTAGATCACCATGGCGAACTCCTCGCCGCCGAGCCGGCCGATCAGGTCGTCGGGCCCGAGCTTGGCGCCGGCGGCCGCGGCGAAAATCTTCAGCACCTGGTCGCCGACGGCGTGGCCGAAGCGATCGTTGATCGACTTGAAGTGGTCGAGATCGGCGAGCAGAACCGCAGCCGAGCGGCCTTCCGTTTGCTGCCGCTTGCTCAATGCAAGGACCTCTTCGAGGAAGGCGCGGCGGTTGGCGATGCCGGTCAGCGGATCGACCAGCGCCGCGGTCTTGTGGCGAAGCTCGGTGCGCTCCTTCGCCATCGCCAGCAGGATAAAGGCGATCGCGATGGTGAAAAGCAGCGCCTCGAAGCTCAGCACCGTCAGCCACACGCTGTCGAACACCTGGCTGGTCGGCGACCACGGCAGCACCTTCGCGAGCGGCGTGCGCAGCAGGAACAGCGCGCCATGCGCGAACAGCATGAAGATCGCGGGCCAGCGCGACACCAGCGGTTCGCTGCGGCCGCGCCAGAATTCATAGGCCGTGGCCCACGTGTAAGCGGTGATGATGCCGGAGGCGAGCAGCACCTTGGCGTCGAGCGAGTCGATGAAGGACGAGGTGTGCGACACGAGAATCCACAGGATCGCGCCGCCGACGATATACATCGGCTCCGGCGCCCGGCCGTCGAACACGCGCGCGCCCGACCAGGTCACCGCGAAGGCGGTGAACAGCAGCGCGTTGGCGAGATCGATCGAGATCGCATCCGACACCGAGCCGTACATGCCGAACAGCGCGATGGAGCCGGCGCGCAGCAGATGCGCGCAGCCCCACCAGGCGACGGCATGGATGCCGGAGTTCTGGATCCAGGCGAACAGCAGCAGCAGGCCGAGCATGGCCTCGACGTAGACCGTGATGAGAAACAGCGTGTTGACGTCGAGTCCCATCGGTCCCAGCCACTTAAAGATGCGGCCGGCGCAGAAGCTGCCCGTCCCTGCTTTCATTCCTAGCGTTTGCATGGGAAACAACTGGTGAATGGACATCGGAGAAGCCCGCCATTGCGGGGCTATGGTTTCTTTACCGTTTCCGGCCGCCGGACGGGTTTAACGAATGGCGATTGCCGCTGATCGGAGCATGATTTTCTTCAAAAGTGCGCGGTCTTGTCGCCGGACGGGCGCTCCACTACGTTTCGGGACCTCGAAACAGGCGAAAACCCATGCAAATCCGCGACGGTGTCGTTGAGGCCATCGGCCACACGCCGCTGATCAAGCTCGAACGGGTGTCGGCCGCGACCGGCTGCACCATCCTCGGCAAGGCGGAGTTCATGAATCCCGGCGGCTCGGTGAAGGACCGCCCCGGCCGCCAGATGATCCTGGAGGCCGAGAAGCGCGGCGAGCTAAAGCCCGGCGGGCTCGTGGTCGAGGGCACCGCGGGCAACACCGGCATTGGCCTCGCTCTCGTCGCCAACGCGCGCGGCTATCGCACGCTGATCGTCATCCCGAACACCCAGAGCCAGGAAAAGAAGGACATGCTGCGGCTCTGCGGCGCCGAGCTCGTCGAGGTGCCGGCGCTGCCCTACAGCAATCCGGACAACTACCAGCACGTCGCGCGACGCCTCGCCGACAAGCTTCGCAAGACCGAGAAGAACGGCGTGCTGTTCGCCGATCAGTGGAACAACCGCGACAACCGTCTGGCGCATTATCTTTCGACCGGCCCGGAAATCTGGGAGGAGACCAACGGCACCATCGACGGCTTCGTCTGCTCGGTCGGCACCGGCGGGACGCTCGCCGGCACATCGATCTTCCTCCGCGAGAAGAAGAAGGACATCGTGATCGGCGTCGCCGATCCGCGCGGCGCTGCGATGTACAACCTGTTCTCGACCGGCCTGGCCAAGAGCACCGAGGGCGGCTCGATCACCGAAGGCATCGGGCTCGGCCGCATCACGCCGATCATCGACGACATCAAGGTCGACAAGCCCTATCTGATCCCCGACGAGGAAGCCGTGCCGATCATCTTCGATCTCCTGGAGCACGAAGGCCTCTGCCTCGGCGGCTCGTCGGGCATCAACGTCGCCGGCGCCATTCGCCTCGCCAAGGACTTGGGGCCGGGCAAGACCATCGTCACGGTGCTCGCCGATTCCGGCACGCGCTACCAGTCCAAGCTGTTCAATCCGGAATTCCTGCGTTCGAAAAAGCTGCCGGTGCCGGCCTGGCTGGAGAAGAAGTCGAACGTCGAAATCCCGTTCGAAAAGGCCTAGGATTTTTCCATGGCCACCGACTGCCTGTTCCGCGAGGACTCGTATTTGAAGGATTGCGACGCCACGGTCGTCGCCATCGAGCCGAACGGCGGCATCGTGCTCGACCGCACCGTGTTCTATGCGGCCTCCGGCGGCCAGCCGGCCGACCGCGGCACGCTCGTCAGCAAAGCCGGCGCGGCCATCCCGATCGCCAACGTCATCTTCACCGATCCCGGCAAGACCATCATCGCGCATGGGCCCGCGCCGGGCGCGCCGCCGGTGGCGGTCGGCGACACCGTCAGGGCCGAGATCGACTGGCCCGTCCGCCACGCCCGCATGCGGATGCACACGGCGCTGCATCTGCTCTCCGCCGTGCTGCCCTACCCGGTCACCGGCGGCTCGGTCGGCGAAGCGGAAAGCCGGCTCGACTTCGACATCCCCGATGCCGGCCTCGACAAGGACGCCATCACCGCCAAGCTTGCCGAGATGATCGCGACCGATGCCGCGGTGTCGAGCCGCTGGATCGCCGACGCCGAGCTTGAGGCCAATCCCGGCCTGATCAAGACCATGTCGGTGAAGCCGCCGATGGGCACCGGCCGGGTACGGCTGATCGAGATCGCGGGCCTCGATTTGCAGCCCTGCGGCGGCACCCATGTCCGCTCGACCGCCGAGATCGGGGCGGTGCGGGTCACCCAGGTCGAAAAGAAAGGAAAGTTGAACCGCCGCGTGCGGCTGGCGTTGGTGTAGTCTGCACCCCAACGCGAGACCCCCCAATGCCCGATCCACGCCCGCCCGCCAGCCAGAACCTCGTCACCACCGACTGGCTCGCCGCCCGCCTGGGCGAACCCGAAATCAGCATCGTCGACGGCTCGTTCTATCTGCCCGCGCTGAAACGCGACGCCAAGGCGGAGTTCGCCGCGGGCCACATCCCCGGCGCGGTGTTCTTCGACATCGACGCCATCGCCGACCATTCCACCGACCTGCCGCACATGCTGCCGGGCACGACGCAGTTCGACAAGGATGTCGGCGCGCTCGGCATCGGCCGCGACGACACCATCGTGATCTATGACGGCATCGGCCTCGGCGGCGCGCCGCGGGTGTGGTGGACGTTCAAGATTTTCGGCGCCAAGAAGGTCTACATTCTCGACGGCGGATTGCCGAAGTGGAAGGCCGAAGGCCGGCCGGTCGATTCAGGCCCGGCCCAGCGCACGCCGAAAAAATTCGAATCCGAATTGAACACGCGGGTGGTCGCCGGCGTCGACGACGTGCAACTGGCGCTGACCAGCAAATCCGCCCAGGTGGTCGACGCCCGGCCGGCCAACCGCTTCCGCGGCGAGGCCGCGGAGCCGCGCGCAGGCATCCGTTCCGGCCACATGCCCGGCGCCAAGAACGTGCCGGTCACCGAATTGATCGAGGATGGCAGGCTGATCGCGCCGGAGCAGATCAAAGAGAAATTCGCCGCCGGCGGCGTCGACCTCGACAAGCCGATCATCACCAGTTGCGGCTCGGGCGTCACCGCGGCGACGCTGTGGTTCGCGCTCGACGCCATCGGCAAAGCGCCGAAGGCGCTCTACGACGGCTCCTGGACCGAATGGGGCGGCCGCCCGGACCTGCCGATCGTGACGAAAGACTAGCGGATGGCGCGGGGGGCGCGTTCTGTAACAAAGCCGAACCGGCCGGTGGCGCTCGTCACCGGCGCGGCGAACGGCATCGGCCGCGCCATCTCGCATCATCTGCTCGACGCCGGCTGGTGCGTCATGGCCTTCGATCTGCCGAAGACGCGGCTGATCCAGCAGTTCCGCGGCTGGGCGCGGTCGTCCGCCACCATCGAGGGCGACGTCGCCGACGAGAACACGGTCCGCGACGCGGTCCAGCAGACGCTCGACCGGTTCGGGCGATTGGATGCGGTGGTCGCCAACGCCGGGATATTTCTGCGGCGGCCGATCCGCCGGCTGTCGCTCGACGACTGGCACCGCGTCATCGACACCAACCTGACGGCGACGTTCCTGCTGGCGCGCGCGGCGCAACGGCCGCTCCGCTCCTCGAAGGGCTCGATCGTCACCATCGCCTCGACGCGGACCCTGATGTCGGAGCCCAACACCGAATCCTACTCCGCCTCCAAGGGCGGTCTGCTGGCGCTGACGCATGCGCTTGCCGTCAGTTTCGGCCCCGACATCCGGGTCAATTGCGTCAGCCCCGGCTGGATCGCCACCAGCGAGTACAACCGGCTGAAGCGCAAGGACCACGCCCAGCATCCGGCGGGGCGCGTCGGAAAACCCCAGGATATCGCCGAGGTCGTGGCCTTTCTGGTCGATCGCGAGAAATCCGGCTTCGTCACCGGCGCCAATTTCGTGGTGGACGGCGGCATGACGCGGAAGATGATCTATCTGGAGTGACCCCGGTCACCCGCGCTATTCTTCCGCCTGAATCAGGCAGGAGAATCCACCCATGATCTTCCGCCAGTTGTTCGATCAGACGTCCGGCACCTATTCGTATCTGCTCGCCAGCCGCCGCGGCGGCGAGGCGCTGATCATCGATCCGGTCCTGGAGAAGGTCGACCGCTATCTTTCGCTGGTGCGGGAGCTCGACCTCAAGCTCGTCAAGGCGGTCGACACCCACATGCACGCCGACCACATCACCGGCCTGGGCGCGCTCCGCGACAAGACCCATTGCATCACCGTGATGGGCGAGCAGACCAAGGCCGACGTGGTGTCGATGCGGCTTGCCGATGGCGAGCAGCTCACCATCGAGGGGCTGGCGCTGGACGTGATCTATACGCCCGGCCACACCGACGATTCCTACAGCTTCATCATGCCGGACCGGGTGTTCACCGGCGACACCCTGCTGATCCGCGGCACCGGCCGCACCGATTTCCAGAACGGCGACCCGCGCCAGCAGTACGAGTCGATCTTCGGCCGGCTGCTCAAGCTGCCGAACGAAACGCTGGTTTATCCGGCGCACGACTACAAGGGCGACACCGTCTCCACCATCGGCGAGGAGAAGGCCTACAATCCGCGGCTTCAGGTGAAGTCGATGGACGAATACGTCGCCCTGATGAACAACCTCAAGCTCGCCAATCCGAAGATGATGGATGTGGCGATCCCGGCCAACATGAGGGTCGGACTGCACCAGGAGGAGGTCGCCCGCCGCGGCTGGGCGGTGTCCGCCGCGCAGGCGCTGGGCCTGATCGGCAAGCCGGACGTGGCGCTGATCGATCTCCGCGAGCGCACCGAGCGCGAGCGCCACGGCACCATCCCGGGCTCGCTGCATGTGCCCTATCCAAGCTTGCAGGAAACCATCGCCTCGGGCGGCATGCTGCACGAGCTCGCCAAGTCCACCAGCAAGCGGCTGTTGTTCTACTGCGCGTTCGGCGAACGCTCGGCGATGGCGGTGCAGGCGGCGCAGGACGCCGGGCTGGCCAGCGCCTGCCACCTCCAGGGCGGCATCGACGCCTGGAAGAAGGCCCAAGGCCCGCTCGCCCATTGACCGGCTGATTTAACGGACAACTGATCCAATGGAGCCATAGGCCATTGGACTGTCTGCCGCTGGCCGATCGGCCAATGGCCCACAGCAGCCGGGCCGTCCCCTGCCCTCAGTGCAAGATCTGGCTCAGGAACAGCTTGGTCCGCTCGTGTTGCGGATTGTCGAAGAACGCCTGCGGCGTGTTGGTTTCGACGATCTGCCCCTCGTCCATGAACACGATGCGGTTGGCGACCTGCCGCGCGAAGCCCATCTCGTGGGTGACGACCAGCATGGTCATGCCGTCCTCGGCGAGCTGCACCATGGTGTCGAGCACCTCCTTGACCATCTCCGGATCGAGCGCGGAGGTCGGCTCGTCGAACAGCATGATCTTCGGGTTCATGCACAGCGCGCGCGCGATGGCGACGCGCTGCTGCTGGCCGCCGGACAGCTGGCCCGGAAATTTCGAGGCCTGCTCGGGAATCTTGACGCGCTTGAGATAGTGCATCGCGATGTCGTCGGCGTCGCGCTTGGGCTGCTTGCGCACCCAGATCGGCGCCAGCGTCAGGTTCTCCAGCACGGTGAGGTGCGGAAACAGGTTGAAATGCTGAAACACCATGCCGACGTCGCGGCGGACCTCGTCGATCTTCTTCAAGTCGTTGGCCAGTTCCGTGCCGTCGACGACGATGCGGCCCTGCTGGTGCTCCTCCAGGCAATTGATGCAGCGGATCATGGTCGATTTTCCGGAGCCGGACGGCCCGCAGATCACGATGCGCTCGCTCTTCGTCACCCGCAGGTTGATGTCGCGCAGCACGTGGAAATCGCCGTACCACTTGTGCACGCCGACCAGGTCCACGGCGACGTCGGTTTTGAGCGGCGCGGGCTTGAGGGCCGGATCTGCGGCGGTTTGCTTTGCCATCCCATCCCCCTCAGTGCCTATCGCCGGCGGCGAGCCGGGTTTCGACGAACCGCGCATAGCGCGACATGCCGTAGCAGAAGATCAAGTAGAAGATCGCGGCGAAGGCATAGCCGCTTGGACCGGTTACCGGCGTCACCCAGCTTGGATCGCCGCGCGCCGCCTCGATCGTCATCAGGAAATCGAAAATGCCGACGATGAAGACGAGCGTGGTGTCCTTGAACAGGCCGATGGTGGTGTTGACGATGTTCGGGATGGTGATTTTCAGCGCCTGCGGCAGAATGATGAGCCGCATCATTTTCCAGTAGCCCAGCCCCACCGCCATCGCGGCCTCGTACTGGCCCTTTGGGATCGCGGCCAATCCGGCGCGCACCACCTCGGCCATATAAGCCGACGCAAACAGCGAAACGCCGACCAGCGCGCGCAGCAGCTTGTCCGGCGACCAGGTGTCGGGCACGAACAGCGGCAGCATGACGCTCGCCATGAACAGCACCGTGATCAGCGGCACGCCGCGGACGAACTCGATGAAAATCACCGAGAACAGCCGCACCGCGGGCATGTGCGAGCGGCGGCCGAGCGCGAGCGCGATGCCGATCGGCAACGAGAACACGATCCCGACCGCCGACACCACGACGGTCACCAGCACGCCGCCCCACGACGTGGTCGCAACCTTGGACAGGCCGATCAGCGGCCAGCCGAGCAGCAGGATCAGCGAAGCAATCGGCATGATGACGAAGAAATAGACCACGCCGAGATCGCGGCGCGGCGCGTCGAGCCAGGCCATCCAGACCACGCCGAACGCCAGCAGCACGAAGAACAGGTCGACCCGCCAGCGCTGGTCGATCGGATAGAAGCCGTAGGTGAAGAAGTTGATCTTATCGATGACGAAGGCCCAGCACGCGCCCATTTCCGGATGGCTCGGGACTGGCCAGGCAATCGGCGCGGCCCGCGCCGTCCCACACCGCATCGATGACCAGGAATTTGGCGAGCGGCGGAACAATCCAAACGATCAGCAGCACTGAAAGGATGGTCAGCGCGATGTTGAGCGGACCGGAGAACAGGTTCTTTCGCATCCAGCCGATCGCGCCGGCTTCGGTCAGCGGCGGCGGCAGCGGCGCCAATGGCGTGGTGCGGACGAACGCCGGGCCGGCCATCAATTTCGCATCGGTGGTGGTGGCGATATCGCTCATCTTTTGCCTTCGCATGATCCTTTCCGAAAACCGGTTTCCACTTTTCGGGATCATGCTAGCGCTCAACCAACGCCATGCGGCGGTTGTAGAGGTTCATCAGCGCCGACGTGACGAGGCTGATGGTGAGATAGACCGCCATGGTGATGACAATCACCTCGACGGCCTGGCCGGTCTGGTTCAGCACCGTGCCGGCGAAAATCTGAACGAGGTCCGGATAGCCGATGGCGACAGCAAGTGTGGAGTTCTTGGTCAGGTTGAGATATTGGCTGGTCAGCGGCGGGATGATCACGCGCATCGCCTGCGGAATGACGACAAGGCGCAAGGTCGGACCGGGCCGCAGCCCGAGCGAATAGGCGGCCTCGGTCTGGCCTTTCGACACGGAACGGATGCCGGCGCGCACCACCTCGGCGATGAACGCCGCGGTGTAGATGACGAGCCCGAACAGCAGCGCCATGAACTCCGGCAGCATTTCCATGCCGCCGCGCATGTTGAAGCGCCCGGCCTCGGGAAAGTTGAACGAGATTGGAAAGCCCGACAGCGCCAGCACCGCGAGCGGCAGCGCGATGACAAGGCCGAGCGTGACCCACAGCACCGGCGCCTGCTGGCCGGTGCGCATCTGCCGGCGCCTGGCCCAGACGCGATAGCCGATCGAGGCGACAACGCCCAACGACGAGCGCGATCAGCGCAAAGCGCGCCGCCGGCTCGAACACCGGCTGCGGCAGGAACAGGCCGCGGTTGTTGAGGAATCCGCCGCCCGGGATGGCAAAGCTTTCGCGGGTGCCGGGCAGCGCCTTGAGCACGGCGTTGTACCAGAACAGCAGTTGCAGCAGCAGCGGGATGTTGCGGATGGTCTCGACATAGAAGCCGGCCATCCGCGCCACGCAGCCAGTTTTTCGACAGCCGCGCGATGCCGATCAGAAAGCCGAGGATGGTCGCGAACACGATGCCGAGCCCGGCCACCAGCAGCGTGTTGAGCAGGCCGACCCAGAACGCGCGGCCGTAGGTCGATGTCGCCTGATACTCGATCAGCGTCTGGCTGATGTCGAAGCCGGCGGTGTTCTCCCAGAAGCCGAAGCCCGACGCGATCTTGGCGCGCGCCAGATTCTCGGCGGCGTTGTTGATCGCGCTCCAGGCCAGGAACACGATCACCGCGCACAGCACCACCTGATAGGCGATGCTGCGCACCTTCGGATTGTAGATCAGCGGCGCTTTCGGTCTGGTGTGTTCGACCGCGGCCATTTGCGTCGCCCCTGCGGCCGGAGCCGCGCGCCCTAGCGCACCGACGGCGCGAACTGCAGACCGCCCTTATTCCATAGCGCGTTCAGCCCGCGCGCGATCTTCAGGGGCGAGCCCTGCCCGACGTTGCGCTCGAACGCCTCGCCGTAATTGCCGACCTGCTTGATGATGCGATAGGCCCAGTCGTCGGTGAGGCCGAGCGCTTCGCCGTGCTTGCCCTCGCTGCCGAGCAGCCGCTTGACGTCCGGGTTGTCGGACTTCTTCTGATCGTCGACGTTAGCCTGGGTGATGCCGAGTTCCTCGGCGTTGACCATGGCGAAATGCGTCCATTTCACGATATCGAACCACTGGTCGTCGCCGTGACGCACGGCCGGTCCGAGCGGCTCCTTGGAGATGATTTCCGGCAGGATGATGTGGTCGTCGACCTGGGCGAGCCGGAGCCGCTCGCCGGCGAGACCGGAGGCGTCGGTGGTGTAGGCATCGCAGCGGCCGGCGTCGTAGGCCTTGATGGCTTCCGTCGCGGTCGCAAACGTCACGGTCTTGAGCTTCATCTTGTTGGCGCGGAAATAGTCGGCGAGGTTCAACTCGGTGGTGGTGCCCTGCTGGACGCAGACCGCGGCGTCGCCGAGTTCGAGCGCCGAATTAAGCTTCAGCGACTTCCGCACCAGGAAGCCCTGACCGTCGTAATAATTGACGCCGGTGAAGTTCAGCCCGAGCGACGTATCGCGCGACGAGGTCCAGGTGGTGTTGCGCGCCAGCACGTCGACCTCGCCCGACTGCAGCGCGGTGAAGCGGTCCTTCGCCGTCAGCGGCACGAACTTCACCTTGCTGGCGTCGTTGAAGATCGCCGCCGCCAGCGCCTTGCAGAAATCGACGTCGAGGCCGGTCCAGCGGCCTTGCGAGTCCGGCAGGCCGAAGCCGGCGAGCGTGCCGTTCGATCCGCAGTTGAGCACGCCCCGCTGCTTGACCGTGTTGAGCGTTTGAGCCGATGCGGCCGACGCGGCAATCCCCAGAACCACCGCAAGTGCTGCGCGAATGACGACGCTTTTCATGACCAAAACTCCCAAAACGCGGGCTCGGACGCCTAGCTCTGGCGCGCTGACGCCGCTTTGTCCCACTCGATCCCCTCAGCGAGCCATCACAGAACGGTCAGGCGGGCAGGTCAAGGGGTTGCGATTGCCGCAACAGACGCCGTAAATGCCGCAATTGACGAGGAATTCATCACCATGACCAAGGCCGAAGGCAGCAAGCCCGCGCAAACCGAGCTTAAAGCCGACACCAAGGTCACGACCGGCGGCCGTAACCCGCACGCGCATCACGGCTACGTCAACACGCCAGTCTATCACGCCTCTACGCTGCTCTACCGGACCGCCGAGGATTATCTCGCCCAGAAGAGCCAGTATTCCTATGGCCGCCGCCGCACACCGACATCGGAGGCGCTGGAAAAGGCCATCCAGGAGATCGAGGGACCCGCCTGTGCGGCGGTGGCGCTGCTGCCTTCGGGCCTAGCGGCGGCCTCCACCGCTCTCCTCGCAGTGCTGAAATCCGGCGACCATGTGCTGGTGACCGACAGCGTCTATGGCCCGACCCGCACGTTCTGCGACACCGTGCTCGCGCGCTGCGGCGTGACAACCACATACTACGATCCGCTCATTGGCGCAGGCATCGCTGCGCTGCTGCAGCCGAACACCTGTGCCGTGTTCACCGAGACGCCCGGCTCGCTGACGTTCGAGATGCAGGACATCCCGGCCATCGCCGCGGTTGCGCACCAGAACAACGCGCTGGTGCTGATGGACAACACCTGGGCCGGCCCGCTCTATTTCAAGGCGCTGGACAAGGGCGTCGACCTGGCGATCCAGTCCGGCTCCAAATATATCGGCGGCCATTCCGACCTGATATTTGGCACCGTTTCCGCCAACAAGGCAGCCGCGCAGCGGCTCAAGGACACCGCCTACACGATGGGACTCTGCGTCGGGCCGGACGACATGAATCTGGGCTTGCGCGGCTTGCGCACGTTGGCGGTGCGGCTGCGGCAGCACCACCAATCCGGCCTCAAGATCGCGCAATGGTTGGCGGAGCGTCCGGAGGTCTCGAAGGTCCTTTATCCGGCCCTGCCCGGCGCGCCGGGCCACGACATCTGGAAGCGCGACTTCACCGGCGCCTGCGGATTGTTCTCGATCGTGCTCAAGCCCGCACCCGAAAAGGCGGTGCTGGCTTTCCTCAACGCGCTGTCGGTTTACAGCATCGGCGTGTCCTGGGGCGGCTTCGAGAGCCTTGCCATCCCATTGTTCGACGTGGCGCCCTATCGCACCGCGACGAAATTTGCACCGGGCGGCCCGATGGTCCGCTTCCACATCGGACTTGAGGACGTTGGCGATCTGATCGCCGATCTCGAGCGCGGCTTCGCGGCCCTGGCCGCGGCGAGATAGCGGTCGCAGATGTCAAAGCCCTCCGACATTGTGATGATGGACGCGCTGGCGCTGTCGCGCGCGATTCAGTCAAAGCAAGTATCCTGCGTCGAGGTGATGAACGCGTACCTCGACCACATCGACGCGCTCAATCCCAAGGTCAACGCCATCGTCTCGCTGCAGGACCGCGGCGATCTCGTCGCGCAGGCCAGGGCGCGCGACGAACAGCTTTCCCGCGGCGAAGTGTGCGGCTGGATGCACGGCCTGCCTCAGGCGATCAAGGACCTGACCGCGACCAAGGGCATCCGCACCACGCAGGGCTCGCGCATCTTCAAGGATTTCGTGCCGACCGCCGACGCAATCCACGTCGAGCGCGTCAAGCGCGCCGGCGCCATCATCATCGGCAAGACCAACACGCCGGAGTTCGGGCTCGGTTCCAACACCTACAACGATGTGTTTGGGCGCACCTTGAACGCCTACGACCAGTCGAAAACGGCGGGCGGATCGAGCGGCGGCGCCGGCGTCTCCGTCGCGCTGCACATGCTGCCGGTCGCCGACGGGTCCGATCACGGCGGCTCGCTGCGCAATCCCGCCGCCTACAACAACGTGTTCGGCTTTCGTCCGTCGTTTGGCCGGGTGCCGGCCAATGCGCTCGACGGCTTCTACGCCATCATGGGGACGCCCGGTCCGATGGCGCGGAACGTACCCGACCTCGCCGCGCTGCTGTCAGTGCAGGCCGGCTACGATCCGCGCGCGCCGCTGTCGAACGAGCAAAATCCGACGCCATTCGCAGGACCGCTCCAGCGCGACCTCAAGGGTGCGCGGATCGCCTGGGCCGGCGATTTCGGCGGGCATCTGCCGTTCGAGCCGGGCATCCTCGATCTCTGCAAGGCGGCACTGAAGGTGTTTGGATCGCTCGGCTGCACGGTCGAGGAGGCGATGCCCGACTATGCCGTCGAACGGGTCTGGCAGAACTGGAAAATCCTGCGCGCCTGGCAGGCCGGCTCGGCGCTGAAGGGCTACTACGACGATCCAGCCAAACGCGCACTGATGAAGCCCGAGGCGCAGTTCGAGGTCGAAAGCGGCCGAAAGCTTTCCGGCTTCGACATCTACGACGCCAACGTGGTCCGCACCGCCTGGTACCAGGCGGTGCGCGCCTTCTTTGAGCGCTACGATTATCTTCTGCTGCCGTCCTCGCAGGTGTTTCCGTTCGACGCCACGACCGACTGGCCGAAAGCGATCGCTGGCAAGACCATGGACACCTATCACCGCTGGATGGAGGTGATGATCCCGGTCACCATGTCGAGCTGTCCGGCGCTGAGCGTGCCGGTCGGCTTCAACGATCGCGGTCTGCCGATGGGACTGCAGATCGTTGGGCCGAACCACGGCGAGCTCGCCTGCCTGCAGCTCGCCCATGCTTACGATCAGGCGACCGGATGGGTGACGAAGCGGCCGCCGCCTGATCTGCTGAAGAAAGGCTAGGCCGCCGCGCCCTGCTTTTTTTCGCGCAGGACGAAATAGAGATTGCGCAGATAGACGAACACGCCGAAGCCCTGCCCGGCGATGAACACCGGATCGCGGCGGTACAACGCATAGACGAACAGCAGCAAACCGCCGCCGATCGAACACCACCAGAACGCCACCGGAATGACGCTGCGGCCGACCCGTTCCGAGGCAATCCATTGCACCGCGAAGCGCGCGGTGAAGAACGCCTGCGCGGCGAAGCCGAGCAGCACCCACCAGTCCAACCGCACGACGAACACATCATGCAGATAGCCGCCGACCGCATTGGCCAGATCGCCGATCATTTACACCTCCGAGATTTCCGGCACGCGCTTCTTGCGACGGATCAGCCACCACACGCCGCACAGATCGAGGATGCCGATCCACAGCCGGTCCCAAAATCCATAGTTCGATATGCCGTGCCCGCGCGGCCGGTCGACCACGTCGACGTAGCCGATGTCGCGACCCTCACGCCGGATCAGCGCCGGCAGGAAGCGGTGCAGCCCATCGAAATAGGGCAACGCCAGACCGAGATCGCGCGGGAATGCCTTCAGCCCGCAGCCGCTATCGCGCGTGCCATCGCGCAGGATCGCGCCGCGCACCACATTGGCGAAGCGCGATTGGAAGCGCTTGAAGGCCGTGGCCTTCCTCCCGACGCGCTGGCCGGCAACGAGGCCGAGCTGCGGAGCGCCCTGCTCCAGCTTGGCGATCAGCTGCGGCAGAAAGGCCGGATCGTTCTGGCCGTCGCCGTCGAGCGTGGCGATGACCGGAGCGCGCGCCGCCCACAGGCCGGTGCGCAGCGCCGCGGATTGCCCGCACGAGCGGGCGTGACGGATTTGCCGAAGCCAGGGATGCTGCGCCTTCAAGCGCGCCAGCTCGGCTTCGGTGCCGTCGGTCGAGCCATCGTTGACATAGATCACCTCGAACGACCGGCCGGCCAGCGCAGCGGCGATCTCGGCCACCAGCGGGGCGATGTTTTCGGCCTCGTTCCGCACCGGAACGATGACGGAGACCGCGGGGGCGTTCCGGGTTTCGGCGCTCATGCCGCCTTCTAGGCAGAGTGCAGGCGGCGGGCAACCGCTTTAATGATCCGCCCGAAGCTCGGTCCAGGCATCGCCCGGACGGAGCCGCCGGTCGTGACGGCGAAGCCGAGGCGGCGATCGGCGAACCAGTTGCGCACCAGGACCGCGCCCACCGCGCCGACGATGGCGCCGCCGATCACATCGCTCGGATGATGCGCCGTGATGACAACCCGGCTGAGCGCAATCAGCACGGCGTAGATCCACAGCAGCGCCCTCGCCTGCGGGAAAATCGCGCCAATGGCGACCAGCGCTGCGAACGCGGTGGTGGCGTGACCTGACGGAAAGCTTGCGTAGCGGGCATGCCAGTTGAACGGCTCATAGGCCCAGACGTCGGGACCGGCGACGACGAACGGCCGGGCTCGCCCGATCACGTTCTTGATGACGGTGGCAAACAGGCTCGGCAGGCCGATCGCGATGAAGACAAATCCAATCCGCACGGCCCAGGCCGCCAGGACACCGCGCCAGAACCGCGGCATGGCAGGAGAATAGAGCGCGGCCAGCGCCAGCATGAGAATGCCGAGCGGCCAGAGGAAATAGCCCGACTTGCCCAGATCCGTGAAACGGCCAGCCGCCGTCAGCAGAGCGGCGGGAAGACCTCGGGCCTGTCGCACCGACCAGGCGTCGAGCATGAACATGGTCGCAATCACCACCGCGATCGCGACAGCGGCTACGAACAAAAGCTTTGCCGTGTCCGGCCAGGCCACCGCCGGCCCCCGCCGCGCGCGACAGAGCGTCGCCAGCGTCGCCCGCGCATTCAACACGATCTGGCGCGGCCAGGAATGCTTCGCCGGCGGGTGCTCGCCAAGCCGGTCCGTTGCGCTCACGGCGCGGCCTCGGAGCGGTAGACCGAAATCGAGACGGCGCGGCCGATGGAGTAATTGTAGCCGTCGAAGCGCTGCGGCGACGCATAGCGCAGCCCGATGGCGTCGGCGCGCCGCAGAAAGGCCCGCTCGTGCCGCGCCTCGACCAGCGCGAACCGGCAGCCGCCCAGCCGCAGAAATTCGGCGGCATCGGTGCCGTCCACCATGGCGGTCTCGGTTCCGAGCAGGAACACCAGGCTCGGCTCCTGGTAGCCCGCCGTCGCAACCATCGCCGGCTTGCAATTGGCTTCGCTCACGATGCGCGCCAGCGCCGCGCTCGGAAACGCGGTGCCGAGCGACGGGATGATGAAGGCGTAGATCGCCATGGCGAGCAGGACCGAGGCGACCATGGCGCGCAGCAGCGAGTGCTCGGCGCCATCGGCATGATAGAGCCACCAGGCCCAGAGACCGAAGATCATCGCAGCCGCCGCGAACGGCCATGCCGGCAGGCCGAGCTGCCGCCCGAATGTCACCAGCACGACAATGGTGCCGACGCCGAGCAGCACCGGCAGGACGAACCACCAGGAGGCCCCGCGCGTGAGCCAGCGATTGCGCGACAGCACGTGTGGATCGACGACACCGGAAATCAGGATCGCGATCGCCGGATAGAGCGGCAGTACATAGTGCGGCAGCTTGGTGATCACCAACTCCAGCACGATCCAGGCCGGCACGATCCAGCACAGCAGGAATTTTGCGCCCTTCTCGCGCCGCGCCACCCAGATGCTGGGGACTGCCATGGCGGCGAGCGTCGCGCCCGGCCAGAAGGTCACCCAGAACAGCACATAGTACGATCCCGGTGGCGCGCCATGGGCCTCTTGGGCGCTGACCACCTTGCTCATCAGGTCGTGGCCGACCGATTCAGCAAAGAAATTCGAGCCGGAGCGGCTGACGATGGCGAGAAACCACGGCAGCACCAGCAGACAGAGCCAGAGCACACCGGCGACCGGACGCAGGCCTGACAGCCAGCGCACCGAGCGGTCGGTTACCGCCAGAGCCAGGATCGTGAGCACCACGAACATCACAATCAGCGGCCCCTTGATCAGGATGCCGGCGGCCAGCGCCGTCCAGAAGATCGCAGGCAAGGTCCAGCCGGCGAGGCCGGTGGCATGGCGGCGCTCGCCCAGATAGATGCGCGCCATCGCACCCATCGCGGCGACGGCGGTGAGCAGCAGCATGGCGTCGGTCTTGGCGAGGCGGGCTTCGATGCCGAGCAGGATCGACGTCGCCATCATCAATCCCGCCAGCAGCGCCGCGCGACGCGAGACGAAAGAGAGCGCCGTCCAATAGGTCAGCAGCACCGCGCCGATCGCGCCGATCAGCGAGGGAATGCGATAGACCCAGATCGTGTGTTGCGCGTTCGGCATGCCAAGCGCCGTCGCGGTTTTGACCACCCCGGCCTGCAGCCAGTAGATGCCGACCGGCTTCTTGTAGCGGACCTCATCCTGGAACCGGATATCGACGTACTCGCCGGTTTCTAGCATCTGCTTGGTCGCTTGGGCAAAGCGCGCCTCGTCGCGATCGGTCGGCGGGATCTGGAAGAATCCGGGCAGGAAGGCAAGCAGCGACGCCAGCACCAGCACGGCGACGGCGCGGGCGTGCGACGACACCGCGTAGTCGACGATCGCGGTCAAGCCGGTCGCGCGCAAGGAACCCTGGTTGGAGGCCGCCGTCGTCATCCGCTATCCCGCAAATCGCGCTGGACAATAGAGAAATCGCCCGGCGCGGGATAGGACGGCCCGGCAACAGCGAAATTCCAAATTGGGCCGCAGAAATCGGCGCTTTTGGCCCTTATCAGGTCTTATACGAGGGGTCGCGGCGGTCGAGCATCCGCTTCAAGGCCGGCCATTCCAGCGAGCCATGCGGGCGATTCTTGCCCTTGGCGTCGGGCGACGGCATCGTCGTCAGCTGCGCGTTCGACTTGGCGATCACGGATTGCAGCGGCATGCCGATTTCGCTGTTGCAGGCGAGCGCCAAAAGCTGCGTCTGGCAGGCGCGCTCCAGACGATAAATGCTGTTGAAGGCTTGGCCGATGATCTGGCCGACCGAAAGCAGACCGTGGTTGCGCAGGATCATCACTTCGCAATCGCCGAGATCGTCGACCAGCCGCTGCCGCTCGTCGAGCTCGACGGCCACGCCCTCGAAGTCGTGATAGGCGATCTTGCCCCAGCGCATCGCCGTCTGCGTCAACGGCAACAGCCCACACTTCAGCACGGACACCGCCATGCCGGCGTTGGTGTGGGTGTGCAGCACGCAAGCCACGTCGTGGCGCGCCCCGTGGATCGCGCTGTGGATCACGTAGCCCGCCAGGTTGATGCCGTAGTCCGTGGAATTCGAGATGATCTTGCCGTCAAGATCGACCTTGATCAGCGAGGACGCCGTGATCTCCTCGTACATCATGCCGAACGGATTGATCAGGAAATGCTCGTCGCGGCCCGGCACCCGCGCCGAGATATGGTTGAGGTGCAGGTCGGTCATGCCGTAGAGATCGACGAGGCGGTAGCAGGCCGCGAGATCGACGCGGGTCTCCCATTCGGCGGGGTCGATGTCCGCCGGCCGCGCGTTCGCAGTGTCGATCTTCGGGATCTCGTTCATCGCTGGTCTCCGCCAATGGCCTTGAATCAATTGGGCTGGATTTTAGCCTCGCTGATGATGCGGCGCCACACCGTCACATCGGTCTCGTACATCTTTTGCAAGTCCTCGGGCGTGCCGGTATGCGGCTCCATGATGAGCTCGCGGAAGCGCTTCTGTATCTCCGGCGTCGCAATCGCGCTGTTGATCTCCTTGTTGACCCGCATCACGACATTGCGCGGCGTCTTGGCCGGCAACACCATGCCGTTCCAGGAATAGGTCCAGTAGTTCGGCACGCCGCTTTCGGCGATGGTCGGCACATCGGGCAGGAACGGCACGCGCTTGTTGGACGATACCGCGATCGCCCGCAAGCTGCCGCCCTGGATCTGGCCGATCACGCCCGGAATGGTCTCGAATGCCGCCTGAATGTTGCCGGACAGGAGCCCGGTCACCACCTCGCCGGTGGAGCGGAACGGCACCGTCGGCACGTTGAGGCCCGCCATCGATACGAAATTCAAGGTCGAGAGGTTCTGCGCGGTGCCGACCGCAATCGAGCCGAAGTTGAATTTGTCCGGAGCTTTCTTGGCCGCCTCGATGACGTCGCGGACGGTCTTGAGCGGGCTGTCCTTGTGCACGAACAGCACGAAGTCGAAGGTGGCCATCGGGCCGACCGGGGTGAAATCCCGCGGCCAGTCGTAGGGCAGCGCCTTGAACATCGACGGCGCGATGGCGTTCTGACTGCTCACCCAAAGCATCGAATGGCCGTCGGGGGCCGCGCGTGCGACGGCGAGCGCCGCGGTCGCGCCGCCCGCGCCCGGCATGTTCTCGATGATGAGCGGTTGCCCGATCGCCTTCGACATCACCTCACCGATGGCGCGGCCGGCGATATCGCCGAGACCGCCCGGCCCAAACCCCATCACGATCTTCACCGTGCGCGACGGAAACTCTTGCGCCGCCACAGGTCCGATCAGGACCAGACCGAAGACTGAAGCCGCAAACCAACGCCGCGATCCGACCACCATCGTCCTCCCGGATTGTCTCAGCGCTTGATCGGCGCGAACGGCGCAGGCGACATCAGCTTGCTTTCCTGCTTGAGCAGGTAGCCGGCCTCTGCGTTCATCTCGATATACTTCAGCCATTCCGGATCCTTGAACAGCGCGGCGCGCTTGCGGTTGCGGTCCTCCGCGTCCTCATAGACCCAGATGTGCACGTAGCTGTTGACGTCGCCGGTCTCGCTGACGAGCCAGGCGAGCGGCTCGCCGAAGTGGCGCTTCTGATGGGCCAGGCCGTGTTTTTCGTAGAGCGCAAGCTGCTTGCGCAGTGCGCCGGCGCGCACGGTGTAGGTGCGGTGATCGATCAGCATGATGAGCCCTCCCCGGCTTCGAGGCGGACGTTACATCGCCGATGGGATGATGGAAACGCGCTTTATTGCAGTCGGACCATGACGCTGTCGGCCGCACCCCTGGCGTCGATCACGGTCAGCCGGAGGAAGCCTGGCCCGTCGGGCGCGACGAACAGCGTGCGGCGGTCGACCCGCGCCGTGGTCGGCAGGCCGTTGACCAGCACGGTGAGCGGCTCGACGCCGCCGGATATCTTCAGCGCCAGCGGATCGGGCTTGCCGTCGAGGCTCGTGAGCTCGACCCGTGAATTGTTCGGCGGGAACATGATGCGAAGTGGCGGCGAGCCGCTGTCGCTCGCGACCGTGCCGTTCGGACGGAAATGCCGGAGCGGCGGCGGCAATTTCGCGCTGGTCGAAAATAGCGCGCCGCGCGGCGCATGCGGCAGCGGCGCCGATTTCTCGCCGGTCCGGGCGAAGGCGTCGAACAGGATCGGCGCGGCAGCAACGCGCCCGATCAGCCCTGCGACCGGCGCCCCGTCGGGCCGCCCGACCCACACGCCGATCGTTCGCTTGCCGTCGAAGCCGACCGACCAGGCGTCTCGATAGCCGTAGGACGTGCCGGTCTTGTAGGCGATGCGGCCGCCGGCGGCGTTCTCCGGCGGCGGCGTGCCGATCAGGATGTTGCCGACGTACCAGGCGGCGACCGGATCGAGCAGCCGGCGCGGCGCGGCCGGCTCCGCACCGGTGACGCGCTCGACGAGCGGCACGGCGTTGCCGCCACGCGCCAGCCCGACATAGAGCATCGTCAGATCGGAGAGCTTGATGCCGAGGCCGCCGAGCGCCATGGCAAGCCCCGGCGCCTCGCCCTTCGGCAGCACCAGGGTGCCGCCGGCCTGCGAGATGCGCGCGTTCAGCCGGCTGGCACCGACGCTGTCGAGCAGCGCGACCGCGGGCACGTTGAGCGACATTTGCAACGCGCGGCGCGCCGTCACCGTGCCCTGGAACGTCAGGTCGAAATTCTCCGGCGCATAGATGCCGTAGCGCACCGGGCGATCCTCGATCAGCGTTTCCGGATGCGCGATGCCGTCCTCGAAGGCGAGCCCGTAGATGAAGGGCTTCAGCGCCGAGCCGGGCGAGCGGAGCGCATCGGTCATATCGACCTGGCCGGCGCGCTGCTCGTCGAAATAATCCGACGACGCCACCCGCGCCAGAATTTCGCCGGTGGCGTTGTCCACCGCCAAGATGGCAACCGAGAGATTGGGTCCGAGCCCGCGCGCCCGCTCGCGCGCCAGGTCCTCGAGATTCTTCTGCAAGCCGGCGTCGATGGTCAGCCGATGCACCTTCTGCTTCGGCAACGCCGCGATAGCCTGATCGGCGGCATGCGGCGCCAGCGCCGGCATCGGTCGCCGCCCGGCCATCACGCTGTCGAGCTTGGCGAACGCGATTTCGTCCGCCGGAACCGTTCCGGCCTTGGCGATGCGGTCGAGCACGCGGTCGCGCGCCGCCCGCGCCACGATGGACGAGCGATCCGGTCGGCGCAGCTCCGGCGATTGCGGCAGCGCGACCAGCAGCGCCGCCTCTGCAAGCGAAAGCTTTTTCGGCTCCTTGCCGAAATAAGCCAGCGACGCCGCACGAATGCCTTCGAGATTGCCGCCATAGGGCGCCAATGTCAGGTAAAGCCCGAGCACCTCGTCCTTGCTCAACGTGCGCTCGATCTCGATGGCGCGAACCATCTGGCGAAGCTTGGCGCCGAGCGTGCGTTCGGTGCGCGGCTCGAGCAGACGAGCGACCTGCATGGTCAAGGTCGAGCCGCCGGAAATGATCCGGCCATTGTCGATGAACTGAAACGCCGCCCGCGCTATCGCCAATGGATCGACGCCCCAATGCTTGTGGAAGCGCCGATCTTCGTAGGTCTGCAGCATCTCGACAAAGCGCGGATCGACATCGTTCACCGCCGCCGGCAGACGCCAGCGGCCGTCCGGCGTCGCATAGGCCCGCAGCAGCCGGCCGTTGCGGTCCAACACCTGAGTGGATAGTTCGACATCGGCGAGGCTTGGCACCGGGCCGAGTGACCGCACCCACCACGCACTGCCAGCCACCGCGGCGAATGCCGCCGCGCCGACGACGGCAAGGATGATGCGGACGGGTTTCATCGCATCACTTCGGCGCGATCTCGATGGTGCCCGTACCGGTTCGCCCGAAGCGATCCGGCCGGTACATGTCCTCGACATAGGCCTGCGGCAGCACGTAGCGGCCCGGCGACACCGCGCGCACCACATAGGCCACCGCGAACACCGGCGGGTCCTTCGGCCGCCGCTCGAACGCCGCGCTGAACCGCTCGTCGCGGAATTCCGAGTACGCCGGCTCCTTGGCGTTCTCGATCCACGACAGCGTGCCGGTCTCGCCCGACGAAACGAGCCGCGGGTTGTCGATCTCGAAGCCCGCCGGCAGGTAGTCGGCGACCAGCACACGGCCGAACTGCGCCTCGGGCTCGGTGATCTTCAGCACCACCACGAACCGCTGGTTCTGCTTGGCCTTGGTCGGATCGGCGTCTTCGCCATCGAGCGTGTAATAAAGCCGCTCGATCTTGAAGCCGCTTTCCGCCGCGGGTTCCGGCACGGTCGGCGCGCCGGAGACCGACACCACCGCCTGCAACGCGCCTTCGCCGGTGTTGGTCACTTTCAATGGCTCTTTGAGCTCGCTCGCCTTCACGCTGCGGTAGAGCGCGCCTTTGACGTTGTCGCCCGCGACGTTGAGCGAGACGCCGCCGGAGTCCTTCGCCATCGCGCGCGCGGCCATGACCAGCCACGCGTTCTCCTGCGTCGAGGTGTAGGGCGCACGCGCCCTCGCCTCTTCGATCTTCGCGACCGCGTTGACGATCATCGGCCGCGAACCGCCAGCTTCGCTCGCAAGCGTCACCAGCGCGGCGGCGTCGCGCAAGGCCGAGCCATAGTCCTCGCGGCTGAACAGCTCGCGCTGCGCCGGCGGCTTGAGATCGTCGAGCGCGGACTTGTAGACTCGCTCGGCGCGGGTGCGGTCGCCGAGCAGGCCCAGCGCCGCGGCGATCTGCGCCTTGGCAATCGGCGTGCCGAGATCGTCGAGCTTGGCGTCGGCGAGATAGCGCAGATCGCCGAGCGGCGCCGTGCCGTTCCGCGCCAGCACATAGAGCGCGTAGGCGAGATTGCGGCCGCCATCCTTCGAGGCGTCCGCCGCCGTCCCGACGATATTGCGCAGCCGGTCGAGCGCCAGCTTGAACGCCGTATCCGGCACCGCGAAGCCGCGCTCCTTGGCGCGGGTCAGGAAATCGGTCACGTAAGCGTCGAGCCAAGCGTCGTCGCCGCCGACACCCCAGAGGCCGAACGAGCCGTTCGACGACTGGCGCGCAAGCACGCGATCGATGGCGTCGCGGATGCGCTGGTCGACGGCGTCGTCGAGCGCCAAGTGCGCGGCGCTCGCCAATTCATTGACGTAGAGCAGCGGCATCGCCCGGCTGGTGATCTGCTCCGAACATCCATAGGGATAGCGGTCGAGCGCCTTGAGCAGGCTTGCAGCGTCGAGCGCGGTCGAGACCCCGACCGACACCGATACATTGCCGGTCCCGGACACGAGGTCAGCGAACAGATCGCTCGACAGCGTCAGGCTTTCGCCCTCCGCGATCGGCTTCACCGTGCGCCGCGCCAGCACCTGCGTCGCCGGCTTGACGTTCATCACGTAGCTTCGCTCCAGCGCGAAGTCGCCGGGGCCTTTGATCGCGACCTTGACGGTCGCCGGCCCGGCGCCCGACGCATTCAACGGCACCACCACGCGGTCGCGCTGCTTGGCGCGCAGCTGAAGGCTCTTCGTCCCGCCCTCGCCGATGGCGACGGGGCCTTCGGCGGTGGCGGTCAGGCTGTAAGCGCCCGCCGCGCCCTCGACATTGTCGAGGTCGAGGTTCATCGAGCTCTTGTCGCCGGTCAGCAGGAACCGCGGCAAGGTCGCGGTCAGCACCACCGGGTCGCGCACGGTGACGTCGCCCGAGGCGCGGCCGACCTTGTCCTTGCTCCAGGCCACCGCCATGACGCGGACGGTGCCGGCGAAGGCCGGAATGTCGAACGCGGCTTCCGCCTGTCCGGAGCGGACCTCGACGATGCCGGAGAAGAACGCCAACGGTGCCTGCGACGGCGGGCTGCCGTTCAGCTCGGCGCCGGAGTCGCCGCCGGTCCTGATCTGGCCGCGCGTGCCCTGCATGCCGTCGATGAGCTGGCCGTAGAGATCGCGCAGCTCCGCCGAGAGCTGCCGCTGGCCGAGATAATAGTCGTCCGGCGCCGGCGGCTTGTAGTTGGTCAGGTTGAGGATGCCGACATCGACCGCGGCGACGACGACGCGGGCCTGATCGGTCCAGCCGAGACCGTCGATCTTGATCGGCACCCGCAGGGTCGTGTTCGGACGCTGCAGCGCCGGCAGTGTCATATCGAGCGCCAGCGTGCGCGCCTTGCGATCGATCGAGAACCATTGCACGCCGATGGCGCGGCCCGGCATGCGCTGCTCTTTGGCATCGAGCGGACGGCGCAGGGTCGCCACCACATAGGCGCCGGTGCCCCAGTCGGAGCCGACCGGGATCTTGATACTGGCGGTCCCGGGCTTGATCTCCTGGGTGATCGAGCTGAGCAACTTGTCGCCCATGACATTGAGCGTCACGCGCCCCGCGGCGCGCGCCACCACGGCGACCGTCATCGACTCGCCCGGCTTGTACTCCGGCTTGTCGAGCGCGATCTCCAGCATGTCCGGCGTGTCGGCGCTCGCTTCGGTGTACCAGCCGGCGTCGAAGCCGAATGCCGTCATCGGCCCGTCGGCATCCGCGCTCGACACTTCGAGGCGATAGCGGCCCCATTGCACCGGCGCCGTAATGCGGCCGGGCTTGTCGGGCGTCACATCGATCTTGCCGTCGGCGATGCGCCGCGTCGACTTGATCGGCTCGTATTCCCAGCGGCCGTCGCGGCGATAATATTGGTAGCGCGATTCGATCTTGAGCAGCTCGTAGCGCAGGCCCTGGCCGGTCAGCATCTTGCCGTCCGGCGCGACGAGGGCCACGTCGAACGTCGCGTTCTCGCCCTCGCCGAGCGAGCGGCCGGAGAACAACGGCTTCACGCCGACCATGTTGCCCGCGGGAACGACCGGCAGCACGATGTTCTTTTCCACCGCCCGGCCGCCGGCTTCGACGAGACGCACGATCACCTTGGCTTCGAGCGGGCGAGACGTCGCCGGCACCTTGTCGAGCGCGACCTCGAAGCTCGCTTTGCCCTTGTCGTCGGTCTGCGGCAGGTCTTCGAGGGCCTTTCGCTCGGTCGCC
The DNA here is from genome assembly GCA_963850885.1 of uncultured Alphaproteobacteria bacterium. Classification (GTDB taxonomy): domain Bacteria; phylum Pseudomonadota; class Alphaproteobacteria; order Rhizobiales; family Xanthobacteraceae; genus Z2-YC6860. Next base: position 39,456 of record CAWKOD010000034.1, on the reverse strand, counting down.
ACCTCCTCGTCAGCGAGGCCGAACTGATAGCCGGCGAGCCCCGGCCGCTCCTTGGCCGGGCCGATGACGATCTCGCCTTCGAGATCGAGCGCCGAAGCCGGCGCGCCGTAGAGATAGCGGCCGTCGACCGTCAGCTTGGCCGGCGCGCTCCGCGAGATTTTGCCGCCCGGCGCCGCCAGATCGAACTCCAGGCGGTCGGGCACGTAGTCCTCGACCAGGAAGGTGGTCTCGCCGACCACAGGGCGCTTCGGATCGATGAAGGCGCGGACGCGCCAGGTGCCGGTCGAGGCCGCCGGATTGATCGGCACATCGAGCGTATGGCCGCCGACGCCCTGGTCGGGCACGGCGACGCGGCGATATTCGATGCCGTCCGGACGCTCGACCACGAGCGTCAGCGGCACGTTCAGCGCCGCCGCGCCCTGCGCGTCGCGCAACAGCGACATCACATGCACGGTTTCGCCGGAGCGATAGACCCCGCGCTCGGTGTAGACAAAGGCATCGAGCCCCGCCGCCGCCGGACGCCCTTTGACGCCACGGTCACTCAGATCGAATGCCGGACCCTTCAGATTGAGAAAGGCGTAGTCGCCCTTGGCGTCGGTCGCGACCAGCATGGCGGGCGACAGCGCGCCCTCGCCGCGCGACAGCCCGGCTTCGAAGGCGACGCGGCCCGCGGCGTCGCTCTTCTTGGTGCTGAGGATTTCATTGCCGCGCGACATCAGCCGCACTTCGACCTGGCCCTTGGGCTCAGTCGTCGCCAGCGAATTGACGAACACATTGATGCCGTCGCTGCCCGAATAGGCCGCGAGCCCCATATCGGAGACGATGAACCACTGCGTCGACAGCGCGTCGGAGTCGTCCGAGGTGGTGCCCTTGGCCGCCGCCGTCATCACATAGACGCCGGGCGCCATGTCGCCGATCGCTTGATCGACCGGGAATGCGGTGGTGATCTCGGCGTTGAGGGTCTGCTCGACGGCGAGCTCGCCGTTCCACACCTTGATACCGCGGCTGTCGGTCAAGCGCTCCAGCTCGTACGGATAGAGGTTGCGCTGGAAGTCGCGGCCGAGCACGGTTTCGATCAGGTTGCGGTCGCTGATGCGGTAGACCGCGATGTCGACCGCCTTGGTGTTGACGCTGACCAGCGGAATGCCGCGCTGGCCGGTGCGCGGCAGCACGTAAGCCTTGCCGCCGAAGCGAGCCATCGCCTTGCGGTCACGGACGTAGATGGTGAGGTCGGCCGATTTCGGCAGCGTCTCCTTGACGGTCGACGGCAATCCGGCGCGCAAGGTCACGCTGTAGCGTTCGCCGTGCTTGAGCCCTTCGACGCAGAGCTGCTTGTCGTCGGCGGAGAGCGCAAGCTTATCCTGGCCGGCGATGGCGACGAACGGCGAGAAGTCGGTTCGCTTGTTCGGCAACTCCTCGGAGAATTGGAAGCAGGCGCGCGGCGACGCCGAGTCGGCATCGACCGTATAATCGAGCAGGCGGAAGCCATGATCCTCGCGCATCTTCTCGTAGAGCGCGCGGACGTCGGCGGTCTCGCGAAGCTCAAGCGAAACACGAAGCGCATCGAGCGCCGGACGCCACACCCGGCGGTCGCCGAAGGTGCGGCCGACAATGACAAGAGCGTCGGCCTCCTCGCCGCGGTTCTTGGCGCGTTGATAGGCGATGTAGGCGGCGGTGCCGGCGCGCTCCAGGAGCGCGACGCGGTCGCGATCGATCACCACGCGGACCTGCTGAATGGCGCGGGCGAGTCGCAGCCAGGTGGCGCTGTCGTCGGGCGCCTGGGCGATGATCTGGCCGAGCAGCACCATGCCGTTACGAACATCGTTTTTCTGGAACGCCGCATCGGCGTCGCGCCGTAATTGCGCGAGCGGTTTGCCGGCGCTGCCGGCGTCGGTCTTGACCTCGGCTTCGAGCTTGATCGCGGCCTCATCGAGATCGCCGCGCTGGAAGGCTTTGCCGGCGGCCGACGCCGGAATGGAACTGAAGGCAAAAGACGCAAGGGTGACGAGCGCGGCAACGAAGCCGACGCGGACATGCGCGAGCATGGGCTGAGTTCCTCCCTCCCCCTCCGGCGGGAAATTTCCGAGGGGGCGACCATCCAAGCACAATCCCAAATCGTGTCCAGGTCGTGACGGAGAAACGGCGGAGTTTTGTCGGCCGCAGCACGGCCGCTATGGGCTTGATCCAGCCCGGATATTCGGCAATTGCCGATGGAGGATAAGCTCATCCAATAAAGACGGCGCGCCCCGAAGGACGCGCCGCTTGCCGGCCAAAGTTCTTAGTCGATGTCGTAAATGACGCGGCGGCTTGCTGGGTCGACGAAGTGCACGCGGTTGTCCGAGTAAATGTACTTGTACTTGCTCACCGACGGACCCCAGTCGCTCGGAACGGTGCGGAGTTCAACATCGGCCGGGAGGGTTGCGCCGACCCGCACCCGCTCCTTGACGGTGACCGGGGCTACCCTTTCCTTGACCACATATTCCTTGATGCGGGTGCGCTGCTCAGGCGCCAATTCGACGCTCACGCTTTGAGCGATGGCTTGGCTGGAGAGAACGACGGCCATCGTCGTTGCACCGGCAAGAAGCAAACGTCTCATTTTCTACCTCCATTTGGACATGCCCTGCCAACCCGCCGAATAACGCGGGTGAGTATTTGCCGTTCCACATGGAACAAACTTGAACATTTATTCAGGCGATCTGCCCGCGCGCTTTTGATTCACAATCGCCGCAATATCAAGATGCCCCGCATGGCGCGCAGTACTTCGGCGAAGAATGGAGAATATTGAGTCCCTTCGCCGGACATGTTCCTGAATAAACTGTCAGGAAAATAATCGGAACCCGTGGGGGTGGATCGGAATTGTTTTTTGGGTATCCAGAGGAGACGTCCCCATGAAAACTCTTATCACTACCATTGCGGCGGGCCTGCTCGCCGTCTCGTTCAGCGTCAGTGCCAACGCCACCACCAAGTCAGAGGCGCAGCAGCATCTCGCGCAGCGGGAGGCAGCTTGCAAGGAGCAGGCCGCGAAGAAGGTCTCGGCCATCCACTTCTTGAAGCGGCGCCAGCTTGTCAACGATTGCATGGGCCGTACAGCCCAAGCCAAAGCTGCGAAGACGCACCATGTCAAAGCGGTGAAGATGGAGAAGAAAGCCCAGCCAACCACGACCGGCCAATCGGCCAAGTAAACAACAAGTAGACAAGCTGCCTAGGAAGCAAGAAGCCCCGCATCCCGCGGGGCTTCTTGCTTGCGCGGTACATGAACGGCAGGCGCCTGCCCTTTCCGACGCCATGTCGGTTGAGGCCCGCCCCACCCTGGGACGCGGTTTTCCACCGGGCCGCGCGAGGACGGGCCGACGCCAATGGAATGTGATATCTCCTATCCGCCCGGCCGCACGGCCCCGTAGCTCAGTTGGATAGAGCAGTCGCCTTCTAAGCGACAGGTCGCTGGTTCGAATCCAGCCGGGGTCGCCACTACCGATTTCATTGTTTAATCCTTTGAAGTGGTTAGCTGCCGTTTTGGCTCACCGGGGTCGGCGGTGAGCCAACATCTGTTCCCCTAATGAGCTTCGCCATTGCTGCGGATGCGCGTTTGCGGTCAGTTTCACGGTGTACCGCTCAGCCTCGGCCGTGAGGATTTCCAGCCGAACCACGCCATCAGTTGCGTCGTTGGTCGCGCCCGCGATCTGCCGCGCGTACCGCCGCCGCCTTGCGCAGGCCGTGCGCCCGGAGCTCCGCACCCGACCGTCAGCGCAAAGCACCGGCTGCAACCCGGCGGCCTTGCACCAGTCGGCGAACTCGTTGCCGAAGGCGGCGGCAGACGCGAACGGTTTGCCGTAGTCGTTCAACAAAAACCTCAGTTCGCCGCTCGGCGGCATCGCGTCGATCGCCTCGCGCACTGCGGCATGATGCGGATGGTCAGCAACTTGCCGCTGCTGCGCAGGCTTCTGCGGACGCCACGACAGTTTTGGCCTCTCGGTGACGTGCTGCCAACGGGCGCGGTGCGTCCGGCATGTTGAGCATCAGTTCGAGCGCGAACCGCGCCGTTGTCCCGACCTTGTAGCGCACGCGGTACATCACGATCTCGGGATGCTTCCACGTCTTGTGGCCCAGGCTCTTGATCGCCCTGGTCGGCTTCACGGCCGCCGTCGGATCATCCGCGCGCATGTTCTGCGAGATCACGAAGCCATGAGCGGTCGGATCGCGTGGTACCATCAGGCAACGATCCGCATTTCAACGCCACACTGCGAGCTTCATCGCACAGCTGTCGCAGCGTGTCGGCTGTCGTTTCCATTCGCACCGACATGCCGAACATCCAGACTCGCGGCCATCACCATCGACGATCCCACGCCGGTCTGGAGCAAACAATTCGTCCCTGTGAACTAACCCGCAATTCAGCGCAGCTGACCTGAATTTTTTTTGGCTTAAGGCATTGCATCGATGGAAAAATAAAATATTTGCACTGCCGATCCGGCAGAACAACTTGGTTGCTCGGCTCCATCAAGATGATCGAACCGCGCATGTAGTGGGTTCGAGTGGGCGCAAGCCCTTTGCAATCTACAACATAGCGCGGTTAGATCGGTCGCCAAAGACCACCACAAATTCCTTTTTGCATGGTCGAGATGCTCCACCGAACGAATTATGATCAGACCGAGGTCACGCAGCGATCGCCGATGTGATAGAACACTCCGGTGTCGACCTCGCCCGCATCGTTCAACCCAGGCACCTAGCATGCCGCTTCTCCGTAATGCCGGGCACGAGATCTTTGCCGAGGCGGTTGCCTCAGGAACACCCAAGGCTGAGGCAGACGAGATCGTCGGATATCAACCAGACCGGCATCACGCCGCTCGGCTGGCCACAATGGCCACGTTCAGCAAGCGTGTCGCGGAGATCCAGGCGGCCGCCGTCGAAGCGATGGACAGATATCAGTCGCATCTCTAGTTGCCGCTGCCGACGATCCGGGAGTTTGCCATCCGGGACAACAACACTCGGCTGCAGTCGCGGCGTTCAAGGAGATTGGCGTGTTGACGGGGTTGCGCATCGACAGGCGGGAGTTGGCAGCCCAGGTGGGGCTGACCACCGCACCAGCGGGGCCTCTAAGTCAGCGCGGCCCCATCCGCCCTCGACGATCTGGTCGAACTGCTCTTCAGGCAGAGCCGCTGCCAGCGCGATATTGGTGATGAAGGCGCGACCAAGAAGGCCTCGCTGGCAAAAACGAAGCTGAGCAACCCAAAGAGGATGACGGTATGGGCTATCATCATGGCCACGAAATGCCGGTCCACTAAGGCTTGAATACGCATGATACCCCTCCAGCCTAACGAGGCGCTTAGCGTACTGCGACTATTGGCCAGGGACATTAGTCCCAGGTCTAGAACTGGGGATACGGAGGTGTAATGGCTCGCGGGCCGCAGGCATCGACGCCATAGGGGCGGTAGGCGTCCGCCACCCAAGTCAGCAGCTGTACCAACCAACCTCGCTGATCCAAGGGTGAGAATTCGACCATCTGTCGACGACGAGCTGCGGCACTGGATCGAAAGCGAGGCTGCGCCCGTTGCGCTGCCCGACGACGATGTCAGGTGACCCAGAAAAGAGGCCCCAACTAAGGCGGCCTAGCGGGTCAGCAATATCCCGACCAAGACAACAGGCAGGATCACACCGCCCAAAATGACGATCCAAGTGTGAACGGGAAAACGACCCTTATCCAAGGTGTGCCACCCTGCATCCGTAACGGGCGTGGGAGGAACAAAGCACGCTTTACAACGGGGAGACCGCCGGTCCGGTTCCCGCGCCGCGGATGCATGTGGCAAGTCCCTCGGGCCGCCAGCTGCCGCGGGGCGCAAAAGGTGCGCAGCAGAAACGATGATAGGGCCGAGCGTTGCCCGCCCGGCCCTTCACCCGTGTCCCGAACTTGATGGACCAAGTTCCGACACGGGGCGTTTCCTCCCGTATGTCGGGTAGCAAATATTCAATGCAAAGATGTGCTGTCCGGTTCCCCGAGCTGCTAGCGCGCCTGCACATGCCTGTAGCTTGACCAGGCCGTATCTATCGCGCCGCCGATAAGGTAGGTATTCAGGTACTGTTGCCCGTCGCAGGCAACGATTGCAAAACCTGGGCACAGGGGGGAGAAATCATGACATCGAAAATATCGCTACTCGGGATGGTAACGCTTTTGAGCTTTGCTTCCATCGCTCCACTATATGCATCTATGGATGCCGTCAGCGCTCCCGGTCCGATAGTCGGCGCAGGACTGCCGGGCTTGTCATGGCAACAGGCGGGCTTCTCGCGGATTGATGGTCGGCGCGGCTCCAACTCCTGCCGTACGACCCTGTATTAGGCGATCGAGATCGAAACCAACCCTGTCTCGCTCGCGGTGGTCGGTCCTATTTTCCAAAATATTTGGAATGTCAATGGCTGCCAAGGCTGCGACATACTGGTGCTGCATCGCTCGCGCACCGCACAAGCCTAACGCTCTTGCGTTCATGTCCAACCCCTCAGCTTTATGACTCTCGATCATCGCGGTTATCTGCGGTGATAGATACGGCCTCGATCACGCATTTATTGGACTGAGTAGCTCTTCAGACCGCCATGGGCGTGACGGCGATCGTCGCAGCACCGTGCATGCGGATCGTCAGCGCCACGTTGCACTAAAGTCCAGTTTTGTTAATCCATCGCTGAATTTCATTGCGAAACTTCTGACCTTGCAATTGGGCATCCTTCCAAACGGGTTGACTATAGCGGCCGTCGAAGACGGCGACATCTAATAGCCAAGCAAAGGCAATTAAGAAAATGAGGCCAATGAAAATGCGCATCGAGCATCCCCGTAGTTCGATATGCCGCAGCTTATCTCGATCAGGCCTCCGCCTCTAATGGTTTGCAAGTCTCTCAGACCACAATACTGCCGCAGAAAATTTACTGACTTACCGGCATGGAAAGCACTCGAGGCAGCGGCGACCATTGGGACGAGCTAAAAAGCAATTATGCGCGAAACTTAGCCCAAGGGGTCGAGCTGCCTGGATAGGCAGCCAACTCGTTCAGCCCCAACGAATTGGCCGTGTTGGGTGCAATCCGAGATGCTGCTTACAAAGCGCCAAGCGGCGCATGTTCGTTGACCGTTAGCGAGATCGCGGAACTAGCGGAAGTCGATCTGCGCACCGCCATAAGGGCGATCACCATGGCAATCGCCGGTGGGTTGATCGAGCGCGACGGAGGTGACCTTTTAGATCGCTACATCCACTACAAGGTTGGATGAGGTGCAAGCGCAGTTGTTCTAGCCGCTCTTCGGAGAGGCTATTTTCTAACGGCTGCTTCTCGACTTATCATTGCATCCAATGCATCAACAAATGGTCGACCATGTGCGAGCGCATGCCCATGCGCTTGTGAAGCTCGCTCGCTCACTGAGCGACGAAGCTCTTTCGGAACAGCTCGAAAGGCTGGCAATCGAGCTATCGCAGAAGCCGCACTCTTTCGAAAAAGCCTTGCCAGAGTTTCGATAGCTCGCCATTGCGACGAAAGGTTCCGGGCACGGCTCTGAAGCTGTCGAATGGCTCTAATAAGGCCGCCCCCCTACGACCCTGTGGGGGGAGCAAGCGATCGAAACCACCCTAACCGACGCTCGGTGCTGATCTCTATTTCCAAAAGTTTTTTGGACCTTCAATAGCTGCTGAACAAGCCGCAATAAGTCATCGGCTGGCGTGATGATGTCGTGCCGGGCTATCATTGCAGCACGAACATGGACGCCGGGAGGCGGGGATTGATCCTGGATCAGAACTTGTCAATTGTGATGTGTCCAGGCTGCGACGAGCCGATGAAGCCCGTCGAGCAGAAACCAATTCTGTCCGCGGACGGCCTCGTTGACGTGACCTACTTCTGCGAAACGTGCCGCACCAGAACCATCCGCACGATCAAACCGAGTGGCGATAGCACCTCGCTTTGAAACTGGGTCCCATCGATCCACCGGTGGAAAGTCTTTAGAAAGTTCCGATGTCGGCTCTTACCCCAAAAGATGGGGTAATCGGCCGGCGGCTTGTGGATAGCTGAAGATTTTGGGTGCTGCGCTTCAGGCTGATGGTGAAACGAGGTCCGCGTTGAGCGGCCTCAAGCATCAGAAGGAGAAGCGCAGCATGGAGCATTTTGTTGGAATGGACGTTTCGGTCAAGGACACAAGCATCTGCATTGTGGATGACACGGGCAGGATCGTTCGGGAAGTGAAGGCGGCGAGCGAACCCGAGGCTCTGCTGGCGGTGTTGACAAACCCCGCCTACCGCTTCAAGCGGATTGGATTGGAAGCTGGACCGCTGTCGCAATGGCTTTACAGCGCGCTTGCCGAAGCCGGCTTGCCGGTGATCTGTGTCGAGACGCGGCATATGCGGGCGGTGTTGAAGGCGCAGATCAACAAGACCGACCGCAACGATGCGCGTGGCATGGCCCAGATGATGCGGGTTGGGCTTTACCGCCCTGTGCATGTGAAGACGTTACGCAGCCAGAAGCTGCGGATGCTGCTGACGCATCGCAAGCTGCTGCAGTCCAAGGCGATCGCCATCGAGAATGATCTACGCGGTACTTTGCGTAACTTTGGCCTTAAGGTCGGCATAGTCGGGAAGGTGAAGTTCGAGACGCGCATCAAAGAGCTTGTCGAGAACCTCCCCGACCTGGCGGTACTGGTAGAACCGTTGCTCATTGTTCGACGGGCGCTTCGCGAGCAGTTCTGCATCCTGCATCGCCGCTTGTTGGCGATCGTCCGGGACGATGAGGTGTGCCGGCGCTTGATGACGGCCCCTAGTGTGGGCCCCGTGGTATCGCTGACCTATCGTGCCACCGTCGACGTGCCCGCTCGCTTCCGTAAATCCAAGTCGGTCGGTGCGGTGTTTGGGCTGACCTGCGCCAAGTATCAATCGGGCGAGGTGGATTGGAGCGGCAGAATATCGCGCTGTGGAGACGAGATGATGCGGGTCATGCTCTATGAGGCAGCTCAGAGCATGATGCGTTCGAAGAAATGGTCCTGGCTCAAAGCCTGGGCGATGCAGATCGCCAGGCGCTGCGGGATGAAAAAGGCGATCGTCGCGCTGGCCCGCCGGTTGGCCGTGATTATGCACCGCATGTGGGTGGACGGCACCGAGTTCCGCTGGACCCGGGATCACGCCGCGGCAGCAGCATGACAGCCGTGCAAGATCAGAGCCGATAGGAGGAAACTCGAGTTCCACCCTGCGGTGGAAAGATGTCCCTCGCGGGACGATGGATGAGGTGAGTTCGAATGTCCGCTTGGACCTGCCGTTTGTCTGACGGCAAGGCCGTCCATAAGATTGTTCCGCCTCGTCCTCGAATCCCATGGTGGAAGGGCCCTGGTGCCGATTCCGAAGAGAAGCGCGAGCCCGTGAGCGACATCGACACTGCAGCGGTGGGTAGCCTGAAAGTGCTTGACCCCAAACGGCCGATTAGAGAAGCGGACATGGATCGGCACGCGCTGGATGTCCGCCTTGTGCCACTTGCGTCACTTCGCTCTGCGGAAAACAACAGGCTTATTCGATCAACCGTCGGCGCGGGCGAGCCTGCTTTCGGAAACAAAGGCAACCATCTGTCGAGGCTCGTTGATTGCGCCTATCGACCTCTGGCCGCCAGAGTTCGTCATACGGCCAGTCAGCAAGTAACGCCAACTGTACACCTGCGCGCGGCGCGGCGGACCTGGCGTTTGGTGGTTCTGGCGACACAGACACCATTAACTCGTGTCCTACCCACTCCGCATCCGACGGCGACTTGCGTGGTCATGCCATCCAGCTGAAGAAGCGGCGCGGGCGACATGGCCTGCGCCGGTCTTGCGACGGCTAAGGCAAAGGCAGCAACGGCGATCAACCTGATCATTAGTTTTCTCCCATGTTTTAGTTTCAACGGCTAACCATGCATTGTGCCGGTCGGCAAACTTTCCATCTCAGGGTTTGCCACAAGCGCGCCACCAAAAATAAACCCCCGCCGGGGGCAGATTGCGGACGGGGTGCCGCGCCGGGACTGCAGATTGCTAGGCGGCGGGTTGCCGCGCCGTTAGCCTACGCCATTGGTGCCGAAATCCGCATAGTTGTACTCAAGGAACACCGACCAATTCGGCGCGAACTTGTATTCGGAACCTGCGCCGATGGTCCAACCGGTACGGGTCTTGCTGACCTCGCCGAGGAAGGTGCCGGCGGGATTAAAAAGCTGCACATCTGAATTGCGCGCAGCGCCGTCCCCTTGGAAGTCGAGCAGCCATGCCGGCCCCACCGCATAGCCGGCGCGAACGGTCAGAAGATCCACCCAATTGTTCTTGGTGCCCACGGAAGCGCGCGAAATCAGTGCAAACGAGGTTGAGATCAAGGCGGCCAACTACCTGAAGACGCCCGGTAGACCGTCCTTTGCTTCCGTCCTTCTCCGGATCGTGAGCGGTTCTTGGAACTCATCGCATCCTTCGCGCGGGCCAGACGGCGGTTGCAGCCAGACCGATCTGCGAGGCACCGGAGGCGACGGGCTCTTTTACTGTTTCGCTGCCCAGTAGCGATCTGTCGCGTTCGTTGACGCAGGTCCGCATCCCTCGCAGAATTGGGGAGGGCGCGCGGCGGTAGTAGCGCGGCGGTATAGTATATTAGCGCACCCTTCTCCGCATCCTCGTTTCGAGGCATGATCGCAGATTGCACAGGCCTGAATGCGCATGGAGTTCGGGTATGGAAATTCTACTTTTGTTGATCGGCTGGCGTTATGGCTTGGAGCTTTGGTGGCTTTAGGGTTCACCCTACTGCGCGACCCGCGACCACCGCGCGGTCTTGAGCCCTGCTGAACTGCCGATCATCCGCTGAAGGCAACCGGCAAGGCTGCGCAATCTCAAGCTGCGCTGCGGGCACTGCGGCGTACGGGGGGCACACGGCGGCGAATTGGCCGGGCGCCAACCAACTACTCGATTTATTGCTATCATATTGAGATACAAAATTGGGAGGTTGTCATGCGCTATCTTATTGCCCTTTGCCTGTTCTGCACAAGCGCGAACGCCGAAGCAGTTTACCCAACTGCGGTGTCGTCCAAGTATTCAAACGAAAAGCCTGACAAGGCCCGACAACGTACCTGCCTCGACCAGTACATGGCCAACAAGGCAAACAACGGCAACGATGGTTTGGTTTGGCAGCACAAGGGCGCTGGCTATTACAGCGAATGTAAGAAGCGTCTCAAATAAAAAAGCTTTCCCTAATTTGACGGGATTGGGTAGCAGCCAAAACCGTGCGACACACGGCGGCGAAAATGGCCCGTGCAAAAAAACGCCCGTCGGATTGGAGGTCCAGCGGGCGAACTCCGAGCGCTTGCCATGCCATCGGGGCGGCGGCACCGGACCGTCACCGAACCACTCCAGGCAGATGACGCAGGCCGAATTGATCGCACTGCTGAACGCGGCGTTGCGGCGCACCGATGTTTGCGACAGCGTGACCGTCACCGCCATCCACCAGGTCGAGGACCAGACCGCGAACTGGGATGCCGATGCGCTGCGCAGATCAGGCGTGCCCGTGCGGCCCGATTGCAAGCGCGTCTTTATCGCTGCGAAATTCCATTTGCGACAGAAGTACGATTTGCTGGTGTATGATTGAGCAATCCACCATCACCTGCCCGAAGTGCGGCCACGCCGCCACCGAGCGGATGGCCACCGACGCCTGCCAGTTCTTCTATGACTGCAAGGGATGCGGCGAGCGGTTGAAGCCCAAGCCGGGCGACTGCTGCGTGTTTTGCTCCTACGGCTCGGTGCCATGCCCGCCGGTTCAAGCTTGCGGATGCTGTCGATGACCGGCACCCTTCACACCGCTCGGCGAGCGGCTCAGCGTCTGCCGCGCCGCCTGCAATCACGGGGCGGTGTGGGAGCCACTCGAAGCTGCCGACCATTCGAAGTATGTCACGTTGCCTCAAAACAGCGCCTCGTCGGGGCCGTAGTACCCGGGGAGCTTCATCAGAATTGAAGGCGGGTTTTGCTGCCAAAGTTTCGGCACCGACGCACAGTTCCGGCTCGACGCCGAGATGGCCGCTGCCGCAGTCGTCGCGCCGAATAGCGCGACCGTCAGCGCGATGCCCAACCTGCCCCCCGCTTCCTGGGTTCTTCCAGCGCGGGCGCCGGTGACCATGGTCCTCCGGAACGTGACCGCTGCCGAATGGCGTGACAATTTGGGTGCTGTGAATTGTCTTGCTCATGGAAGCCTCCGCAGCCTCCCACCCCATACATTGTGCGGCTGCGCGGAAATCTGAAGTGCGCGAAGTCACAGTCCGAGCGGGCGTGACACCGATACCGCGACGAAGGCCGACATCATGACCGACGCCATTCACACGTCTGCCGACTGGGGAGTGCTCGGCGTCCACTGCACCTGCGACCACCGCGCGGTGGGTCGAACTTGGACGGGTCGCCGCGGGCCTGCATCCAGCTGGCCCCGAACTCAACAAAGCGTAGGGATCGGCCGATGGCAGCTTCCTGCATCGCCGGCGTAAGCGGCTCGCCAACCTCTCAAAAGTAGACGCAGAGAAACAGAACATTGGTCAGGCTGGCGGCCAATAGGCCCCAGAACAGCGTGCTTTCCCACATGACACACCCCTCAGCGTGAGCATCGTTCCAGCGCATGCCGCAGGTGTGCCCGAGTTCGCGAGGCGGGAGTCCCAAACTTTGTTTTTGCGAATCCGGCGGAAGGATTCACCTCCGTTAACCATTGTGGCAGTCGCCCGATTCTCAGGCCTTCCACCGCTTAGGGATAGCCCGGGAACGTGCCGTGCGAGCCGAAGCCCCAGTAGTTGCGGAGCGTGTCCTTCGGCCAGGTCTTCGGCACCTGGGGCCGGTCCTGATGCCACGGCCGCGGATCGAAATAGCCCAGCGCCTCGTCCTTGATCTGGTCCATCTCGCAGAACAGCTCGACGCGGACCTTGTCGGCGTTGCGGTGATAGGCCGCGACGTTGTGGCCGATGATGTGGCGGCCGGGCCCCCAGACGAGCTGGATCTTGTTCTTGCCGAGGAAATCGCAGGCGCGGTGGATCTCCGGCCAGTCCTTCACCTCGAAGGCGATGTGATGAAGCTGGGGCTTGGGATCGACCACGAAATTGACGCTGTGATGATCGACGCCGCAGCGGAGAAACGCAAAGGTGTCGTCGCGCCAGTCCGACACCCGGAAGCCCAGCACCTCGGTGTAGAACTTCACCACCTTCTGCACGTCGGCGACGCGATGCGCGACGTGGCCGAGCTTGAGCGGCGTGATCGTCGCCTGCTTGCCGTCGTCCTTGGCGAACACGTAATCGGAATAAAGCTCGATCACCGTTCCCTTGATGTCGGTGAAGGTGAGCGCCCGCGCGGCGCCCGGCGAGATGCCGTTCCTCTGCTCGCTCTTGATGCCGTGCCCGGACAGCTCGCGCGCGTAGGCGGCAAAGTCGGCATCCGGCCGCGACCTGGAACGACAGCCGCGTCAGCTCGGGCTTGTCGCCCCGTTCCAGCGCGATCGCCTCGAGCCCGGTTCGCGTTGCGAGAAACGCGCGGTTCTTGTCGCGCTCGGTGACGATCAGGCCGAGCACGTCGGAATAATACGCCACCTGCCGCTCAAGATCGGGCGTGGTGAAGGTCGCGTGTCCGACGCGTAGAACGTCAATCATGTCCTGGTGCGCCCGCACTTTGATGCTCAACTCGCCGAGCTGCGGCAGCGATTTCATCGTCACCGTGTCGCCGGGCTTGACCGGGCCGACGCCCTCCGGCGTGCCGGTGTAGTAGAGGTCGCCCGGATAGAGCGTGTAGAACTTCGAGGCGAACTCGATCAGCTTCGGAATGTCGAAAATCAGGAAGCTGGTGTTGCTGTCCTGCCGCTTCTCGTCGTTGACGTGCAGCGTGAACGGCACGTCCGCGGGCTTCGGCAGCTCATCGGCGGTGATCATCCACGGCCCCAGCACGGTGTAGCCGTCGATCGATTTCCGAAAGCTCCGGTCCTCCTGGCCGCGCGCGGTCATGTCGAGGCCGAGCGAATAGCCGGCGATGTAGTCCCACGCCTTCTCCTTCGGGATGTCGCTGCCCTGCTTGCCGATGATGATGACGAGCTCGGCCTCGTGATCGTTGCGGCGATCGGGGAAGCGCATCGGGATGCCTTCGGACGGGCCGACCAGCGAGGTGTTGGACTTGAGGAAGATGCCGGCCTTCTCGATGTCCGGCGAGAACCGCGCCAGGCCCGGAATGGTGTCGCGGAACTTCTGCATCTCCTCGACGTGCTTGGCGTAGTTGGTCGGCGCCGCCAGGATCTTCGGCGGCTTGGCCACCGGCGGCAAAAGCTTCACCTGCGCGATCGGCTTGCCGGGCGCGGCCTTCGCCATCTGTTCGAGCTTGTCGCGCCACTTCGGCAGCGCCGCCACCACCGGGTCGACCTTCGCCGTGTAGGGCGTCGAATTCCTGATCTCGGTCTGCGCCTGGGTGACGTCGTGGACCTGGTCCCCGATCACCACGCCGAGCCGGTCATCGTCGTATCGACAGAGCTTCATTTTTTACTCCCCAACGGGCGCCTTGGTGCGTGACCTTGGCGCGTGACGTCAATTCCAGCGCGGACATAGCCGATCTTGGCCGGTCTTGGAATGCCCGGCTAGAGCACAAAGTCCTTGTTGTTTTCGATGCCGAACAGGAACGCGCCATAGCTCTTGCCGGCCTGCTCGAACTGATTGGAGATGTGCTGGCGGCCGACGGTGATGTCGTTGAGAATCCGCCCGAACGGCAGGTCGGCGGCGATGCCGGCGGTGCCGGCCGCCTTGAACAGCCGCGACGCCAGGAGGCTGCAGCGCTCCGCCACCACGGCGTTGTGGAATTTGTATTCGACGCGCTGCTTGAGCGGCGGCATCTCGCCGCGCGCGGCATAGCCTTCCAGCACCTTGAAGTTGCGGTGCAGGATGGTCTTCATCTCGTCGATCGCAACGGCGGTCTCGGCGCAGAGCAGCTGGATCACGGCCTCTTCCGACGCCGCCACGCCGGAGTTCCTCTGGATGCGCTTCTTGCCGTAGTCCAGATACGCGTCGAGCATGCCTTGCAGCGCGCCGATCGCGCCGGTCGAGACGCCGCGGAAGAACACCTGCCCGAACGGCAGCCGGTAGAGCGGCGAGGTGTTGAGCGCCAACCCGGGCGCGACGCCGCGGAAATTGTCGGAGTATTTCTGCGTCCGGTACTCCGGCACGAACGCATCCTCGATGACGATGTCGTGGCTGCCGGTGCCCTTCAGTCCCGGCACGTGCCAGGTGTCGACGATCTCGTAGTCGCTCATCGGAATGACGAAGAGGCGCCGGTCGTCCGGGCTCCCCTCCACCACGCCGCCGAGAAACGCCCATTCGCAGTGCTCGCAACCGCTGGCGTATTTCCAGCGGCCGCTGATGCGAAAACCGCCGTCGACCGGCTTCGCCATGCCGGTCGGCATCAGCGACGAGCAGATCAGCGTCGTGTCGTCCTTGCCCCAGATGTCCTTCGCCGCCCGGTCGTCGAGCAGCGCGACGAACCAGGGATGCACGCCGACCACGCCGTAGACCCAGGCGACCGACATGTCGCCCTCGCCGAGCGCCATCTGCGTTTCGAAATAGGTGAGAATATCGAGCTCGTAGCCGCCCCAGCGCTTGGGCTGCAGCACCTTGAACAGCCCCGCCGCCTGCATGTCGGCGATGGTGTCCTTCGGCAGCCGCCGCTCGCGCTCGCCCTGCGGCGCGCGCTCCCGGAGCTTCGGGATCATCGCCCGCGTCCGCGCGACGATCTCCGCCGCGGACGGAGCTTTGGAGTCCTGCTTGGCCAGCACGCGGTTACTTTTCCAACTCGACCGTCTTGAACTCCGCCGGCAGCACGATCTCCAGCACCTCACAGCCGTCCGAATAGTCGAGCACCTTGTGAACGATGCTTTGCGGCTGCAGCCAGGAGTCGCCGGCGTTCATGGTGTGAATGCCGTGCCCTTCGATCTCGGTTTTGATCATGCCCTTGAGCACGTAGATCATCTGGAATTCGCACTCGTGGGTGTGCTTCTTCGACACGATCTTGGGATCGCACTTGCCGACGAAGCGGATGACATGGGCGAGCGCCATGCCGCGGGTGGCGTCCTTGACGCCGAGGTCGCGGTAATGCGCGTAGGTGCGCAGGCCGTCGGCCTTGAAGGCGTCAGGGGTCAGATGGCTCGCCACGAACTTGTGCTGGCGCCGGGCCTTCGGCGCGCTCGCTTTGGCCCGCATCGGCCGTGCCGCGCTCCGCCGCACGTCCGCCTTCTTCGCCCGCGCCCTGACTTTCGTCCTTGCCCTGGCCATGGTCGTTCTCCCTGGTGATTTGCCGTCATGCTGCCTTGGGCAAGGTCGCGCGGCAAGCGGGCTCGTGCATGATCCCGAAAAGTGGGTACCGGTTTTCGGACAAGATCATGCACAAACAGGCCTCTTTTTCGCCTGCCCCATCCGTGCGATCACTGTCGCGGAGGCTCACGCGATGAAGGCATTCCGCTTTGACCGGCACGGCGGGCCGGAGGTGCTGCGCTTCGAAGAAGTGCCGTTGCCGGAGCCCGGCCCCGGCGAGGTGCGGATCCGGCACACCGCCGTGGCGCTCAACTTCCGCGACATATTGGTGCGCCGCGGCCAGCATGTGGTGAAATCGTTTCCGTCCGGGCTCGGCACCGAAAGCGCCGGCGTGGTCGAGGCCGTCGGCGAAGGCGTCACCGATCTCGCGGCCGGCGATTTTGTCGCCACCGTTTGCCGCCCGGATTGCGCCTATGCCGAAGCGCGCATCGCGCCGGCCGCGCGCGTCGTCAAATTGCCGGCCGGCATCGACGACCGTGTCGCCGCCGCGATGATGGTCCGCGGCATGACCGCGCGGTATCTGCTTCACGCGACCTACAAGGTGAAGCCCGGCGACACCATCGTGATCCATGCCGCGGCCGGCGGCGTCGGCATGATCGTCAGCCAGTGGGCCAAGCACCTCGGCGCCACCGTGATCGGCACCGTCGGCAGCGACGACAAGGCCGAGATCGCCCGCAAGTACGGCTGCGATCACGTGCTGCGCTACCATAATTTCGCAGCGCAGGTGCGCGAGATCACCGGCGGCAAGGGCGTGCCGGTGGTCTATGACTCGGTCGGCAACACGACGTTCGAGAATTCGCTCAAGTGTCTTGCGCCCGCGCGGCATCCTCGCCTCGTTCGGCGAATCCTCCGGCGATCCGCCGCCGGTGACCGCGCGCCAGCTCGGCAACATGGGTTCGCTCTTCGTCACCCATCCGAGCCTGATCGACTACACCGCGACCCGGGCCGACCTCTTGGAAACCACGAACGACCTGTTCGCGATGGTCGGCAGCGGCAAGATCAAGATCGAGATCAGCCAGAGCTATCCGCTCCGCGAGGCCGCCCAGGCCCACCGCGATGTCGAAGCGCGCCGGACCACCGGCTCCGTCGTGCTGATCCCTTGAGGCGAGATCACTTGAGGGTTTGCTCCCATTCCGGCACCATTGCCTGATGCCGGAAACCACCCGCCAAAAGTTCCGCGCCATGCTCAAGCCCGGCGCGGCGGTGATCCTGCCGGGCGTCGCCAATGCGCTTGCCGCTCGCGTGGTGGCCGATTGCGGCTTCGGCGCGGCCTATGTCACCGGCGCGGGCATCGCCAACACGTTTCTCGGCATTCCCGACAATGGTCTCGTCACGCTGACCGAGCTCACCGACCATGTCGTCGCGATCCGCGAGGTGTTTGCCGGCCCGCTGATGGTCGATGCCGACACCGGCTTCGGCAATGCGCTCAACATGCGGCGCACCATTCAGGTGCTGGAGCGCGCCGGCGCCGACGCAATCCAGATCGAGGACCAGGTGTTCCCCAAGCGTTGCGGCCATTTCGAGGGCAAGGAGGTCATCCCCTCAGCCGAGATGGTGCAGAAGATCAAGGCTGCGGTGGACGCCCGCACCGACCCCGATCTGCTGATCGTCGCGCGCACCGACGCAATTGCCGTTGAAGGATTTTCCGCCGCGATGGACCGCGCGCATGCTTTTCGCGAAGCCGGCGCCGATGTCGGCTTTGTCGAAGCGCCGCTGAACGAAGACCAGATGAAAGCCATCGCAGCGCTGCCGTGGCCGCAGCTGGCCAATATCGTCATTGGCGGCAAGACGCCCGAGCGCTCCAATGACGAGATGAAAACAGCTCGGCTTCGCCGGCGTGCTCTATGCCAACACCGCATTGCAGGCGGCCGTTCTGGGTATGCAGCGTGCGCTCGATCACCTCAAGAACAACGGCCAGATCGGCAACGCCGCCGACATGCTGGCGACCTTTGCCGAACGCCAGCGCCTCGTCGATATCGCTTCGTTTCAGACGATGGAGCGGAAATACAAATGAGCGCCCGCACGCCGGTGCTGATCGTCGGCGGCGGGCCGGTCGGCCTCGCGCTCGCGGGCGAGCTTGGCTGGCGCGGCGTCGCCTGCACCTTGATCGAGAAGACCGACGGCACCATCGAACAGCCGAAGATGGATCTCGTCGGCATCCGCACCATGGAGTTCTGCCGCCGCTGGGGCATCCTCGACTGGGTCCGCGACGCGCCCTACCCGCTCGACTATCCGCAGGACTACATCTACCTGACCGGATTGAACGGCTATGAGCTCGGACGCGAGCCGTTCCCCGGCCGCGGCTTCGAGCCCTGCCCGCCCGAGAGCCCGCAAAAGCGCGAGCGCGTCCCGCAGGACATGTTCGATCCGATCCTGCGGCGCTTCGCCGAGCGAACCCCGAAAGCCACGCTGCGCTACAACTGCGAGCTTGTGACGTTCACCGAAACGCCGGACGGCGTGTGCGTGGAGATGCGCGACACCACCAGCGGCAAGACCGAGACCATTGCGGCCGACTATCTGGTGGGCACCGACGGCGGCGCCAGCACCGTGCGGGAACAACTCGGCATCGGCATGAGCGGCACGCCGGCATTGACCTACACCACCAACGTCATCTTCCGCTGCAAGAACTTCCCGGCGCTGCACGACAAGGGCCTGGGTTATCGCTTCATCTTCATCGGCCCGGAGGGCGTCTGGCTCACCATCGTCGCGGTCGACGGCGCCGACCGCTTCCGCATGTCGATCGTCGGCACTCCGCAGAAGATCAACCACTCCGAGAGTGACATCCGCGCCGCGCTCAAGCGCGCCATGGGCCACGACTTCGACTACGAAATCCAGTCCGTCATGCGCTGGGTGCGCCGCGAGCTGGTCGCCGACCGCTACGGCACCGACCGCGTCTTCATCGCCGGCGACGCCGCCCATCTGATGTCGCCGACCGGCGGCTTCGGCATGAACACCGGCATCGGCGACGCTGTCGACCTCGGCTGGAAGCTCGAAGCCGTGGTGAAGGGCTGGGGCGGGCCAGAACTGCTGCATTCCTACGATGCCGAGCGGCGGCCGATCGGGCTTCGCAACGTCGCCGAAGCCAGCCGCAATCTGCGCCGCATGCTGTCGACCCGCGAGCGTCTGCCCGGCCCGGAGATCTTCGCGCCCGGCGCCGCCAACGACGCCGCCCGCAAGGAGTATGGCGACTGGTTCGCCGCCATCATGCGGCACGAATGGTTCGCCAACGGCGTGATGCTCGGCTACCGCTATGACGGCTCGCCGATCGTCTGGGCCGACGGCACGCCGGCGCCGCCCGACGAGTCGCACCCTTATGTGCAGACCGCCCGCCCCGGCGCCCGCGCCCCGCATGTCTGGCTCGACGACGGCCGCTCGACGCTCGACCTTTACGGCCGGGGCTTCGTGCTGCTGCGACTCGGCCAGCATCCGCCATCCGGCATGTCGATCGAACAAGCGGCAGAGCAACGTGGCGTGCCGCTGACGTCGATCGCGATTGACGACGCGAAAGTTCTCGCCGCTTATGAGCGCAAGCTCGTGCTGGTGCGGCCGGACGGTCACGTCGCCTGGCGCGCCGACCAAGAACCCGCCGACGCCGGTGTGCTGATCGACGTCATCCGCGGACAAGGAAACCAAATGAAACAACAAAAGCTGGGGAGCAAACCATGACCGACAAACTGCGCGAAAAGCTGATCAACGGCGGCCGCGTTCTGGTCGACGAAGGCCAGGGCGACTACGTCTGGGGCCATATCTCGGCGCGGCTCGCCGACGACCCCAACAAATTCCTGATGAAGCCCGGCTGCGTCGGCATCGAAGAGATGACCGACGACAACATCATCACGGTGAACATCGATGGCGACAAGGTTTCCGGCGACTGGCCGCGCCACAACGAGGTATTCATCCACTCCGAGGTGATGCGAGCGCGCCCGGACGTCAACTGCGTCATCCACACCCATCCCGAATATGCCATTGCGTTCTCCTCGCTCGGCAAAGAGCTCAGCCCGATGAGCAACGACGGCACCATGTTCTCCGCCGGCGTGCCGATCTTCTCCGAGACCACCGACCTCATCATCAACCAGGCGCGCGGCAAGGCGGTCGCCAAGGCGCTCGGCCAGGGCGGCGTGGTGATCCTGCGCAACCACGGCATCGTCACCGCCGGCCGCACCATCGAGGAGGCGGTGTTCCTGGCGATCAAGCTCGAACGCGCCTGCCGCATCCAGATGCTTGCTGAGCAAGCCGGCGGCCCCAAGCTGTTCGTCAAGGAAGAAGAACTCGTCGCTAAGCGCGGCCGCACCAACCGCGGCGACTTGCAGGGCAACGCCTTCAGTTATCTAGTGCGCCGCTGGCACTTGCGCTGCAACTGCGAGGTGCCGAAGGAGTATCAGGCGACGCTCGATAACTTCGACCGTACTGGATACAAGAGCGACTAGAGCATGATCCCAAAAAGTGCTCAGTGGTGGTGGGCCGAAATGCTCTTGATGCATTCGACCACCAGACCGTCCGGTGCCGAATGGCTGACGTCGCCTAGACTGAGAATGCCGACCATCCGCTTGCTCTTGTTCATGACCGGCAGCCGACGGACTTTGAGCTCCTCCATGTGCTGAATTGCTTTGGCAAGGTCATCGTCCTCTCGGCAGCAATGAATGCCTGGAGTCATAACATTGCGTGCCGTCGTGCGGCTGGCATCGAAATTATTACCTGCAAGTCCGCGACAGACGATGTCGCGATCCGTCACAATGCCGATCAGCTGATCGTTCTCTCCAATGGGGATGGCGCCGATATCATGACTACACATCAATTTTGCGAGCTCGATCACCGGAGTATCTGGATTGACCCACTCGACGCCTTTGTGCATCGCGTCTTTAACTTTCATCGTGGACCTCCGTGGCTAGAGTTGAGCGAACTTTGTTCTCCCTATTTCAGGGCTTGCCGAGCAGCCGCGCTCAGGCAGCATTCTTGTAAGACTTCGCAAAGCCCGTTTTGAGTGGCTCAGTCACCTTCTGAGCGAGTTCCGCGAGTTGCTTGGCTTGCTCGGCCACTGTCTCAAGCTGATAGCGCCCATGCTCAGTTGAAACTTCGACGAATTCCGAAGGCGACTTCACGCTTGCTAGCCTTTTGACAAATTCGACATAGGACGCGGTGTTGGCACTTGCAAATTCGAGAACCTTACTATTGTAGTCTTGCATCCCTTTAAGTGCCGTTGAACAGCAAGTTGTCATTACCTCAGCCGCTTCAGTTGTGGCGGCACCAATTGTTTGGAAAACTTCCTTGGATCGTTCAGCGCTGGTGTCGGTCGCGTCGCGGAACTGTTGCGTGACATTGGCGGATTTTGGCTTGGCAGTCGTGTTCATGGGCTTTTCCTCCGAAGAGAGCGCTCGAAGAGAACGCTTCCAGAATTTCTGCGCTTGACGATCTGGATGCGTGATCGTTTGACGTGATTTAGTATGCGAATTGCACACGACAAGCACACGACAATCCGTATTTATCGTTCGACACAAAAGGTGATCGGCAGGTGCTCTCGTGTCATCGACACACAACGTGTCTGCTTCACTGTCCTAATGTCCATAGGCGCCGTATGGGCGTGCGCAAGATGCTGGGCCTGACCGTGCCGCCATCCCTATACGCGCCGCATCCGCTCCGGCTCGCGCTGAAAGCGGAAATGCGGCCGCCGCCCCAACAACACCAAGAAATTCCCGACGCCTCATGTCAGCCTCCAGGGCTCAGAGACGGCAATCGCAGCGGTTCGGCTGAGCGCTTTGGTAGGGCTAAAACCAACTTCGCTACTGCAACATGCGTCAGGTGTGGCCGCTGGCTCTAATGCTCTGCGCGGATCGGGTCCCAATCGATCGCATGCACTTGAAAGTGCTTGACCCAAGCGGGCTCTCCCGATCCCCGGAATGACCGTATCTGCATTACGTCGTCATGCCCTCGCCAATTCGTTGAAACTCCTCGCGTCTATGCTGCTTGCAGCAATCCTGGCTCCTTGAACCGCTCTCCGCGCACCATTATGGCCCAGGCCATGCGTGCGATCTTGTTGGCCAGGGCGACAGCGGCAACCTTAGTCGCTCCGTTGGGTGCGCAGCAGTTGCGCTTTGTCCCAGCCCTGATCGCGCTCTTAGCAATCAATGCGTCACGACTCGCTCCGGTTGGTCCTAAAGCCACCAGAGTTCGAGGGCCAAACGCCAGCCGAGGAGTAGCAGAATGATACCATCCAGGTGGGGACTCACGTAACAGGTAGTGGGTGCTCGATACCAAGCCCAAGGTGAGCCCCTCCTGGACCCAACCCAAGATGTGTCGCGAGTCAGGTCCAACTGGCAGAAATTTGAATTGGGCGCGGGATTCACAGTCCCACCCGCGGCTATGACTGGGCCTCATTGACCGCTAAGCGTTACGTCTAGGCGTGCACTGCTGAAACTCGCGATCTGTGGATAAACGCGCTGGTTAAAAGTCGGGGATCGCCAAACGGTTCCGGTGGAGGATAATGCAGGGACGGCTAAAATCCTACGGGGGATCGCGGAATATCCGGTTGGCCTACGGGGGGCGGCTTACACGTTGCATACGTTCACGGCTACCAGCCCGCGCACGCCATTGACCACTTCCAGGCTTCACGGGGCCGCAATGAAAAAACACAGTCCCAACTCAGAGACCTGGAGAGCCTTGCAGAAATTCCGCGCAGCATATCCAGGCGAAAGCCAAGCGCAAATCTTCGCTCGGTTTCTGTCAGCAAAAAATGCGGTGGCGGGCGGTGGAAGGGGGGCGGCCCCAAAAAAGCAGTTAACGTTCTTCGACGCTGCTAAGTTCGGGAATGAGGACCCCAAAAAGATCTGATAAACGCGGCTATCTCCCGCGCCTTGCGAGAAGCGGAGTACCAGGCCGTCGGAAGCTCCTTAGACGCCCAGCTTAGTCCTTCGTCTTTAATTGTGCTTCGTTCGTAGCAATGAACGAACGAATGTCATCTGACATGTCCACAACTTCAGCCATTGTTCGTTGTATAAGGTCACCGGAAAGCGCCCCATTCCGTAGATCGAAACTGCTCCCTTTTGATGCCGGTAGACGCCCCCTTTTTGAGGGCCGCGTTTTCGCTGCGGAGGCGTTCAAGTTCAGCTTTCAGCTCTTCATCGAACATGGCTTTTTCCCATTTGTTTTGGCAATTGATTGCGAATCAATCGCTATAGCTCCGCCGTTGATACCTCTTCTATGATCCGTCCCTGTGGGGCGATAGCGGGGATAGCCGTTGCGATGAAGGCAGTTCTTATGACGCTCGAAAAGTTTGCGTTGCTGTCGTCACGTGGCCGCTTCAGCCTAGCCGTAATCATCTTTGCATTGGTCGTTGCCGCGGTATGGGCTGTCGTGCTTTTTTTACAAACCGCTCCCCCACGTCACATCGTTCTGGCTTCCGGACTGGAAGATGGCCTGCTCCACCAGCACGCGAAGCGTTATATCGAAATCCTGGCTCGATCCGGGGTTACGGTAGAAGAACGAATTACCAATGGCCCGGGGGACAATCTACGGCTGCTGCAAGATCCACATTCCGGCGTAGACATCGGGTTCACACAGGGCGGCATCGCAAAATTTCCCGAGGCCAATAACGTTATGATGCTTGCGAGTCTCTACTACGTACCGATGTGGATTTTCTACCGCAGCACGGACACGCTCAGCCAGGTTAACGAGCTGCGTAATCGCCGGGTTGCTGTTGGTGTTAGCGGCAGCGGCGCTCGCTCATTGGGGGACGCCGTGTTAGCGCTTAACGGCCTCACGAGCGACAATATAACGATGCAGCCGTTGAGCAATGTTGCTGCACTGCTCGCACTGCGAACGGGCGAGGTCGACGCGGCGATCTTTGTCGATGGAGCGGAGAACCACGCCGTCTGGACGGCACTTCGCGATCCAACTTTGAAGCTGCTGAGTTACAGCAGGGCTGAAGCCTATCATCGGCGGCTCAATTTTATCACCAAACTGACAATGCCACCCGGCGTGATCGACTTGGCGAACAACATTCCGGAGAGCGAAGTCGAGCTTATTGGCACCAAAGAGATGCTTGCAGCGCGCGACGGCTTCCACCCCGCGCTGGTCCACCTGTTGGTAGATGCCGCACGCGAGATTCATGGCAAACAGGGTCTTTTCGAGCAAGCTGGCGAGTTTCCGGGAACGACCCAGGTCGATCTCCGCGTTTCGACTGATGCCGATCAGCACAAACGTTTCGGGCGGAGCTTCCTCTATCAATACTTGCCCTTCTGGGTCGCGACCCTGGCCGAGCGGGCCATCATCATATTGCTCCCTATGGCAGCAGTTCTGCTCCCGCTCTTCCACTACCTTCCGCAGTTGCGCCGTTGGCGCGTCCGGTCACGGGTCTATCGATGGTATGGCGAGTTGGCTCTGCTTGAGCGAGATGTCACGGCGCGCACGGGCACATTGCCCACGGAGACGTGGCTGGCTGACTTGGAACGCATTGAGCGAGCGGTAGCCCGAATACACACACCTGCCGGGTTCGCGAGCGAAGCTTATACGCTACGCGAACACATTGGCCTGGTCCGTCGCGCCATACTCGCTCGGAACAGTCCGCCGCCGGTTACATTGGGTTAGGCTAAACCGGCTCGATGCATGGATGATGTCCTGCGGCTGCCCGCCCACACGCGACCTCCACTATTCCGCATGTCTTTCTCAGTCAGGACGATCCGGTCAAGTTGGGGTTTGTAGCAAGCTTGAATAAGTCAGCCGGCCCGGATGTCCGGTTCGTGCCATTAGCTGCCGTCGCCGACATCATTCGGTCACCTCGTCGGCGCGGGAGCAGCCGAGGGTGGGATGGCGATGCGGGGCGCCGGCTCCAGGCCACGCTGGTCCAACCCCCAACGCTGAACTAACATTCAACCCGGACCACTTAATGAAGGCTAACGCGGCACCGCGTGCGTTTGTCTGCCACCGTTCGTTCCCGCTCATGAATGAGCGGCAATTTTGGGAGGACCGATGGGTTGCTGCGCGCCGCGTCCGCTGCTCGTGCTGGTGGTCGGCCTGGCCGTGCTTTCCGCATCTCCGGCTGCCGCGGACGACGGCGCGGATTGCAGCCAACGCTACGAGGAGGAAAAGTTCGACGCCGCAATTGCCGCCTGCACGCGCGCCATCGCTTCCGGGCGATACCGCGGCCGCGCTCTCGTCAATGCCCACCTCACGCGGGCGCTGAGCCACACGGCAAAGGACGAGCATGATCGTGCCATTGCCGATTTCACCGCGGCGATCCGGTTCGACCCGACGAGAGCGGCCCCCTACCAGGGTCGCGGTGAGAGCCACCTGGCACAAGGCAATCAGGAGCGCGCATTGCCGGATTCGAACGAAGCAATCCGGCTCGATCCGAAAAGCGCGACGGCCTTCGTGTACCGAGGAGTGATCCTCAGCGCGAGGGGCGAGCACGATCGCGCGATTAGCGATTTCACCGCCGCGATCCAGCTTGAGCCGTTCAGCGCCGAGCTGCGTGCGCGTCGTGCCGATGCCTACCGCAGCACGAAAGACTATGAGCGCGCGCTGGCAGACGCGGACTTCGCCCTTCAACTCGACCCCAACACCGCCGCCGCCCGCAAGACGCGCGGCCATATCTTTCACAGCAAGGCTCAATACGATCGAGCCATTGAAGATCTGACCGCTGCGATCCGCCTCGAGCCGGACAACTACTCGGCCTATCTCGTGCGAGGCGGCGCCTACCGTCACAAGCGCGACTACGACCGCGCCTTGGCGGACGCTTCGGCGATGATCCGCCTCGATCCGAACACCTGGGCGGGATACTACGCCCGCGGCATGAGCTACATCGACACCGGCAAATTTGACCAGGCCATCGCCGACTTCGAGACGGCGATGCGAATCGACCCAAAGCGGAACGAACCCTACTACGGACGCGGCCGCGCCTATCTTGGCAAGGGCGATCATCAGCGGGCGATGCCCGACTTCAACGAGGCGATCCGGCTAGGCCCGACCGAGGCAGGTGCCTACTACGGCCGGGCCGGTGTCCATCACGACGCGGGCGACCATGTCCCGCGGCGCTGGCCGATCTGAACGAAGCAATCCGGCTCGACCCTGCCGATGGAAGCTTCTTTTTCAGTCGCGGCATTATCTTTGATAAAACGGGCGATCTCACCAGCGCGCTGGCTGATTTCCGCCAGGCCCTCAAGCTTGATCCGAAGAACGATGATGCGGCGCAAGGTGTCCGGCGCATCGAACGGCGCAACCGATGAATGCGGACATGGATGGACACCGCTTGCTCAATGCGATGAAGCCCGAATGCATTGTCGTCAGCGTCACGAACAAACCGGCCGCACGCGTCGAATTGCTTGGAGACTCGCTACGCCTGATCAGTCATTCACGCCGACTTCCATAAAAAGGAACCCCGCAGGCGTCTTGGTGAGGACGAAGATGTCTTCGCCGCAGAAGATGAAGTAATTGTCATTGTTTTCACCATCGCGATCGTAGACGGCCTTGCCGCGCTGGATGCACGCGCGGATCTTCGACGTGAAGTCGGGCTTATAAACCTTTTCGCGGAATTGGGTGGCGTCGCAAATAGAGCTGTCGTTCATGTACGGCAGCCGGGTCATGCCGGCGACGGCGGCGGAATCGTTGGCCTTCAGCGCCGCGCGAAATTTCGTGATGAAGCCGTCGAATTCCTTCTGCAAGCCAGGAGAGGCGACGGCCTTCTTCGGCGCCTGGGCGAAGGCGGGAGCAAGGTGCACGAGAGCGGCTGCAAACACAATTGTCAACCAAACTTTCATGGCTCAGCTCCGTCCATCCTGCCAATCCGAATCTATGGTGTTCTGCGAGGGCGTGTCACTAGCCGCTACTTGTCGATCTTGATGCCGATATCGGCGACCAGCTTGCGGTACTTCTCGTAATCGCGCCGGATCAGGTCGTTGAACTCCACGGGCGAAAGGATGAGCGGCTCAAGCTTGCCGGTGACGTTGAGCTTCTGCACTAACTCGGGCTCGGCCAACGCGCTCTGCACGGCGTTCCGCAGCCGTGTCACGATCGGCTCCGGCAACGTCGGCGGCCCGAACAGCCCGAGCCAGATCGTCAAATCATAGCCAGGATAGAAATCACCGATGGTCGGCATGTCGGGAAACATCGGCGAGCGCTTCCGGCCGGTGGTTGCCAAGCCGCGGAGCGTGCCGGCCTGCAACAGGCCGGCGTTGGACGCCCCCGCCAGCACCACCTGGGTCTCGCCGGCCACCGTCGCCATGCCGGCCGGCGCACCGCCGCGATACGGCACATGCAGCAGATCGATGCCGGCGCGCTGCTTAAGCATCTCGATGCCGAGCTGATGCTGGCTACCGTTGCCGCCCGAGGCGTAGGCCAGCGGCGGCTTCTGCTTGCGGGCGTATTCGACGAACTCCGGCACGGTTTTGACCGGCAGGCTCGGATTGACCGACAGGAAGAACTGGTTCGACGCCACGCTCGCGACCGGCAGCAGGTCCTTGAGCATATCGGTCGGCATCTTGTCGTAAACATGCGGGTTAATGGTGATTAGGCTGTCAGCCGCCATGATCAGCGTGTAGCCGTCGGGCTCCGCATGGGCGGCCATTTCGGCAGCGACGTTGCCGTTGGCGCCGGACCGGTTCTCGATGAAGAACGATTGCCCCATGGTCTCGGTCAGGCGCTGCGCCAGGAGCCGCGCGGCGATGTCGGGCGCCCCGCCCGGTGGAATCGTCACCAGAACCTTGACCGGCCGCGTCGGATATTGCTGCGCGGTAGCACTCCCCACCAGCAACGCCGCGAACGTCAGGGTCGCGACCGCGATCTTCGACAATTTCATTTCCGTATCTCCCGGGATCGCCGCGACACTACCATCGAAATTGCGGCCCGGAAGCCCGCGGGGTTGCGGCACCTTGCGACATTTAGCGCTTCCCAATAGCGTTTGGCGGAACGCAATCGGAGGAAGGCATGGCTCTCAAAGTACGCCGCGTGATCACCGGCCACGACGCCAACGGCAAGGCGATCGTCCAGATCGACGAAGTGGTGAGCAAGCTGAAGGAAGGCCGGCCCGGCGCCATGGTCGCGCCGATCTGGACCACCGAAGGCTTCCCCGTGAACAACGACGGCCACGACGACGCCGCGACCCGTCCGGTCAGAACCACGCTCCCCGGCGGAACGATTTTACGCGTCGTCGAGTTCAGCCCGGGCGTACAGTCGCGCAACCACCGCACCGACTCGATCGACTACGCCATCATCATGTCCGGCGAGATCGACATGGAGATGGATGGCGCGATGATCCACCTCAAGGCGGGCGACGTGCTGGTGCAGCGCGGCACCATCCACAACTGGATCAACAAGGGCACGGCGCCTTGCGTAATCGCGTTTGCGCTGATCGACGGCAAGCCGGTCAGCGCCGGCGGCAAGGTGCTGAACGCGGTGGGCTGACGCCGCTCCGCGTCACTTCGCCAGCATGACGATCGCTTCAGCCTCGAACAACGCGTCGGGCCGCGCCAGCGCGGTCACGCCGACCGTGGTGCTGGCCGGCGGCTGCGCGGTGTTGACGTATTTGTCGCGCACCTCGCGGTAGAGCGGCAGGTTGGTTTTGATATCGACCAGATAATTGTTGAGCTTGACCACATCGTCGAAGCCCGCCCCGACCGCGGCGAGCGCCGACTTGAGGTTCTCGAACGCCTGCACCACCTGGGCGCGGAAGTCGCCGGCGATGTCGCCGTTGGGCTTCAGGCCCAGTTGACCCGCGATATAGACGATCCGGGCCGGCCCGGTGATTTCGACCACGTGGCTGTAGCCGCCGGGCTTGGCGATCGTGGAAGGATTCATAAAACGCGTGTTGGAAGCCATGATATGCCGCCGAATTGGTCGAGCCGCCGCCCCATGCGGCGCCCGCAGCCCACTATAGCGGCATCCGCACGGCCGCCCGCAACCGATAATTAACGGTTTCGGCCCGATGATCCGTCGCAGCATCGGGACATTTGTGTCCGCAGATTGACGCGCCTATCGATGTCCTCAGCAACCGCCGCCGCAGCCAAGCCCGATGCCGCCGCAGCCACGAGTGAGCGCCGGGGCGCGCTTGCCTTCATCATCGACGAAGAAGGCAGCATCCGGCAGTTCGTCTCGCTCATCCTGCAAGGCAGCGGCGTCGATACCATCGAATGCGTCGATGGCGCCTCGTTCCGCAGCACGCCGATCGCGCGGCTGCCCGACATAGTTTTCCTCAACGTCAATCTCGAGGTGCAGGACGCCGTCGCCTCGATCGAGACGCTGACCAAAGCCGGCTTTACCGGCGCCGTGCAGCTCATGAGCAGCCGCGGCTCCGCCGTCCTCGACAACGTCAAACAGGCCGGCGAGCAGATGAAGCTGCCGGCTGCCGGTGCTCAAGAAGCCGTTCGAGACCTCCGCCATTCAGAAGGTTTTGTCCGAGCTCAAGCTTGGCCATGGCCCGGCGCCGAGCGGAGTGAAAATCACGCTTGCCGAAGCGCTGAAGAACAACTGGGTCGAGTTCTGGTACCAGCCCAAGATCGATCTGCGCCGCAAGCAGCTGGCCGGAGCCGAGGCATTCGCGCGCGTCTGCCATCCGGAGCACGGCGTCCTGCTGCCGGGCAGCTTCATGCCGGGCGCCGACGACGCCAGCGTGCACACGCTCGCCGAACGGGCGCTGGTGAGCGCGCTGCAGTCCGGGCTGAACCTATCGCGGTTCGGCGTCAACCTGCGGATCGCGATCAACGTTCCGGTCAAATGCCTGGTCACGCTGCCGGTCGACAAGATCGTGCGCGAGCACCATCCGTCGGTGGACGACTGGCCGGGCCTCATGATCGACGTCACCGAAGACCAGATCATCACCGAGCTCAAGCTCGCCAACGACCTGAGCAAGAAGTTCGCCGAACACCACGTCCGGCTGGCAATCGACGACTTCGGCAAGGGTCATGCGTCGCTGACGAAGCTGAAGGAGCTGCCGTTCGCCGAAATGAAGCTCGACCGTTCATTCGTGGTCGGCTGCGGCACCGACAAGATCCACGCGCCGATCTGCAAGACCGTGATCGATCTCGCCCATAGCTTCGGCGCCCTGGCGGTCGGTATCGGCCTGGAAAAGGCCTCCGATGCATCGGCGCTGGTGAGCATGGGTTGCGATCTAGGCCAGGGCTTCCTGTTCGGCCAGCCGATGCCGGAGGAGCGTTTCACCGCGCTACTCAAGCAGCGCGTCATGGTGCGTCCGGCCGCGGCAGCGCATGCCGCCGCTCCCGCCGCGGCGGCCCCAGCGACGCTTCAGCCGGCCTGACGACAGACCGTTGCTCCTCGGCCCCTTTCTTGACCTACGCTGAACGCGCCACACCCCGGCCGCGAGCTCTGAAATGCGCACCGCAAGGGCGCCAAGGGCTCAGTTGGCCTTGATGTTGAGTTCTCTCACCAGCCGCTCGTATTTGTCGTAATCCTCGCGCACCAGCTTGGCGAACTGCTCGGGCGTGCCGCCGACCGGGTCCTGGGCCTGCTCGATGAAGCTCGTGCGCACCTTGTCGTCGCGCAGCGCCTTGCCGATCTCGGTATTGAGCCGCGCGGCGATGGCGGGCGGTGTTCCGGCCGGCACGAACACGCCGATCCACTGATCGACCACGAGGCCTTTCATGCCAGCCTCCTGGTAGGTCGGCACATCGGGGATCGTCGGCGAACGGGTCTGCATCGACTGCGCCAGAAGCTTCAAGGTGCCGGCCTTGTAATGCGGCACCAGCGGCGTGGTGCCGAGCGAGCCGAGCTTGATGTGGCCGGCGATGAGATCGTTGATGGCCTGGCCGCCCCCGCGATAGGGCACCTGCTCCATGACGATGCCCGCCATCTTCGCATACCAGAGCACGGTCATCGCCTGCGGCGACGCCGACGCCGCTGCCAGTGGCAAAGCGCAAGCCCGGCTGCTGCTTGGCGAGCGCCGTGACGTCGGCCAGCGTGTTCACGCCAAGCGACGGATGCGCCGCCAGCGCGATCGGCTGGCGCGAGAACTGGATCACCGGCACCAGATCCTTCAGCGGATCAATGCTCATCTTGTAGACGTGCGGGTTGCTGCTCACCGAATTGGTGGCGACCAGGATCGTGTAGCCGTCGGGCGTGCTCTTGGCGACGGCCTCGATACCGAGATTGCCGTTGGCGCCGGATTTGTTCTCCACCACGACCTGCTGGCCGAACGTGCGCGACAGGTACTCGGCGACGACGCGGGCGGCGACATCGGTCGAGCCGCCGGCCGGGAACGGCACGATGAAGTGCACCGGGCGGACCGGCCAGTCTTGCGCAGCCGCGGTGAGCGAAGTGGCGAGGACGACGATCAGGGCGGCGGCGAAAGCACGGGCATGTGCGCATCGGAATGTTGCTCCTGACTTTCGTGTCCCGCATCGACTATCGTACCAATCCCGACCGTCATCAATCCTGGATCGTCATGCCGTATTCCCATTATCTGCCCGAGCACATGGGCTCGATCACCCTCGCGCCGCCAGGCCCGTTCGTCGCCGGCTCCTATGCCGAGCTGACCCTGGTCTACACCGCCGGCACGTTCGGCATCGACGACACCGGGATGGTGAAAATCTCGTGGCGGACGACGTCCGACATGAGCAAGCCGCAGTTCGACAAGCCGCAGGCGGCGAACTTCACCACGGTGGAGGCGAGCAACGGCGCCAAGCTCGAAGTCTGGTTCGACCGCACCAACATCCGGCCCTGGGCGAACACAATCATGATCCGCGTCGGCCGCGGCTATCTGCGCCAGGGCGACACCTTGACGATCCGGATGGGCGATCGTCGCCAGGGCTCGCCGGGCTACCGGCTGCAGACCAATGTGGAGGCGCAGGTTGAGCTCCGTTCATCGGTCGATGCGTTCGCGACCTATGAGTTCTGCGAGCTGAAGCATCCGACCTTCGATCTGGTGGCAGGGCCGGCGGCGAGCTTCAAGGCGATCGTGCCGTCGCTTGCGGTGGTGGGCGAGCCGTTCCGTCTCGCCCTGGTCGCCGAGGACATGTGGGGCAACCCGACCGATCAGGCCGATGCGGCGCTGGCGCTCGAGCCATCGCGGCCGGTGCGCGGCATGCCGTCAGGCGTGACCTTGAGGAAGGGTGAGGGTCCGCGCGTCATTGAACACCTCACGGTGGATGAGGCCGGCGACGTCGAGCTGAAGGTGATGGCCGGCGACAAAGAGGTGGCGCGCGCCAATCCGATGCGCGTCGTCGCGGTGCCGCCACGGCTCCGCCGCTACTGGGCCGACCTGCACGGCCAGAGCGGCGAGACCATCGGCATGGGATCGGCCGAGGCCTATTTCCGCTACGCGCGCGATGCCGCCTTCGTCGACATGGTCGGGCATCAGGGCAACGATTTCCAGATCACCGATGCGTTCTGGAAAAAGCTGAACGAGCTGACCGCGGAGTTCGACAAGCCGGGCCAGTTCGTCTGCCTGCCGGGCTACGAATGGTCCGGCAACACTGGCATGGGCGGTGACCGCAACATCTTTTACCGCCACGAGGGCCGGCCAATCCGCCGCTCGTCGCACATCCTGGTCGAAGGCCAGACCTCGACCGAGGCGATCTACACCGCCGACAAGCTGTTCGAGTTTCTGAAAGGTGAGGATTGCTGCGTCATCGCCCATGTCGGCGGCCGCTATGCCGACATCAAATACGCCCACGACGGGCGGACCGAGCGCACCGTCGAGGTGCATTCGAGCTGGGGCACGTTCGAATGGCTGCTGCACGACGCGTTCGACAAGGGCTATCGGGTCGGCGTGGTCTGCCATAGCGACGACCACAAGGGGCGGCCTGGGGCGACACGGCCGGGCGCCTCGACGTTCGGCGCGATCGGCGGCTTGAGCTGCTACTTCATGCCGGAGCTGAACCGCGATGCGCTGTTCACGGCGCTGCGCCAGCGCAAGCACTACGGCACCACCGGCACGCGGATCTTCGTCGAGCTGAAGGGCGCGTTCGACCGCGAGGTGACAGGATTCTCGGACGATCCGCAGCTTGGGCCCGCGAAGGAGCTCGCGGTGCGCGAGGCGTACATGGGTGACATCGTCCGGCCGGGCGGCGCGGCGATGAAGCTGTCGGCCGATGTGATCGGCACAGCGCCGGTCGAGCGGGTCGATGTGCTGCACGGCACGGCGGTGGTGCACTCGGTGCGGCCGTTCAGCGCGGGCGATCTCGGCCGCCGTGTCCGCGTGCTGTGGCAGGGCGCCGAGTATCGCGGTCGCGGCCGCGAGACGATCTGGCAAGGCAAGCTCACGGTGACCGGAAACCGCATCGCGCGGTTCGCCGCGGTGAACTTCCTCAACCCGGAGCGGAAGATTGCCGAGATCACTCCGGGTGCGGCATTGGGCTGGACCTCGGTGACGACCGGCAATCTCGCCGGTGTGGATCTCTGGCTCGATCAGGCGGGGGTCGGCACGATCAAGATCGAGACCAATGTGGTGTCGGGCGCCATCGATCTGGCAACGCTTGCCGATAACGTGGTGGCGTTCGACGGCGGCGGGCTTGGCCGGCGGCTCAGTGTCTATCGCTTGCCCGAGACCGACTGGAGCCGGCATGTCACGCTGGAGCATTCGGTGACGCACAGCGGCAGCGCCGATCTGCCGGTCTATATCCGCGTCACGCAAGCCGACGGCAACCAGGCCTGGACCAGCCCTATTTATCTGATCGCCTGATAACGCCTCTAGCCAGCGTCCTCGGAAATGCCCCGCTGTAGCCCTTCGTTCGGTCAGTGGGTCCAGGCTCCACGCCGGCTGAACGAGAAATTGTCGGCGTAGGACAGACCACGGCGCTGCGCCGGTTTTCCTTCCTGCACCTGATAGGGAATGCCGTGACGCTCGGCGTAGGCGACGGCTTCGTCCTTGGTGGCGAATTGCAGGCGAAGCTGGCTCTTCATGTCGCCTGAGCTGGTCCAGCCCATCAGCGACTCGACCACGCGCGGCTCCTCCGGCTCATAGTCGAGCACCCACTCCCGGGTCTTGGCCTGACCGGACTGCATCGCGGTCCTGGCCGGCTTGTAGATGCGGGCTGTCATGGTCGTCGTGTCTTCCCTGCAAAAGCTGGTCGGAGCAGCAGGGTTTGCCCGCTCTCTTCTCAGCCATTGAAAATGCTTATGATTTTGAACGCTTCATTTCGTTTTCTGTACTCGCAATGTGTATGCGGATCAAGGCGCGCCCTTAGGGCCGCACTGTTGGCGCCGGGAGCGTCTGAGCAGCGCCCCCTTTGAATTTGTGCAGAGTGATTAGTCAGCTGCGGCGATCAGCGCCTAGCGAAGCTAGTTATCTGGCGGCCCCATCGACTTTACGGCTTCTCATCCGCTGCGGTGAGATGGGCTCTTGCGTGACCGTGAGCCGGGCGGTGGGGCCACAACACCGCAAACCATGCCGTAAGGGCGCGGCGCGGGTTCTTCTAGCTCGTAGCGATGCGTTTGGCTGGGTTGTGATTTGCGGGGTACTGGCCCGTTGACACGACGATTCAAGCGAAACATGCTGAATGATTGTCGGCGGCACTTGGGGAGGCGTGGCTATGTTGCTTGATCGAGACATTCTCAACACTGCGCGGAGTGATCAAGAACAGGTTTCTGTGCCGCCTCGGCAAGAGTTGTCCACTCAGCAAAAGGAGTGGGTTCGCGCCAGCATCAATAGCCTGCAAGCCTCACGGTCGTATCTGATCAGCCTAATCAACCCGGCATAACCGTGGCAGCCGGCTCAAGAGAACAAGAAGACGAGCCCATATCCCAACAGCGCCACCCATCCCACTTCGGCGGCCAGCACAACAAGTACCAAAGCTATTAGCGAGAGACGGCCGAAGGCTGTGAATGACCCTGTCTCCTCAAAGGCGGTGTGGTCAGACAGTTGTTCAGTCGCAGCGGTCATTGGGGCTCCTCATCAGCCAAAAGTCGGCGAGATTGGATCCGTAGCTCGATAGCCCGCCAATTTCGACGTCCGACCGTGAAGGTGCTTCGCAGCCGTCTGATGCGGAAAATGAAGGCCCATTCGCTTCCCGAACTCGTCAGAATGGCGGACAAGCTCAAGCTGGTGCCCAACGAGCAAACGAGCACTTTGATAGGGGCTGAGCCCGACTTCGCTGCTGCAATACGAGATGCGGGCTGATGTCCGCGTTGGGTCATGTATGGACGACGCCCGCGGTGCAAGGGGAAAATCGGGCATTTCAGCGAAGGGTTCGGGTGCAGCCATGTATCCGGCCTTTAAATGCAGCCGTTATGGCCAGCTGGCCCTGATGTAATCCGCTGATCGGGTCCCAATCAAAAGCACGCGCTCAAGTGTCGCGTGACCCATCACGGGTTTTCCCGATCGACGGTCTCGACCGTTTCGCATCAATGCCGTCATCACCCCTGCAGTTCTTGAACGCACGAACGCAACCTCATTATCCCATTGCCGGGCCTGTTCTCACGCTGCCGCGAGCTGAGGCGCCCGGTATGTCCCACCCTTGGCCAGCAGCGCCCAGGCGATCCGCGCCATCTTGTTGGCAAGGGCGACCGCGACGACCTTGAATGGTCGCCGGGCGAGAAGCTGTGTCAGCCAGGGATACTTCTCCGGCTGCTGGCGTGCGCGCCGCAAGACGGCACAGGCTCCAACGACAAGGATGCGGCGCAAGTAGCGATCACCCTGTTTCGAGATCGGCCCGAGCTTCTGCTTGCCGCCGGTCGAGTCTTCGCGCGGCACGATCCCGACCCATGCCGCGAAGTTACGGCCTGATCGGAAAACCTTCGGATCCGGAACGAGCGCTGCAATCGTGGTGGCCCCGATAATGCCGATGCCGGGGATCGTCTTCAGCCGCTTGCTCTCTTCGCTCGAGCGATGCTGCGCAACGATCCGTTTCTCGATCGATCCGATCATCGTCTGCACAGCCTGAAGCTGAGCCGCCAGCACCATCAGGCTGGCATGAGCATCGACCGGCAAGCGTGGAGCTCCATCTTGGGCGACGATCGCCAACAACTCCTTGACCCCTTCGCGTCCCTGCGCAGCCGCTATGCCGAGCTCCGCCAAATGCGCCCGCAAGGCATTGATCAACTGGGTTCGTTGCCGCATCAGAAGATCGCGTGCCCGATGCTGCATCAATCGAGCCTGCTGCTCGGCCGACTTGACCGGTACGAACCGCATGGTTGGGCGCCGCACCGCCTCGCAGATCGCCTCAGCATCGGCGGCATCGTTCTTGTTGCGCTTAACGTAGGCCTTTACATCCTTCGCCGGCATCAGCCGCACCTCATGACCCAGCTTGGTGAGTTCACGCGCCCAATAGTGCGCCGTCGCGCAGGCCTCCATACCGATAAGGCACGGTGCCAGATCTTTGAAAAACGCGATCACCTGGCCGCGGCGAAGTTGCTTCCTGACGACGACCTTCTCGGCCGCATCAATGGCGTGAACCTGGAACACGTTCTTGGCGATATCCAAACCGATCGTGGTAATTTGCATGTCGAGAGCTCCCTGATGTGATTCGTCGCAACGAGCACCCTAGGGCAGCTCGTTGCTGGGAGCGGGCGCCGTCCACCACATCAAAAGCGGACGTCGCGCATTGATGGCGCCTAGTCCGCTAATCCCCTGATCGCGACCAGAAAAGCAGACATCGGATACGGCGGAGCATGCTCGCCCCCTCGGTAACAGAGGAGCACGACCATGCAAAATACGACCACGCCCACGGCAAAACGGACCCCTTGGAACAAGGGCAAATTGACCGGCGCGAAACCGCCACTCAGGCCGAAGCACGTCTGGGCAATTCGAACGATGCTTCAGAATGCTCAGCTAGCGCGCGATCTGGCGGTGTTCAATCTGGCGATCGATAGCAAGCTTCGAGGCTGCGACGTTGTTGCCATAAAGGTCGATGATGTTGCGCCCAACGGCTACGCCGTGGATCGGGCGACAGTTCGCCAGCGAAAGACAGGGCGTCCCGTCCGGTTTGAACTGACCGAGCAAACCCGACACGCCATCGATGCCTACATCAAACTGGCAGGTAAGAAATCTGGTGAGTTTCTGTTTAACGGTCGGCAACTGGGGAGCAGCATGACAACTCGTCAGTATACACGGCACTTGGCTGACTGGCTTACCAGCGTTGATCTCGACCCGCATCTCTTTGGGACCCACTCGCTGCGCCGAACCAAGGCAACGCTTATCTACCGGCGCACCGGCAATCTCCGGGCCGTTCAGTTGCTCCTCGGGCATAGCAAGATCGAGAGCACAGTGAGGTATCTAGGCGTCGAGGTAGACGACGCCATCGCCATTGCAGAGCAGGTTGACGTCTAAAAGCAGCAGGGCAGAGCGAAAATGCTCTGCATCGATGTCCGCTATTTCGGTCGCGAACAGCGGCATATGGGACATCGCGCGGGAGGCCGAATTGGTCGCTAATGACCCGTTGCTGCCATTGGCGGCCCAGTCTTCTTGCGTTTGCGGCATTCCTATTCGATCAACTCGTCCGCGCTCAGCAGGATCGATGTCGGCACATCGAGGCCAGGCGCCTTGGCGGTCTTCATATTGAGCACGGTCCCGTATTCAGATCGAACTTTGCGCGCAGCTCGGCGGCGATTTCCTTAGCCAAGCTTGACATCTAAAGGCCTCTGCCGGCGCATTCATTTCCGTTGGATGCCATCTGAAAACGACGGCCCGTCGGAGTTGCCGGACTCTGGTTTGGCGGCAACCTCGCTTTCGGCTGGTTCACCGACCTCCCGGATTACTGTTCGGCGGCCTCGCGTTCTGCTCGTTCAGCCGCTTCGCGCTCGGCCTCGACCTTCTCCGCAGCTTGGCGTTTTGCCTCTGTGGCAGCCTCTATCTTCGCGATCCTGGCAGCTTCGCGCTTTGCCTCCTTGGCCGCTTCGCGCTCGACCTTGCGGGCGGCTTCACGCTCCGCCTTCTCCGCCGCCTCGCGTTGCGCGCGTTCGGCAGCCTCGATTTTCGCTTTCTCAGCGGCTTCGCGCTTTGCCTGCCTCGCCGCCTCGCGCTCGGCTTTTCGCGCAGCGTCGCGCTCCGCCTTCTCGGCAACTTTACGCTTCGCTCGCTCGATGACTTCGAGCCTCGCCTTCTCTGCCGCCTCGCGCTTCGCCTGCTGCGCGGCTTCGCGCCGGGCTTTCTCCGCGGCGGCACGCCTTGCTCGCTCGGCTGCGGCTTCGCGACCCGTGGCCTCTCGCCTGGCCTTTTCAGCAAGCGCGTCGAGCTTTGCGGCCCTGTTGTTTGCCTCCTTGACCGCAGCCGCACCCCAGGCGACATCGCGCTTTGCCTTCTTTGCAGCGGCCTCGAGCTTCGCCACCTCCTGCCTTGCCGCATCTGCGCCAGAACGACGTTGCTCCGCGGCACCTTTTCAATTCCGCTGCGGCGGCTTCGTGCTTGGCGGCGAAGTCGGCTGCTTCCGTTGCAGCAGCCTCCAGCGCCGGAATGCTGACAGCAACCTTCCGCCGCTTGGGCGGCGCTGCTCGCCTGCCCTTCTTGGACTTCTTGATATTCAATTTGGCTTTCGATTTCGCCTTCGACTTCGCTTTTTTTGGCATGGCGGGCCACGTTCAAAGTGGATTGAGTATATCTGTCGAAAGACATGCATGGCCAGGACGGGCCCAGCCATAACGCGTCGCAAGGATAGGTATCAACTGCGCGCCGCTTCGGCAAGCCAGCCGAAGACGTTGAAGACGTACGCTTGCGCTCGAGATTGTACTCCGCGACGTCGCGCCCGGCGCTGTTGACCTGTCCCAAGCCTCCGCGATGCGCGCCATGCGGCCGTGATCGGCGCCTGGTCCGAGGCGCCAGTGCAATTCGACGCGACAGGTTGACGACCGAGGAGCGATTATCAGACATTGTCGAAATCTTGGCGCACGGTCTGCTTTGGCTTGATGCGTTTTCTGTCGACTTGTGCTCGCACATTGGCAGTTGCGCTGCACTTGCTCACGTCGCTTCATGGCACATAGCGGACATCGGTAGGCTGCCGATGGATGTCCGCTCCTGGGAGCATAACGGACATGAGCCCAACATCGCCGTTTGTCCGCTTCTGACCCAAAGCGGACATCGGTTCTCCACCCCCTTTCGGCGCCTGAGATCAATCGATACGATGGAGCTTCTTGAGCCTTGGGGGGTCGGAATGAGGCGGCGCCTTGGCGGATATCGAACCGGCGCAAGCAATGTTTGCGCCGAAAAATTGTGGCGCCGGCTCGCAAAATGGGCTTTAGCTGCTTCAATACTTGCGACGATACCAACAGGTGCATTCGCCA
>CAWKOD010000033.1:0-101779 GCA_963850885.1 uncultured Alphaproteobacteria bacterium | reverse complement strand
CGGCGCGATGATCGCCAAGATGCGCAACATGGGCGAGGCCTGCACCGCGGCGAACCGCTTCTACGTGCACGAGAAGGTGCAGGACGAGTTTTCTAAGAAGCTCACCGCCAAGATGTCTGCGCTGAAGATGGGCAACGGCCTCGACGACGGCGTGGCGCTGGGCCCGCTGGTCAACGCCGAGGGCCGCGACAAGGTGGTCGAACTCGTCGAGGACGCGCTCAGCAAGGGCGCGAAGATTCTCACCGGCGGCAAGCGCCCCGACGGCACCGGATATTTCTATCCCGCCACTGTTCTCTCGAACGTTCCCGACAACGCCAAGATGCTGAACGAAGAGATTTTCGGGCCGGTGGCTTCGCTGCAGACCTTCAAGGACGAGGCCGAGGTGATCAAGCGCGCCAACGACACCGAATACGGTCTCGTCGCTTATCTCTATACCAAGGACCTGGGCCGCGGCATGCGCGTCTCGGAAAAGCTCGACTTCGGCATGATCGGCTTGAACCGCGGCCTGGTCTCCGATCCGGCCGCGCCGTTCGGCGGCATGAAGCAGTCCGGCATCGGCCGTGAAGGCGCGCACGAGGGACTGAAGGAGTTCCTGGAGACGCAGTACATCTCGGTCAGCTGGTAGTTACGACATACGCTGTCATCGCCCGGCTTGACCGGGCGATCCAGTAATCACCGCGATGTCAGGGGTACTGGATGCCCCGCCTTGCGGGGCATGACAGTTGAGGTGAATGGACGTATTGATGCCGCAGCTCGGCGAGACCGTCGCCGAGGGCAAGATCACGAAATGGTTCAAGGCGGCCGGCGACACGGTGAAGCCGGGCGACAACCTGTTCGAGATCGAGACCGACAAGGTGTCGATGGAGGTGCCGTCGATCGCCGCCGGCACGCTGACCGAAATCAAGGTGCAGGCCGGCGAGACCGCGCTGGTCGGCGCCGTGGTCGCGGTGATCGCGGGCGAGGGCGGCGCGACGGCGAGCGCACCC
Organism: uncultured Alphaproteobacteria bacterium; assembly: GCA_963850885.1. Taxonomy (GTDB): domain Bacteria; phylum Pseudomonadota; class Alphaproteobacteria; order Rhizobiales; family Xanthobacteraceae; genus Z2-YC6860. The sequence goes on along the minus strand of CAWKOD010000033.1, from coordinate 100,793 downwards.
GCTGCGTCCGCCGCGAAAGCTCCGCCGCCCGCCGCTCCGAAAGCGCCGCCGGCGACCTTCGCCGCGGTGCCGCAGCCGCGCGCCATCCAGCCGTCCGGCCCGCTCGATCCGTTCTTCGAGGTGCGCACGCCGTCGCGCAACTTCGGTCCGGCCAAGACCGCGGGCGGCACGGTCGTCACGCCGCTCGCCCGCCGCCTTGCCGGCGAGGGCGGCATCGATCTTTCGCGCATGTCGGGCTCCGGCCCGCACGGCCGCATCGTTGCGGCCGACATTGAATCCGCCATCGCCAAGGGCGGCGGCCGCGCGGCGCCGCAGCCGACCGGCGCGTCGGCCGCGCAGGTCAAGGCGCTCTACCAAGGCGTCGAGTTCGAGGAGGTGCCGCTCGACGGCATGCGCGCCACCATCGCGCGCCGCTTGGTCGAGGCCAAGCAGACCATCCCGCATTTCTATCTCGTCGCCGACGTCACGATGGACGCGCTCCTCAAGATCCGCGAGGAGGCCAATGCCGGCGCGCCGAAAGGATTCGCTACAAGCTTTCGGTCAACGATTTCGTCATCAAGGCGCTGGCGCTCGCCTTGCAGCGGGTGCCGGCGGCGAACGCGGTCTGGGCCGGCGACCGCATCCTGCGCTTCAAGCATTCCGACGTCGGCGTCGCGGTCGCGATCGACGGCGGGTTGCTGACGCCGGTGATCCGCAACGCGGAAGGCAAATCGCTGTCCGCCATCTCCAACGAGATGAAGGACCTCGCCGCCCGCGCCAAGGAGAAAAAGCTCAAGCCCGCCGAATACCAGGGCGGCTCGTCGGCGATTTCCAATCTCGGCATGTACGGCGTCCGCGAATTCTCCGCCATCATCAATCCGCCGCACGCCACCATCCTCGCGGTCGGCGCCTCGCAACGCCGTCCGGTCGAGGCAGAGGATGGCTCGGTGAAATTCGTCAGCCAGATGACGGCGACGCTGTCCTGCGATCACCGCGTGGTCGACGGCGCGCTCGGCGCGGAATTGCTCGCGGCATTCAAGTCGTTGATTGAGAGCCCGGTGCGGATGCTAGTGTAACGGCAGGATTGGCCCCGCGCCGCCATTTTGGCAAGCAGAATTGGCCTTTTACTCCGGCCTGCGAGCCGCCCGATCTGGATTCACGGCTCGACCTGGAATAAACCATTCCGGGGAGAAACGACCATGAACCTCGGCACCCTGAAGCTCTCGATCATCCTGTTCGGCCTGTCGCTGCTGCTGAAATTCCAGGCGTGGCGGCATCCGGCCTATCGCGAGCGGCTCAAGGAAAAGAACCTCACCGGGCAATTCATTGCGCGCGACGAGGAGATCGGCCGCTGGTTCAAGTTCCAGGACGGGCGCGTCACCTCCGGCTCCGGCGTGCTGAAGAACGCCGACGTCACGGTGGCGTTCAAGAACGCGGCGCTCGGCGCCGGCCTCCTGACCCCGCCGATCAACTGGCTCGACCAGATCAACGCGCAGAAGGAATTCCCGCTCACCGTGCAGGGCGATGACGGCCTCGCCAACTGGTTCGCGCAGACCGTGATGATGGCGCAGACGGTCGGCCTGAAATACGGCACGCCGATGCCGGACGGCTCGATGCGCTACTGCAACATGACCAACGGCGGGCCGGTCTTCGTCAACGTGAAGGACGGCAAGATCGTGCGCATGACGCCGATCGATCTCGCGGACGACGACGGCGCCTCCTTCACCATCGAGGCGCGGGGCCAGAAGCTACACGCCGCCGCGCAAGACCACGCTCGCGCCGCACGGCCAGAACGCCAAGTCGATCGTCTATTCGCCCGACCGCCTGCTCTATCCGATGAAGCGCGTCGACTTCGATCCGAAGGGCGCGCGCAATCCGCAGAACCGCGGCAAGTCCGGCTACGTCCGCATCTCCTGGGACGAGGCGATCACCATCGTCACCGACGAGATCAAGCGGCAGAAGCTGACCTACGGCCCGGGCTGCATCGCGGTGTCGCACGGCTCGCACCACACCTGGGGCAACATCGGCTACTACCTCTCGGCGCTGTTTCGCTTTTCCAACGCGATCGGCATGACGCGCGTCCACCACAATCCCGATTCGTGGGAGGGCTGGTACTGGGGCGCGGTGCATCACTGGGGCCACACGCTGCGCGTCGGCCAGTCGGAGACCTACGGCACCGTCGAGGACTGCCTGCAGAACTGCGACATGATCGTGTCCTGGGCCGCCGATCCGGAGACCACGTCGGGCTCCTACGGCGCGCAGGAAGGCACCGTGCGCCGGCAGTGGCTGAAGGATCCCAAGCTCGGCATCAAGGTCGTCCACGTCGATCCGTACTACAACGCCACCGCGCAGTTCCTGCCGGGCAAGTGGTTCGCGCCGAAGCCGACCACGTCGCCGGCGATGGCGATGGCGATTGCCTACGTCTGGATCAAGGAAGGCCTCTACGACAAGGAATACGTGAAGACCCACACGGTCGGCTTCGACGTCTGGAAGGCCTATCTCACCGGCGAAGAGGACGGCATCCCGAAGACGCCGGAGTGGCAGGAGAAGGAAACCGGCGTCCCGGCCAAGGACGTCCGCGCGCTCGCCCGCGAGTGGGGCAAGAAGCGCGTCTATCTCGCGCCCGGCGGCTGGGGCAACGGCCACGGCGGCGCCTGCCGCAACCAGACCGGCATCCAGTGGGCGCGCGTGATGGTGTGCCTCTCGGCGATGCAAGGTCTCGGCAAGCCCGGCTGCAACATGGGCAATCTGCAATGGGGCACGCCGGTCGACTTCAATTTCTACTTCCCCGGCTACTCCGAAGGCGGCATGTCGGGCGACCTGGAAAACACCGCGATGCCGGTCGCGCTCTATCAGCGCATGCCGCAACTGCCGACCATGAGCTCCAACGGCCAGCAGATTCCGCGCATCTGGATGCCGGAGGCGATCGCCGACGGCAAGGCGGAGGGCTACCGCTGGGTCGGCAAGTCGATCGAGCACCAGTTCGGCAAGTTCATGTATCCGGCGCCCGGCCATTCGCCGGTGAAGATGCTCTACAAGTACGGCGGCTCGATCCTCGGCACCATGAACAACACCAACCGCCACGTGCGGATGTACCAGTCGGAGAAGCTGGAGTTCGTGGTCAACCAGTCGATCTGGTTCGAGGGCGAGGCCAAGTTCGCCGACGTCGTGCTGCCGGCCTGCACCAACTTCGAGCGCACCGACATTTCCGAATGGGCGGGGCTCGGCGGCTACGGCCACCACGGCCAGCAGCAGCTCAACCACCGCGTCATCATCTTCCAGGCGCCGGCGATCAAGCCGCTCGGCGAGTCGAAGTCCGACTACTGGATCTTCAACGAAATCTGCAAGCGGCTCGGCCTGTCGAACTACTTCTCCGAGGGCATCAACGAGATCGACTGGGTCAAGCGCGTCTATCTCGCCTCCGACCTGAAGAAGGTGATCTCGTTCAAGAAGCTCCTGAAGCGCGGCTATTACGTCGTGCCGGCCGAGAAGGAAAAGCTTCGCGCGCCGGTGTCGTTCCGCTGGTTCTGGGAAGGCCGCAAGAAGGACGTGCCGGAGGCGCAGCCGCTGCCGTCGGACTACAAGGAGTATCTGCAGGGCTTGCAGACCCAATCCGGCAAGCTCGAGTTCGAGTGCAACAGCCTCAAGCGCTTCAAGGACCCGGAGCGGCCGCCGATCGTCAAATACGAGCCGTCATGGGAAGGCCCGCACTCGCCGGACGTTCAAGCAGTTCCCGCTGCAGCTTCTGACGCCGCACTCGAAGTATTCGTTCCACACCCAGGGCGACGGCAAGAGCTCGTTCCTCAACAACATCGCCGACCATCGCGTCAAGGTCGGCGACTGGTACTACTGGGTGCTTCGCCTCAACGCCGACGATGCGAAAGAGCGCGGCATCAAGAAGAACGACCTGGTGAAGGTCTATAACGAGCGCGGCGCGGTGATCTGCGCGGCGCTGCCGACGCAGCGGCTGTCGCGCGGCGTCTGTCACGGCTACGAATCGTCGGCGGTCTATGCGCCGATGGGCGAGCCCGGCAAGTCGGTCGACCGCGGCGGCTGTCTCAATCTGCTGACCCCGCACAAGACCCAGACCAAGACCACGCACTCGCTCGCCGGCAGCCAGTCGATCGTGCAGGTCGAGCTGTGGGACGGCCGCATCGAGCACATGTCGGAAACCTTCGCCGCGATGGAGAAAGATCCGTGACGGCGAAGGACAAGGAGCTCGCCGAGATCAAGCGCGCGCTCGAAGCCGCGCAGCTCGTTCCGGCGAAATGATCGAGAAAGCGTAGCGTCATGAAAAAATGGAACATGATCATCGACGTGGCCGAGTGCACGAACTGCCAGTTGTGCGCGCTGTCGGCCATGGACGAATACGTCGGCAACGAATGGCCCGGCGTCGCGGCGCCGATGCCGCGGCACGGCCATCAGCTGGATCGACATCAAGCAGAAGGAGCGGGGCCAGGCGCCGATGATCGACATCGCCTACGTCCCCACCATGTGCAACCACTGCGACAACGCGCCGTGCCTCGCCAAGGGCGGCGACGCGGTGAAGAAGCGCGCCGACGGCATCGTCATCATCGATCCGGACAAGGCCAAGGGCCGCAAGGACCTGGTCGAAAGCTGCCCCTACGGCCACATCTGGTGGAACGAGGAATTGCAGCTTCCGCAGATCTGGCCGTTCGACGCCCACCTGCTCGATCAGGGCTGGCAGCAGACCCGCGGCCAGCAGGCCTGCCCGACCGGCGCGATGCGCGCGATCAAGGTCGAGGACGACGAGATGGCGCGCATGGCGCGCGACGAAAGCCTCGAGGTGATGAAGCCCGAGGCCGGAACGAAGCCGCGGGTCTATTACCGCAACCTCTGGCGCTACAGCAAAAGCTTCATCGGCGGCAGCGTGGCGACCGAAGCCAACGGCGTGGTGGACTGCGTCGAGGGCGCGACCGTGCGCCTGATCAAGGACGGCCAGACGGTGGCGCGCGCCACCACCGACAACTACGGCGACTTCAAGTTCGACAAGCTCGACGAGAACTCGGGCCGCTACACCATCGAGGTCATGGGCCTCGGCCGCACCAAGATGCTCGACGCCAGCCTCGGCGCCAGCGTTTTTCTGGGCGAGATCAGGCTGTAGCGGTTGCGGTATCCGGCGCGATGTCCGATCGGCTCGACCAGGTGCTGAACAGCGGCGTGCTGCGCGTCGGCACCACGATGGACACGCCGGTCTTCAGCATGAAGGACGCGTCCGGCCGTCTCCACGGCTTCGACATGGACGCGCTCGAGACGTCTGGCCAGCGCTCTCGGCGTCAAGATCGAATACGTCAAGATGACATTCGGTTCGATGCTCGGCGATCTCGCCGCCGACAAGTTCGACATGGCGATGTCGGGCATGGGCCGCACATTCGACCGCGCGCGCACGGCGACCTTTTCCAAGCCGTACATGCGCTACGGCAAATTGCTGATGATCCGCGCGGCCGACCGGGACAAATACAGGTCGCTCGCCGATCTCGACAAGCCGGGGCTGAAGATCGCCTACAACAGGGGCGGCCTCAACGACCGCTTCGCCAACACCGAATTCAAGCACGCGACCCCGGCCGGTTATCCGAGCAACGAGGTTGCGACCGCCGACCTGCTCGCAGGTTTGGTCGATGCGCAGGTGCAGGACTCCACCGCGGCGGTCTACCTGTCGCGGCAGAACCCGAAGCTCGCGGCGATGGCGCCGGACAATGTGTTTCATCCGGTCTTTGTCGCGATCCTGATGCGGCGCGAGGACCAGACCCTGCAGAACTACATCAATATCTGGATCGATCAGATCGAGATGGACGGCACGCTGGCAAAAATCAGAACGAAGTGGCTGGGCTCCTGATTTATTGCTGCGGGATGTTGCCGTCTTTCACGACCTGCTTCCACATCGCCAGCTCCTTGGCGACGCGGTCCCGCATCTGCTCCGGCGTGCTGCCCTGAACCTCGTTGCCCTGCTGCTCAAAGCGCTCCCGGACCTCCGGCAACTTGAGCACCTCCGCGATCTCGCGCGTCAGCCGCTCGGCGATCGGCCGCGGCACGTCATGGGTCGTGGCCACGCCCATCCAGCCGTTCACCTCGAAGCCCGGCACGGTGTCGCCCAGGGCGGGACATCGGGCTGCGTTCGCCAGGCTTTCGCGGTGGTGACCGCGAGACCGCGCATCTGGCCGGACGATATCAGCGGCGAGGTTTGCGTCAGCGTTTCGATCAGGACATCGACGCGGCCGCCCAGCACGTCTTGAACGGCCTGCGTCGCGCCGCGATAGGAAATGTGGTTCATCTGCGATACCGGCTTTCGATTCAAGCAGCACGCCGGTGAGATGCTGCGTCGTGCCGACGCCGGTCGAGCTGAACGACAATTTTCCGGGATTGGCCTTGGCGTAGGCGATCAGCTCCGCCATCGATTTCAGCGGATGATCCTGCCGGACCGCGAGCACGAACGGATAGAGGATCAGCTGCGAAAGCATCTGGAAGTCGCTGACGGTGTCGTACTTCAGCGCTTTGTACATGGCGCCGGCGATCGGATGCCCGCTGTGCATCATGATCAGCGTGTAGCCGTCCGGCGTGCCGCTCGCGATGCGGCCGAAGGCGATTGTCTGCCCGGCGCCGGGCCGCGATTCGACGATGACCGGCTGGCCGAGCCGCGCCGCCAGCGGATCGGCAATGATGCGCGCCATCAGGTCGGAATTGGAGCCCGGCGTATTGCCGTGGGTGAGCAGGATGGGGCGCGTCGGATAGGCGTCCTGCGCGATCGCTCCAGCGGCGGCCAGTCGCAAGACTTAAGACGCTCAGCAGCCCCGCAAACTTTTTCATCACGGCTTCCCCCAGCGACGGCACCAGCTTCAATGTCCGTTCAGTGTTTGGCTTTGCTACCGCGCCCGGTCCAATCCGGCGGATTGGTCTGCTTGATGCGCCGGCCTTCCTTGACCAGTTCCTTGATGGCGCCGGCGATCGGCATCGCCAGGCCGGCCTTGTCGGCCATCTTGGAGACGATCTGCATATCCTTCAGCGCCCAGAGGAACGACACGTTCTCCCAGTTCTTCAGGGCGTCGGAGGCGCCCGAGCTGATCAGCAGCGCGTCGCGGAGCTTCACCAGGTCCATGCCGTTGGCCTCGGAGAGGCGCCCGGCTTCGATCAGGGCGACGCCATTCACCCAAAGCAGGAAATTGTTCATCGCCTTGCCGAACTGTCCGGCGCCGATGTCGCCGAGCAGCACATAGTCCTTGCCGAAGGTGCTGTAGATCGGCTTGCCGCGTTCGAACACTTCGGGCTTGCCGCCGCACAGGATCAGCATCGTGCCGGTGTCGGCGGCCATCTGGCCGCGGCAGATCGGGGCGTCGAGCACCTCGACGCCCTTGGCGCGCGCCTTCTCGGCCAGCATCTTGACGTGCTCGGGCGTGCAGGTGGACGACACGCCGATGACGCTGCCCGCGCCCATCGTTTCGAGCAGGCCGCTCTGGGCCGAGCATCACCGCGGTGGCCTCGTCGTCGTAGCCGACCGCGATGATCACGAACTTGCATGCCTTGCCGACCTCGGCCGGCGTCTTCGCCGCTTCGGCGCCGAGGGCGCGCGCGGCGGTGATCGATTTTGGTTCGATGTCCTGCGCCATCACCGGGTAGCCGTGCTTGATGAGATGCCGCACCATCGCCTGGCCCATCCGCCCGGTGCCGACGACGCCGATTTTTTCCTTGTCCGCCATGATGCGCGCTTTCTCCCGTTGTGCGGACGGCATGTTAGGCTCCCGCAAAGACAAGACAAGCCGGGAGGAGACGACATGCGGATGAAGCCTGCGATGACGCTCGCCGACGCCAAGACGATGATGGCGGCGGCAGAAGCGGAAGCCGCCCGCAACAAATGGGAGGTGGTGATCGCCATCCTCAACGATGGCGGGCGGATCGTGGCGGTGCACCGCATGGATGGCGCGCGGCCGGGCAACGACCAGATCGCCATCGCCAAGGCGACCACCTCGGCGATGACCTGCCGCCCCTCGGTGGTCTGGGAGAAATGGATCGAGGGCCCGCACAAGGCCTATGCTACGTTTCCGTTCATCGCCGCGCAGGGCGGCCTGCCGATCATCGTCGACGGCGACCTGATCGGCGCAATCGGGGTGTCGGGCGTGAAGTCGTTCCAGGACGAGCAGATCGCGCTCGCCGCGATCAAGGCGGCGTTTCCGGATGCGAAGACGGTGCGAGTGGGCGAGGAAAACGACGCGCGGGATTTCTGAAAATGTTCGCTGTTGTTCCGGGACGCGCCAAAGGCGCAAACCTGGAATTCGATTAAGATGGAATGAGGGAGAAACATGCCGATGAAATTTAATTTAAGCCGCCTGACGCTGTTCGCCGCCGCGCTCGGTATTGCGGCCATGGCCTCCGGCGCCGCGCTGTCGCAAAGCTCCTATCCGAACAAGCCCATTCGCATCCTGGTGGGCTTTGCGCCCGGCGGACCATCCGACATCATCAGCCGCGTGGTCGGCGCCAAGATGGGCGAGATCATGGGCGCGCAGTTCGTCATCGAGAACAAGACCGGCGCCGGCGGCGCGATCGCGACCCAGGACGTCGCGCGCTCGGCGCCCGACGGCTACACGCTCCTGAACACGCCGGTCGCCACCGTCGCCAACGAATTCCTGTCGAAGACCATCAAATACGAATACGGCAAGGACATCATCGCGGTCTGCCCGCAGGCCGAGACCGCCAATATCCTGGTCGTCAGCCCTGCGCTCGGCGTGAAAACCGTGGCCGACCTCGTCAAGCTCGCCAAGGAAAAGCCGGGCGTGCTGCAATACGCGACGGCCGGCCGCGGCTCGGCGACGCATCTCACCAGCGAATTGTTCAACATGGCGGCCGGCATCAAGACCACCGCGGTGCACTATCGCGGCGGCGGCGACACCATCAAGGACCTCCTGTCCGGCGAGGTGAAGATGATGTTTTCCAGCATCGCGCCGGTGCAGGACTTCGTCCGCGACGGCCGGCTGGTCGGCCTTGCCACCACCGGGCCGAAGCGCGATCCGGCCTTCCCCGATCTGCCGACCATCGCCGAATCCGGCTATCCGGGCTTCGACGTGCGGCTCTGGATCGGGATGACGGCGCCGGCAGCGACGCCAAAGGACATCATCCACAAGCTCGCCGACGCCAATAAAAAGGCGCTGGAATCGCCCGAAATCCAGAAGGCGCTGGCCGCCCAGGGCTTTGCGCCGATGCTTGGGTCGGCGGAGGATTTCGACGCCTTCTACCGCGCCGAGCGCGACAAATGGGGCAAGGTCGTCAAGGAAACCGGGATGGACAAGGACTAGATACTATTTCGCTGCGGGTTTTTGCGCCTCGGCCTCGACCTGCCGGACGATCGGCCACCACAGCTTCTCTTCGTTCCTCATGAACTCGTCGGTCTGCTGCGGCGTCAGATCGCGCGAATAGGTGCCGAGCTGCTGGAAGCGCTCGATCACGTCCTTTTCCGCGACGACGGCGCGCAGATCCTTGTTGAGCTTCTGGATGATGGCGTCGGGCACGCCCGCCGGCGCCATCATCACGATCCAGCCGCTGGAAACGACGCCGGGGATGGTCTCGTTGATCGCCGGGAGGTCCGGTACGTTGGGCAGCCGCTTCTGCGCCGCGACGCCCAGGAGCCGGATGCCGCCGCCCTGCGTTCCCGGCGCCATGCCGGCGAGGCCCTCGAACATGATCGGGATGCGGCCGGCGATAACGTCGTTGATCGACACCGCCGCGCCGGCGGCATGGACGAACGACATGTTCACCTTGCCGCGGTCGCGCATCAGCTCGCCGGTCAAATGCGCTTGGCCGCCGCGGTTGGTGGCGGCGAACAGCATGCCGTCCTTGGTGTCGTTGGCGAGCTTGACCAGTTCGGCCACGCTATTTGCCTTGACGTCCTTGTTGACGCCGACGGCGATCGGCTGCTCGCCGACCATGCCGATCGGCACGAACGCCTTGTGCAGGTCGACCGGCATCTTGCCTTCCTGCTGGATCGGCAGGACGGTCCAGGTCGAGGCCTGCGTCATGTAGATCGAGTAGCCGTCCTTCTCGGCAGGGCAGCCGCAGCCTGGGCCGCGATCAATCCGCCGGCGCCGGGCCGGTTGATCACCACGATCTGCTGCTTCCAAAGCTGCGTCAGCTTGTCGGCCACGATGCGTGTCACCACGTCAGGACTGTTGCCGGCGGCGGCGGGCGTGACGAAGGTGATCGGCTTGTTGGGATAGTCCTGCGCCTGAGCGGGCAGAGCCAGAATCGTTGCGACGGCGGCCGCGCACCAGAGTTTCATCGTCGGACGCATTGCTTTCTCCCTATCAATCCAGGCTTTTTTCCCGGCAGGTGTCGTATAACACGCGCGAACAGAGCGCAAACTGCGGCATGGAAGCTCGGTGGCCGAATGTTGATGGAACTGCCGAAACCTCTGGGCCTGCTCGCCGAGCTGACGCACCGCTGTCCGCTCGGCTGTCCCTATTGCTCCAACCCGCTCGCGATGGAATCGCGCGATGACGAGCTCGACGCCGGCACTTGGTCGCGGGTGTTCAACGAGGCGGCGGCCCTCGGCGTATTGCACGTGCATCTTTCCGGCGGCGAGCCCGGCATGCGTCGCGATCTCGTCGACATCGCGGCGAACGCGCGCGAGGCCGGGCTCTACACCAACCTGATCACCTCCGGGCGTCGGCATCACCACCCGCACCATGCGCGATCTGTGGGAGGCCGGCCTCGACCACGTTCAGGTCTCGATCCAGGACGCCGATGCGGTGTCGGCCGACCGCATCGCGGGCTATCGCGGCGCGTTCCAGAGGAAGCATGCGCTGGCGGCGGAAGCGGTGCGGCTCGGCCTGCCGCTCACCGTCAATCTGGTGGTGCATCGCGCCAACATCGAGCGCATCTCCGACATGGTCGATCTCGCGCTGAAGCTGAAAGCCGGCCGCATCGAGATCGCCCACGTGCAGTACTACGGCTGGGCGCTGAAGAACCGCGCCGCGCTGATGCCGACCGCCGAACAGGTGACGCGCGCGGCCGCGGAGGTTGAAGAGCTGCGCCGCAAGCACCAAGGCAAGATCGTCATCGACGCTGGTGCCGCCCGCCGATTGCCCTGTGTCGGCGGCTGGGGCCGGCGCTCGCTCAACGTCACGCCGTCGGGCCGCGTGCTGCCGTGCCATGCGGCGGAGTCGATCCCGGACCTGACGTTCTGGAACGTCCGCGACCATGCGCTGGACGATATCTGGGCGAATTCGCCGGCCTTCAACGCATTCCGCGGCACCGATTTCCTGCCGGCGCACGCAGCATCGCCGGCGTCGCCGAGCTTGCGGCGGTGCAAGAGGATGCACGCCTTACGCCTATCGGCGGATGTGACGCTGCCCGCTTGCGCGCGCGGGGGCCATTTGTTCGACAATCTCTGCCAAGGAAGACCAACCCGTTGCGACGCCGGGCGCGACCCCGGGCCGAAACGGATGAGAGCTTCCGCACCAGGGGAGGGACTGCATGTCACTTTCAACGTCGTACCGGCGCGGTTTGATTGCCGCCGGAGGCTTCGCATTCCTGATCGCCGCTGCCGGGCCGATCGCGGCCCAGCCCGGCTTCAGCCCGATGGACAAGTCCAATCCGGCGGCCAGCAAGCAGGACGGCAATCTCAAGCCGCATCCGACGCCGCCGATCGCCCCGTCAGCCGACAAGCTGCCGCTCGACAAGATCAAGCTGCCGTCCGGCTTTAAGGCCGAACTCTGGTCCAGCGGCCATCCCGGCGCCCGCACCATGGTGATGGGCGACAAGGGCACGATGTTCATGGGCACCCGCGTGATCGGGCGCGTCTATGCCATCACCGACAAGGGCGGCAAGCGCGAGGCCAAGGTTCTGCTGCAGGGCCTGACCCAGCCGAACGGGCTCGCCTTCAAGGACGGCTCGCTCTACGTCTTCGCGATCAACAAGGTCTATCGCTACGACAAGATCGAGGACAATCTCGACAAGGCGCCGGAGCCGGTCGAACTGACCGGCAACTACAATCTGCCGGACACGGTCCACCACAATTGGAAATACGTGGCGATCGGACCGGACGGCAAGATGTACGTGCAGGTCGGCTCGAACTGCAACATCTGCGAAACCAACCCCGGCATCCACGGCCAGATCCGCCGCTACAATCTCGACGGCACCGGCATGGAGATCGTGGCGCGCGGCATCCGCAACACGGTCGGCTTCGACTGGCATCCGGTGACCAAGGAGTTGTGGTTCACCGACAACGGCCGCGACTGGGCCGGCAACGCCGGACCGGAAGACGAGCTCAACCGCATTCCGAAGAACATGGAAGGCGCGAGCTTCGGCTTCCCGTACTGCCACGCGATGGGCATCCCCGATCCGGACGTCAAGCGTCCGAACCCGTGCGCCGGCGTGATCATGCCGGCCGCGCTGACCGGACCGCATTCCGCCGGGCTCGGCATCAAGTTCTACACCGGCGACATGTTCCCGAAGCAGTACAAGAACGTCGCGTTCATCGCGCGGCACGGCTCCTGGAACCGCGAGCAGAAGTACGGCTATGACGTGGTGATGGCAAAGGTCGCGGGCGGCAAGGCCACGATCGCGCCGTTCATGCAGGGGCTTCTCAACACCGAGAAGAACGAGTTCTACGGCCGTCCGTCCTACGTCTTCCAGATGAAGGACGGCTCGATGCTCGTTTCCGACGAGACCAGCGGCGCGGTCTATCGCATCAGCTACGGCGAGAAGAAGTAAGGGCTGACGTGATCGGACTTGTTGCAAATTGGCGGCGGCCGCCGGCCTTCGGGCTGGCGGCCGCTTTCGTCTGCGCGGCCAGTTCCATGCGGCGATGCGCTGGCGCAGAGCGGAGCGCTCGCCGAAAAGATTCAGCTTTGCGCGCGCCTGCCACGGCGAGGACGGCAACTCCAAGCTGGAGAAGATTCCATCGCTCGCCGGTCAGCCGGCGTTCTTCATCCTCAACCAGCTGTTCCTGATGCGCGAGGGCGTGCGCAAGGTCGAGGCGATGGCGCCGATCGTCAAGGACCTGAAGGACGACGATCTGACCAACCTGTCGCAGCACTTTGCCGCGCTGGCGCCCAAGCGCAGCGATGAAGCCGTCGATGCGGCGCTTGCCAAGAAAGGCGCGGAAATCGCGACGCAGCGGCGCTGCAGCTCCTGCCATCTGCCGAGCCTGGCCGGCCAGGAGCAGATGCCGCGGCTGGCGCGCCAGCGCATCGACTACCTGATCGAGACGCTGAAATCATACCGCGACAGTCCGCGTCCCGGCGCCGACACCGCCATGAGCGCCGCCATCGCCGGCGCGACCGACGCCGACATCGCGGCGCTCGCGCACTACGCGGCGTCGCTTCTAATCCCAGAACGCAAACGTCCGCGTCTCGATGCTCTCGCGCGGCGGCGCGTTCGGCGGCGTGTTGGGATCGTCGAACGCCGAGTGAGCGGTGAACTTCGTCGCCACGTTCGGATCGGTGTCGAACACCTTGAACACCATCGCCTCGTGGCGCTTCATCTCCGGGAAATAGAACCACTCGTGCGCCGGATTGTAGGCGATGTGGTAGACCTCGCCGGTGCGGTCCTTGTAGCGCCGCTGCACCAGGATGAAGCCCGTCCGCGGGATGCTGCGGCCGTCGCAGATGCCGAGCGGGTCGATCATCACCGTGCCGCGGATCGGCCGCCACACCTGGATGATGGCCCAGCGTTTCTTGAAGCGCCGCTCCGCCTCGGCATCGCCGACGATTTCGCGCAACCGCCGCGGCGCCGAGCTCTCGGTGTAATCGTTGTGCACGCCCTTGACCGGCGGGCGGGCGTTGATCGCCTTCATCGCCTGCTCGTCGCCGATGCGGACGGTGTGGTCGAACACCATGAACCTCGGACGCGCCGGAATGCTTCTTGATCAGCTCCGCCACCTCGCGATCGTAGACGCGCTTGCGCTCGGCCTCGTCGGTGAAATCCTTCACTCGCGGTGTGATGATCGGTGAAGACGAAGCCATGGGTGTCGAGCTTGAAACTGTCTCGCAACGGCCGGCCGTTGCGGATCGTCATCACGTGCTGCTTGTATTGCGGCGGGATTTCCTTGTGCTCCATCTCCGGCCAGTCGATGTAGCGCACCGGCGGTGTGCCGGTGTCGACGATGTAGTTCATCTGGGCGCGGATGGTATCGACGGATTGCCGTTCGGCGACGAGCTGCATGACTGTGCTCCGGCGGTTGAGTCAGGTCCAATCATATAGGATTTCAGGCGGCGGTGCGTCAGGGGCGCTCACTCCGACCTTGAGGCCGGCGAACCGGACCACCTTGCCCCACTTCTCGGTCTCGGCCGCGATGAATTTGCCGAATTCGGCGGGGGAGCCCGGCCGCGGATCGCTGCCGATGCCGGCGAGCCGCGCCGCAATCGCAGGATCGGCGAGCACGGCGTTGATCTCTTTGTTGAGCCTATCGATGATTTCGGAAGGCGTGCCGGTGGGGGCGCCGATCCCGAGCCATCCCGTGACCGTGTAGCCTGGACCGGTCTCCGCGATGGCCGGTACGTCGGGCAGGGCTTGACGCGCTTTTCGGTCGTTACGCCAAGCGCCCGCAGCTTGCCGTCCCTGATGTGAGGGATCGCCGATGGAAGACCGTCGAACATCACATGAGCGTCGCCGGTTATGAGCGCGGTCAGCGCGGCCGGCGTGCCGCGATAGGGGACGGGCCGTCATGTCGGCGCCGGTCGTCATCCGGAACAACTCTCCCGCCAGATGACTGAGATTGCCGGTGCCGCTCGACGACATATTGACCTTGCCCGGATTGGCCTTGGTGTAGGCCACAAATTCCGCAACGGTTCTGACCGGCAGCGACGGGTTGACCAGCATGACGAAGGAATCGTTGTTGATGCTTCCGACTGGCACGATGTCGCGCGAAACATTGACGTTGGACTTTTCGTAGAGCGTCACATTGACGGCGTGAGGCGTTGCAACGAGCAGCAGCGTGTAGCCGTCCGCGGGCGCCCTCGCGACAGCCTGGAGCGCGAGGTTGCCGCCGGCGCCCGGCCGGTTCTCGACCACGATCGCCTGGCCAAGCCGCTGCGATAATGCCTGGCCGATCAACCGGCCGACGATGTCGGGCGCGCCGCCGGGCGGCGTGAAGACCACGAGCGTGATCGGCCGCGACGGATAGCTTTGCGCCCAGCCGGCGCGCGGCATGGCTGCCGAGAGCGCCCAATGCAGCGAGCTGCAGAAATCGGCGGCGCCGAATTTTCATGACGGCCTCCCTTGATCGCTCTCGCTCGCCTCCACCTCGGCGAGCTTGGCCCGCCAGTCCTTGCGCTTCATCACCAAGGATACCGCGGAGAGGATCAACAGCCCGGCGCTGACCGCAAACAAGCCCGCGGAAATCGGCCGCTCGAAGAAGATCGTCCAGGCGCCGTTCGACATGATCAGCGACTGGCGCAAACTCATCTCGAAGGTCGGCGCGATGACGAGGCCGAGCACCAGCGGCGCCGGATCGAAATCGAACTTGCGCAGCAGATATCCGACGATCCCCATCACCAGCATGATCCAGACGTCGATGATCGAGTGGTTCACCTCGTAGACGCCGATGATGCAGAACATGATGATCAGCGGATAGAGATAGGCGTAGGGAATCCGCAGCACGTTGACGAACATGCCGACCAGCGGAAGGTTGAGCGCCAGCAGCATCAGGTTGCCGACGTACATCGAGGCGATGAAGCCCCAGAACACGTCCGGATGCTCGGTGACGAGCTGCGGGCCGGGCGGCACGCCGTGAATGAGCAGCGCCGCCATCAGCACGGCGGTCACAGGTCCGGTCGGCAGGCCGAGCGCCAGCATCGGCACGAAGGCGCCGGTCGAGGCCGCGTTGTTGGCCGATTCCGGACCGGCCACGCCCGCGACCGCGCCCTGGCCGAACTCTTCCGGATGCTTGGAAATGCGCTTTTCCAGCGCGTAGGACATGAAGCTCGAAATGATATGCGCCGAGCCCGGCACGATGCCGACGACGAAGCCCAGCACAGTGCCGCGGGCGATCGGCATCGCCGACTCGCGCCATTCCTTGCGGGTCGGCAACAGTTCGCGCAGCCGCGGAGCCATAACTTTGCTCGTAACGGAATGGCTCGGCGTCGACAGGATTTCGCCAAGCCCGAACAGCCCGACCGCGACCGGCACGATGCCGATGCCGTCGCCGAGATCGGGAATGTCGAAGGCGTAGCGGAAGTGGCCGGTCATCACGTCGATGCCGATGCAGCCCAGCAGAATTCCGAACGCCGCCATCAGCAGCGTCCGCGCCAGCGACGTCGACGACATGTAGGCGAGGAAGATCAGGCCCGACGACCAGCAGCGCGGTGTATTCCGGCGGGCCAAACCGCAAGGCAAAAGCGCCGAGCGGCGGCGCGATCACGGTCAGCGCGATGACGCCGAAGGTGCCGGCGATGAACGAGCCGACCGCGGCGATGCACAGCGCGGCTCCGGCGCGGCCCTTCTGCGCCATGGCGTAGCCGTCGATGCAGGTCATCACCGAGGCGGCCTCGCCCGGGATTCGCATCAGGATCGAGGTGGTCGAGCCGCCGTATTGCGAGCCGTAATAGATGCCGGCCAGCATGATGATCGCCTTGGTGGCGTCGAGGCCGAACGTCACCGGCAGCAGGATGCTGATGCCGGCGAGGGGGCCGATGCCGGGCAGCATGCCGACCAGGGTGCCGACCACGCAGCCGAGAAAGGCATAGAGCAGCACGTCCGGCCGGAACGCGACCGAGAAGCCAAGCAGCAGGCTGTCGATGGTGGATTCCACCGGGGCTAGTACCAGAACGGCATGGGCGGCAGCGGCGATTTCAAGAGCGTGTTGAACAGCAGATACGAGCCGATGGTGACGCCGAGGCTGACGGCGAGCGTGCGCCACAGGCTCCGTCGTTCGATGAAATAAAGCAGCACGAACAACAGCAGCGTCACGCTCAGAACGAATCCAACCCTGGTGTAGAGCGTGATGGCGGCGGCGGTCACGGCCACCACCGTGGCGGCGTGGCGGAAATCGCCCCAATTGATCGTGGCGAGCGGCGGGCTTTCGCCGGCGCGCGCGACCAGAATGGCGCCGAAGGCGATCAGCAGCCCCAGCACGAGCTTCGGCATCATGCCGGCGCCGGGCGAGGCGAGCGTGCCGAACGGCAGGTCGCCGCTCAGGGCGAAGACGAGCAGGCCCGCGACGACGAATACGCCGCCGGCAATATGATCCCTGCGAATGATCGCACGCTGACCGGAACGCTCATCGTCCGGGCGTGCGGTCATTCTCAGACCTTGCCGATGGCGTGGACGGCGGCCTCGACGCGCTTGGCGTCCTCGTCCCAGAACTTGGCGAATTCGGGCTTGTCGAGATAGGCGACGACGTCGCCGATATTATCGATCGCCTTCTTGAACGGGTCGGTGGCGGCGGCCTTCTTGGATTCCGTTCGCAGCTTGTCGATGATCGCGTCGGGCGTGCCCTTGGGCGCGAACAGGCCGACCCAGAGCGAGAACAGCACGTCGTAGCCGAGCTCTTTCATCGTCGGCACGTCGGGCAAAGACGCCGCGCGCTTCTCGGAGAAGCAGGCCAGCGCGCGAAGCTTGCCGGCCTTGATCTGCGAATTGGCCGCGGCGATCGACGTGGCCAGCACCTGCGAATTGTTGCCCAGGATCGCGGTCAGCGCCGGCCCGCCGCCATTGGTCGGCAGATGGCGCATCTGCAGGCCGGCGGATTTGAGAAACAGCGCCAGCGGCAGATGCAGCGCGCCGTAGAGGCCGGACGAGCTGAATATGATCTCGTTCGGCCGCTTCTTGGCGTCGTCGACCAGATCCTTGAGGGTCTTGTAGGGCGTCTGGTCGTTGACCACGAGCGCCATCGGGCCCTCGGTAAAGCGCGCGATCGGGATGAAGTCAGCGCGGGTGAACTTGGGCTGGCGGTCGAACAGCTTGTCCATCTCGGCAAAGCCGGAGATCGAAACGATGTGAACGAGCAGCGTGTAGCCGTCGGGCTTGGCGTTGGCGGCAAACTGCGCGCCGACCGCGCCGGCCGCGCCGGCCTTGGTGTCGATCACCACCGGCTGCTTGATGATCGGCTCGAGCGCCGCGGCGAACGGCCGGCCGACCACGTCGGCGGCGCCGCCCGGCGGGAACGGATTGATCAGCGTGATCGGACGGGATGGATAGGCGTCCTGCGCGTACGCGGAACTGCCGGCGAGGGCGGTCGCCGCCGAGCCGGCGACGAATTGGCGTCTGTCCATGATGTCCTCCCGGAAATGTCGCGGTTTTGTTGGCGGGATGGTCGCTCAGCGAACGCGCGGGGTCAACCTCGCGGTCCGGTCGATGCAGTCGCAGGCGACGATGAAAAAAACGCCGGTTTCTTTAATCGAGAATGGCGATGGCCCGCGTCCAGCCTGCCGAAGCGGCGTGGATCTTCACCGGGAAGCAGCTGATCGAAAAACCTTTCGACGGCAGCTTGTCGAGATTGTGCAGCTTCTCGATGTGGCAATAGCCGATCTCGCGGCCGGCGCGGTGGCCCTCCCAGATCAGGCTGGCATCGTGGGTCTCGGCGTACTTCGCCTTGGTATGGACGAATGGCGCGTCCCAGCTCCAGCCGTCGATGCCGGTGACCCGGACGCCGCGCTCCAGCAGATAGAGCGTCGCCTCGCGGCCCATGCCGCAGCCCCGCGACACATAGTCGGGCTGGCCGAACGCCGCTCCGGCGCTGGTGTTGATCACCACGATATCGAGCGGCGAGAGCGTGTGGCCGATGCGCTTGAGCTCGGCTTCGACGTCCTTGGCGGTGGCGACGTAGCCGTCGGCGAAATGCCGGAAGTCGAGCTTGATCGCCGGGTTGAAGCACCATTCCAGCGGCACCTCGTCGATCGTCGCCGCGCGCTTGCCGCGGTCCATGGTCGAGGCGAAATGATACGGCGCGTCGAGATGGGTGCCGCAATGGGTCGAGAGCTTGATCCACTCGATCGCCCAGCCCTCGCGGTCGGGCAATTCCTCGACCTTCAAGCCCGGGAAGAATTTGCAGACCTCTTCCGCCGTCTGTTTGTGGTCGAAATAGCGGATGCTCGGGCCGTAGCCCGGCGGATCGGCGACGAGATCGTTATGCAGCGGGATGGAGATGTCGATCATCTTGCGCGGCATGGTTCGCACTCCACTCGTTGCTAATAAACATGGCCGGGGCAAAGCCCGGCCATGTTCGAAAACGCTGCGTTCAAGATCAATTGGTCGCCGGGCTCAGTTCCGATGCCTTGAGTTGCGGCGTGCGGCCCTTCGCCTCGGCGTTGGCGAAGTTGAGCTCGATCTTCAAGCCGTTCGGATCGAACAGGAAGAGCTGATAAAGCCCTTGGTCGTTGACCTGGCGTTCGGTGAAGCTGATCTTGTGCTTGGTGAGATGCTCGATCATCTCGTGCAGGCCGGTGGTGCGGAATCCGACATGGTCGATCACGCCGGTGCCGCGTCGAGGCATCGGACTGCTGGCCGACGTATTTCTTGCGGTTCTCGCTGACGTTCTTGCCGCCGGTGGTGATGTGCAGCACGTCGCGGTCGCCGAGGTAGAGCCAATAGACCGGGAACTTGAAGTCCGGGGCGGGTCCGACGCGGAAGCCGAGAATCTTGACATACCAATCCTTGGTCGCCTCGATATCCTCGGTCTGCAGGAGGAAATGTTCCATATGGGAAAGGGGCATGTCTGGACCTCGCTGTAAATGTTGTCGTGCCCGCCGGCACGGGACAGCCGTGCGCCATATTTAGCATTGGACGATGAATGTCCAAAGGGGAAGGAAGCGGAAAATGCCGGCCTATTGGGTTGCGCGCTCCAAGATCAACGATCCGGTCGAATACAAGAAATACACCGATCAGGTGCCGGCGATCATCGCCAGGTACGGCGGCAAGGTGCTGGCCCGCGGCGGCCGCTTCCAGATCATGGAGGGCCCGGACAAATTCCACCGTTTCGTGGTGATCGAGTTTCCGAGCTTCGAGCAGGGCGTGGCCTGCTTTCAGTCCGACGAATACAACAAGGCGGCGGCGTTCCGGCGGAGCGGCGCGGGCGAGGTCGAGACCATCATGGTCGACGCCGGCGACGCGACGAAATGATGGGCAGCGCCGGCCCACCGGCGGCAATTGGCCCGTCGCCTGCCTCTAGCGCGGCGGCTGAAAAACCGCCTAAGATGCCGCAAAATTTCACCCTGGGAGGATGTCGATGCTTCGATCCGTGAAGACCAAATTGCTTGCCTTTGCCGCCGCCGGCGCATTCGCGCTGACCGGACTGGCCGCGCCCGCGCAGGCGCAATCGGGCCAGCCGATCACCATCGGCTTCGGCATGGCGCTGACCGGCCCGCTCGCCGCCAACGGCAAGCAGGCGCTGCTCGGCATGAAAATCTGGGAAGAGGAAATCAACGCCAAGGGCGGGTCTGCTCGGCCGTCCGGTCAAGCTCGTGTTCTACGACGACCAGAGCAATCCTTCGACGGTGCCCGGCATCTACACCAAGCTGATCGACGTCGATAAGGTCAATCTCGTGGTCGGCGGCTACGCCACCAACATGGTCGCGCCGGCGATGCCGGTCGTGATGCAGAAGAACAAGGTGTTCCCGTCGCTGTTCGCGCTCGATGCGAACGCCGAGTTCAAGTATCCGAAATACTTCTCGGTGCTGCCGACCGGTCCGGACACCAAGACCTCGTTCACCGAAGGCTTCTTCCAGGTCGCGGTCTGGCGCAGAACTCCGAAGCCGACCACTGTTGCGCTCGCGGCCGAGGACGCCGAATTCTCCCGCAACGCCTGCGAGGGCGCGCGCGAGAACGCCAAGAAGTTCAATCTGAAGATCGTCTACGACAAGTCCTATCCGCCGAGCACGACGGACTTCACGCCGATCGTGCGCGCGCTGCAGGCGGCCAACGCCGATCTCGTCATCATCTGCTCGTATCCGCTGAGCTCGGTCGGCATCGTCAACACCGTCAACGAGTTGAACTACAAGCCGAAGATGATCGGCGGCGCGATGGTCGGTCTGCAGGCCACCGTGTTCAAGCAGCGGCTGGGCGCCAAGCTCAACGGCATCGTCAACTACGAGACCTGGGTGCCGTCGGACAAGATGATGGCGCCGGCCCGGGCGTTCTTCGACAAGTACCAGGCGCGCGCCGGCGCCGAAGGCGTCGATCCGCTCGGCTATTATCTCGGCGGCTGGGGCTATGCCTATCTCAGCGCGCTCGGCCAGGCGATCGACGGCGCCAAGAGCATCGAGGACGACAAGGTCGCCGACTACTTCCGCAAGAACACCTTCAAGACGATCATGGGCGACTGGGCTTATGGCCCGGGCGGCGAGTGGACCAAGTCCGGCATGATGCAGGTGCAGTATCACGACATCAAAGAGGGCGAGACCTGGAAGGGCATGAACTACCAGACCGTGCTCACCCCGGCCGATCAGAAGACCGGGACGCTGATCTATCCCTACGAGAAGGCCAAGTAAGCGGGTTCAGGCTTGCTGCGAGAGCCTTTCTCGTCTGCTAACATGGCGCCGCGCGGAGACGATCCGCGCGGCGTTTCTCATTCTCGGACCTAAAAGAGGCTGCCATGCAAGTCACCGGCCTGTTCCATGTCGCGATCAAGACCAACGATCTCGATGCGACGGTGAAGTTCTACACCGAGGTGCTCGGCATGAAGCTCGTGCACCGCCCGGATTTCGGCTTTCCCGGCGCCTGGATCGCGGCGGGCGACAGCGTTCCGATCATTCACATCTATGCCGGCGGCCCGGCGCTCGGCGCCGACGGCAAGACGCCCTACGGCACCTCCGCGCTCGATCACGTCAGCCTGACCATCAAGGGCTGGGACGAATGCCTCGAGCGCGTGAAGAAGCTCGGCTACGACTGGCGCGCGGCGATCGTGCCCGGCACGTCGCTGTGGCAGATTTTCGTGCACGATCCGAGCGGCGTGATGATGGAGCTGACCTTCGACGGCAAGGCCGAGAACCGGCCGACGCCGGAGATTCCCGCCGATCGCGTTTATATGGCCGGCCAGCCGTTCGGCAAGCCGAAGGCGAAGGCGGCGTAACCTTCCGCTGCACACACACCGCCGTCATGCCCCGCGAAAGCGGGGCATCCAGTACCCGATGTGTTTCGAATTAACTTGCTGACGGTGCTTACTGGATTGCCCGCCTTCGCGGGCAATGACCAGCCCGGTGTGAGACCCCGTCGATACGCACTGCGGGCAACGACAGTCCAGCTACAACCCCAGATAAAACTTCCGGATCAGGTCGTTGTTGTTGAGCTCGTCGGCGGACGCGCCGTGGAACGCGATCTTGCCGTGCACGATGACATAGCCGCGGTCGGCGATGCGGAGCGCCTGGGTGAAGTTCTGCTCCGCCATCAGCACGGTCAGGTTCAGCCGCTCCTTGAGCTCCTTGATCTTGTCGATGGTGCGGCTCACCAGGATCGGCGCCAATCCGACCGACGGCTCGTCCACCAGCAGGATCTTCGGCGCCAGCATCAGCGCGCGGCCGAGCGCCAGCATCTGCTGCTCGCCGCCCGACATCGAGCCGGCGAGCTGGCTCTTGCGCTCGGCGAGCCGCGGGAAGGTCTCGAAGCAGGCCTCGAGATTGTGCTTGATCTGGGCGCGGGCGGTCGGCCGGAACGCGCCGAGCGCCAGGTTTTCCTCGACGGTGAGCTTGGGAAACAGCCGCCGCCCCTCCGGCACGAGCGCGATGCCGAGATCGACGATCTGCTCGGTGGTGAGGCTGGTGAGATCGTGCTGCACGCCGTCGATCGCCGCCATGATGCGGCCCGACGCGCGGCCGCACGATGCCCATGATGCATTTCATGAGCGTGCTCTTGCCGTTGCCGTTGGTGCCGAGCAGCACCACGGTCTCGCCCGGCCTTCACGTCGAGCGTGACCTCCTCCAGCACGCGCACCGCGCCGTAGGCGGCATCGACGTTCTCGATGGTGAGGCTACTCGCCAAGGTAGGCTCCAATGACCTCGCGAGTGTTGACGACCTCGTCCGGCGCGCCGTCGGCGATCTTCTTGCCGGACACCAGCACCACGAGCCGCTGCGAGAAGCTCATCACCGCGCGCATGATGTGCTCGATCAGGATGATGGTGACGCCGCGCTCGTTCAGCTTGATCAGCAGGTCGACGATGTCGGTGACCTCGGATTGCGACAGGCCGGCCATGGCCTCGTCGGCGATCAGCAGCTTGGGGTCGGCCGCCATGGCGCGGGCGAGCTCGAGCTTGCGCATTTCGACCTGGGTCAGGTCGCGCGGCAGCTTGTTGGCCTTGGCGGCGAGGCCGACCAGGCCGGCCAATTCGTGGCAGCGGCTCTCGGTCTCTTCGCGGGTGAGATGGCGGCCGCTCCGCGAATGGGCGGTGAAAAGCAGCGGAATGCGCAGGTTCTCGGCGACCGACAAGGTATGAAACGGCCGCGGCAGCTGGAAGCTCCGCGCCATGCCGCGGTGGGTGCGCTGGTTGGCGGCGAGGCCGTCCACGATCTGGCCGTCGAACCGCACGGTGCCGGTCTCGTTGTGCAACGTGCCGCACATGCAGTTGACCAGCGTCGACTTGCCGGAGCCGTTCGGCCCGATCAGGCCGACGCGCTCGCCCGGCTGAACCGACAAATTGATGCCGTCCAGCGCGACGAAGCCGCCGAAGCGCTTGCCCAGATTGTCGACGTGGAGCAGCGGCTCGGCCATCAGCGCGCTCCCGGCCGCATGTTGGCGAAGATGGCGAGCCGCGACCGCCAGGTCGGCTGGCCCTTGTCCGAGGTGCGCTCGCGCATGAAGTCCTGCACCAGGCCGACGATGCCCTTGGGCGCGACGATGACGAAGCCGACCAGGAGGAGGCCGACGATCAGAAGATTGACGGCGGACGAGATGGTGACGGTCGCGACCTGCTGCAGCGTGCCGAGCAGCAGCGCGCCGACCAGCGGGCCGACCCAGCTCGTGGTGCCGCCGATCATCGGCATGGCGATGGAGTTGACGGCGTAGGCCAGGCCGAACGCCGAGCTCGGCTCCAGATAGCCGATGTAGTAGGGGAACGGCGCGCCGGCCATGCCCATCAGCGCGCCGGAAATGGTGGTGGCGATCAGCTTCAAACGCAGCGTCGGCACGCCGCAGGCTTCCGCCGCGATCTCGTCGTCGCGGATGGTGGCGAAGCCATAGCCCAGCCGCGACTGCTCGATGATGCGTGCCGTCGCCAATGCCACCACCGACAGCACCAGCATGACCAGGAACAGATATTGGATGTAGCTGCCCAGGATCGGCACCTCGGCGGGACGGATGATGTAGGCGCCGCGCGAGCCGCCGACGAAGTCCCAGTTGATGATCAGCGTTTGCAGCACCACGGCGAGCGCCAGCGTGGCGATGGCGAAGAAGGCGCCGCGCAGCCGCAGGTCAGATAGCCGGTGCCGAGCCCGACCAGGCCGGACATGATGCCGCCGAGGATGATGAGGGTCGGGATGTTCAGCGGCAGGATCAGCTTCATGAAGCCGGCGAGCAACTCCGGAAAATAGCGGTCGACGCCGGCGGCGAGCTTGTGCATCGCCACCGACGAATAGGCGCCGACGGCGAAGAACGCCGCCGAGCCGAAGTTCACGTAGCCGCAATAGCCGCCGAGGATGTTCCACGCGGTCGCCAGCACGATGAATTGCAACACGGTGTAGCCGGCGAAGAACAGGTAGTCGTTGCCGAGCCAGCGCGCGAAGACGAAGAACAGCCCGCCGACCAGGATGCTGACGAGATAGAAGAGGAATGCTCGCACGGTCAGCGCCCCAACAATCCGGCCGGCCGGAACGCCAGCGTCAGCAGCAGAAAGCCGAACGACACCGCCGGCGCCCATGACGGGCCGGAGAATGTCGCGGTGAGGCTTTCGACCACGCCGAGCAGCATCGCGGCGATCACCGTGCCGGGCAGGCTTTGCAGGCCGCCGAGCACGCAGATGGCGAACACGCGGCCGATGTATTCGCGGCCGACCGAAGGCTCGACCGGCTGGATGATGATGAGGAACGCGCCGGCGAGCGACGCGGTGGCGATCGAGATGGCGAAGGCGATGCGCTTGATCTTGATCGGGTCGGCGGCCATGAGCTGCAGCGCGAGCTGATCCTGCGACACCGCCATGATCGCGCGCCCGGTGAAGGTGCGCGACAGATAGAGCTGAAGCAGGCCGACCATCAGCAGCGACATCACGCAGGGGATCACCATGCGAAACGGCAGATCCATGAAGCCGATGTGCCAGGTGTATTCGATGTAGGCGGCCTGCACGTAGCGATAGTCGACGCCGAACACGAGGATCAGCATCACCTCGGTGACGAACAGCAGGCCGAAGAAGAACGCGAGCCCGCGCAAGGCGTCCTGGCCGCGCTTCTCGAACGAGGCGTAATAGACCTGATAGACCGCCGCACCGAGCGCGTAGAACGCCGGCAGCACGAGGATGGCGGTGAGGATCGGATCGACGCCGAACGTCTGATTGACGATGTAGGCGATGTAGGAGCCGAGGATGATGAACGCCGGATGCGCGATGTTGACGATGTCGAGGATGCCGAACGAAATCGACACGCCGACCGTCACCGCGGCGTAAAAGCCGCCGAGCAGGAGGCCGGCGATGATCGCATTGATGAGCAGTTCGACCGACAAGGCGACGCACCCCCCGACACTGCCGTTTACGGCTTATTGTGACGTTTCCCCAACGACTTGTGGGCGGCAGTGTGCAGGATGGGGGGCGGCTTGGCTAGCCTGTTCAAGATGGCGAAAGGCCGCGCACCGGATGAATTCGGCTATCATGCCTCGCGGGGCATAAGGGGCATCTGATGATCCACCACATAGCCATGCCACGCGACTGTCATCGCCGCGAAGGCGGGCGATCCAGCAATCGCCAGCGATGAGCCGGTTTTGCGATTGTGGCAGGCCGGCGGAGCCGGCCTCAGGAACGGCTCAGGCGGACGCGATCGGGCACCGGCAGCGGCTTGTTGGCGCTGTCGAGGAACTCGATGGTGTTGAAGATCATCTCCTGGTCGCCCAGGTTTTCCAGATCGTGGACCTTGTATTCGCCGGCGCCGTAGGTCTCGTGGCGCGTCTCGCCGGGAAAATAGCTGTGCTCCACGGTGGTGCCGTCCATCAGGTGCTGGCGGCCGCGGCCGCCGTTCACCGAGGTCCAGAAATAATTCAGCACATGGCGGTGAAAGCCGATCCGCTCGCCCGGCGCGAGCCGGATGATCCAGATGCGGACCTTGTCGGTCTCCGACAGAAGCTGACTGCCGACGCAGCCGTTGTTCTGGCGGCTTTCGCGCTCGAACTCGGCCTTGAGCTCGGCCGGCCATTCGCCGCGATCCTCGGCGACCGCCTTCTTGTCCAGCATGGTCAGAGCCATGGCATTCCTCCAACACTTGTTGGCACAATATAGAGCATGCCGGGAGCCGCGCCAACGGATCGGGGAAAACGGGCCGTCGTGATCGGCGGCTCGATGAGCGGCCTGTTCGCGGGCCTGCAACTGCGGGCGCGCGGCTTTGCGGTCGACATCTACGAGCGGGTCGATAGCGAGCTGTCCGGCCGCGGCGCCGGCATCGTGGCGCAGCCGGTGGTGCCGCGGAGCATGCGGACGCTCGGCATCGACACCGCCGATCTCGGTGTCGAGATGACGACCCGGAAAATCCTCGACGCCGAAGGCCGTGTCGTCGTCGAGGCGCATTGCCCGCAGACGCTGACCGCCTGGGAGCGGCTCTATCGCATCCTGCGCGATGCCTTTCCGGCGGCGCATTATCACCGCGGCATCGGCTTGAAGGGTTTCGAGCAGACTGGCCGGTCGGTGACGGCGCATTTCGCCGATGGCCGCAGCGTCGAAGCCGATCTTCTCGTCGGCGCCGACGGCATCCGCTCGACTGTGCGCCAGCAGCTGCTGCCCGACCTCAACCCGCTCTACGCCGGCTATGTCGCCTGGCGGTCGTTGCTGCCGGAGCAGGCTATTCCACCGGCGATCCACCGCGAGCTGTTCGAGCACATGGTGTTCTGCCTGCCGCCCGGCGAACAGTTCCTCGGCTATCCGGTGGCGGGTCCGGACAACGATCTCCGCGCCGGCCACCGCCGCTACAACGTGGTCTGGTATCGGCCCGCGGCGGAGGATACCGAGCTGCGGCGGCTCCTCACCGACGAGAGCGGCGTCACGCATACGCTATCGATCCCGCCGCCGCTGATCCGGCAAGAACATATCGCGGCGATGCGCGCCGCGGCCGAGCGGCTCGTGGCGCCGCAGTTTCGCGTCATCGCGCGGCTGATGGACGAGCCGGTGCTGCAGCCGATCTACGACCTGGAAACCCCGCGCATGGCGTTCGGCCGCGTCGCGATCCTCGGCGACGCCGCGTTCGTTGCAAGGCCGCATGTCGGCGCCGGCGTGTCGAAGGCCTGCGAGGACGCGTCCGCCCTTGCGGACGCGGTCGCGTCGGACGACATCGAGCCGGCGCTCGTGAAATTCGAGGCGCAGCGGCTGCCCGTTGGCCGCCGCATCATCGAGCGCGCCCGCCATCTCGGCGCCTATCTGCAAGCGACGCAGACCGACGAGGAACGCGCCCACGCCGGGCGCTACAGCACCGCCCAGGCGGTGATCGCCGAGACGGCGCTGGTCGATTTCCTCGACGCTTAGAGCCCCAGAATTCGCTTGGCGTTGCCGCCGGCGATCGCCGCGGTGGTGGAGGCGTCGAAGCCGGTTGCAACCACGTGCTCAATCGGATCGAAGTCCGCCATGTCGAACGGATAATCGGAGCCCAGCACCACGTGGTCGGCGCCGAACGTCTTCACCAGCGCTTCGAGCTGGATCGGCGTGAACACCACGGTGTCGAAGAACACCTTCTTCAGATAATGGGTCGGCGGTTTCGGCAGGCTGGCGTGGGAATCCGAGCGCGCGCCCCAGGCATGGTCGATGCGGCCGGAATAGCCGCCGAGAAAACCGCCGCCGTGGACCGCGAGGATTTTCAGGTTGGGATGGCGTTCCAGCACGCCGTCGAAAATCAGGTAGTGCAGCGCGACGGTGGTCTCCAGCGGATTGCCGATCACGTTGTTGAAGTAGAAGCGCGTGAAACGCTCGGCGTGGGTGAAGCCGTTGGGGTGGATCAGCACCAGCGCGCCCAATTCCTCGGCCTTCTTCCAGAACGGCGCGAACGCCGGATCGGACAATTCCTTGCCGCCGACATTGGTGAGGACTTCCACACCCTTGAACTTGAGCACCTTCATGCAGCGCTCGAGCTCTTTCGCCGCTTCATTGCCGTCCTGCATCGGCACGCCGCCGAGCGCGACCAGGCGGTCCGGGTGCTTGCCGACATATTCGGCGATCCCGTCGTTGATGATGTGATTGGCCTGCACGCCGATCTCGAGCGGCACGGTGTAGTAGATCTGCGGCGGCGCCGGACAGATAAGCTGCATGTCGACGCCCATGTCTGTCCATCGTCTTGAAGCGCACGTCGGTGGCGCGCATGCCGTCGCGGATATCGGCCTCCTGCTTCGCCATCAGCGCCTTGGTCTCGTCCGTGGAGAAACGGCCCAGCGGCACGGTGGCCAGGTTGACATGCGGCCCGGCGATCTCGGACGCGCGTGGGATCGCCACATGGGCGTGCATGTCGATGGTGGTGCTCTTCGGCCGCGTCGTCACGCCCCGGCTTGCCGCGTTTGCGCGCCGCCGTCGGTTCGTACTTGTTCCACATGTCCGCCATTGCCGATTTCCCGTTGTTGAGAGCTAGAACACGCCGAGATGCTGCCGCAGATCGACGCCGTCGCGGTTGAGTTCGGCCGCCGTCGAAACCACGGCGACCTGCCCGCTGTTGAGAATCACGATGTCGTCGGCGATGTCAAAGACGAGCTTCGGGCTCTGCTCGACCAGCACGATCGATAGGCCGCTTTCCTTCAATTTGCGGATCGTGGCCATGACCTCGACGACGATCTGCGGCGCCAAGCCCTCCGACGGCTCGTCCATCAGCAGCACCCGCGGGTTCTGCATCAGCGCGCGGCCGATCGCGAGCATCTGCTGCTCGCCGCCGGACAGATGCGCGGCGATCTGATTCCTTCGCTCGTACAGCCGCGGAAACATGCCGAACACCGTGTCGATGCTCCAGGGCGCGTGCCGGCTGCCGGCGTCGGGCTTCCGCGCCGCGACGATCAGATTTTCCTGAACCGAAAGGCTCTTGAAGATGCGGCGGCCCTGCGGCACCAGCGCCACGCCGCGTGCCGCGATCTGCTCCGGCGGCAGTCTGGTCACCGCCGTGCCGAACACCTCGACCACGCCCCGGCGCGGCGGCAACAGCCCAACCGTGACGTTCATGCAGGTCGATTTTCCGGCGCCATTGCGGCCGAGCAGGCCCAGCAGCCGGCCTTCGCCGAGTTGGAACGACACCTTCTGCAGGACATGGCTGTCGCCGTAGATAGGCGTCGATGTCGTTCAAGGCGAGCGCGCTAGTGACCAAGGTAAACCTCCCTGGTGTGCGGATCGGCGACGACCTCGGCGCGGGTGCCTTCCACGATCACCTTGCCGAAATGCAGGAGCGTGATCCGCTCGGCGAAATCGAGCGCCACGTCCATGTTGTGCTCGATCATCACGATCGTCACGTCGCGCGGGATCGCGCGCAGCGTCTCCTGCACGTCGCGCCGTTCGTCGATCGACAGCCCTGCGAACGGCTCGTCGAGCAGCAGCACCTTCGGATTTTGCGCGAGCGCCATGGCGATCTCGACCCGCCGCCGCT
Source organism: uncultured Alphaproteobacteria bacterium (assembly GCA_963850885.1). GTDB lineage: Bacteria > Pseudomonadota > Alphaproteobacteria > Rhizobiales > Xanthobacteraceae > Z2-YC6860. Next base: position 71,147 of record CAWKOD010000033.1, on the reverse strand, counting down.
CGCCGTACGAGGTCTGCGACAGCGGGCGGTCGGCGATGTGCCGCAGGCCGACCCGCTGCAGCGCCTCGTGGGCGCGGTCGATCAGGTCGGTGTTGCGGTCGATGACGGTCAGCGGATTCCATCGTTCGTTCGAGAGGCCGAGCAACGCCAGCGTGACATTGCGCACGATGGTGTCCCGGGCGAACAGGGTGATGATCTGATAAGTGCGCGCCATGCCGAGATGCGCGCGGCGACGGCTCGGCACGCCCGTGATGTCCCGGCCCAGCAGGTGAACCGAGCCGCTGTCCGGTGTGAGCTCTCCGGTGATGAGGTTGAACAGCGTGGTCTTGCCGGCGCCGTTCGGGCCGATGATGAGCCTCCGCTCGCCCGGCTCGACGTTGAGATTGACGTCGGTGGTGACGCGCAGGCCGCCGAACGCCTTGCAGAGCTTGTTGACGGTGAGCGCGCTCACGGTTTTGGCTCCGCGCTTCCGGCAAGGACGACGCTCCTGCGGCCGCGAAACGCCCGCCAGCCCTGCCGCCACAGCCGCGCGGTGCCGGGCACCAGGCCCTCCGGCATCAGGATGACGATGGCGACGAAGATCGCGCCGAGCAGGAAATTCCAACGCTCGATGTAGCCAGACACCACGTTCTTGACGATGACAACGAGTGCAGCCCCGACGATCGGCCCGAGCAGAGTTGCGGGGCCGCCGGCGATCACCATCAGCAGCACCTCGGCCGATGCGGTCAGCGACGTGGTCTGCGGGCTGATGAACTGGGTGTAGTAGACGAACAGAATCCCGGAGACGGCGGTGAGCAAGCCGGACAGCACGCAGGCCCAGAAGCGGATCGCCCAGACATGATAGCCGAGCGCATTCATGCGGCGCGGCTGGTCGCGGGTGCCCTTCAGCGCCGCCCCGAATGGCGAGCGCACGAAGATCGCCACGACCACGATGGCGATCAGGAAAATGACGAGCGACGTGTAGTAGAACCCATTCGGCGCGCCGAGATCGACGCCGAACGGCGCCGGCCGAGTTTTCACGTTGATGCCGTTGTCGCCGCCGGTGAGGCTGATCCAGCGGTAGGCTAAACCCCAGATGATCTGGCCGAGCGCCAGCGTGATCATGATGAAGCCGATGCCGGTGGCGCGAAGCGCCAGCGCGGCGAACACGGCGGTGCAGCCCAGGCTGACGACCAACGCCCCAAGGATCGCCGTGGTATGGTCAAGCCCCATCGAGAGCAGATAGGCCGTGGCATAGGCGGTGATACCGAACAGCCCGGCGTGACCGAGCGACACCAGCCCGCCGTACCCGACCAGGACGTTCAGTCCGAGCGCGAAGATGGCGTAGAACAGCACTTGGCTCGAAACGTTGATGTAGTAGATGCCCGGCATCCAAAACGGCAGTGTGACCAGCGCGGCGAAGGCCACGGCGAGGGCGACGTGCCGCGTGCTCAGAAATCCGCTCATGGGACGTGCCTGCCGAACAGGCCCTGCGGCCGGAAGATCAAAACCAGCAGCATCGGCAGGAACAATACGAAATAGGCGAGCTCGGGCAGCAGCGCCTGGCCGAAATTATAGATGAAGCCGACGATGATGCTGCCGACGAAGGAGCCGAGCAGGCTGCCGGTGCCGCCGAGGATGACGACGACCAGCGCGAGCGGCAGCATGTCCTGATCGAGGCCGGGATACACCGACAAGATCGGTCCGCCGATGATGCCGGCGAAGCCCGCGAGCCCGGCGCCGAGCGCGAACACGATGGTGAAGAGCTGCGAAACCCGGATGCCGACCACCCGCGCCATATCGGGATCGTCGACGCCGGCGCGGATCATGGCGCCGAGCCGGGTGCGGTCGAGCAGCATCCAAAGCGCGATGGCAAAGACGGCGGCGATGGCGATGATGGCGACCCGGTAGATGGGAAACGCCGCCACGCCGATCCGCATGAAGCCGCCGAGACCGTTCGGCGTCTCGACGTTGACGGGATCGCCGCCCCACACCATCAGGCAGAAGTCCGCGGCCATGAACGACAGGCCGAGCGTCACCAGCACTTGCGCCAGCGCATCGCCGGGCAGCTTCCGCAGCAAAAGGCGTTCGGTCAGCGCGCCGAGGATGGCGACCAGCAGCGTCGCCAGGATCGCCGCCAGCCAGAAATTCATCGGCACGCCGAACACGCCGGTGATGAAAGTCGCGCCGAAATAGGCGCCGAGCATGAACAGCGAGCCGTGCGTCAGGTTCGGAATCCGCATCAGCCCGAAGATCAGCGAAAAGCCCGCCGACAACAGAAACAGCAGCCCCCCGAAGGTCACGCTGTTGACCGCCAGCACCAGCCAGAAGTTCATGCCCGAAGTGTTCCCGCGCCAGTCTGTTGCCGTGAACCGCGGGCGCTGCCTCCGCAGCGCCCGCTATTTCACCGGTGTCAACCCTTGAGCGGCGGGTAATCGCGCGAGTAGACCGGCTGCTCGAGGAACTTCTTCTCGTCGTAGGTCCAGAATTGGCTGACGTCTTTGTAGGTCTTGATGGTCTTGTTCCAATACTTGAGACCGTATTTGGCGCCTTCCTTGCCAAGCTTGCGGATGTAGAAGTCTCCGATCACGTTGCCGAGGTGATCGAACTTGATCGGCCCGCGCGGCGTGTCGGTCAGCTTGACCGCCCGCATCGCCGTCACCAACTTGGTCTTGTCGCTGGCGTCGCCGCCGAGCGCTTTGAGGCCGGCTTCCACCACTTGGCAATTGACGTAGAGCAGGCCGGCATACTGGCCCGGGACGGTGTCGAAATTCTTCAGCATGCCGTCGACGAAGCGCTTGTTGCCGTCAGTTTCGAGGTCCAACGTATAGGGAATGCAACTGATGAGGCCGAGCGCCTCGTCGCCGAAGCTCTTGAGCAAGGCGTCGTCGCCTCCGGTTTCGCCGCTGACCACCGGGAACTTCAGGCCGGCGCTGGCGTATGTCTTCATGAAGCGTAGCGGGTTCGATCCGGCGAAGCCCTGACAGACGCCATCGCAATCGGCGATCTGCGCGACGTAGGGCGTGTAGTCCGGCGTGACCAGCGGCGGCCACAGCTTCTTGAGGATCTTGCCGCCGTTGTCCTCGAACACCCTTTGGAATCCACCCATCTGTTCGTGGCCGAAGGCGAAGTCTTCGGAGATGCAGACGATGCGCTTGAGCTTCAATTCCTTGGCGGCATAGTCCGCCATCGGATGCATCGCCTGCGCGGAGGTCGCCGATGCGCGCAGGAAGTACGGGTTCGGCCGGCGTTGCGTCATGTCCTCGGCGGCGGCGAGGCTCAGGAGCGGGGTCTTCACCTGCGCGATGTAATCGGTGATCGCCAGCAGCTCGAAGGCGGCGAGCGGGCCCGAGGATGACGTCGACCTTGTCGCGCTCGACCAGCTCCTGAACCTTGGTCTTGGTGCCGGCCGGGCTGCCGCCGGTGTCGGCGGAGAAGAACTCCACCTTGCGGCCGGCCATCATATTGTTGGTTTCCTTCAGGAAGGTGAGAACACCCTGTTCCATCTGGATGCCGCCCTGGGCGAGCGGGCCGGTTTTCACGGTGAGCAGGCCGAGCTTGAACGGCGCGGCCTGCGCGTGGACCGCGGGCGCCTTCAGCGTCGCGATGCTGGCGCCGGTAGCCAGCATGCCCTTGAGGACGGATCGGCGTTTGATCGACATTGCTCTTGTCTCCCTTGTGGTGATTGTTTGTGCCCCCTGTTTGCCGGGGATCTTGTGATGTCCGAAACTCACGGTATCACGCCCGCGCGGTCCGCCATCGCCCGAAATGATAGCAAGATTGTCGCAAGCCGTCAGATACCCAGATAGCTGTGCTTGATCTCGTCGTTGGCCCACAATTCTTCGGGACGTGCGGAATAAACCACCTGGCCCTTGCTCATGACGTGAACGTAATCGACGAGCTTGAGCGCCAGCGATGCATTCTGCTCGACCAGCAGGATCGAGAGGCCCTCTCGTTTGAGCTGGCCGATCGCTTCCCACACCCCCTGAATGATGATGGGCGCCAGCCCCTCGGACGGCTCGTCCATGATCAGGCAGTCCGGGTTGGTCATCAGCCCGCGGCCGATGGCGAGCATCTGCTGTTCGCCGCCAGACAGCGTCCTCGCGCGCTGGGCGCTGCGCTCGCGAAGCCGGGGAAACATGTTGTAGACGCGCTCCAGGTTCCAGCCGTGACGCTCGGTGCTGCGCTCGGCGACCAGGAGATTTTCCTCAACGCTCAATGTTGGGAAAACCCGGCGCCCCTGCGGAACAAGGCCCATCCCGCTGCGAACAGTCTCGAACGAGGAGTTGTTGGTGATTTCTTCGCCCTTGAACACGATCTTGCCGCGGCGCGGCGGCGTGAAGCCGACGATGGAATTGACCAGCGTGGTTTTGCCGACGCCATTGCGGCCGAGCAGACCGAGGATCTGGCCCTGCTCGAGCTTGAGCGACAGTCCCTGCAGGACGTAGGCGTCGCCGTAGTAGGTGTGGATGTCCTGAACTTCGAGGATGGGCATGCTCAGCCTGTCCCCAGGTAGATTTCCTGGACCTTCTGGCTGTTCTTGATCTGCTCGGGCGCTCCGGTTTCGAGGATTTCGCCGAAATGCAGCACGGAAATCGTGTGAGCAAGGTCGAACACCACGTCCATGTCATGCTCGATCAGGAGGATCGCGAGCTTGGGATCGAGCTTCATCAAGAACTTGGTCATCTCGACGGATTCGCCGGATGACAATCCCGCGGCCGGCTCGTCGAGAAGCAGGATCTTCGGATCGCTCGCAAGCCCCAGCACGATCTCCAACTGGCGTTGCTCGCCGTGGGAAAGAAAGCGAACCTCGGTGTTGGCGCGATCGGTGAAACCCGCCTGCTCGAGCAGTTGATAGCGCCTTGTCGTAAACCTCTCGATACGATGACAAGAACCGCCACATCACGAATTTCGACCGCCGCAGACCTTTGATCGCCAGCAGCACGTTGTCGAGCACCGTCAGCCGCGGGAACAAGCTCGTGATCTGAAACGTCCGCGCCATGCCGAGCGCGGTGCGGTGGTGGCTTTGCCAGGTCGTGACGTCGTTGCCGAACAGCAGCACCTGTCCGGCGCTCGACGGAAAAATTCCGGTGATCAGGTTGAACAGCGTGGTCTTGCCGGCGCCGTTGGGCCCGATGATCGCCTTGCGGTCGCCGGGCATGATCTTGAACGTGACGCCGCGCACGGCATGCAGGCCGCCGAAGCTCTTGCACAGTCCCTTCAATTCAAGGACGGGCGTCGGGCCGTTGGCTGTCGTGTCGGCGCTCACGTGGATTTCTCTGCGTGATGGAGGAGGGACCGGGGCCTCGATGCGAAGCCCCGGTCCGCTGTTGTGCTAGTTGCAGAACTTGCAGGGCGGATAATCGCGGCTGTAGACCGGCGTCGCCAGGAACTCGTCCTTCTTGAACTGGCCGAACTGATTGACGTTCGGATAGGTCTTGATGACGGTGTTCCAGAGCTCCTCGTTGGGATAGCCGAACATCTTCACCTTCGCGACTTTCTTGATGTAGATGTTCTGCACCGGGTTGCGCATCTCGTCGTAGCTGACGGGCCCGCGCGGCGCATCGATCTTGACCGCCGCAAGCATCTTGAGGAATTCCTCGGCGCCCGGGTACTTGCCGCCGGCCTTGCCGATCACCTGATCGAGGATCATGGCGGTGGTGTAGTTGGTCTCCGAATAGTAGCCGGGCATCTTGCCGAATTTGGTGCGATAGGCTTTCACGAAGGCCGCGTTGATCGGGGTGTCGATGGCGGCGCTGTATTGCAGCGTCGACACGTGGCCGATCACCTCGTCGCCCATCGAGGGCAGCACGAATTCGTCATAGCTCGGACCGCCGCCGATCACCGGCTTCTTGTTGCCGGAGGCCGCCAGTTGCTTGGGGAATTGCAGCGACATCGGGCCGACCATCACGGTGAAGATCGCATCGGCGTCCGCCTTGAGCGTCGGGATGTACGGCCCGAAGTCCTTGGTGGTGAGCGGCGGCCAGATCTTCTGCACGATCTGCCCGCCGCAGGCCTCGAACGCGCGCTGGAAACCGCCGGACACCTCGTAGCCGAAGGCGTAGTCGGCGGCGATGATGGCGATCTTCTTGTAGCCCTGCTCGCAGGCCCATTGCCCGAATGGGTGGCTCGGCTGCGAGCTCGACCAGCCGGTGCGGAAGAAATACGGATACTTCGGCAGGTCGCGCTGGGTGAGATCGTCGGCCGACGACACCGGGGAGATGTAGACGACCTTTTCGGCCGTGCTGACGGGCGCGAGCGCATAACCCGTCGACGCCAGCAAGCCGCCGACGAAGAAATGCACCTTGTCCTGCAGGATGAGCTTCTTCGCCTTGGTGACGGCGGTGTCCGGCTTGCCCTGCTCGTCCTCGACGATGAACTTCACGTCGGCGCCGCCGAGCTTGCCGTTCTTTTCGTCGAGATACATCTTGAAGCCGTCGACCATGTCCTTGCCGACCTGGGCAAAGACGCCGGTGGTCGGCGCGAGATAGCCGATGCGTAGTTCTTCGGACTTCGCGGTCGCGGTGAGTCCGAGCGCCACGCCGCCGCTCAGCAGCAGCGGACCGAACCGTCGTAACAAGGTGCTTGCCATTGTCCTCGCTCCCATGTTGTTGCGGCCTCTCGCTCAGGAGGCCGCAGATGCCAATGTTTTGCTCGCTTCTCGATTGTTCAATTTGGTTTGTCGCTGCCGAATGCGCTCCGGAATGCCCATCAGCCCGGTCGGCAGGTAGAGGATCGTCGCCACATAAACGATGCCCAGCACGTACTGCCACCACGGCACCAGCGTGCTGAGGAATTCGCGAAGCCCAAATACGATGAAGGTGCCGATCACCCCGCCGACCAGCGTTCCCGAGCCGCCCAGCACCGCCATCAGCAGCGCATCGACCGACGTCGGCAGCTCGACATTGACGGGGCTGACGATGCCGGCGGTGTGCGCCCACAGCACGCCGGACAATCCGCCGAACGCGCCGGCGATGATGAAGGCGATGTATTTGTGCAGCCAGGTGTTGTAGCCGAGGATCTTCATGCGCAGTTCGCGCTCGCGAATCCCCGCGAGGCTCCGGCCGAACGGCGAGCGGACCAGCGTGTACATCAGGAGCAGCGCGACGCAGAAAATCGCGAACACCAGAAAGAAGAACGTCTGTTCGTTGGCGAGGTCGATGCCGCCGAACTTCGGCCGCTCGCGCACATTGATGCCGTTGTCGCCGCCGGTCAGCGAATTCCACCGGTAAGCGAGGCCCCAGACGCACTGGCCGAGCGCCAGCGTGATCATCAGGAAGTAGACGCCGCTGGCGCGGATGGCGAGCAGGCCGAAGATCGCCGCGAGCGCCGCGCCGAGCAGGATGCCGATCAACACGACCAGCCAGAAATCCCAGCCCAGCCCGAAATGGTATTTGGTCGCCAGGATCGCCGTCGCATAGGCGCCGACGCCGAGATAGGCGGCCTGGCCGAGCGAGGCGAGGCCGGTGTAGCCCAGCAGAATATCCAGGCTCATCACCAGGATGGAAAACGCCAGCGCCCGCGTCACCAGCAGGATGATGAAGGAGCCGGTGTTCGGCACGATGATCACGACGGCGGCCAGCGCCGCGACCACCAGCAGGATTTTCCAGGCGTGACTGCGCATCGGCGGCCGCTCACTCTCGTCCGAACAGACCGGTCGGCTTGACCGCGAGGATCAGCGCCATCGGCGCGTACAGCGTGAAGTACGAAATCTCCGGGAACAGCGCCTTGCCGAAGTTGTCGGCGAGGCCAACGATCAGCGCGCCGATCGCGGCGCCGCCCAGGCTTCCCATGCCGCCGATGATCACCACCGCGAAAGCGATCGGCAGCATCTCGAAATCGAGGCCGGGGTAGATGCCGAGGAAGGCGCCGCCGATGACGCCGCCGAGCGCTGCGAGGAACGCGCCCAGCGCAAAGATCCCCATGGAGATGCGGGAGGTGTCGATGCCGACACCGCGCGCCATCTGGGCGTCGTCGACGGTGGCGCGCACCTGCGCGCCGATCCGGGTCTTCTCCATCACCAGCCACAGCACCAGCCCGATGGAGGCGGCGATCGCGATCATGAAGACGCGATAGAGCGGCAGGAAGATCCCGCCGATCGGGATGCTCTGCGACAGCACCGCCGGCGGGTTGATGTCGAAGTTGTTGCCGGTCCAGAGATCAAGCGCGGCCTGCTGGAACAAAAACGCGAAGCCGACCGTGAGCAGAACCTGGCGCAGCGGGTCGAAGCCAAGCTGCCGCAGGAAGATGCGCTCCATCGCGAGCCCGAGGAGCGCAATGGTGACCGCCGCGACCGGAATCGCGAGCAGCCACGAGCCGGTGGTCCAGATCACGGTGAGCGCGACATAGCCGCCCAGCATGAAATAGGAGCCGTGCGCCAGATTGACGATCCGCATCACGCCGAAAATCAACGACAAGCCGCTGCCGACCAGGAACAGCAACGCTCCATAGGAGATGCCGTTGAAGGCCTGGATCACCCAGAAATTCAGGTTCATTACGCCGCGACCCCCCGTCGCTGGAAACCCGAAGACTGGCTCAAGCTTACATGAGGTTGGGCGCGCGAACAGCCCGTTCTATCGCCGCGACAGAATGGTGAAATAGGAGGGTGAATTATTGGGCAGACGGTCCGAGCGCGCGGACCGGCCGATCGTCACCGCGCCCTGCGGCGCTTGACGTTGGCCTTGGCCTCCAGCACGGCGCAGACCGCGGCGGTGTCGTCCTCGGCGTGGCCGCTTTTGAGCGCCGCGGCATAGACCGGCAGCGTCGCGGAGAACAGCGGGGTCGGCACGCGCATTTTCTTGGCGAAGGCGCCGATCACGTCCATGTCCTTCTGCCACACCGAGCATTTCATGGTGACGTCGCTGTAGTCGTTCTTCACCATCATCGGCGCGCGGAGCTCGAACACGCGCGAATTGCCGGCGCCGTTGGAGATCATCTCGAAGATGACGCTCGGGATCGAGGCCGGCCTTCATGCCGAGCACCATGGCCTCGGCCGAAGCCACATTGTTGATCGCGACCAGAAGGTTGGCGACGTATTTCATTTTGCTGCCGTTGCCGAAGGCGCCGACGTCGTACATCTTGCGGGAGAAGCCTGCGAACATCGGCTTGACCTTGGCGACGGATTTGGGATCGCCGCTGGCGTAGATGACGAGGTCGCCGGTCCGGGCCTGCGAGCCGGTGCCGCTCACCGGGCAATCGAGCATGACGTGGCCGGCGGCGCGCAGGATCTTCTCGGCCTTCTCCTTGTCCTCGATGTTGAAGGTCGAGCACTCGGCGATGATGCGGGGCGGCAGCTTCGCCTTGGCGATTTCCTTCGCGGTCGCGATCAGCGCCTCGGGCTTGGGCAGGCTGGTGATGATGATGGGCGCGGCGGCGGCGACCGCCTTGGCGTCGCGCACGATCTCCACGCCGGCCTTGGACAATTCCTTGCGCTTGCCGGCGGCGACGTCGAAGCCGGTCACCCGCCAGCCGGCGGCGACCAGATTGCGGGAGAACGAGCCGCCCATGATGCCGAGCCCGATCACGCCCACTGTCTTGCTGCTTTTCGCCGGGCTCATTCCAAACTCTCCTTGATCTCTGCGGGTCGGCAAACACTAGCGCATGATTCCAAAAAGGGGGAACCGGTTTCTGGAAAAGGGCATTTCGTGACCGGGCGGGATCGCCTATCGTCCACGGCAACGCTGTGGTTTTCGGGAGGACAGTATGCGCGTCAATCTTGCAATGTCAGGCTGTGCAACTGTTGTGGTCGCAATGACTGCGCTGACGATGTCGCCGGCATTCGCGCAAGGCTTGATCACCAAGAAGCGCCTGTCGGCCGCGCTGGCGATGGAAGCGGTGATGGAGGCGGTCGATGTTTGCAAAAAGGCCGGATATGCGGTGACCGCCATTGTCGTCGACAACGAGGGCGTCCGGCAGGCGGTCATCCGCGGCGATGGCGCGACCGTGCACACGCTCGACAGCGCCTACGCCAAAGCCTACACGGCCGCGTCGCTTGCGCCGGTGCGCAAGGACGGCTCGACCAAGGGCCTTTCGGAACGCATCGCCAAGACGCCGGGCGTGTCCACCGCCGGCCTCGCCAGCCTGCCGAACATCAACTTCACGCCCGGCGGCGTCACCATCATGGCGGGCGATGAAGCGATCGGCGGCATCGGCGTGGGCGGCGCGCCCGGCGGCAATTTCGATCACGACTGCGCGGTCGCGGCGCTGGACAAGATCAAGGACAGGATGAAGTGAAGGACTGGCATGAGCGCGTGATGCACATCGGCATCGCCGGCATCGGCAACATGGGCTCGAACATCGGCGCGCGGCTGATGGAGGTCGGCCATACGCTGACGGTGTGGAATTGCACGGCGGAAAAGACCAAGCCGCTCGCCGACGCCGGCGCCGCGCGTTGCCAAGACCCCCGCGGAGCTTGACGAGCGCCGTCGATGTGGTCATCAGCCTGTTGATCGACACCGCCGCGATCGATGCGGTCTATCACGGGCCGCAAGGCCTGCTCGCCGGCGACGCCAAAGACAAGCTGTTCATCGAGATGAGCACGGTGACGCCGGAGGCGCAGGTCGCGCTGGCGGAGAAGGTCCGAGCGAAGGGCGCCGCCTTCGTCGAATGCCCAGTCAGCGGGTCGGTCATTCCGGCGCGGGCCGGCAAGCTGCTCGGATTGATGGGCGCCGAGCCCGCCGACGCGGCGCGGGCGCGGCCGTTGCTTGAGCAGATGTGCCGGCGGGTGATGCACGCCGGGCCGGTTGGCTCCGGCGCGCTGCTCAAGCTCGCCGTCAACCTGCCGCTGATGATCTACTGGCAGGCGCTCGGCGAGCAGCTTTCGCTGTGCAAGACGCTGACCATCGATCCGGCGGAGCTGCTGGATTTCCTTGCCGAGACTTCGGGCGCGGCGACCGTGCTCAAGCAGCGCATGCCGGGCATCGTCGCCAAGCTCAAGAAGGTGCCCTCGAGCCAACGAACCTTCAGCCTCGACGGCGGCATCAAGGACGTCAAACAGATGCTGGCGGAAGGCCAGAAGCGTGGTGTCGATCTGCCGCTGCTGAAACAGACGCTCGCCTGCTACGAGGAGGCGCTGCGCAATGTCGGCGGCAAGGAAGAGGTTTCCAACGTTTCGGTCTATTGGGCCGGCCGGTCCAAACAGCAGTCATAAAATTTCAGGGGAGGACGTGCGATGAAACTGTTTTCGTTCTGGCGGTCGCTCGCGACCTATCGGGTGCGCATCGCGATGAATTTGAAGGGGCTCAAGCCCGACGAGATCGTCGAGATCAACCTGATGAAGGGCCAGCAGCGCGAGGAGGCCTTCCGCAAGGTCAATCCGATGATGGCGATCCCGGCGCTGGTCGACGGCGATGGCCCTGCGCTGTTCGAGTTGCTCGCCATCATCGAATATCTCGACGAGACCCATCCCAATCCGCCGCTGTTGCCGAAGGATCCGAAGGGCCGTGCGCGGGTGCGGGGCCTCGCCCAGATCGTCGCCGCCGACTCCCATCCGCTGATCGTGCCGCGGGTGCGCGAATATCTCGAGCACGAGCTCAAGCTCGACGAGGATACCCGCAACAAATGGTGCCAGAACTGGCACCGCGCCGCGTTGACCGCACTGGAGACCAACCTCAAGGACAAGGCGACCGGCAAATACGCCCACGGCGATCAGATCACCGTCGCCGACATTTGCCTTGCCAGCCAGGCGGCGGGCGCCACCTTCTTCAAGGTCGATCTCGGGCCGTTCCCGACCTTCAAGCGCGTCGTCGATGCCGCCATGCAGAACGACGCGTTCGCGCGGGCGCATCCGCTCAAGCAGCCCGGCGCGCCGGCGTCGGTCGTAAGGATCAGGACGCGGCGCGCGTGGCCGTCGCGCGCCGGCCGCACCGGATAGACCGCGGGCGGAATGGTCTGCGCCCAGACGTCCTGGATGCGCGCGATTTCGGCCTCGAAGCATTCCAGGAACAGCTGCGCCTGGGTCGAGAGCGTGCGCCGCGCCGGCGAGATCACCACGAATTCGGCGATCAGCGGCGGATCGTAGATCGGGCTGATGACCCGCTCCATCGTCCGGCCGATGTCGGCGAAGCAGATCAGCCCGGACAGGATCGCCACCCAGTCGGAGCGCATGACGAACTGCAGCGTGCTGATCATGGCGTCCATCTCGATCACGTCGGTGACCTCGACGCCGTGGGTCTGGAAATAGACCTCGATGTTGCGGCGGCGCACGTTGGCGCGACTTGGCAACAGGATCTTGAGCGGCCCGCAATCCTTCAGCCGCACCGGCTCGAAAGGCTTGAGCCCGCGCTTGATTCCTGAGACCAGCATCTCGCGATCGCGGACGATCAATCGCGACTTCAGGCCGACCCTGCCTTCGGAGGCCGGCACCACGGCGAAGTCGAGCTCGTCGTTCCGCACCATGTCGGTCAGCCAGCCGCTGTAGCCTTCGACGATGTGAATTCGTACGTCCGGGTATTGCGCCACGAATTGTTCAAGCGCCGGCGCCAGCGCCGCGCGGGTCAGTGTCGGAATGAGTCCGATGCGCAGATCGCCGCTGACGCGCGAGGCAAAGCTGCGCACCTCTTCGCTGGCGTTGGCGAGCTGGCCGACGGCCTCGATGCAGCGCTTGTAGTAGCGCTGCCCCGCCGGGGTCGGCTGCACGCCGGCCGCGGAGCGCTCAAACAGCTTCACCCCGAGCGTGCGCTCGGCGGCGGCGACGTGCTGGGAAATGCCGGATTGTGTGGCGTTTTCCCGCGCCGCGGCGCGCGTGAACGAGCCTTCCTCGCACACCGCGATGATGGCCCTGATCTGCCGGAGCGCGATTTCAGCCATTAGAAATCCTGATGCCTAAGGGCAGATTATATTAATTCGTTTGCGACAGCCAGCGCCGCTAGATTCTGCGTGGGACGTCGCCCACGCGAGGCATCATGAAGCTCGGCTTCTTCACCATGCCGATCCATCCGCTGGACAAGGACTGGCGGAAATCGCTCCGCGAGGACCGCGAGGCCTTCATCCTCGCCGACAAGCTCGGCTTCACCGAGGGCTATGTCGGCGAGCACGCCACCGACAAGGCCGAGAACATCACCTCCTGCGCGGTGTTCATCGCGAGCCTGATCGACGCAACCAAGAAGATCAAACTCGGCACCGGCACGATCAACATGCCGAACAGCCATCCGGCGGCGACCGCGGCGCAGATCGCCATGCTCGACCACATGCTGGATGGCCGCTTCATCTTCGGCATCAGCCCGGGCGGCCTGCTCTCCGATGCCGAGGCGTTCGGCAATCTCGACGCCGACCGCAACGCGATGTTTCTTGAGGCGATCAACGCCGTGCTGGCGATCTGGGCCGGCGCGCCGCCGTACAACATCGACGGCAAATACTGGAAGGTCAAAATCGAACAGCAGCTCATGCCGGAGATCGGGCAGGGCTATCTGCCCAAGCCGTTGCAGAAGCCGCATCCGCCGATCGTCGTCACGGCGGTCGCGCCGTTCTCGAAGGGCGTGACCGAAGCCGCGGCGCGCGGCTGGGACCCGATCTCGGCGAACTTCCTGATGCCGGAATGGGTGAAGAGCCACTGGCCGAAATACGTCGAGGGCTGCGAGCGGGTGGGCCGCAAGGCCGATCCGGCGAACTGGCGCGTCGCCAAAAGCATTTTCGTGGCCGACGACGACAAGACCGCGAAGGCCTATGCGACCGGCGCGAACAGCCCGTATCGCTATTACTACAGCCAGCTCTACACCAAGCTGAAGAAAGGCCGGCTCGAACTGTTCAAGACGCGGCGCGACCAGCCCGACAGCGAAGTGACGCTCGACGGCATCTGCAACGATCTGATCATCCATGGCTCGCCGGGCAAGGTCGCCGACGAGATTTTGAAATTCCGCGAGCAGGTCGGCGACTTCGGCACGCTGCTCTATGCCGGCAAGGACTGGCGCGATCCGAAATTGGCCAAGCGCTCGATGACCTTGCTGGCCGAGAAGGTGCTGCCGAAGGTCAATGCCGCGATCAAAAAGGCGTCGAAGAAGCCGTGAGCAGGCCGCGCGTTTTCGTCACCCAGCCGATCGCCGAAAGCGCGTTGGCGCGGCTCCGCGAGGTGGCCGAGGTCGAGGTCAATCCGGATTCCAGCCGCGTGCTGCCGAAGGACAGGCTGATCGAGGCGGTGAAGCGCTGCGATATCCTGCTGTCGCTGCTCCACGACACCGTGGACCGCGACGTGCTGGCCGCCAATCCGAAGCTCAAGGCGGTGTCGTCGATGAACATCACGCAGGACCGCATCGATCTTGCCGAGGCGACCGCGCGCGGCATCCCGGTCACCAACATCCCGGCGATCGTCACCGACGCCACCGCCGACATCGGCTTCGGCCTGCTGCTGGCGGTGGCGCGCAACATCGCGCGGGGCGACAAGCTGTTCCGCTCCGGCATCTATCCGGGCTCGCAGTCCAATCATCTGGCCGGCGCGGCGGTGACCGGCCAGACGCTCGGCCTCGTTGGCTTCGGGCGGATCGGCCAGGCGATGGCGCGGCGCGGCCGCGGCTTCGGCATGACGATCATCTACGCCGACCCGCGCCGTCTGCCGGCGGAAGAAGAGGCGAAATTCGATGCGGGCTATCGCAGCTTCGACGATCTCCTGCGCGAGGCCGATTTCGTCTCGCTGCATCCGCAGCTGTTGCCGGAGACGCGCCACCTGATGAGCGACCGGCAGTTTTCGTTGATGAAGCCCACGGCGTTCGTCATCAACACCTCGCGCGGCCCGGTGATCGACGAGGCGGCGCTGGTGCGCGCCCTGAAGGACAAGCAAAATCGCGGGCGCCGGTCTCGATGTCTACGAGCACGAGCCGCAGGTTTCGCCCGAGCTTGTCGCGATGCCGAACGTGGTGCTGACCCCGCATCTCGGCAGCGCGGTGCTGTCGCTCCGCGAAGGCATGGCGCATGTGGTGGTGGACAACACCATCGCGCTGATCGAAGGCAAGCCGCCGGTGAGCTGCCTCAATCCGCAGGTGCTGAAGAAGCTGTTTTGAAGGCGCTCGAGGAGCGCGCAAGCGCGCGTCTCGAGACGGCCGCCTGTCTCGAGACGCGCGCGGACCGCTCCTCAGGATGAGGCCGGGCTACTCCGCGGTCCAGCCGCCGTCGAGCACCAGCGCCGAGCCGGTCATCAACGACGACGCATCGGAGGCGAGGAACACGATCGCGCCGGTCAGTTCATCGAGCTGACCCAGCCGGCCGAGCTTGATCTTCGACAGCACCTCGTCGCGGAACGCCTTGTTCTCGAAGAACGGCTTGGTCATCGGCGTCTCCAGGAACGTCGGTCCCAGGCTGTTGACGCGGATGTTGTGCGGCGCGAGCTCGATCGCCATCGCCTTGGTGAAGCCCTCCATCGCGTGCTTGGAGGCGCAATAGACCGTGCGCCGCGCGGCGCCGACGTGGCCCATCTGCGAGGAGATGTTGATGATCGAGCCCGGCAGCTTCGCCTCCAACAGCCGCAGCGCCACGGTCTGCGCCATGAAAAACGCCGCGCGCACGTTGAGCGAGAAGATGAAGTCGAAGTCCTCGACCTTCACGTCCGGCAGATAAGCGGGGCGATTGCCGCCGGCATTGTTGATCAGGATTTGATACGGCTCGACGGCCGCCAGCGCCTTCTTCGCAGCCTCGACATTCGGTCACGTCGAGCGTGAGCGCGTCGGCCTTGTCGCCGCGGGCGCGGATCGCCGCGGCGGCCTCCTCGATCTCTGCTGTGGTGCGCGCGGCCAGCGTCACATGGGCGCCGGCCGCGGCCAGCGCCGAAGCCGCGGCAAGCCCGATGCCGCGCCCGCCGCCGGTGACGAGCGCGCGCCTGCCGTCGAGCCGGAACGAGGGGGTCTTGGCGAGATCGACCGAGTGCATGGTTGTTCAATCCGCCATATCGAAGGCGTTGCGCCAGCCGAGCAACCAGGCCATCGGCGGTGACCGGCCCTCGTCAGGCGAGCAGGACATGGATCAGCAGTGCCAGCGACGCGATGACCAGCACAGCGAACGTGGCGAGCACGCTGCCGACCCGCATCGGGAAATTTTCCTCGACCGGCGTGACGCCGATCGCATGGACGATGCGCGCGACGATCAGCACGATGCACAGGATGTGGATCAGGTAGCGTGAATGCTGCTGCATTTCCATGAACGCAAGAAGCAGCAGCGCCAGCGGCACGTATTCGGCGAAATTGCCGTGGACCCGGATTCGTCTTTCCATGGCGGGATCATTGCCGGTGCCGATCCCGATCTTGGCGGAAGCGCGCATCTGGATGACGCGCATCGACAGCAACACGAACATCAACACGAGAATGGCAGCGTAAGTCGGAACGATAATGGGAATCATGGGAACCCCCTCTGAAAATCCGATTATTCGGCAGCCTGAGCATAAGCGACATTGCGGCCGCCGTATCGGCGCACCCGCACGTTGGCCTGCTCGGCGTGGGCCGAGAAGCCTTCGAGGATGCAGAGCCGCGAGCAATATTCGCCGATCATCGCACTGGCCTGGTCGGTCAGCACCTTCTGGTAGGTGCAGGTCTTGAGGAATTTGCCGACCCACAGCCCGCCGGTGTAGCGCGCCGCCTTCTTGGTCGGCAGCGTGTGGTTGGTGCCGATCACCTTGTCGCCATAGGCGACGTTGGTGCGCGAGCCGAGGAACAGCGAGCCGTAGTTCTTCATGTTGTTGAGGAAATAGTCCGGGTCGCGCGTCATCACCTGGACATGCTCCGAGGCGATGCGGTCGGCCTCGCGCACCATCTCGTCCTGGTCGTCGCAGACGATCACCTCGCCGAAATCCGCCCAGGCTTTGCCGGCGGCGTCGGCGGTGGGCAGGATTTTCAGGAGCCGCTCGATCTCGTTCATGGTGTCGCGCGCGAGCTTTTCGGAGTTGGTGAGCAGGATGGCCGGCGAGGTCGGGCCGTGCTCGGCCTGGCCGAGCAGATCGGTGGCGCAGATTTCGCCGTCGACGCTGTCGTCGGCGATCACCAGCGTCTCGGTCGGGCCGGCGAGCAGGTCGATGCCGACGCGGCCGAACAATTGGCGCTTGGCTTCCGCCACATAGGCGTTGCCGGGGCCGACGATCATGTCCACGGCTCCGATCGTCTCGGTGCCGAGCGCCATCGCGGCGACCGCCTGCACGCCGCCGAGCACGTAGATTTCATCGGCGCCGCCGAAGTGCATGGCGGCGACGATCGCCGGATGCGGCCCGCCCTTGAACGGCGGCGCGCAGGCGATGATCCGCTTCACGCCGGCGACGCGCGCGGTGACGATCGACATGTGCGCGGAGGCGACCATCGGATAGCGCCCGCCCGGCACGTAGCAGCCGATCGCGTTCACCGGGATGTGGCGGTGGCCGAGGATGACGCCGGGCAGCGTCTCGACCTCCAGGTCCTTCATGGTGTCGCGCTGCTTCTGCGCGAAGTTGCGGACCTGGGCCTGGGCGAACTTGATGTCGTCGAGATCGCGCTTGGACACCTGCGAAATCGCCTTCTCGATCTCGGCGGGCGACAGGCGGAAATCCTTCGGCTCCCAGTTGTCGAACTTCTTCGACAGTTCGCGGATGGCCAGGTCCTTCTTCTCGTCGACCTGCGCCAGGATGCTTTCGACCGTCTCGCGCACCTTGGCGTCGGCGGCCTTGATCGCGCTCGCGTCCATTCCGCGTTTGAGGAAGCGGGGCATGAGAGTTCTCCTGCTATTTCGACTTTATGTTCGGCAGCGGGCGCGCTGTATTCCGCAACGGCGCAGCACCCACCGCCGTCATGGCCGGGCTAGCCGTCGAAGGACGGCGTCGCTACGCTCGCCTATGACCCGGCCATCCATGATGAGTTGCAGCAATTTGAAACGCCTCATGGACCCCCGGGTCAAGCCCGGGGGTGAGTGATGCTCGAACTTACGGCTGCACACACATGAACGAGCCCGCGTGCTTGGTCCATTGCGGCCCGAGGTCGGCATAGGAGCCGGGCGCAAGCCGCATCGTCTCGCCGGTGAACTGCTGGTCGCTGAAGAAGTCCCAGGTGCCGGACTTCACCTGCACCGAAGCGATCTGGTTCTGCCAGCCGATCTCGCTCAGGGTCGGCTGCTCGTCCGTGGCCGTGGCGTTGGTGCCGCTGAAGTTCGGCTCGGAGTAGATCGAAATTTCGCAGGTGCCCTGCGCCATCGGCGGAGGCGCAACCAGCGCCACCGTGCGCGGCGGCGGCGGCAGGCCGGGGCGCGGGCAAAACTGGACGCATTGCCACTCGCTGCCACCGTCCTCGAATCCGACTTGCTGCCAATTGAGCCGGCAACCGTCAGGCGTCACGCCCGCGCAATAGGGTCGCGCCACCGTAAGATAAGCGTCGGGGTAATAGTAGGCGCCGCCGATCACCACCACACCAAGCGCGGCGAAAGGAACGAAGGTCTTCCAACCTCCACCCCACCAGATCTTTTTCGGGCCACTCTTCCAGACCGGCGCGACCTTGTTGCCGAGCTTCACAAACTGAAAGTTGGCGGGCTTCGCGGCGGCCGGGCCAACCTTGCCGGGGCCGAGCTAAATCTTGGCGGCCGAGACGCCTTTCGGTCCCGACACGACAGGGTTCGACAACACCTTCTGTTGTGCGGCGGCGGGACCGCCGACGCGACGAACGTTGCGGTTCACGTTGACGTTGCGGTTCACCTTAATGTTGACGTTGCGGTTGACGCTCCGATTGACGTTCACGTTGCGCTGCTGAACACGTGGCGCGTTGCTCGGCGCCGCCTTTTTCGTCTTCTGTTGTGCTGAGAAATCGGTCGATTGTGAGCCCACGATCATCGTCAGTGCAGGTGTCGCCGTCATTCCGATCACACCGACGGCCATGCAGAGTATCGTCGCTGTCCTCAACACGGTGATCCTCCCTGGTTCTCAGTCGGGCCATGATGGTAGCAGACCCCTGCGGGCAAGGGCAGGCCGGGGAATGCGCTGGCGTCCATTCCGCGTTTGAGGAGGCGGGCTGGGTATTCTCCTGTTGCTCGGCGTGCTGCGCAGCGGCGTCCGTTGTTGCGAGCGTGGCTATTTGCTCAGCCCGGCGGCTTTGGCGACTTTGGCCCACTTCTCGATTTCGCCCTGGATCAATTGCGCGAAATCCTCGGGCGTTCCGCCAAGCGGATCGATCCCCGCATTGCGCAACACGGACTGCACTTCGGGCGTCTTGAGCGCGTCGTCGGCCGCGCGCGCAAGCCGGTCGATCACCGGGCGCGGCGTACCGGCCGGCGCCATCAGCCCGCCCCAGATGCCGGAATCAAAACCCGGCAGGCCCGCCTCCGCAATCGTCGGCAGGTCGGGAAACAGGCCGGCGCGCTTCGCGGTTGCGGCCGCCAGCGCCTTGACGCTGCCGGCCGTGATATGCGGCGCGATCGTGGAAGCCGGCGAGAACACCATCGAAATGCGTCCGGCAATCAGGTCGGTCGCGGCCTGCCCGCTGCCGCCGGCGTAGGGCACGTGCGTGAGCTTGACGCCGGCCATGACCTTGAACAATTCGCCGGCGAGGTGCGGCGGGCTGCCGACGCCGACCGAGCCGAAGAACAACTGGTCGGGCTTGGCCTTCGCCAGCGCGATCAGCTCCTGCACGTTGGCGACGCCGAGCGATGGATGGACCACGAGAATGCTCGGTACGGTCGCGACCAGCGCAATCGGCGTCAGCTCCTTGGCAAGGTCGGTGGCGGAGGCGGGCGTGATCGCCACGTTCGTCGCATTCGACACCGAGGCGAGGAACAGCGTGTAGCCGTCGTTCGGCGCGCGGGCGACCTGGGCCGCGCCGAGCTGGCCGTTGGCGCCCGGCTTGCCCTCGACGATGAATGGCTGGCCGAGGTCCTGGCTCATGCGCTGCGCCAGCACACGGGTCATGACGTCGCCGGAACTGCCCGGCCCGAAACCGAACACGATGCGAACCGGACGCGAGGGATAATCGTCGGACCGCGATGGGATAGCCGCGACACACGCCGCCAAGGCGAGCGCGATGACAGCTATCCGTCGCGTCATTTGATCGCCTGCGGATTGATCGGCGAACCGGTGCCGCCGGTGATGATCAGCGGCGGGCCGCAGAAGAAGAACTCGTAGACGCCGTCGGCCTCGCAGTCCTCGGCGAGCTCCTTGAGATAGAAAATCTCGCCCATGCAAAGCCCCATGGCCGGGATCACCACCCAGTGCCACGGCTGGTTCGCCTCGGTGGTTTCGTTCGGCCGCACCTCGACGCCCCAGGTGTCGGTGCAGATCGCCGCGACCTGCTTCTCCTGGCACCAGTAGCAGTTCTCGAACTTGACGCCCGGCGCATCGCCGCCGGCGTAGCCGCCCCATTCCTTCTCCGACGAGGCAGCGCTCCATCTGGCCGGTGCGGACGATGACGAAGTCGCCCTTGCGGATTTCGACGTTCTGCGCGCGGGCGCACTTGTTCAGCTCTTCGTTGGAGATGCTTTCGCCGTCCTTCATCCACGGCACCCCGCGGAAGCGCGCGATGTCGAGCAGCACGCCGCGGCCGACCATCTTGCTCTTGGAATGCTCGATGCCGAGCACGGTCAGGCCGCTGCGAGTCGATCAGCTTGGCGTCGTGGCCGTTGTAGGCCTTGTCCTCGTAGAAGATGTGGCCGAGCGCGTCCCAATGCGTGGCGCCCTGGACGCAGAGCATCAGCGTGTCGTCGGCGTAGCGGATCTTGTTCCAGTCCTGCTGGCCGGCGATGGCGTCGGTGCCGGTCGCCAGCATCTGGTGGATCGGATTGAAGCGGCCGCCGAACAGTCCGGTCTGCGGGCCTTCGCGGTCGAGCGGGATGCCGAGCGCGAACACCTTGCCGGTCTTGATCAGGCTGGCGGCCTTGGCGATGTCCTCGGGCGTGACGTGGTTGAGCGTGCCGATGTGGTCGTCCTTGCCCCAGCGGCCCCAGTTCGACAGCTTCTTGGAGGCCTCCTCGATCGCCTTCTTGCCGACCTTGATGTCCATCGCGTCCTCCATTCGGCGGTTGCGCTCCGCCTGTCCCGAGACGGAGCGGATTGTGGCTTGCCGCGCACCATCCGTCTATCGACAGAATGGCTAAACCCCTGCCGCTGCACGTGGAATGAGCAGCGCTCAGACCTTGCCGAGCGCCCGCAAAATCTTGTCCGGCGTGAACGGCATGTCGGTCAGTGGGGCGGCGCCCAACGGCCGCAGCGCGTCGTTGATGGCGTTCATCACGCAGCCCGGCGCGCCGGCGGTGCCGGCCTCGCCCGCGCCCTTGGCGCCGAGCTCGCTGTCGGCGGTGGGCGTGACCACGTGGCCCACCTCGATGTCGGGCATCTCCACCGCCATCGGCACGAGGTAGTCGGCCATGTTGCCGTTGAGCAATTGGCCGCGCTCGTCATAGAGGCAATGCTCGAACAGCGCGGCGCCGATGCCCTGCACCACGCCGCCGCGCACCTGCTCGTCGACCAGCTGCGGATTGATCACGGTGCCGCAGTCCTCGACGCACCAGTGCTTCAGCAGCTTGACGAAGCCCGAGTCGGTGTCGACCTCGAGATAGCTCGCCTGGATGCCGTTGGTGAAGGCGAAGGCCCAGGCCCGCGGCACGTAATGGCGCGTCGCCACCAGCTCGGCCTGCATGCCCGAGGGCAGGGTGTCGGGGCGGAAGTAGGCGATGCGCGCGACCTCATCGAGGCCGATGCGCTCGTTGCCGGTGGCGGCGTCGACCACGATGCCGTTGCGGATGTCGATGGTCTCGGGCTTGGCCTGCAAGATCGAGCCCGCGACCGCCAGCACGTTCTGCCGCAGCGCCTTGCCGGCCTGCCACGCCGCTTCGCCGCCGATGCCGGCCGCGCGCGACGCCCAGGTGCCGCCGCCATAGGGCGTGTTGTCGGTGTCGCCCATGATGACGCGCACGCGATCCATCGACACGCCGAAGCTCGTCGCGACGCATTGCGCGATCACGGCTTCGGCGCCCTGGCCCTGTTCGGACACGCCGGTGTGGCAGAAGATCGCGCCGGTGCCGTCGAGCCGCACCGTCGCGCCGTCCTGCGCCGAGATGCGCGCGCCGCCGACGCCGTAGAACGCCGCGCTCGGATTGGTCACCTCGACGAAGCTCGCAAAGCCGATGCCGCGATAGATGCCCTGCTTGCGGAGCTTCGCCTGCTCGGCGCGCAGCCCCGCGTAGTTCATCATCGAGTCGAGATGCGCCATCGCCTCGTGGTTCGACAGCGCCTCGAACTTGATGCCGGACGGTCCCTGCGAGGGATGCGCGTCGTCGGCGATGAGATTGCGCCGGCGGATCTCCAGCGGGTCCATGCCGATCTTGGCGGCGGCGAGCTCGACCAGTCCCTCGGTCACCGCGGTCGCGATCGGATGGCCGACCGCGCGGTACTGGCACATCACGTTCTTGTTCTGGAACACCACGCGGGCGCGGGCGCGATAGTTGCCGCAGGTGTACGGCCCGCCGGTGAGGTTCACCACCTGGTTGGCCTCGATGCCGCGAGGTGCGCGGATAGACCGAATAGGGGCCGATGCCGGTGAGGTCGTCGATCTCCCAGGCGGTGATGGTGCCGTCGTTCTTCACGCCGATCTTGGCCTTGACGCGGTGGTCGCGGGCGTGGATGTCGGTGACGAAGCTCTCGATCCGGTCGGCGACGAACTTGATCGGCCGCTTGAGCAGCTTCGACAGCGCCACCGTCGCCATCTCGTCGGCGTAGGTGTGCACCTTGATGCCGAACGAGCCGCCGACGTCCTTGGTGATGACGCGGACCTGATGCTCTTCCAGCGACAGATGCTTGGCGAACAGGTTCTGCATCATGTGCGGCGCCTGCGTGCCCTGATAGACGGTCAGGCGCGCGTCGCCCGGATTCCAGTCGGCGACGATGGCGCGCGGCTCGTTGGTGACGCCGGTGTGGCGGCCGAACATGAATGTGGTCTCGACCACCGCGTCGGCCTCGGCGAAGCCCTTGTCGGGATCGCCCGCGGTGTGCACGCGCTCGAAGCAGAGATTGTCGCCGATCGACGGATGGATCACCGGCGTCTGCGGATCGAGCGCGGTTTCCGGATCGGTGACCGCCGGCAATTCCTCGTAGTCGACCGCGACCAGCTCGCAGCCGTCCTCGGCTTCGGCGCGGCTCCGCGCGACCACGGCGCAGACCGCTTCGCCGGCCCAGCAGGCGCGGTCGACGGCGATGGCGTTCTGCGGCGCCGATTTGAGGCCCTTGAGATGCGTGAGCACGCCGACCCAGGGCGTGATGACCTTGGACAATTCCGCGCCGGTGACCACGGCGATGAC
Source organism: uncultured Alphaproteobacteria bacterium (assembly GCA_963850885.1). GTDB lineage: Bacteria > Pseudomonadota > Alphaproteobacteria > Rhizobiales > Xanthobacteraceae > Z2-YC6860. Next base: position 47,960 of record CAWKOD010000033.1, on the reverse strand, counting down.
GCCGGGCGCTTTCTTGGCGGCGGCGGCGTCGATGCTCTTGATCCTGGCGTGCGCGTGCGGCGAGCGCACGAACGCGACATGCGCCATGCGCGGCAGCACCACGTCGCTGACGTATTGCGCGCGGCCTTGCGTCAGCCGCGCCAGATTGGGCCGCGGCACCGAGCGGCCGATGTAGGAGTTCGGCCGGTCGAGCGCGGTGAGGAGGGACGGGGAGTCTTCGACGATTTTCATCGCTTGCCTCCCGCGCGTGCTTCGGCGACCGCCTCGATCGCATCGACGATGGCGTGATAGCCGGTGCAGCGGCAGTAGTTGCCGGAAATCTGCTCGCGGATTTTCTCGCGGCTCGGCACGCCGCCGCCGCGCAGCAATTCCTGCGCGGTCAGCAGCATGCCGGGCGTACAGAAGCCGCATTGCAGCGCGTTGCGCTGCTCGAACGCCTTTTGCAGGTCGGCGATCTCGCCCGCGTCCGACACGCCTTCGATGGTCTCGACCTTGGCGCCGTCGCATTGCGCCGCCAGCATCAGGCAGCCGCGCACGACCACGCCATCGACCCGCACCGTGCAGGCGCCGCAGACGCCGTGCTCGCAGCCGACATGGCTGCCGGTCAGCACGAGATCGTCGCGCAGGAAATCGACCAGGGTTTTGCGCGCATCGACCGTCTCGGCGACGGTCTCGCCGTTCACCGTCAGCGTGATGTCGCAGCGGTGTTTCGCTCATGGCCGCGCTCCATGAGCTGTTTGGCGACGCGCCGCAGCAGCACGCCGGCGAGATGCTTTTTGGTGGCGCCGGTCGCCTGCACGTCGTCCGGAGGGATCGAGATCGGAGGCGAGCGCCTGCACCGCGTCGTCGATATTGCCCTCGGTGAGCTTGGTCTCGGCCTTTCTCGCGCGCAGCGGGACATTTCCCGACGCCGAAATAGGCCAGCCGCACGTCGCCGAGCCCCTTGCCGTCGGCCTGCGCGCTGGCGGCGAGTCCGACCATGGCGTAGTCGCCGTGGCGGCGGGCGAACTCGGCAAAGCCGACGCGGGTCTCCGGCGTCGCCGCCGGAACGCGGATCGCGGTCAGCACGTCGTCCGCGACCCAGCGCGGTTTCGAACAGGCCCTTGAAGAAATCGTCGGCCTTGACGGTGCGCTTGCCCTTCGGTCCGGCAATCTCGACCTCGCCGCCGAGCGCGACCAGGCATGCCGGCAGTTCGGCCGCCGGATCGGCGAAGGCGATCGAGCCGCCGAGCGTGCCGCGGTTGCGGATCGCGGCGTGGCCGATGTGCGGCATGGCGAGCGCGATCAGCGGCGCGTGCCGGGCGATTTCGGCAGAGCGCTCGGCCTCGGCGTGCCGGGTCAGCGCGCCGATCTCGACCATGCCGTTCTTCACGGCGATGCCGGCGAGCCCGCCGACGCCGTTCAGGTCGATCAGAAGCTTCGGCGCCGACAGCCGCATGTTGAGCGTGGCGATCAGGCTCTGGCCGCCGGCGAGCAGCCGCGCCTCGCCGTCGGGGCGCGCCAACAGCTCGATGGCATGGTCGAGCGATTTCGCCTTGGCGTAGGCAAATGGCGCCGGCTTCACGCGTCTCCCCCGTTCTTCTTATCGAGGGATTGTGTGGCCGGGAGCGGCGCAAGGTCAATGCGGCAAGTCAGTGCTGAGGGCCGCTACTCATCCTTGCGGTTGGTGAAGCGCGCGTTGCCGAGGCCGGTGCCGATGGTCAGCACGCCCCAGCGTTCGACGTCCTTCATGAACGGCGCCTCGCTCAGGCCCTGCACCACGGCGTCGTTGTGCATCACGATCGCCGTCTCGTCGTCGCCGATCTTGGGGATCGCCTCGTGGATCGCGCCGGGCAGATGGAATTTGCTGGATTCCCAGTTGCCGGGCAGGTTCTGCGCGCCGCGGTCGATCGCGCCGTCCTTGGTGATGATGCCCGGGCAGCCGATGCCGATGAACGGCGCGAGCGTGAGGCCCTCCTTCTTGGCCTTGTCGATCAGGTCATCGAGCATGCCGACCAGCTTCTTGACCGCGCCTTCGCGGTCGATCTTCTTCTCGTCGGCGTGACGCCACAGCTCGAACTTCCAGACGCCGGCCTTGGACAAGGTCCGCTGCCTTTTTCAGGTTGAGCTCGACCACGCCGGCGCGGATGTTGGTGCCGCCGATGTCGACCGCGAGGATCGCGTCGTGCGCCTTGAACAGCCATTTCGGCGCCAGATGCGCGGCGCCGATCAGTCCGGCCTCGTCGGGATCGTTGCGGACCGGAACGAGCTCGATGGGCACCTTGTCCGCCTTGAGGATGACCGCGGTGCGGCCGATCACCACCTCGCCGACGCGGCTGGCGCGGAAGCCGCCGCCGACCACGATGCGCTCGGTGTCCTTCCAGCCCTTGGTCTTGAGATAGCGGCGGATGACCAGCGCCAGCTCCTGGGAGAATTCCTCGATCGCGCCCTGCACGATGCCGGCGGCCTCGCGCATCGCCCTTGGTCAGCAGCGTATCGAGCGTCTTCTTGGAAATCTCCTCGCTCGGCTCGTCGCCGAACGGATCGTCGCCCGCCTTGCGCACCGACTTGCGCCAGTTCTCGATGATCTCGCGGAACGCGCCCTTGCTGGCGCGGTCGCCGATGAAGCCTTCGTCGTCCTTCAGTTCGATGTTGTAGGAATCGACCTCGACCGACGGCAGACGGGACGCGCCGTGCTCGGCGATTGATGGAAGTGTGGCGGTTTCAGCCATGAGGTTCCCCGTTGACGCATCCCCGTCAACCGCGGCGGGCCAGGGAAAGTTTCATCGGGGGCAGAAACCTCAGGATTGGACGCTTTTGACGATGTCGATGGCCCGCCGCAGCAAGGTCATCGAGGCCTCCAGCGTGCGGAAGGCGGCGTGGGCCGACAGCGTCACGTTCTCCAGACCGGCCAGCGGGTCGCCGGCCTTCAGCGGCTCGTTGTGGAAGACGTCGAGGCCGGCGTGGCGGATGTGGCCGCTTTTGAGCGCCTCGATCAGCGCCGCCTCGTCGACCAGCGCGCCGCGCGCGGTGTTGATGAAGATCACGCCGGGCTTCATCCGCGCGATGCGCGCCTTGTCGAGGAAGCCGCGGGTCTCGTCGTTGAGCGTGAGATTGATCGAGACGACGTCGGAGCGTTGCAGCAGATCGTCGAGCTCGACCATCGGCACGTTGGCGTCGGCGCGCTTGGTGCGGTTCCAGGCGATCACCTCCATGCCCATGCCCTTGGCGATGCGCGCCACCTCGGCGCCGATGCCGCCGAGCCCGATGATGCCGAGCGTCTTGCCGAACAGCTGCACGCCTTCGAGCGGCGCCCAGGTGCCGGCGCGGATGTTGCGGTCCATGCGCGCGAGATCGCGGCAGGCCGCCATCATCAGCGCGATGGTCTGCTCGGCGACCGCGGTGTCGCCGTAGCCCTTGATGGTGTGGACCTTGACGCCGGCCGCTTCGAGCTCGGCGACGTTCATGTAGCTCGCCGCGCCGGTGCCGAGGAAGACGATGTGCTTGAGGTTCTTGCATTGCCGGACCAGGTCGGTCGGCATGTAGCTGTGATCGTCGATGGCGATGTCATAGTCGCCGATGACGCGCGGCAGCTCGTTCTTCTCGAACGGCGTGGTGTTGATCGTCACCGGCGGATCGTCCGGGCGATAAACGCGCTGCCACACCGCGCCGAGTTGCGGATTGCAGTCGATGAAGATGGTTTTCATGCGGTTGAGCTATTGTCTCATCGGCCGGCGCACCTGGCAGAGCCGGTTGATGTCGTTGAGCGAGTCACTCGGGTCGCTCTTGAACATGTCTGCATTTTCACCGTTCTGCAGCTCCGCGATCTTTTCGCAGACCTGTGTGAGCGTCACCGCGCGGCTGAAATAGATTCGATAAACGGTGGCGAAGATGATGGCAGCGACGAGCAGCAGGAGCAGTTCCCACACCGCAGCGGAAACGCGCCGTTTCAAGAATGTCATGGTGACCTCCTTCTGTGTGGGTTCGTCTAGCAGAAATTAGCGCGCCACGACCGGGCGTGCCTCAAGCACAGGCTCGCGAACCGGCACCGACGGGAACTCGGAGCCCTCCTCGAACCAGGACTTCGGCGCCGGATGGCCCCACAAGGTCTGCCGCTGCGGATCGGTCAGCGACCAGCGCAGCGGCTCAAGGTCGGGATCGACCGTGAGGTAGTCGCTGGTGAACAGCTCGATGCGGTGGCCGTCCGGATCGCGGATGTAGAGAAAGAACGCATTGGAGATGCCGTGCCGGCCCGGTCCGCGCTCCATGTTGGCGAGATAGCCCGAGGTCGCCATCACGTCGCAGAGGTGCAGGATGTCGAGCGTGCCGGCGGTCCAGACGCCGATGTGATGCAGCCGCGGCCCGCGGCCGTTGGTGAAGGCGAGATCGTGGACGTTGCCCTTGCGGTGCAGCCACACCGCCCAGAGCTTGGGGTCGCGGGTGTCGTCGGTCTCGGTGTATTCGGTCAGGCGGAAGCCCAGCTCGGTGTAAAAGTCGTAGCTCGCCTGCACGTCCGGCGTGAAGCAATTGATGTGGTCGATGCGCTGGATGCGGGCGCCTTGATAGGCCGAATAGCGCTGCAGCATGCGCTCGCCCTGGTCCATCTTGAAATAGAACTCGAGCGGCATGCCGGTGACGTCGGCGGTGCGGAGCGTGCGGCCCTGGTGCGGCACGTCGGGAAATGCGGTGGGCAGATTGCGCCGCCTGAACCAGTCGGCGGCGCGGTCGAGATCGTCCTCGCTCGCCACCTTGAAGCCAAGCGCGTGGGCGGCGGGCTCCTTTCCCTTCCGCAGCACGATCGAATGATGGTTGCGCTCCTCGACCGCCCGCAGATAGAGCGCCTCCGGTTCCTCGGCGCTGACCAGATAGCCCAGGCAATCGACATAGAAGGCGCGGGACCGGACGAGGTCGCGCACGGTCAGTTCCACGTGGCTGGCGCGGACGACGTTGAACGGCGGGATGAAGACGGGCTGGCGGACGGGCATTGCGGCTTCTATGGCGGTTTGCGGCAGCCTATTGTACCACGGGCGAACGAGCCTGCTCGATCCGCCCGTTGGGAGCCTTCATGCATCTTGCCACCTATAACATCCGCGGCCGAACGAGCTTCGGCGTCGTGTCCGGCGACGGCGTCGTCGATCTGCGCCCGCGGCTCGCCCCGCGGCTGACGTCGGTTCTCGATGTGCTGCGCGCCGGCGCGCTCGACGAGGTCAGAAAGATCACCGCCGGCGTTCGGCCCGACTTTCCGCTCAGCCGAGGTGGAGTTGCTGCCGCCGGTCGTCGGCGGCGAGAAGATTCTCTGCATCGGCGTGAACTATGCCAACCGCGACGCCGAATTGACCTCGGCCGGCGGCAACACCGAGGCCAAGTATCCGAGCATGTTCTTCAAGCCGCCGAACACCTTGGTGGCGCACAACCAGCCGATCCTGCGGCCGCCGGAATCCGAGCAGCTCGAATACGAGGGCGAGATCGCGCTGGTGATCGGCAAGACCGGCCGGCGCATCCCGAAGGACCGCGCGCTGGAGCATGTCGCCGGCATCACCATGTGCAACGAGGGCACCATCCGCGACTGGATCCGCCACGGCCGCTTCAACGTCACCCAGGGCAAGTGCTGGGACTCGACCGGCAGCATCGGCCCGTGGATGACGACCGACGTCGATCTGACAAAGCCGCTGCACATCACCTGCAAGATCAACGGCGAGGTGACGCAGGACGACACCACCGATCACATGATCTTCGGCTTCGTCGACATCCTGTCGTATGTCTCGACCTTCATGACGCTCAAGCCCGGCGACATCATCGCCACCGGCACGCCGACCAAGCTCAACCAGAAGGCCGACGAGCGGAAGTGGCTGAAGGCCGGCGACATGTTCGAGATGCAGGTGCCGGAGATCGGCACGCTGAAGAACACAGTGCAGGACGAGAAGACGCTCGCGATCTGACGCGGCGTAGACCTTTCAAACAGAATACAGGGGAGTGAACGATGCCAGGCGAGTTTGCAGGAAAAGTAGCGGTCATCACCGGCGGCAGCCGCGGCATCGGCCGCGAGATCGCGGTCGATTTCGCCAAGGCCGGCGCGCAGACGGTGATCGTGTCGTCGTCGGATGCAAACCTCGCGGCCGCGACCAAGACCATCGCCGCGGCCGGCGGGCCGGCGCCGCTCGCGATCACCGCGGACCTTCGCAAGCTCGAAGGCGTCCAGCAGGTGTTCGACACGGTGAAGGACAAGTTCGGCCGCTGCGACATCCTGGTGAACTCGGCGGGCGCGACCAAGGCCGGCAATTTCGTCGATCTGCCGGACGAGGCCTGGATGGACGGCTATGCGCTGAAGTTGTTCGGCTGCGTGCGGATGTGCCGCGCTGTTCTGGCCGATGCTGAAGGCGGCGAACGGCTTTGTCGTCAACATCGGCGGCGGCGCGGCGCGCTCGCCCGGCGCCGATTTCTCGATCGGCGCTTCGGTCAACGCCGCGATGGGCAATTTCTCCAAGGCGCTGTCGCAGCTCGGCAAGAAGGACGGCGTCAACGTCAACGTCATCCATCCCGGCGCGACCGAGACCGAGCGGTTCTATCAGCTGCTCGAGCAGCGCTCGAAGGCGTCCGGCAAGTCGGTCGACCAGCTGAAGCAGGAGGCCACCGTCAAGGACGGCCTGCGCCGGCTCGGCAAGGCCGAGGATATTTCCGGCGCTGACGCTGTTCCTCTGCTCGGAGAAGGCGCGCCACATCCAGGGCACCGCGATCGCCGTCGATGGCGGCTCGACCGTCGGCTATTACTGACACGATGGGCGAAGGCGCGCGAGCGGCCTGCGTGGTCGGCTGGCCGGTCAGGCATTCGCGCTCGCCGCTGATCCACGGCCATTGGATCAAGCAATACCGGCTTGATGCCGTCTACCGGCGCGAGGAGATCGCGCCGGAGGCGTTCGCCGATTTCATCTCGCATCTGGCCGAGCGCGGCTATGTCGGCGCCAACATCACCATTCCGCACAAGGAGGCGGCGCTGGCGATGTCGGAGCCCGACGACCGCGCGCGCGCGGTCGGCGCCGCCAACACGCTCTGGTACGACAGCGGCCGCTTGCTTTCGACCAACACCGACGTCGAAGGCTTCACCGCCAATCTCGACGCTGCGTTGCCGGGCTGGGAGAAGCGGGTCGGCGAAGCGGTGGTGCTCGGCGCCGGCGGCTCGGCGCGCGCCATCATCTATGGCTTGATCGAGCGCGGCATCGGCAAGATCAACGTGGTCAACCGCACGCCGGAGCGCGCCGCAGGCGCTGCAGGCGCGGTTCGGGCCGGCGGTGCAGCCCGGCGCACTGGGCGGCGCTGCCGCATCTGCTCAGCCGGACCGGACTTCTCGTCAACACCACCTCGCTCGGCATGACCGGCCAGCCGCCGCTCGCCATCGATCTCGAGCCGCTGCCCCGTCACGCCGTGGTCGCCGACCTGGTCTATGCTCCGCTGGAAACGCCGCTGCTGGCGGCCGCCCGCGCCCGGGGGCTCGCCACCGCCGACGGGCTCGGCATGCTGCTGTATCAGGCGGTTCGGGGCTTCCAGCTGTGGTTCGGGGTGCGCCCGGAGGTGACGCCGCAATTGCGGGCGCTGGTCGAGACAGACCTCGCAGAAATAAGGGAATATTGCGCCTCCGGCAGGGGTTTTACCGGCAGGGCGAAATCGATTTCAGCAACAGCGCCGGCACAGGCCGGACGCGATTTCCAGGGAGGAATGGCGATGCAGAAAATGACACGACGCGCGCTCGGGCTTGGCCGGCCTGGCATTGATGGTGACGGCCTCGGCGGTCTGGGCGCAGCAGGCGCCCGCCGGTGCGCGTCCGCGGCGAAATCACCAAGGTCGAAGGCAACACGCTCTCGGTCAAGTCGCGCACCGGCGAGAACCTGACGGTGAAGCTCGCCGAGCCGCTGCGGATCTCGGCCATGGTCAAAGCGTCGCTCGCCGACATCAAGGAGGGCTCGTTCATCGGCGTGTCGGCGATGCCGATGCCGGACGGCACGCAGAAGGCCTATGCCATTCACATCTTCATGGATTCGCAGAAGGGCGTCGTCGCCGACCGGTTCTCGGACTGGGACAGCCGGCCCGGCAGCACCATGACCAACGCCAATGTCGCCACGACGGTCGCCGGCAAGGACGGCCAGGATCTTCTGGTCAAATACAAGGACGGCGAGAAGAAGGTGCTCGTGCCGGCCGGGCATTCCGATCGCCAAGTACGTGCCGGGCAGCGCCGAAGACCTCAAGGTCGGAGCCAAGGTTTTCGTCGGCGGCGCGGCGAAGCAAGCCGACGGCACGCTGACTCGCGCCCAACATCGCGGTCGGCCGCGACATCGATCCGCCGCAATGAGCGGCGGCTCGCGCCTGAGCTCAGCTATTCATTCAGCGCGCCGCCGGTTCCCGACGGCGCGCTTTTATTTAGGGAGGACATCATGACAACAACAATGAAAATCACTCTGCGCCGGCGTGCTGCTCGCGGCGTCGTGCGCGATCGCTTCCGCGCAACCGGCGCCGACCGTGCGCGTGAGCGGCACGATCGAAAAGGTCGACGGCAATGTGCTGACGCTGAAGACCGCCGACGGCGAAGCCAAGCTGACGCTCACCGGCAACGCGCAGGTCGTCGCCGTGGTCAAAGCCTCGATGGCGGACATCAAGGAGAACACCTTCCTCGGCAGCGCGGCGATGCCGCAGCCGGACGGCACGCAGAAGGCGCTGGAGGTGCACATCTTCCCCGAGGCGATGCGCGGCACCGGCGAAGGGCATCGGCCGTACACCACCCCGGGCAGCACCATGACCAACGGCACGGCGGCCGGCGCGACGGTGACGGGCGTCGACGGCGCGGCCATCAAGGTCAAATACAAGGACGGCGAGAAGATGATCGTCGTTCCGCCGAACGTGCCGATCGTCCGCTACGAGATCGGCAGCGCTGCCGACCTCAAGCCCGGCGCGGCTTTCACCGTGCTGGCCGCGACCAAGAAGCCGGACGGCACGCTGGAGGCGGCCCGCATCAACGTCGGCCGCGACGGCGTGGTGCCGCAGTAGTCCCCAACCTCAGCGGCTGGCTCACTTGAGGCGGCGGCGCGCAAGCGCCGCCGCCTTCTTTTTCGGCAGCCCGATGCAAGTTTCGGCATCTGCTTAGGAAGCGGGCGGGATAACCGCCTATTGCATACACATCCGCAGGGAGAATTCGCGGCGGGTCGCCCCCGGTGGCTTGGCACGGCCATTGCAAAATCATCGCTGCCCCGCCGCGCCTTTGACGCGGCGGCAACGATGGGGGCGTGGCGATGTCGACGTTCGACAATCCTTTCGATCCGAAGCACGGACTGAACCGCTCCGGCTGCGCCTGCGGCCGCCACGTCAGCCAGATCGAGCATGACCGCGACGCCGCGCCGGCGCTGCAATGCACGCCGGTCGGAAAGCGAAGACAAGCGCTACGAAGGCGTCGTCGCCTCCGCGGTGATGCGGGCGGTGTTTCCGCAGGACGCCGCGCGCCGCGCCTTCCTGAAATCGGTCGGCGCCTCGACCGCGCTCGCCGCGATCTCGCAGTTCTTCCCGCTCGACACCGCGACCGAGGTGTTCGCGCAAGGCGGCGCCATCGAGAAGAAGGACCTCAAGGTCGGCTTCATCCCGATCACCTGCGCCACGCCGATCATCATGGCGAAGCCGATGGGCTTCTACGAAAAGCACGGCCTCAACGTCGAGGTGATCAAGACGGCGGGCTGGGCGGTGATCCGCGACAAGACCATCAACAAGGAATACGACGCCGCCCACATGCTGTCGCCGATGCCGATCGCGATTTCGCTCGGCGTCGGCTCGAACGCGATCCCCTACACGGCGCCGGCGATCGAGAACATCAACGGCCAGGCCATCACGCTCGCGATCAAGCACAAGGACAAGCGCGATCCGAAAGACTGGAAGGGCATGAAGTTCGCGGTGCCGTTCGACTATTCGATGCACAATTATCTGCTGCGCTACTATCTCGCCGAGCACGGCATCGATCCCGACCAGGACGTCCAGATCCGCGCCGTGCCGCCGCCGGAAATGGTGGCCAACCTGCGCGCCGACAACATCGACGGCTTCCTCGGCCCCGATCCGATGAACCAGCGCGCGGTGTTCGACGGCGTCGGCTTCATCCACATCCTGTCGAAGGACATCTGGGAGGGGCATCCGTGCTGCGCCTTCGCGGCCTCGAAGGAATTCGTCACGCAGATCGCCGAACACCTACGCGGCGCTGCTCAAGTCGATCATCGACGCCACCGCCTTCGCGACCAAGGCCGAGAACCGCAAGCAGATCGCCGAGGCGATCGCGCCGGCGAACTACATCAACCAGCCGGTCACGGTGCTGGAGCAGATCCTGACCGGCACCTTCGCCGACGGGCTCGGCAGCGTGAAGACGGTGCCGAACCGCGTCGACTTCGATCCGTTCCCGTGGGAGTCGTTCGCGGTCTGGATCATGACCCAGATGAAGCGCTGGGGTCAGCTCAAGGGCGACGTCGACTACGCCGGCGTCGCCAAGCAGGTGTTCCTCGCCACCGACACGACCAAGCTGATGAAGGAGGTCGGGCCTGACGCCGCCGGCCGCCACGACGAAGAGCTTCGTGGTCATGGGCAAGACCTTCGATCCGGCCAAGCCCGAGGACTACATCAAGAGCTTCGCCATCAAGCGGGCGTGACGATGCTGCCGGGCAGTCCACGGAGAGACCGCGCCATGACCCGCTCGCTGACGCTCCGCGCGGCGTTCGTCTCCATCCTGATCTTCGCCACGTTCATGCTCGCCTGGCATCTCGCCACGCGCGGCACCGGCACCGTCGCAGCAGATGGACCCGGAATACGCCAAGCTGATGGGCGCGACCGCGACGCAGGGCAAGTCGGCGATGCCGGGCCCGCTCGATGTCGGCGCCAAGCTCTGGGAGCACCTCAGGCGGCCGTTCTACGACAACGGCCCGAACGACAAGGGCCTCGGCATCCAGCTTGCGTTCTCGATCGCGCGCGTCACCGGCGGCTATCTGCTCGCCGTGCTGTTCGCGATCCCGATCGGATTCCTGATCGGCATGTCGCCGCTTGATGAACAAGGCGCTCGATCCGTTCATCCAGGTGCTCAAGCCGATCTCGCCGCTCGCCTGGATGCCGCTCGCGCTCTACACCATCAAGGATTCCAGCCTGTCGTCGATCTTCGTGATCTTCATCTGCTCGCTGTGGCCGATGATGATCAACACCGCGTTCGGCGTCGCCTCGGTGCGGCGCGAATGGCTCAACGTCGCGAAGACGCTGGAGGTCGGCACCTTCCGCCGCGCCTTCACCATCATCCTGCCGGCGGCGGCGCCGACCATCCTCACCGGCATGCGCATCTCCATCGGCATCGCCTGGCTGGTGATCGTCGCGGCCGAGATGCTCGTCGGCGGCACCGGCATCGGCTACTTCGTCTGGAACGAGTGGAACAACCTGTCGATCACCAACGTCATCAACGCCATTCTGCTGATCGGCGTGGTCGGCATGCTGCTCGACCTGATCCTCGCGCGTCTGACGCGGCTCGTGACCTTCCCGGAGTAGCGCGATGGCCGAACAAATTCATCTCCATCGAAGGCATCGCCAAGCGCTTCCCGGCCGCGGGCGGCGGCACCACCACGGTGTTCGAGGACCTCTGGCTGCCGATGCAGCGCGGCGACTTCACCTGCATCATCGGCCATTCCGGCTGCGGCAAGACCACGGTGCTCAACATCCTGGCCGGCCTCGACGAGCCGTCGGCCGGCACCGTGATCGTCGACAACCAGGCGATCGAAGGCCCGAGCCTCGACCGCGCGGTGATCTTCCAGACCCACGCGCTGCTGCCGTGGCGCATCGGTGATGGGCAACGTCGCCTATGCGGTGTCGTCGAAATGGCGGAAGTGGAAGACGCCGCGGGTGCGCGAGCGGGCGCAGAAGTTCATCGATCTGGTCGGCCTCACCGGCGCCGAGGGCAAGCGGCCGGCCGAGCTGTCCGGCGGCATGAAGCAGCGCGTCGGCATCGCGCGCGCGCTTTCGATCGAGCCGAAGATCATGCTGATGGACGAGCCGTTCTCGGCGCTCGACGCGCTGACGCGCGGCACCTTGCAGGACGAGGTGCGCCGCATCTGCCAGGAGACCGGGCAGACCGTGTTCATGATCACCCACGACGTCGACGAGGCGATCTATCTCGCCGACCGCATCGTGCTGATGACCAACGGCCCCGGCGCGGTGCTGGCCGAGATCGTCGAGAACCCGCTGCCGAAGGAGCGCGTGCGCACCGAGGTGCACAAGCACCCGCTCTATTATCGCGGTGCGCAACCACATCATCGATTTCCTGGTCAGCCGCTCGAAGACCTTCGTCCAGCGAAACGCGCGGGACTTACGATCCGCGCAACGTCGCGGTGGTGCGGCCGGGCGTCGCGCGCCCGCCGGTCGCGGCCGACACCAACGTGCTGCGGCTCGGCCCGGCCATGCCGCGAGCCACTGAAATGTTCGACATCACTCAACCGCTGGGAGGATCAACCATGAAACGTGCCGACCTGACCGAAAAGCTTCTCGACATCAAGCGCGAGAAGGGCTGGACCTGGAAATTCATCTGCGAGCAGATCGGCGGCATGTCGCCGGTGATGATCACCGGCGCGCTGCTCGGCAATCACAAGCTGACCAAGCCGCAGGCGGCGGCGGCGGCCAAGCTGTTCGGCCTGTCGAAGACCGAGCAGGCGATGCTCAACGAGGTGCCGAAGCGCGCCGAAGGCGTCACCGATGCCGCCGACCGATCCGCTGATCTACCGCTTCTACGAGCTGGTGCTGGTCAACGGCCCGGCCTGGAAGGAGCTGATCCAGGAGGAGTTCGGCGACGGCATCATGTCGGCGATCGACTTCGACATGACGATGGAGCGGCTGCCCGATCCGAAGGGCGACCGCGTCAAGATCGGCATGTCCGGCAAATTCCTGCCGTTCAAGTATTACGGCGCGACCGGCAACGCGCAGGCGTATGGGTATAAGGAGGAATAGGGCGCGGACGCGCCGCACAGGTTGCCTTCCCGCTAGCCCGGATTTCGCATTGCGCCATCCGGGCTACTGTTTGAAGCAATGCTGCCGATGCCATTGCAGCTTATGAGGATGCGGTCGTTCCGATAGCCGCTCGGCAGCAAGTGCGAAGTCGCTCTCTTGTTGACCAGAGTTCGCATGCTGTCGGGATCGTTGGCTTGTCGTGAAATCAAAATCTGCAAGTCGTCCGATAGACCGATCAATCCCCGATCAAACATCCTATGCATTGTACCGGATAGCGCTATTCCGTTGCTGATGTTATCGGGTCCGTTCGTCTCGACCGGCTGGATATGCGCCGCAGCGACCTCCGCGCGACCGATGCCGTTTATCAGCTTAAGCCCGCTGATGGCACAGCGCTCCGAGTAGGCTCGCAACACGATCCGACGGAACATCCTGTCGCGCACGATCCTCGCTACTATGAAGCTCATTCGGTCGCGGCTCTGTTCAAATTCGTACGGCTTTCGCTCTTCGTCGAAAGACCCGGCAGTGGCAGTTCATCGTCAATGCGCGGGAGCATGGCTCGCTTTCATTCACGCCCATCGTAACGATACGATTGAAATCGCCTGGCGAAAGCGAGCGCACTGCCGATTGAGCGCGGCCGGAAATACGTCCTTGCTCGTTCAGCACACCTTGCTCGACCACGCCCGATGCGCCGCTGAAAGGAACAGGGTTCGCGAAATCGAGGTAGCTCCCGGGCTCGATCAGGGCGAGGTACATGCCCGGTGCCTCTGGATCGGGAATGACTCGCTCAATCTTCGCTATAGCAAAATAGCCTCGCGTATCGGCCACCTTGCCAGGCTCATTGTAGATGATCCAATCGCCGACGCAGGATTGAACGCGGCCAAGATATTGACTGGGATACTGATAACGCTCGGCGGGCTGTCGTCATAAATCGAGTCCGAGCGATGAATGATAATCCCGTAGCCCATGAACAGCATCTGATCCCGGATTTCGCTTTCGCTCAATCCGGGCTACCGGCTATGGCCTCCTCAACATTAACCCCCAGGCGATCTCAAACCGCATGTACAGCAGCGCAGTCCCCGCGCTATCCTCCGCGCCGAGATGCAGGGATCGTCGAGCGGTCCCTGAAAAGCATCCGCGAACTGCGGCAACGACCAGGAGGAATGCCCATGCCGAAAATCAAGAGACGTTTCCATCATCAATTGGAACAAGACCGAAGCCAAACCGGTCGCATCCGGGCTTGAAAGGACGATCTGCAGCCAAGCTCTGTGCGGTTCGAAGTACCTGAACGTCTACCAGCGAACGGTCCCGGAAGGCCGCCAGCTCGATGTCCAGGCCGGCGCCGACTACCACCTCGTCTACGTCATCGAGGCGCCAAGGCGGGCACCATCAGCTTCAACGGGAAGTCGCACGCTGCGGAGGACGGCGCCGGCGTGCTTCTCGCGCCAGGCGAATCGGCGCGATTTGAAGCGTCCGGCTCGAAGCTCGAGCTGCTTCACATGGTGACGCCGAAGCCTCCCGCCGCGGTCGAAGCAGGGATTGCCCGGCGGGCCGGGATATTTCTTCAATCGCAAGACGCTCCGCCCGCTCACCGACGCCAGCGGCGGCCGCGTGCGTCGCTTCTGCGTCGAGTCCACCGTCAGGCTTCTCGATGGCAGCAGGCTCACGCCAACCAACGCCATTCAGGCGGGCGAGATGCGCTATCACGATGGCGGATCGTCACCCTATCATCAGCATGTCGGCACCCCCGCCAATCCGGACGGCCCCTCCCACTGCTACATCACGTTCAAGGGCCGTGGCGTGGTCCAGGTCGGGGACGACACCCAGGAGCTCGAACCCGGCACGCTGGTGTTTTTCCCGACGGGCGTGCCGCATCGGCTTCGCGCCAAGGCGGTCCGCTCGACTACTTCGAGCTGCAGGCCTGGAAGAGCTTCAAGACGAACGTGCTCAGCGAGGAGAAGCTGGGGCTCAAGTGGTACTACGACCCCGTGAAGCCCGGTGCCGAGCGGGTGGAGTGGGACCAGACCTGACGAAACGGCCGCGGGTTCACGCCGCCTTCACAGGCTTGTGCGGAATTCCGTCCTGCTCGCCCCTGGCGGCGCCGGCGAAATTGGCATAGGTTGCGTGCCCATGAACGACACGCAAACCCTGTTCGGCGCGCTCCGCAATTCGGCCGATCCCGAGGTCTTCGACGCGATCGAGACGCTTGGTCCGCGACGGCGAGGACCGCCAGCTGTGCCGCATCAACGTGCTGGATTTCGCCGCCAAGCACGGCTTCGACGAAGAAAAGGTCATCAGCGCCTTCCTGCATGCCTCGCGGCTCGGCCTGTTCGAGATGAACTGGAACGTGCTGTGCCCGGGTTGCGGCGGCGTGCTCGACTCAAGCCTGCAGCTCAAATCGGTGCACAAGGAGGCCTACGATTGCGCGCTGTGCTCGAACGCCTACGAGCCGACTCTCGACGAGATGGTCGAGGTGGCCTTCACCGTGAGCCCGCGCGTGCGCCGGATTGCGGCGCACGATCCGCATACGCTGCCGCTGCTGGAATACTTCCGCCAGACCTTCTGGGGCTCCGGCATCGATCTGCCCGAAACCGGTCTCGAAGCAATATTGGAAGAGATCACCGATCGACTCGATCGAGCTGGGCCCGGCGAGAAAGGCGCAGATCTCGGTGCAATTGCCGGCCGCGTTCGTCATCGTGTTCGAGCCGGTGACGCATGCCGCGCATTTCATCGACGTCAAGGGCGAGCCGACCAAGGAGCGCCAGACGCTCTCGCTGATCTACAACAAGGTGCACGCGCCGACGATCACCACCGAGATGCGGCCGGGTCCGCTGCGGCTGTCGCTCGACAACAAGAGCGACGTGCGCGCGCTGCCCTCGCTCTGGATCGCAGATCACACGCTGCACGACCTGCTCGGCAAGCGGCGGCCGTTCCTGACCGCGAAGCGGCTCCTCACCAACCAGACGTTCCGCGACATCTATCGCACCGACACGCTCGACGTCGATCAGGGGCTCAAGATCACCAGCCTGACGTTTCTGTTCACCGATCTCAAAGGCTCGACCGAGCTTTACGAGCGCGTCGGCGACATCGTCGCCTATGATCTCGTGCGCGAGCATTTCCGCGTGCTGCAACGAGATCGTCGCGTCGGAGGCCGGCGCGGTGGTCAAGACCATCGGCGACGCGGTGATGGCGACGTTTCCGACGCCCGACCGCGCGCTTGCCGCGGCGCTGCGGATGCGCAAGTCGGTGCACGCGCTTGAAGAAGGATCTGCTGATCAAGATCGGCATCCACGAGGGGCCGTGCCTCGCGGTGACGCTCAACGACCGGCTCGATTATTTCGGCCAGACCGTCAACATCGCGGCCCGCGTCCAGGGCCTTGCCAACGAGCGCGCGATCTTCGCCACCAAGCCGGTGGTGGAGCATCCGCAGGTCGCCAAAATGCTCGAGCGGACAAGCTGGTGCCGACCGAGCAGCTCGCCGCCTTGCGCGGCGTCGCCGACAAGATGGCGGTGTTTCAGATTCCCTGAGCGGCTAGCACGGAGCTGTCATTGCCTGGCGAAAGCGGGCACTCCAGTGAACATCCGACTCAGAGATTACATTCGCAACGCCACGATTACTGGATGCTCCCGCCTTCAGCGCGGGCGATGACGGCAAGTGCGTTTTGTTCACGCCGTCAGAACTTCATCCAGTCGCCCGACCGCTCGAACGCCTCGCTGACGCCCGATAGATCGTGCGCTCGTCCCAGTGCTTGCCGACCAGCATCAGCCCGATCGGCCGGCCGTCCGCCATGCCGCACGGAATGCTGATCGCCGGATGGCCGGTGACGTTGAACGGGCAGGTGTTGCGCGTCGCCTCCCAGCTCCGCCGCGTGATCTCCTGCGGGCGACGCGTTCTTGCCCGGGATCGGCGTCGCCTTCATCACCGTGGTCGGCAGCAGCAGCAGGTCGTGCGACGTGAGCGCCGCGTCGTAGGCGGCGCGGAGCCGCCGCCGCAGGTTCTGCGCCTTGGCGTAGTAGTGCCCGCCGTAGCGATGCAGCGTGTATTTCGACAGGATCGTGGCGATCTTCAGCGTGTCGGCGAACTCGTCGGCGTGGTCGCGCCATTTCATCGCCGCCTCGATCGCGCTGAGCGGATAGAGCCCTTCGTAGCCGAGGCCGAAGCCGTTCATCTCCAGCAAGCGTGACGCAGGCGGCGTCGCCGCGGATCGCCGCCCACACCGGAAAGCCGAGCGTCAGATGCTCCGGCACCGACACCTCTGCGACGCTGGCGCCGAGCGACCTGAAGCGCTCGGCCGCGGCGCGCACCTTGGCGTCGACGTCGGGCTCGGAGTTGGGATGGCCGAAGCCCTGCTTGAGCACGCCGATGCGCAGGCCCTTGACGCCCTGGCGCAGCGCCTCGGTGTATTTGTCGACGCGGGCCTGGTGCTGGCGCGAGTCGAGCCCGTCGGGGCCGGCCAGCACCTCCAGCAGCAGCGCGTTGTCGGCGACGTTGGCGGTCATCGGCCCGGCGGTGTCGAGCGTGATCTCCAGCGGGCCGATGCCGGTGTAGGGCACGAGGCCGAACGTCGGCTTCATGCCGACGATGCCGCAGTAGGCTCGCCGGGATGCGGATCGAGCCGGCCTGATCGCCGCCGATCGCCATCGGCACTTCGCCGGCCGCGACCAGCGCGGCGCTGCCCGACGACGAGCCGCCGGTGGTGAAGCCGTGCTTTCGCGGATTCTGCACCGGGCCGGTCGAGCTGGTGTGGCTGCCGCCGGACACGCAGTAGTATTCGCACACCGCCTTGCCGGCGATCTCGCCGCCGGCGTCGAGGATGCGCGTCGACGATCGTGGCGTCGATGTCGGGCACCGAGCCTTCGAGGAAGCCGGCGCCGACCATCATCGGCACGCCGGCGAGGCAGACGTTGTCCTTCAGCGCCACGCGGCGGCCGGCGAGCTTGCCGGAGGCTTTGCCCTTGATCGACGGTCTTCTACATACCAGGCGCCGAGCGGATTTTCGGCGGCGCTCGGCCGCCAGCCGCCGTCGCGCGGATATTTCACCGCGGGCTTCTCGTCGGGCACCGCATCGAGCGCCGCATAGGCCGCGCAGAGCGGCGCGACGATGTCCTGCACGGTGTTCAGGTACATCATGCTCGGATTCATGCCGAGTTGATCCGCGGCGTGGCGCAGATCGGCGACGCTGGGTTTTTCGAAGGTGGGCATGGGGGTCTCCGCACGACAGTGTGCGGCCTCATGCCGATCATTAAACCTCGCCTCATGCCGCGCGAAAGCGGGGCATCCAGTGATCGCAAATACCTCTGTGACTACGGATCAGTCCGCTTTCGCGAACGATGACGCGAGTCGCGTTGACGATTGGCGGGATGACGTACGGCGCTGCAATCGCGGCTTACGCCGGCTCGACGTCGATCTTGTCGACGCGGTTGGGATAGAACGCCAGGTGCCCCTCGATCTCCTTCATCGCCGGGAACGGCGTCTCGTAGCTCCAGATCGCATTCTCCGCCGCGCGGTCGCCGACCTTGATCGTGTAGTACGAGGCGTCGCCCTTGTAGGGGCAGTGCGTCGAATTGGTGGTGCGCTCGAACAGCGCCATCTGCGCGTCCTCGCGCGGGATGTAGAACACCGGCTTGTAGGCGGCCTCCTGCAGCACCAGCGCGCGCTTGCTGTCGGCCACGACCTTGCCGTTGAAGGTGACGCGCACCCGCTCGGACGCGGGCTTGATGGTGATCGGATGATCGGGTCCAGGGACAGTCTTTCATTGCGGCCTCCGTTGCGACTCGGTGTCGGCCAGCACGTCGCGGTTGATCTCGGCGATGCTTTTCACGCCGCACAGCGCCATGGTGACGTCGAGCTCCTTGCGCAGGATTTCGATGGCGCGGGCGACGCCGGCCTGTCCGCCGGCGCCGAGCCCGTAGATATAGGAACGCCCGACGATGCAGGAGCGCGCGCCGAGCGCCAGCGCCCGCATCATGTCGGAGCCGGTGCGCACGCCGGAGTCGAACATCACCTCGATCTCGGAGCCGACCGCGTCGACCACGCGCGGCAGCGCCGAGATCGCCGACGGCGCGCCGTCGAGCTGGCGGCCGCCGTGATTGGACACGCTGATGGCGTCGGCGCCGGTCGTCACCGCGATCTTGGCGTCGTCGACGTCGAGGATGCCCTTGAGGATGAGCTTGCCGGGCCACAGGCTCTTGACCCACTCGACGTCCTTCCAGCTCAGCGTCGGGTCGAACTGGCTCGCGGTCCAGGCGGCCAGCGAGTTGATGTTCGTCCATGCCCTTCACGTGGCCGGCAAGGTTGCCGAAGGTCTTGCTCTTGCCCTTGAGGATCGACCAGCGCCCAGGCCGGCTTGGTCATGATGTCGATGAACGTTCTTGAGCTTGATCTCCGGCGGCACGGTCAAGCCGTTGCGCACGTCGACGTGGCGCTGGCCGAGCACCTGCAGATCGACGGTCAGCATCAGCGCGCTGCATTTCGCCGCGGCGGCGCGCTGGATCAGCTCGCGGATGAAGCCGCGGTCGCGCATCACGTAGAGCTGGAACCAGAACGGCTTGTCGACCGCCGCCGCCACGTCCTCGATCGAATTGATCGACATGGTGGACAGCGTGTAGGGGATGCCGGCCGCCTGCGCCGCGCGGCAGGCCATGATCTCGCCGTCGCCGTGCATCATGCCGCCGAGCCCGATCGGCCCGAGCGCGAGCGGCATCGGCACCGGTTCGCCCAGGATGGTCGTCGCGGTGCTGCGCTGGTCGACGTCGCGCAGGATGCGCTGGCGCAGCTTGATCTTCTCGAAATCGGCGCGGTTGGCGCGCAGCGTTTCCTGGTTGTAGGAGCCGGCGTCGGCGTAATCGAAGAACATCTTCGGGACGTTGCGCCGCGCGCGCTCGCCGCAGGTCGTCGATGCTGGGAAGTGCCTTCATGGCGAGACGATCCGTCTGGAACCGTCTGCACCCTACCGATAGCATGAAACCGCCCGTCTGGCCGCCCATTTGGCGGCATGGAACGCGACGTGGGAACGCAAACCTGCGGTCGGGCGTTGTTATGGGACTGAATTCACCGAGAAGGAGAATCCCATGGAGCATCCCGCGACCAAGAAGCGTGGCGGCGATCCGGACGTGAAGCACAAGCCCGCGCACGAGAAGCCGGACGACGCGACGGAGCGGAAGCTGGAGCAGGGGCTGGAGGAGTCGATGGCCGGCTCCGATCCCGTCAGCATCACCCAGCCGTCCAAGAGCAAGGTCGACAAGCAGCGCCAAGAAAAAGAGCACTCAAAGGAGCGCTCCCACTGAGCGATCTGGATGGATTTCGCGCAAAAGCCGGCCATTTGGCCGGCTTTTCGCGTGGTTGCCCCATCCTCGGTAACGATCTAATAAGGTTACGGCCCTCGCGCCCGAAGGGCGCAACGATCGCACATATTTCTTGAAGCAATCGGCTCTAAACTCACTCTATACGTGTCCACTTGAGTTCAGGGTTCGGGTTCGGGTTCGGGGAACGTCAGCGTGGTTCGCAAATATTTCGGCACCGACGGCATTCGTGGCCGCGCCAATGGCACGATCACGCCGGAGCTGGCCCTCAAGGTCGGGCAGGCCGCGGGCCTGATGTTCCAGAACGGCGATCACCGCCATCGCGTGCTGATCGGCAAGGACACGCGGCTGTCCGGATACATGATCGAGACCGCGCTGGTGGCGGGCTTCACCTCGGTCGGCATGGACGTGCTGCTCACCGGTCCGATGCCGACGCCGGCGGTCGCCATGCTGACGCGCTCGATGCGCGCCGATCTCGGCGTGATGATCTCGGCCTCGCACAATCCTTACGACGACAACGGCATCAAGCTGTTCGGGCCGGACGGCTACAAGCTGTCCGACGAGATCGAGCTCAAGATCGAAACGCTGATCGACGGCGATCTCGGCAAGCGGCTGGCGAAGTCGGCCGATCTCGGCCGCGCCAAGCGCATCGACGGCGTGCAGGACCGCTACATCGAATTCGCCAAGCGCACGCTGCCGCGCAATCTGTCGCTCGACGGCCTGCGCGTCGTGATCGACTGCGCCAACGGCGCCGCCTATCAGGTCGCGCCGGACGCGCTGTGGGAACTGGGCGCCGAGGTCATCAAGTTCGGCGTCGAGCCGGACGGCTTCAACATCAACAAGGACTGCGGCTCGACCGAGCCCGGCGCGCTCGCCGGCCAAGGTGCGCGAGGTGCGCGCCGACATCGGCATCGCGCTCGACGGCGACGCCGACCGGCTGCTCGTTGTCGACGAGCGCGGCCACGTCGTCGACGGCGACCAGCTCATGGCGGTGATCGCCGAAAGCTGGAAGGCCGACGGCCGTCTCGCCAAACCCGGCGTGGTCGCGACCGTGATGTCGAACCTGGGGCTGGAGCGCTATCTCGGCACGCTCGGGCTTGACGCTCGCGCGCACCGCGGTCGGCGACCGCTACGTGCTCGAGCACATGCGCGAGCACGGCTACAACGTCGGCGGCGAAGCCTCCGGCCACATCATCCTGTCGGACTACGCCACCACCGGCGACGGCCTCGTGGCCGCGCTGCAGGTGCTGGCGGTGGTCAAGAAGCAGGACAAGCCGGTGTCGGAGGTCTGCCACCGCTTCGAGCCGCTGCCGCAGATCCTGCGCAACGTCCGCTACAAGACCGGCAAGCCGCTGGAGAACGCCAAGGTCCGGCTCGCCATCAAGAGCGCCGAGCAGAAGCTCAACGGCCAGGGCCGGCTGGTGATCCGCCCGTCCGGCACCGAGCCGGTGATCCGGGTGATGGGCGAGGGCGACAACAAGTCCCTGGTCGAGGACGTGGTCGACGGCATCGTCGAGGCGCTGACCGACGTTGCGGCTTAGGCGATGGCGGCCGCCTGACGGCGACGCCTGCGCTGCAAAAACCCTGGAATTCCAGCGGTTTTACTCTTTAGACAACCTATAAAAACGGTCGATTTCTTTTGCCTGCCGCCGCAGGCTGCAAGTATCGATATGTCCGGCCCGGGACCCATTCCATGATCGTCTGCTCCTGCAACGTTTTGACCGACCACGATGTCCGCACCGCCGTCACGGCGGAGGCGCGGCCGCGCTCGACCGGGCAGGTCTATGGCTGCCTCGGCTGCAGCGCCCAGTGCGGCCGCTGCGCCCGCACCATCCGCAAGATCATGGACGAGGCGCTGGATGCCGCGGCGACCGCCTGCAGCGGCTGCGCGCGTCAGCCGACGCCCTGAATTCCCGATTGTGACTTCGGAATCGGCGCGGTGGATGCCGTCCATTAGCGCTGGCTGAAACCAATCTCAATATCTAGAATTGTTCTAATCGGCCGATGGCCTCGGGCGCCCATCGGATCGACAGTCATATCGACAGTCATGGAGTGCATATGAAGGGCGAAGCCAAAGTCATCGAATATCTCAACAGGGCGCTGCGGCACGAACTCACCGCCATCAACCAGTACTGGCTGCACTACCGCCTGCTGGACAATTGGGGCCTGGAATCGCTCGCCAAGCAATGGCGCAAGGAATTGATCGAGGAGATGGAGCACGCCGACAAGCTGGTCGACCGCATCATCTTCCTCGACGGCTTTCCCAACATGCAGGTGCTCGATCCGCTGCACATCGGCCAGAACGTCAAGGAGATCCTCGACTGCGATCTCAAGGCCGAGATTTCGGCGCGCACGCTCTACGAGGAGGCGGCGACCCATTGCCATGGCGCGCGCGACTACGTCACCCGCGACCTGTTCGAGAAGCTGATGAAGGACGAGGAGCATCACATCGACTTCCTCGAAACGCAGCTTCGACCTCGTGCCAAGCTCGGCGTCGAGCTCTATTCGCAGCATCACATCGGCGAGATCAAAGACGCCGAGTGATCGGCCGCGCCATACTGGTGAACAAGAATTTAACGCCCGCGAATTCATCGAATTCGCGGGCTGGTTTGTTTTTGAATGCCCGCAAGCGCATTCCTTAACAATCACGGTTAAAAAGTAAGGTTAATCTCGGCTTAAACATTCGCTGGCATCGTCACCGTCATTCGTGATCCCCGCGGAGTCGCTGTGCGGCTCCGCGCGACGAAAGGGTGATGTCATGGTGAGTGTGAAAGTCGCGTCTGTTGCCGGAGCCCTCGCATTTTTCGCGACCGTGGCCCATGCGGCCGACATGCCGGGGCTGCCGCCGATCTATCCGCCGCCGATCGAGGAATACGTCGTCTCGGGCTGGTATCTCCGCGGCGACATCGGCATGACCAACCAGAAATTCAAAGGCCTGCATCAGCGCCTGTACGACGTTCCGGGCACGACGGTCGAAGCGGTCGGCATGGGCTGGGACAGCTCGATGTTCTTCGGTCTCGGCGTCGGCTACAAATTCAACGATTGGTTCCGCGCCGATATCACCGGCGAATACCGCGGCAAGGCCAATTTCCACGGCTCCGACAACGTCACCTTCACCGGCGGTTCGCAGCCAGGCGTCGACAACTACTCCGGCAGCAAGTCGGAGTGGGTGTTCCTGGCCAACGCCTATGTCGATCTCGGCACCTGGTGGTGCGTGACGCCGTATGTCGGCGCCGGCATCGGCGGCGCCAAGATCAACATCATCGGCTTCCGCGACGACGGCTTCAACTACATCGGCGCCCGTCTGAGGCTCGTCGCCAACTGCACCACCTACGCCGCGGATGCGTCCAAATTGAATTTCGCCTGGGCCTTGCACGCCGGCCTCACCTACAAGGTGACGCAGTCGATGAGCATCGACCTCGGCTACCGCTACCTCGACCTGGGCAGCGGGACGACCGGAGCGACGCGTGCCTTCGACGGCAGCTTCGTGAACGGCGGGCCGTTCACCTTCAATCACATCACCTCGCACGACTTGAAGCTCGGCGTTCGCTGGATGCTCGAACCGCCGCCCGCAGCCGATGTGCTGCCGCCGCTGATGCGGCGCGGCTGAGCAGGATCGCAGCATGAGTCGGCGTCAGGGCCCTCATCGTCGGCTGCATGGGAGCGTTCGCGTTCGTCGCGAGCGCTCACGCCGCCGATCCGGCCGGGCATCGTGGCGATTCCGCCGCTGGATCCGAGCTACGAGGCCGTCCGCGCAATTCACGGAATTGATGTCCGGCTGGTATCTGCGCGGCGACGTCGGCTACCGCTGGAACCATGGCGGCTCGGTGCACGTCGTAATCCGATCACCAGCGAGCAGCTACGCCAACTCATTGCCGCGGCACGGTCGGCTTCGGCTACAAGTATCAGTGGTTCCGCGCCGATCTGACGTTCGATTTCGGCGCCGCCGACGAAGTTCCGCGCGCCACACGACCGTGTCCGACGAACGCAGCCGCAATACACCGCCAAGATCGACTCGGTGTACGGTGCTGGCGAACGGCTATGTCGATCTTCGGCACCTGGGGCGGCTTCACGCCCTATGTCGGCGCCGGCGCCGGCGTCGCCAGGCTGCAGAGCCACGAACTACGTCGACACCACCGATCCGCCAGTCGACCATTGCGTCGGGCTCCGGCCAGGCAAGCTCGAATTTCGCCTGGGCCTACGATGGCGGGCGTCGCCTATCAGGTCGACGCCGAGCTGGATGGTCGATGTCGGCTTCCGCTATCTCGATCTGGGCGACATGTCCGGTCAACAGCCAGCATCGGCCAGCGGCCGACCGCCACGACGACGTTCAAGAGCCTTTCGGCCCAGCGAAGTCCGCAGTCGGCTTCCGCTACCTGCTTCGATTGACCGTCCGCTCGCCGCTTGACGCGGCGCTCTTCCTTCCTTATTTCCGATCCGCGGGACACCCCTCCCCACCGAGGGGCTTCTATCTGGAAGGATAGAGCCATGAGCAATCCGCCCGGCGTGCGGCCGGTCATCCCGCACTTTTCGTCCGGTCCCTGCGCCAAGCGCCCCGGCTGGAGCCTGCAAGCCCTCACCGACGCAGTTCTGGGACGTTCGCACCGATCCAAGATCGGCAAGGCGAAGCTCAAGCGCGCCATCGATCTGACCCGCGAGGTGCTGGAAGCGCCGGCGGATTACCGCATCGGCATCGTGCCGGCCTCCGACACCGGCGCCGTCGAGATGGCGCTGTGGTCGCTGCTCGGCCCGCGGCCCGTCACCATGCTGGCCTGGGAATCGTTCGGCGAAGGCTGGGTCAGCGACGTCCAGAAGGAGCTCAAGCTCAAGGACGTCACGGTGCTGAAGGCGCCGTACGGCCAGCTGCCCGATCTCGCCAAGGTCGATTTCGAACTCCGACGTGGTGTTCACCTGGAACGGCACCACCTCCGGCGTGCGCGTGCCGAACGCCGACTGGATCAAGGCCGACCGCGCAGGGCCTGACGATCTGCGACGCCACGTCGGCGGCGTTCGCGCAGAAGCTCGATTGGACGAAGCTCGATGTCGTGACCTTCTCCTGGCAGAAGGCGCTCGGCGGCGAAGCCGCGCACGGCATGATCGTGCTGTCGCCGCGCGCGGTGGCGCGGCTCGAAAGCTACACGCCGCCGTGGCCGCTGCCGAAGATCTTCCGCATGACCAAGGGCGGCAAGCTCAACGAGGACATCTTCGAGGGCGCCACCATCAACACGCCGTCGATGCTGTGCGTCGAGGACTATCTCGACACGCTCAACTGGGGCAAATCGGTCGGCGGGCTCAAGGCGCTGATCGGCGCGCGCCGACGCCAACGCCAAGGCGATCGCCGACTGGGTGGCGCGCACGCCGTGGATCGAGTTCCTGGCGAGCGATCCGGCGATCCGCTCCAACACCTCGGTCTGCCTCAAGGTGGTCGATCCGGCGGTGCTGAAGCTTCCGGCCGACGCGCAGGCGAAGTTCGTCAAGGGCATCGCCGCGGCGCTGGAGAAGGAAGGCATCGCCTACGACATCGACGCCTACCGCGACGCGCCGTCGGGCCTGCGCATCTGGTGCGGCGCGACCGTCGAGACGCGCCGACGTCGAGGCGCTGACGCTCTGGCTCGACTGGGCCTATGCCGAGGCCAAGGCCGCGCTGCCGAAGGCGGCGTAATGAGCGCCGTCGGCGCTCCACCCTCCGATGTCATGCCCGCGAAGGCGGGCATCCAGTAACCCCAGAGGATCATTTTGATCGCGAGCGACTGTGAGTACTGGATCACCCGCATTCGCGGGTGATGACAGCAGCAGACGCTGAACCGCAAATGGATAAACCCATGCCCAACGTTCTCATCTCCGACGCCCTGTCGCCCGCCGCCGTGCAGATCTTCAAGGATCGCGGCATCGAGGTCGATTTCCAGCCGAACCTCGGCAAGGACAAGGACAAGCTCGCCGAGATCATCGGCAACTACGACGGCCTCGCGATCCGCTCGGCCACCAAGGTGTCGCCGAAAATCCTCGAGAAGGCGAAGAGGCTGAAGGTGATCGGCCGCGCCGGCATCGGCGTCGACAACGTCGACATTCCGGCCGCGACCGCCCGCGGCGTGATCGTGATGAACACGCCGTTCGGCAATTCGATCACCACCGCCGAGCACGCCATCTCGCTGATGCTGGCGCTGGCGCGGCAGATCCCGGAGGCCGACACCTCGACCCGCGCCGGCAAATGGGAAAAGAACAAGTTCATGGGCGTCGAGATTTTCGGCAAGACGCTCGGCGTCATCGGCTGCGGCAACATCGGCTCGATCGTCGCCGACCGCGCCGTCGGCCTGAAGATGAAGGTGATCGCCTACGATCCGTTCCTGTCGGCCGGAGCGCGCGATGGACCTCGGCGTCGAGAAGGTCGAGCTTGACGAGCTGTTCAAGCGCGCCGATTTCGTCACGCTGCACACCCCGCTGACCGACAAGACCAAGAACATCGTCGACGCCGCGGCGCTGAAGAAAATGAAGAAGGGCGTGCGCATCGTCAATTGCGCGCGCGGCGGCCTGGTCGACGAGGCGGCGCTGTACGACGCGCTGAAAAGCGGCCACGTCGCCGGCGCCGCCTTCGACGTGTTCGTCGAGGAGCCGGCGACCAGCAATCCGCTGTTCTCGCTGCCCAACGTGGTGTGCACGCCGCATCTCGGCGCCGCCACCAGCGAGGCGCAGGAAAACGTCGCGCTGCAGATCGCCGAGCAGATGTCGGATTATCTGCTGCGCGGCGCGATCTCCAACGCGGTGAACTTCCCCTCGATCACGGCGGAAGAAGCGCCGCGGCTGAAGCCGTTCATCGCGCTTGCCGAAAAGCTCGGCTCGTTCGCCGGCCAGCTGACCGAGACCGGCATCGACAAGGTGCAGCTCTCCTACGAGGGCACCGTGGCGCAGATGAACACCAAGGCGCTGACCTCGGCCGCGATCGCCGGCCTGCTGCGGCCGATGCTGCAGGACGTCAACGTCGTCTCCGCGCCGATCGTCGCGAAGGAGCGCGGCATCGTGATCGAGGAGGTGACGCGCGAGGCCGAGGGCGACTACGAAAGCCTGATCACGGTGACGGTGACGACCCAGGGCCAGACGCGCGCGGTGTCCGGAACGGTGTTTGCCGACGGCCGGCCGCGCATCGTCAACATCAAGGGCATCCGCATGGACGCCGAGTTCGGCCCCTCGATGATCTACATCACCAATCTCGACAAGCCGGGCTTCATCGGCCGCTTCTCGTCGACCTTGGGCGAGGCCAGCATCAACATCGCAACCTTCCACGTCGGCCGCGAGGCGCCGGGCGGCAGCGCCATCGCGCTGATCGAGATCGACGGCGAACTGCCGGCGGACGTGCTCGGCCAAGGTGCGCGCGTTGCCGCAGGTGCAGCAGGCCAAGCCGCTGAAGTTCTGAGACGCCGCAACATACTCAGGCGTCACCCCCGGGCTTGATCCGGGGGTCCATGAAGCGTTTCAAATAGCGGGATGCCCGCTGCGCGGCACGCCGCACATCTTGTCGCAGCCGCGATGTCGCCGTCACGGCGCCTCATGGAAACCTGAATCGGGCTCGTTCCTTGCGCGGTCATTGACTGTCGGAGGGAATGCCATGCGCCACCAATTGCTTTCATTTGTTGCCGTCATCGCCATTGTCGCGGCCGTGCCCGCCATGGCCGCCGAAATCGAAGCGAGCTCGCAGATCGACGCCGTCACCGTCTATCCGGACGGCGCGACGGTGACCCGTTTGATCAGGCTCGATCTGCCGGCGGGCGACTCGACGCTGCTCGCGCGCGACTTTCCGCTCACGCTCGATCCGTCGTCGCTGCGCGTCGAAGGCGAGGGCGGTGCCCGCCTCGTCATCGGCGCCGTCGACGCGCGTCCGCCGCTGCCCGCGCCGCCGGCCAATCTGCCGCAGATCGACCGGCGCATCGAAGCGCTGCGCGACAGCCGGACGGCGCTCGATGGCGAGATCGCGTCCGCGACGGCGCGCCGCAAGTTCGCCGAGCGTTTTGCCGACGCGTCGCCCGCGGGCCTTGGCGAGAAGGGCGAGGCCCGTCCGCTCAGCGAATGGCGCGCCGCGTTCGCCGCCGTCGCCGAAGAGATCGCCACCGCCGACAACACGGTCCGTGCCGCCCAGATCAAGCAGCGCGACATCGATCGCGAGATCGCGCGGCTCGAGGCCGAGCGCAATGCCACGCCGCCCAAGAAGCTCGAGGTCCGCATCGATCTGAACGCCGATGCCGCGGCGCCGGCGCTGCTGCGCGTCACCTATGCGGTGCGCGGCGCGCGTTGGACGCCGGCGTATGACGCGAGGCTCGACACCGCCGGAAGGACGGAAGCCATCGCTCGAACTGATCCGCCGCGCCGAGATCGTGCAGACCACCGGTGAGGATTGGGCCGACGTGGCGCTCGCGGTCTCGACCGTGCGCACCGCGCAAGGCGGCAGCGCGCCCGATCTGCGGCCGTTGATCGTGCGCTATCCGGCCCCGGCGGCGCCGCCTCGTCCGTTGGCGAGTATGCGGGATCAATCGGCACGAGCTCAGCGCGCCTG
This sequence comes from uncultured Alphaproteobacteria bacterium, assembly GCA_963850885.1. Lineage (GTDB taxonomy): Bacteria > Pseudomonadota > Alphaproteobacteria > Rhizobiales > Xanthobacteraceae > Z2-YC6860. The sequence goes on along the minus strand of CAWKOD010000033.1, from coordinate 19,150 downwards.
CAAGACGGAGACTGGCCCGCGGCGTCGACCAGGCCCGGTCGAAACAGGCCGAGGAGCAGCAGGCCGTGCTCGACGCCAGCGGCTTCCAGGTCGTGTTCCGGATTCCCGGACGGATCGCCGTGCCCGCGGGCCAAGGCTCCAAGAGCTTCCGGATCGCGTCTGCGGCGATCGCCCCTGAATTGATGGTGCATGCGGTGCCGGCGCTCGCCGAGACCGCCTTCCTGCAGGCGAGCTTCAAGCATGCAGAGGACGCCCCGCTGCTGCCCGGCCGGGTGTCGATCTACCGCGACGGCGTGTTCGTCGGGCGCAGCCCGATGACGCTTGCCGCCAAGGATGAGGTCGTGCGGCTGGGCTTCGGCGCCGACGAGAAGGTCAAGGTTGCCCGCACCGTGGTGCGCCGGATTGAAGGCACCGCCGGCCTGATCGGCTCGTCCAAAACCGACGAGCGCGAATTCAAGACCGTCATCCGCAACGCCCACGCGTTCGCGATCCGGGTCGCGATCGAGGATCAGCTTCCGGTGAGCGAGAGCGAGGACATCCAGGTCGAGATGCTGCCGGTCAGCACGCCGCCGACCGCGCGTGATTTGCGCGACCGCCGCGGCGTGATGGAATGGGCGTTCGAAGCGAAGCCTGGCGAGACTCGCGAGATCAAGTTCGGCTGGCGCGTGCGCTGGCCCAAGGACAAGGCGGTTCAGTTCATGCCGTCCTGAGCAGGAGCGTGCAGCTTGCGCGCTTCACCCTCCCCTGGAGGGGGAGGGTCGACGCCGAGCGAATGCAATGAGCGATGCGGCGGGGTGGGGTGAGCTCTTGCGCAAGGAAGGAAGCTCACCCCACCCCGGCTCACATCTCGCTACGCTCGATGTTTCGCCGACCCTCCCCCTCCAGGAGGGTGAAGAGAGTGCGTCGCCCCTTCGTGCTATTTCTTGATGCACACCGCGTAGAGCTTCACCGTCGCGTCGCCGGCTCTCTTGTCGCCGCGGTTGGTCACAGCGACCGTCCAGCTTCCCGGCGAGTCCGGGAAGCTTTCCTGCATCTCGACATTGGCGCTGCGTCCTTTCACCGTGCGCGTGCCGCCGGCCAGCACATAGGCGCCTTCACTGCCGCAGCCGATCGCTTCTTTCGCCTCGCCGTTCTCGGCCTTCACCAGGACATCCTTGCCGACGTAATAAATATTCTGGAAGTTGCGGATGTCGGCGCCTTCCTTGCTGCCGAGGCAGACCGCGTAGGCGCGTGCATCCGCCGGCGTGCCCGCCGTCGCCGTGCCATTGAGCGCCCGGACGTTCCAGCCGTTCGGATCGGGATAACTCAGCTCCAGGCGCGGCGCCGCCGGCCCCCGGTACTCCGGGTCGAGCCCGAAGCCGCCGGAGATGACGCGCGCGCCTTGCGGGCAGGCCTGGCGGCCGGTCGCGCCGGCGAGTCCCGAGGGCAGCGCGAACCGGCTCGACACATGCGACAATCTGGATTGCTGGGAGAACAGCACGGACGCCTTCCGCGCCACCGGCAGCATGCACAGCGCAAAGCCGCGCACCTGCAACGACTGCACATTGTCGGGCTTCTGCCGGTTGACGACCCGCATCACCCAGGACTCGCCGTCGGGATAGCTCTCCAGGATCCGCAGCGATGCCTTGCCCTGCAGAATGCTCAGGCCGCCGGTGATTGCGCGGCCCTTCGGGCACGTCGTCGAGCCGGTGCGAACGAAGTCGGCCTCATCGCTCCAGAAGAACGTCGGGCTGAAAATTTCGATGTAGGGGAACTTGGCCACCTCGATGGGCTCGGTCGATTGCGCGGTTTGCGCGCCGAGCGGACCGGGCGAGCCGGCCAAGGCCAAGATGACGGCCAAGATCGCGGCCGAGACGGCGATCAGCAGCGAGCCGGATGATTTCATGGCGCCCCCCTTGTGGCGTCGGGCCTTTATCATGCCGCCCCGAGCCTGTCGCGTCGGTGTGACGTTCGCAAGAGGACGATTGCATGCCCGCGCCGCCCCGGCTGCGCCATCGTGCCCCATATGCTACCCAGCCCATGGGCTATCCACATGAAGCTGCCGCAATGCCTTGAAATATCTGCCTAAACGATCCTGTGGGTTTCGGGCGGGACGGTGGGTTGCCTTGTCTGGCGTGGTGTCATCCTTTATCCGACATTGAGTCCATGCCCTTGAAGGGGTTGGCCTCGGAACGGTTGCGGGCCTGGGGAAGGAACCTGAATGGCGAACGTGGTGGTGGTTGGCTCGCAGTGGGGCGACGAAGGCAAAGGCAAGATCGTCGACTGGCTGTCGGAGCAGGCCGACGTCGTCGTTCGCTTCCAGGGCGGTCATAACGCCGGCCACACGCTCGTCATCGATGGCGTGACCTACAAGCTTTCGCTGCTGCCGTCCGGCGTGGTGCGGCCGAACAAGCTTTCGGTGATCGGCAACGGCGTGGTGCTCGATCCGCGGGCGCTGATCGCGGAGATCGAGCGCCTTAAGGAGCAGGGCGTCGCCGTCACCCGCGACAATCTGCGCGTCGCCGAAAACGCCACGCTGATCCTGCCGCTGCACCAGGAGCTTGATGTCGCGCGCGAGAAGGCGTCCGGCAAGAGGCGCCATCGGAACCACCGGCCGAGGCATCGGCCCGGCCTACGAGGACAAGGTCGGCCGCCGCGCGATCCGCCTGATGGACTTGGCCGACCTGCAAATGCTCAACGGCAAGATCGATCGGCTGCTGGCGCATCACAATGCGCTGCGCCGCGGCCTTGGCATGACCGAAATTGCGCCGCGCGCGGTCTACGACGAGCTTGCCGCCGTCGCGCCGAAGGTTCTGCCGTTCATGGATTCGGTGTGGCTGCTGCTCGACGAGAAGCGCCGCGAGGGCCGGCGCATCCTGTTCGAAGGCGCGCAGGGCGCGCTGCTCGACATCGACCACGGCACCTATCCTTACGTGACCTCTTCCAACACCGTCGCCTCGCAGGCGGCGACCGGCTCGGGCTTGGGCCCCAGCGCCATCGGCTATGTGCTCGGCATCTGCAAGGCCTACACCACGCGGGTCGGCTCCGGCCCGTTCCCGACCGAACTGCCCGAGGGCGATCCGATCGGTGACGGCATCGGCCAGCGCGGCCGCGAGTTCGGCACCGTGACCGGACGCCGCCGCCGCTGCGGCTGGTTCGACGCCGTGCTGGTGCGCCAGACCGTGCGGACCAGCGGCATGCACGGCATCGCCCTGACCAAGCTCGACATCCTCGATGCGCTGAAAGAGATCAAGATCTGCGTCGGCTACCGGCTCGACGGCCGCGAAATCGACTATCTGCCGGCCAGCGAGCACGCCCAGGCCCGGGTCGAGCCGATCTACGAGACCGCCGAGGGCTGGCACGCGGTCACGGCGGGGGCCCGCTCCTGGGCGCAACTGCCGGCCGACGCCATCAAATACGTGCGCCGGATCGAGGAATTGATAGGCTGTCCGGTCGCTTTGCTGTCGACGAGCCCCGAGCGTGAGGACACTATTCTGATGCGCAACCCCTTCGAGACCTGACACAAGAGTTCGATGGCCGATTACCATCCGCTGATCGCCCGCGCCGTCGCCGGTCTGGAAAAAAACTCCGGCGAGAACCGGCGCGCGCTTTACGAGCGGGCGCGTATCGCGCTGGTGGCGCAGCTTCGCGGCGTGGTTCCAGCCCTCGAAGAATCCGAGATCACCCGCGAGCGGCTGTCGCTGGAGGAGGCGATCCGCAAGGTCGAGGCGGAAGCGGCGCGTCAGGCGCGCGAGACGGCACGGCCGGCTGTGCCCCGGCGCACCGAGTTGCCGCGTCGCGACGAGCCACAGCGCCCGGCACCACGTCCCCCGATCACGCCGAGCACGCTCGCCACGCCGCGGCCCGTGAGGTCGCCGGAGGCGCCGCCGCCGGAAAGCCCTCCTCCTGCTCCTCCGCCGCCACGTCCAGCCGACAGCACCCGGCGCACCTTGCAGGACGAGGCGCTGAAGGGCTTCCGCGACAGCCCGACCCCTTCGGACGCTCCCGCGGAACCGCGCGGGCCGCAGCCCCGCGAGACACAACCCCGCGAGACATGGTCGCCCCCGGAATCGGACCTGCCGCCGGCCGCGTCGCTGCCGCCGGCACAGCCGGCCCCGCCGCCGCCGGAGCGCCATCCGCTCGAGGAGTACGGCCAGCTCGAGCCGCAGATGCAGGCGGAAAACCTGTGGGCGCTGCCGCTCGATGGCGCGCAGGGCGAGGCGCCGGTCGATCTCGATGCGCATCATCCGGCGGTGCAGCGTCATCAGGCCCGCGACGAGGCGGACGAACATTTGATGTCGCGGCGGCCGCCGCGGTCCTACGGCAAGATGATCCGGATCGGGCTCGTGCTGACGCTCATCGTCGCGGTCGGCTCGCTCCTGGTCTGGCAGCGATCCAACATCGTCGACCTCGCCGGCGGCGTCATCGCGCTGTTCCGGCCGTCCAGCGCGCCGCCGCGCGAGGCCGCGGCCCCGGCGCGGCCCAAGATCACCGATCGCATCGGCCAGCCGTCGTCGCAGCCGAGTGGGCCGCCGGTGGCGCAGCGCGTCGTGCTGTACGAGGAAGAGCCCGACGATCCGGCCGGCAAACGCTTCGTCGGGACCGTGCTGTGGCGCACCGAAATGCGGCCGGCGTCGCCGGGGCGTCCGCCGGAGCTCGCGGTGCGCGGCGACGTCGAGGTGCCGGAGCGCAAGATGAGCGTGACGCTGTCGTTCCGCCGCAACACCGACGCGTCGCTGCCGGCGAGCCACACCGTCGAGATCGTGTTCACGCTGCCGCCGGATACGCCGTCGGGCGGCGTTCAGAAGGTGCCCGGCGTGCTGATGAAGCAGGCCGAGCAGACTCGCGGTGTGCCGCTGGCCGGCCTCGCGGTCCCGGTGACGCCGGGATATTTCCTGATCGGGTTGTCCTCGCTCGAGAGCGACATGCAGCGCAATGTTCAGCTGCTCAAGGAGCGGTCCTGGTTCGATATCCCGATCATCTACAACAACAACCGCCGCGCCATCCTGGCCCTGGAGAAGGGCACGCCGGGCGAGCAGGCGTTCAATCAGGCCTTCGCGACGTGGAAGCAGTGACGCCGACCTCATCCTGAGGAGCATCGCGAAGCGATGCGTCTCGAAGGATGGCCCCGAGCCGCAGCCCATGCTTCGAGACGGCCGCTTCGCGGCCTCCTCAGCATGAGGTCCGGGGTTACTTCCCTTTCAGCCCCGCCTTGTCCACCACCTCGTCCCAGCGCTTGAGCTCGGCCGCTACGTCGCGGTGGAACGGCTCGCCGGCGATGTTGGTCGGCTCGAAGCCAAGCTGGGTGAGCTTCGTCTTGATCTCCGGATCGTTGGCGACCTTGAGAATGACGGCTTCGAGCCGGTCGGCGATCGGCTTCGGCGTCTTGGCCGGAACGAAGAAGCCGGTCCACACGCTGACCGAAAATCCCGGATAGCCGGATTCGGCCGCGGTCGGCACCTTCGGCAGCGCCGCCGACCGCTCCGGCGTCGTCACCGCGATGCCCTTCATCTTGCCGTCAGCGACGAGCGTGACCGCTGGCGCCAGGGTCACCATGGCGAGATCGATCTGCTTGCCGAGCAGCGCCGTCAGCGCTTGCGCCGCGCCGGGGAACGGGATGTGCTCGAGCGTCACGCCGGCGAGCGAGCCGAACAGATAGACGCCGAGCAGATGCGGCACTGAACCCGCTCCGGGCGAGCCGTAGTTGAGCCGCCGCGACTTGGCGGCCGCGACCAGCTCCTGGAGCGTGTTGGCGGCAAAGTCGGGCTGCGCCGTGATGATGATCGCCTGCGGCGCCACGCTCGCCAGCGCCTTGAGATCGCGCGCGATGTCGAGGCCGACGTTGGGGCTCATCACCTGCGCCACCACCATCGAGTTCGACGCGATCAGCACGCTGGTGCCGTCGGGCTCGGCGTTGGCGACCTGCTTGCCGGCGATGATGCCGCTGGCGCCGCCGCGGTTTTCCACCACCACGGTCTGGCCGAGCAGCGCGCTCATCTTGTCGGCGAACAGCCGCGCCACCGCGTCGACGCCGCCGCCGGGCGGGAAGCTGACCACCAGCCGCACCGGGCGCGAGATGTCCTGCGCGGCGGCCGGGCCGGCCGCGAGCAGAAGTAGGCTGCAAAGGATGCCAACCGCGTTCGCTATCCACCGCATCGACGCGCCCTCCCATAGACTTTGGGCAGGAGCGTAACGGCCGCGCGAAAACGCTTCAATCAGGTGGAAGGTCGGGTTCGGCGGGCGAAGAGGAAGTTCCACGCGGACTCCGACGGCGCGGACTCTGGCGGTGCGGACTTCGGTGGTTCAGGCTCCGCTGGCCCGGACTCCACCGGCTTCGACTCCAGCGCTGTGGACTCCAGCGGACCCGCTTCAGGCTCGTCATCCAAGTCGACGTCTTCGTCGATCGGCAGGGTTTTCCGCAGCGAGCCGCTGGCGAGCGTGATCTTCTGCCGCGCCACGTATTGCGACGCGACCGGCGCCGCCGGCGCGACCTCACGGGACCGGGCGAACAGCGCCGCGCCCGCCGTGCCGCCCACCGTCTCAAGGTCGTAAATGTCGCAGGTCGATGCGATGGCGAGACCGATCCCTTTGAGGTGCCCGCGGCGGTAGCAGTACATCGCCAGCGCGGCCCGGACGTCGGGGCTCACGGTTGCGATCAGCTCCGGCAGGCCGTTCTTGTTGGCCCGGTAGAGCTCGCCCAGCAAGTCATCGGTGACCGGGCAGGGGTCGCTGTCCGAATCGCGGCTGATTTCGCATGACTCTCCTTCGAACACAAACCGCGGCAATTGCAAATGCGCGTTTGTGGATCGATTCAATTATGGACGCGAGGTGTTGTCCGGCTGCACCAGCAGCGTGAAGCGCGGAACCCGGGTGCTGGCCCAGCTGTACATGGGCTTCCAGCACACCTGGCAGTTGGCGTAGCTGCGCTGCCGGAACGAGATGTGCGTCATGATCATCTCGTATTCGGCCGAGCAGTGCGGGCATTTGAAGATGGTCATGGTGCTAGCCTTGGCCCCCGTATGCGCCAGTTCGGCGGCCACCTCAAGCGCGTATGGCTCAACCGGCCGACCCAAATCCTGCTATCCTGCGGCCGGACATGGCGAGCGATCCCAAAAGCTTCAAGGAAACCGCTCTCGAAGCGGAAAATGCCGATCTCCGGGACTTGCTGGCGCAAGCCGGGCTCGACGCGGCGCGTCTCCTGAAACAGGCCGGCATCGATGCGATCGAGAACGAGGTCGCCAAGCGCTTGCAGCGTCTGCTGCTGGAGGAGCTGCATCATCGAGTGAAGAACACGCTGGCGACGGTGATCGCCATCACGTCACAGAGCCTGCGCAATGCCGCGAGCCTCGAGGAGGGCCAAAAGGCGGTCGAGAGCCGGCTGGTTGCGCTCGGCCGCGCCCACGATCTGCTGCTTCAGGCGCACTGGACCAGCGCGAAGCTCACCGACGTCATCGGCTTCGCCATCGCACCGTTCGAAAGCCGGGACGTCCCGCGGTTTGCCGTGCAAGGCACGCCGCTCGAGATCGGCGCGAACGCCGTGCTGCCGATCACCCTGTCGCTCAACGAGCTCTGCACCAACGCCGTGAAATACGGCGCGCTGTCCAACGGCGCAGGACGGATCGAGATTGCATTGGCGGTCGATGACACTTCGCTGAAGCTGACATGGGCGGAGCGCGGCGGGCCGCCGGTCTGCGAGCCGACGCGGCGCAGCTTCGGCACCCGTCTCATCGAGCGTCTCGCCGCGCAGCTTCATGGCGGGGTTCGATTGAAATACGAGCCGGCAGGATTCGTCTACGAACTGGCCGTTCCGCTGAACGCGCTCCGCGTGCGCCCCGCCGGCTGAGACGAGCGCGATTCCGCTACGAAAGGCCCGGTACTGTGCCGGGCTTTTTCAATTCTCGATGGTGCGCTTTGCCGTGCAGCTTGCTCGCTTCACCCTCCCCTGGAGGGGGAGGGTCGGCGAAACATCGAGCCTAGCGAGATGTGAGCCGGGGTGGGGTGATCTGTTATGCAGCGTCAGGGAAGCTCACCCCACCCCGCCTGCCTTCGCTGCTCCATAGCGCTCAAAGACGCGCGTAAACTCGCTTATGGCAGTCGACCCTCCCCCTCCAGGGGAGGGTGAAGCTGCGCCGCCCGGATCGTCTCGTTGCCGTCGCAGCCGCGCCAAAGAAAACGCCGCCTCGCGGCGGCGTTTCGCTTTCATTTGCCGCGTCTCAAGTGCGCGGTGATGGCCTCGGGCTGCGCCGACGGGGTTTCCATCGCCGCCACCTTGTTCTTCACCGCCTTCTGCACCTTCTCGAAGGCGCGCACCTCGATCTGGCGGACGCGCTCGCGGGAGACGCCGAACTCCTCGGCCAGCTCCTCGAGCGTGACCGGATCGTCGGCCAGCCGCCGCGCCTCGAAGATGCGGCGTTCGCGGTCGTTGAGCACGCCGAGCGCCGACGACAGCGCCTTGCGGCGGTTGTCGAGCTCCTCGTGCGCGGCCATCACGGTTTCCTGGCTCTCGCTGTCGTCGGCGAGCCAGTCCTGCCATTCGCCGCTGTCGCCGTCCTCGCGGATCGGCGCGTTGAGCGACGCGTCGCCGCCGAGCCGGCGGTTCATGTCGATCACGTCCTGCGTGGTGACGCCGAGCCGCTTGGCGATGATCTGCACCTGATCGGGGCGCAGGTCGCCCTCCTGCAGCGCGGAGATCTTGCTCTTGGCCTTGCGCAGGTTGAAGAACAGCTTCTTCTGGTTCGCGGTGGTGCCCATCTTCACGAGCGACCACGAGCGCAGGATGTATTCCTGGATCGACGCCTTGATCCACCACATCGCGTAGGTGGCGAGGCGGAAGCCCTTGTCGGGCTCGAAGCGCTTCACCGCCTGCATCAGGCCGACGTTGCCCTCCGAGACGACCTCGGAGATCGGCAGGCCGTAGCCGCGATAGCCCATGGCGATCTTGGCGACGAGACGCAGATGGCTGGTGACGAGCTTGTGCGCGGCGTCACGGTCGCCGTGCTCGCGCCAGCTCTTGGCCAGCATGAATTCCTCCTGCGGTTCCAGCATCGGGAACCGCCGGATTTCTTCCAGATAACGGGTAAGACCGCCTTCAGCGGTCATGATCGGCAAAGCCGCAGTACGGGCCATGACAGCGCCCTCCTTATGTTTGCCCCCGGATTGTCCGGCAGGCGATGCGCACCGTCGCTCCCCGAGCCGACGGCACCGACATGCTGTGCGGCCGCGAAATCCCCGACCGCAGTGCAGCATTATAACGAACCGAATGGGGCAAAAGGAAGAAAAACCGCTTCACACCCTCGTGACCCCCGGTAGACCGTTGTCGCACCCCCTCAAACCCCTGATCAAACAGGGATTTTATGGACAGTGCGGCGCGGTCAACCGGCCGACAGACTGTGGTGTAAACGGACCAGATCGGGCCGGGTAGTTCCGATCGGAACTCCAGCCTTTTCCCGGTCGTCGGGTGTTCGATGGCCAGCAGATAAGCATGCAGGGCCTGTCGTCCAAGGGCCGCGAGCGCCTCCTGCGCCGCCTCGCGGCAGCCGGGTCGCCTTGGTCTTGAAGCCGGTGCCATAGGTGGCGTCGCCCAGGAGCGGATGGCCGGCATGCGCCAGATGGACGCGGATCTGGTGGGTGCGGCCGGTCTCCAGCCGGCACTCGATCAGGCTCGCCACCGGTTTGCCGTCCTTGCCCGTTGAAGCGCTCCAGCACCTGCCAATGGGTGATGGCGATGCGGCCGTTGGCGCGGACCGCCATGCGGTCGCGGCTCTTCGGATGGCGGTCGATCGGCTCGTCGATGGTGCCCTTCGGCCGGGCCGGCGCGCCCCAGACGAACGCCAGATAGCCGCGCCGCAGCGGGCCGGTGCGGCCATGGTCGGCGAACTGGGCGGCCAGCGCCTGGTGGGCGCGGTCGGTCTTGGCCACCACCATCAGCCCGGTGGTGTCCTTGTCGAGCCGGTGCACGATGCCCGGCCGCTTCACCCCGCCGATGCCGGACAGGCTGTCGCCGCAGTGCGCGATCAGCGCGTTGACCAGCGTGCCGGTGGCGTGGCCCGCCGCCGGATGCACCACCAGGCCGGCCGGCTTGTCGATGACGATGATGGCGTCGTCCTCGAACACGATGTTGAGCGGGATGCTTTCGCCGCCGGGCTCGGCCGGCTCGGGCGCCGGCACCGCGACCGTGACGGTCTCGCCCAAGTTGACGCGATAGCCCGGATCGCGGATCGTGCGGGCGCCGATGCTGACCGCGCCGTCGAGGATCAGCGCCTTGAGACGGGTGCGCGACAGCGCGGAGGCTTGGTCTGCGGCTTGCGAAGGCTTGGGCCAGCACGCGGTCGAGCCGCTGGCCGGCCTGGTCGCCGGCGACGCTGATCGTTTCCTTGCTCGCCTGCGGCATGTTTCGGGGAGCCCAAGCCGCCTTGGTCCATATGAGCACGTCCGACGACGCCGAACCGCCGCTTCCCCCCGAGCAGCAGAAGATCGTCGCCCGGGTGCGATGGCTGATGCTGATCTCCGGCTTTGCCACCCTGCTCGGCATCGCCGTCGTCGTCGGCGTCATCGGCTATCGCTTTTTCCGCGCCAATGGAAGCGTGGCGCCGGCCGAGGTCACCGCGCTGTTGCCCAAGGGCGCCAAGGTGACGGCGACCGCGGTCGCCGACGACCGCATCGCGGTGACGATCGAGCAGGGCGGCATGGTCGAGGTGCGGACCTTCGACCTGAAGACGCTGAAGCCCACCGGGCGGCTCCGCTTCGCCACCGAGCCGTAGGGCTGCAAAGCGGTAGGCTTGCCTGGGCCCGGGATCGGCGCTATTTCAAACGCCTTGCCGGACGCTCCCTTCGTCTAGCGGTTAGGACGCGGCCCTCTCAAGGCTGAAACGGGGGTTCGATTCCCCCAGGGAGCGCCATCCCCCTCAAATTCTTCAAAGTTTTCAACATCGTTAGTCACCCCTTCGGTAATCGTTAGTCACCCGTCTGTGCACGATTTGATCTGGCTGCGCGCTTGACCATCGCCGCCTCTGCAAGTCGATCCTGCTCGACCGCGCTGATGTACTTCTGCACTTCTGCCAGCGAGGCGTGACCGCTGACCGCCATGATTTCAGGCGCTGTACATCCCGCGTGCGCCAGTTGCTTGCACGCTGCCTTGCGCAGCCCATGCGCACGGTAGTTGCGAACCTTGCCGTCGTCGCAGAGCACCGGCTCCAGCTTCGCCGCATCGCACCAGTCGGCGAACTTGTTGCCGAACGCCGCTGGCGACGCGAACGGTCTGCCGTAGTCGGTGAGCAGGAATGTCAGCTCGTCGCGGTGCGGCATCGCGTCGAGTGCCGCCTGTAGTTCCGGCAGCACCCGGATCGTCAGCACCTTGCCGGTGGACTGGCTGGTCTTGCTCGGTCGCCACGACAGACAACCGTTGCGCAGATTCTGACGACCGATCTGGTGCGCATCGTGCCGTCGCGCGGCGATGTTGAGCATCAATTCCAGTGCGAGCCGCGCCATCGTGCCGTTCGCGTGCTGCTCGCGGTACTGTTCGATTTGGGCGTCGCCCCAAGTGACGTGACCGCTGGTCTTGGGCGGTCGAGCCGTCGTGATCCCGATGGTCGGATCGTCTTTCAACTCGCCCTGATCGATAGCGAACGCGATCAGGTGTCGGAGCGCCTTCATCCAGACCCGCTGCATGATCGGCGTCTTGCCTGCGAGCGCGTCAGTGATGTTCTTGCGCTGGATGGTGCGAAGGCGGTTCTCGCCGTAGCGGTGACCACCCGGTGTCATGCACTGGCGGAAATTGTCGAGGATCGGTCGCCGCGCTGCCTGTGTCGCCTCGGCCAGTCCCTTGGTGAAGGTGTCGTGCTGTAGGTACTTGACGATCAGCGCGTCGATGCTCCCCGGCTTGATCTTCGATGCGCCGACGTGCGCGGCTGCATTCTCGCTCTGCGCCAGTAACTCGGCGTAGTGATCCATGAACTCTGCGGAGCCGGGACGCCCCTTCAACATGATCTTTCTGCACCCCTTGCGCCGGAATTGATGCCGCATCGCTCCGTTGCGCGGGTCGCGGTAGCTGTTGACGAAATTCAATTTGATGTCGGCCATTAGTTCCACTCGCTCTTGTCGATGGATGTTGTGTCGTTGTCGTCTGACATCGTCGCCTCGCGCGGCTTGCCGGGGGTGACCTTGATCCCGTCTGACCGGACCTCGTAGGCAGCGACCTCGATGCCTGCCTTTGCCGCCTGTCGTGCAACGCCTGCCAATGTCGGCTTGCGTTTGCGTGTGCGCTTCACCGGCTCGACCGTCGTCGAGGGTGGGCACGCATAGCGCATTTTCGGCGTTTCATCGGACAAGGGCGTCGGCTGTTGCACTCCAAGCACCGCCAGCAACGGCGTGATGAATGGGGCGATTGAGATATAGGTGTTTGGGTCTTTCTGCTGCGCTGCGCGCCACGCGCTGTGCGCGCTTTTTGTCAGTTCCTGTATCGCAATCGCTTCCGCCATTGAAGCCGCCAACATTGCGGCCTCCCGCGCTTGATGCGTGTCTAACAGCCGCTGCTCCAACTCATTGACCGCCGCATGTGTTAGTTCGGTGTTCTGCATCATGGTCATTTGCTCTTTTTGGTCGTCGTGACGGTTCCGGTCCTACGCCCTGCCGCGTCATAGAACGTCGTGGTGCCCTGGCTGTCGGTGGATGATCGACCGCTCACGCGACCGCTCGCATCGCAGAACGTGGTCGAGCCTTGGCTGTCGGTGGACGTGCGGCCTGACACTCTGCCCCTGCTGTCGTAGATCGTGCGCGACTGCGACTGCGCCAGTGCTGCGGTCGGCAGGAGCAACGCCAGTACGATGGCGATCATCGTTGCGCCGATGATGTGCGTGTGGGTCATGCTCGTCCTCCTCCACCGGATCGCCCAGATGCAGCGCGGGTCTCCGCGACGACCTTCGACGCCTGTTCGACGCAGGTCTCGCAGATCAGTCTGAAACTGTTGTCGCTGTCGCCGATAAGGATGCGCTCGGCGGACGCCGGTTCGTAGCAGAACGAACATCGCTTCGGTTTAGGCTTGTCGCGCTCCGCCTGCTTGCGCTCGCGCTCAACACGCTGTTCTCGGCGCAGCGTCTTGTAGCGCCGCATGGCTTCGATCCAAGCCGCCTCGTTGACGCTGCCGTCAGCGTTGTTGGGATCGAGATCGTGGACCACATCCCTGCCGATACCGCGCAGGCAGTGATCGTTGACCTTGAGGGAGAACCAGCGGCGAACGTCCCAGATCATACTCTTGGTCGGCTCCCACGGTTTCTCTGGCTTCGTCGGCTGTTCCGGCAGCTTCGGCTTGCGCGTCGGTTCGCCCGCCCGCTTGCGCCGCATGTATTCGCGCTGATACGCCCGCTTGGCGTCACCCGTTAACATCATCGACCCTCGTTAGACCCTCGTGAGATCGATGTCGCGGCGCCATCTGCGCCGGGTCTAACAGGATGGTCGGATGCGCCTCGGGACGGCTGCGCCTAATGGTGCATGCCTCCCTGACGCGCCTGCGGGTCGGCTCGCGGCTCATCGCTTGCCCCTCGGCTTCGGTGGCGGCTGATCGCGCGGAACCAACCCGGCATCCTGAAGAAGATTCCACGTCATCAGACGTTGACGGTCCTCGGACGACACCGGCGTGCCGCGCGCGTTGCTGACGAAGGCGCGCTGCCTGCAGTTGTTGCTGCAGAACGTCGGGACGCGTCCGTGCGGAGCGACCTTGACCTTCTTGTTGCAATGCGCGCAGCGGATGTGGCGCGAGCGTAGGCTGGCCATCGGCCCTTTCCTATCTCCGTTATAACGAAAAAATAACGTAATGATCGGGCCGCGACAAGGGCACCGCAGGGGCACCGGAGCCACAGGACACGACGTTGTCACGTGAAGGGATCGGTGCTTGATCTTGCAGGCGTTTTGCGCACCACGCAGTGGCTAGGTCATTCCGCCCAAAATATTTTTTCACGCTCGCCATGTTTCGATGCCGCGCTAGCTTCGTGTTTTAGCGAGTTGGCGCACGCAAACGCCATCGCTCGCTCCCTGCAAACGGCTTGCCCGCCGGCAACGGCACGTCAAATGTCTAGGGCTTTTGCGGTACGCAGGTTGGTCGGCGGGGGCCTCTATGCGTGCTCAAGCTCCTTGAAGTGCTTGGCGAAGATCACCCGCGACTCGTCGCGCAGGCGCGGCGCGACTTGCGTCGCGAACAGCCGCATGCTCTTGCGCGCGAGATCGTCGCGCATGTTTCCCATGTGGAACTGGATCAGCAGGTTGCCGACCTCGGTTTCGCGGACCAGATCGATGATCTGCCGATAGACTGTGTCCGGGCTGCCGACGATGATCGACTGCGCCTTGATCAGCGCATCCCAGTCGTCGGCGTCGCCCAGCATTGGACGGCCGGGCTGGGTGTTCTCCAGCACGCGCCGGTAGTCGGCGACCTCGACGTTCGGCACCGCCGGGCCGAAGGTCATAGAGCGGCCCTGGAAGTTGCGCAGGTGGCCCTTCAGGCAGTTCTTGAGGAAGTACCAGACACCCTCGTGCGCCTCCTCGCGGGCCTGCTCGTCGGTCTCCGAGACGTAGGCCGACATCAGGATGCCCATGCGGAACGGATCGTAGCGGCGGCCGGCGTCCTGCAGGATCTTGCTGAATTCTTCGCGCACCTTGGCAATGGCGCCGCCGTGTACGCGCGACGACAGGAAGTAGCAATGCCCGCGCCGGGCGCACTGGCGCATGGTCTCCTTGGACTGCGAGCCGGGAATCCAGATCGGCGGATGCGGAAGCTGCTGCGGCTGCGGCCAGGGATTCACGTAGCGCAGTGGATAGTGCTTGCCCTCGAAGGCGAACGGCCCTTCGCGGGTCCACGCCTGCTCGATCAGGTCGACCGCCTCCCAGAACTGCTCGCGCTGAATCGCCGCCGGCGTGTTGTAGTTGAACGTCTCCTGCCCGCCGCCGGGCGCGAGCCCGGCAACGACGCGGCCGTTCGACATGTTATCGAGCATGGCGTACTCCTCCGCCACGCGCAGCGGGTTACCGTGCAGCGGCAGGAGGTTGGCGAGCACGACGATCTTGCCGTGACTGGTCTTCTGGGTCAGCGCCGAGGCGATGATGTTTGGCGACGGCATCAGCCCGTAGATGTTCTGGTGATGCTCGTTCAGCACCATCCCGTCGAAACCGACGGTGTCGGCGTAAGCGAGCTGGTCGATGTAGCCGTTGAGTAGGCCTTTCGACTTCTCGCGGTCCCACAGCTTGTTGGGAACGGTGATCCACGCGGTGTCGTACTTGTCGTCGAAGTCGGCCGGCGCATACGGATAGGACATGAAGTGCCAGCAGAAGAGTCGGACGGGTTGCGTCATGGCCTTGTCCTGTTTCTGTTTCAGCCGTTGAGAACGGGTTGCAGCGCCGCCAGCACCTCGGCGGGCCTTTCCAGATGTGCGGCATGGCCGGCGCCGTCGATCAGCTTCAGCGGCGCACCGCCGCCGAGATTCTTCGCGTAGGTCCTGCCGTGGGCGACCGGCACCATGTGGTCGTCGGCGCCCCACACCACCGCCGAGGGCATCCTGGCGCGATAGAGCCGGTCCACCAGCGGGCGGTTGTACAGATACGGCGGCCGGAATCCGATCGCCGAGGCAAAGCGCAGCATTCCGTAGCGGCGCATTTCGTCGTCGATCTCGCCGCGGCCATCCGGATAGAAGCGCTTCGCCTGCGGCGCATCTGGGCCGGCGAACAGCATGTGGCGAAGGCTCGCCAAGCTAATGCCGTTGTTCGGGTTGGAGTTCATGAACACGTCGCCGATCAGTTCGCCCGGCACGAACAGACCGGTGGCCCCAACCAGCGCCAGCCTTGTCACGCGCTCCGGATGACGCACGGCGAACTCGGCGGCCAGCCAGCCGCCGACGCAATGCCCGACCAGCGCGAAGCGGTCGAGCTTCAGGGCGTCGAACACCTCGCACAGGTGAAACAGAAAGTCATCGACCCGGTTGCCTTGCAGGAAATCGCTCGAGCCGTTGCAGCCGGGATGCGCCGGTGCGAGCACCCTGTGCTTCTGCGCCAGCCCCTGATGGAACGGCAACAATTCCTCCGACACGCCGTGGACGTCGGCGAAGCCGTGCAGGTAGACCAGCGGCGGGCCTGATCCCGCCTCGATGAGGGCAACCTTGCGGCCTCCGATCTCGATCTCTTGCCTGCTTGCTTCCATACGCAGTTCCAGTTCTTGATGTCGCGCTTTCTCGCTAGTCCTTGTTACACCGCTATTTGTTGGAGAGCAGCATCTCCGGAAGGTACAATGCGATCTGCGGGAAGACCGTCAGGATCGCAATCGCCGCGAGCATGGGAAAGACGAAGATCATCGCGCCGTTCGCTACGTCATTGTCGCTCACGCCCGGCACCACCGATTTCAGAACGAACAGATTGAACCCCACGGGCGGCGAGATCGCAGCAATCTCCGACTGAATGACGACGACGATGCCGAACCACACCGGGTCGTAGCCGAGACTGAGGATGGTTTTCAGAAAGATCGGAATGACAATCACCACCATGCTGCCCGCGTCCATGAAGGTGCCGAGAATCAGCAGCGTGAAGTTGATGATGACCATGACCGCCCACGGCGGCAGCGGCAGACCGGTCATGAAGTCCGAGACCGCCTGCGGGATGCCAAGCCGCGCCATCAGGTAGGAGCTGAATGTGCCGCCGGTCAGCAGCAGCAGGAACATCGCGGTGGTGCGGATGGTCTTCTGCAGGCTGACCCACAGCACCTCCATGGTGAGCCGGCGCATGAACAGCGCGATGACCAGCGCGCCGAAGGCGCCAACCGCGCCGGCTTCGGTCGGCGTCGCGGCACCCGAAAAAATCGACCCGATCACCAGCGCGGTGAGGACGATCACCGGCGTCACCGCCCCAAGAGCAAGCCATTTTTCCCGCCGGGTCGGCTCTTCCTTCACGGGCGGCGCCCACTCCGGGCGGAACCAGACCCAGACCAGGACGGTCATTGACATCAGCGTGGCAAGCATGATGCCCGGCACGATGCCCGCGATGAACAGGTGGCCGACCGAGGTGTCGGTGACCACGCCATAGACGACCATTGAGATGCTGGGCGGGATCAGAATGCCCAGCGTGCCGCCGGCTGCGGTCGAGCCGAGCGCAAGCATGGCGTGGTAGCCGCGCTTCATCATCTCCGGCACCGCCATGGCGCCGATGGTGCTGGCCGTCACCGGGCTCGAGCCGCAGACCGAGCCGAAGCCTGCGCAGGCCCAGATGGTTGCGATGGCCAGCGCACCCGGCAGGCGGCGCATCCACAATTCGGCAGCACGAAACATGGTGGCACCGATCCCGGTCGCCGCGAGCACCTCGCCCATCAGGACGAACATCGGCACGACAACCAGGATGAAGTTGCTGGACAGCGAGAACGCCGTGGTGGCGAGTTGGCTCAGCGCTCCGGGCGCGACGAAGATCGTGACGCCGGCCACCGTCACCATCGAGAGCGCGACGGCGACTGGTGTTCGGGTCGCCATCAGGATCAACAGGGCGATAAGAAAAACGGTGAAGGCGATGACGGCGCTCATCCGGTCGCCCCTGCCGGCACGTGCTCGCGATCTCTCCCATGGGGAGAGGCCGCAGCAGCGGCGTTCTTCCGATGTGAGCAAAAGCTAACTGGCATCGAGAATCATCGTGTCGTCGTCCGTCTTCAGCGGATCGCGCCAGAACCGGATCAGCAGAACGATGGAGGTAAGCAGGAACTGCGCCGCGCCAAGTGGGCCGATCCAGTAGAGATACTTCAACTGGACGATGAGCATCGTGAAGGAGACTTCATCCACCTCCACGATGTCGTAATAGAAGGCAGCGACATACCACAGGAAGATCGCGCCAAACGCCACCGTCAGCAGCTTGCCGATCAGCCGCACCGCCTTGTGATGCCGCTTCGGGATGAGCGAGTTGAACATGTCGACTTCGATGTGACTGCTGCTTTGCAGCGCTGGCGCGACCGCCAGGAAGAAAACGAACACCAGCAGGAAGATCGTGATGTCGAGCACCCAGGCGATCGGATCGTCCAACAAAAAACGATAGACGATCTGAATCATGATCGTCGTCATGATCACGAGAACGAGCACGCAGGCGGCCGCCGCGAACAAGCGGTTGACCGCGCGCGTGAACGCTTCGAGCTGATCGAACCAATCCCCGCGATGCTGCGGCTGACGCGAGCTGTCGATGGATGACATCACGGTCTATTTTTGCAGCGGCAGAATGGTGTCGGCGAACGGCTTGCCCTCGGGTCCTGAGAACTTTTCGAGTTCTGCATAGACCGGCGACATCGCCTTTCTCATCGCCGAAATTTCCTCGGGCGTCGCGCGGTAAACCTTGGCGCCGGCCTTCTCCAGCTCCTTCAGCGCCTCGTCCTGCTGCTCGGCCATTTTCGCCGTGCCGGCCGCCAGCACCTCGTCGGAGACCTGAAGCATGATCTTCTGGTCGGCCGGCGAGACTTTGTTCCACTGCGCCATGTTCAGGTAGTACATCGATGAGTTGGCGCCGTCGCGCCAGTACGTGATGTAGGGCGCGACCTCGTAGACCTTCGACGACAGCGTCAGGTTGGCAAGGAACAGAATGCAGTCGACGGTCTTCTGCTGGAGCGCGACGTAAACCTCGCCCGGATCGAGCGCGACGGCGGACGCACCGACCGCCTGCAGTTGCACGCCTTGCCAGCGTCCGGCCGCGCGCACCTTCTTGCCCTTCCAGTCGGAGGTCGCCTTGATGTGGCCGTTGGAGCAGTTCGACACGAGGCCGGCGGACGGGAAGTTGAACATCAGCTTCAATCCGCGCTGCTCCAGAAGCTTGCCGGTCGGCTCCTGCAGCCTGTGGATGGTATCGAGCGCGATCTTGGGATCGCCCGGAATCCAGAACAGCGCCTCGAAGTAGGCGACCGGCCGCGCCAGTCCGGCGACGAAGCTTGCACTGGTGGTGCCCCCGCCGGCCGCGCCGGTGCGCACCGCGTTAACGGTTTCCTTCGCCGCGACGAGCGCACCAGAGAAGTGCAGCTTCATCTTAACTCGGCCCTCGGTGCGCTTCTCGATTTCCGACGCCCAGGTGCGGACATAGTCGGCGTAGAAGTCGCGATCCGAGAACCACACCGCGAACTCAAAGGTTTCCGCGCGAGCGGGAGTGGCAAGGCTTGCAAACAGGGTAATGGCGGATGCCAGCA